>CALZGM010000008.1 GCA_945787015.1 uncultured Roseburia sp.
AGCAGAAATGTTGTCTTTTTTTGCGTTTTTGGAAAAAACTTGGGAACAGCGTAAGCTAGGAGATATAGGTTCTGTTTCTATGTGCAAGAGAATTTTCAAAGAACAAACCACAGAATCAGGGGATGTCCCATTTTTTAAGATTGGAACATTTGGGGGTGAACCTGACGCATTTATTTCCAGAGAGTTGTTTGAAGAATATAAATCAAATTTTTCGTATCCCGAAAAAGGAGATATTTTATTGTCGGCATCAGGTAGTATTGGCAGAACCGTTGAATTTAGCGGTAAGGACGAGTATTTTCAAGATTCCAATATTATATGGTTGAAACATAATGATGAGATTATCAATGCCTTTTTAAAGCAATTATATTTGATTATTAAATGGTCTGGTATAGAAGGAACAACTATTAAGCGACTATATAATGAAAATGTACTGAGAACGAAAATTATGCTTCCAAGTGTGGCTGAACAGGAACAGATTGCTGCATATTTTGATAACCTCGACCACCTTATCACCCTTCATCAGCGTAAGCTTGACAAACTGAAAAATTTAAAAAAATCATATTTGTCAGAAATGTTTCCTCAGGAAGGTGAAACAAAACCGAAGAGACGATTCGCTGGATTTACTGACCCTTGGGAACAGCGTAAGCTAGGAGATATAGGTTCTGTTTCTATGTGCAAGAGAATTTTCAAAGAACAAACCACAGAATCAGGGGATGTCCCATTTTTTAAGATTGGAACATTTGGGGGTGAACCTGACGCATTTATTTCCAGAGAGTTGTTTGAAGAATATAAATCAAATTTTTCGTATCCCGAAAAAGGAGATATTTTATTGTCGGCATCAGGTAGTATTGGCAGAACCGTTGAATTTAGCGGTAAGGACGAGTATTTTCAAGATTCCAATATTATATGGTTGAAACATAATGATGAGATTATCAATGCCTTTTTAAAGCAATTATATTTGATTATTAAATGGTCTGGTATAGAAGGAACAACTATTAAGCGACTATATAATGAAAATGTACTGAGAACGAAAATTATGCTTCCAAGTGTGGCTGAACAGGAACAGATTGCTGCATATTTTGATAACCTCGACCACCTTATCACCCTTCATCAACGTAAGCCATTTTTGCTAAGAAATGGAGGAAAACAATATGTTAGAAGACTTTAAAAGGACAGATTTGTTTTGTGATTATTATGCAAAATGGATAGAAGTATATAAACAGGGTGCAATCAGAAAAGTAACATTAGATAAATACATAATGACACATCAATGGTTAAAGAAATTAGTCCCGGAGTTGCAGTTGTGTGAGGTGAATAGAATAGTATATCAGCAAATATTGAATGACTATGCTGCTTACCATGAAAGACAGACCACCATGGATTTTCATCATCAATTAAAAGGAGCTGTTTTAGATGCAGTGGATGAAGGATTAATAGACCGTGATCCAACTCGTAAAGCGATAATTAAAGGAAAGTCTCCAAAAGCAAAGAAATTGAAATATCTTAATCAGTTTGAACTTCATACGTTACTAAGCGGATTGGATTTAAAAGGTGAAGTTAATTGGGACTGGTTTATTTTATTAGTGGCTAAAACAGGAATGAGATTTTCAGAAGCCTTAGCTATTACACCCAATGATTTTGATTTTGCACACCAGTCATTATCAATAAGCAAAACCTGGGATTATAAAGCGGGGGAGGGCTTTCAACCCACAAAGAACAAATCGTCGGTAAGAAAGTTGCAGATAGATTGGCAGTTGGTTATTCAATTCTCTGAATTGGTTAAGGGGTTACCGGCAGATGAACCGATTTTTGTAAAGGGAAAGGTGTACAACTCAACTGTTAATGATATTTTGGAACGCCATTGCAGAAGATTAAAAATTCCGGTTATTTCAATCCACGGGTTAAGACATACACACGCTTCTTTACTTTTATTTGCAGGTGTATCAATAGCGAGTGTGGCAAGAAGACTGGGACATGCCAGCATGACAACTACGCAAAAAACATATCTGCATATCATTCAGGAACTGGAAAATAAAGATGTGGATTTGGTTATGCGTTCTTTGTCTAGTTTAAGTTAAAATATAAGAAATGGCTTGCGTTGATTAAGAGTGATAAGTTTATTGCCAGAGTGGAGAAATCTACTCTGGTATTTCTTTTATGTTTGTAAAAAGTGACATTGTTAGGGTATAAAAAAAGAATGATTTGTGGTAGAATGGGACTATTAAAGAGGGTTACAAAATTATTTGTAGTCCGGCTATATTAAAGCTATGACAGTTTGGATGGGAAGCAGAAAGGCGATTGATCGCATTGATGCAAATGCGGTAGCGTAAGAAAAGGATGTAGTGTATAAAGAAAGAAGGTAATTATTGTGGCGTATGGAAAAACAATAGAGTTATTTCTTGTAAATGGAACAGCGGAAAGTTTGATTACAGCAGAACTGTCTAATTGGAACGGAAAAGCAATTAAAATTCCGAGAACAGAGGTTGCTGCTTGTACAAGAGATGATGTATCCGGAGCGGGAGTTTATTTCTTGTTTTGTAAAGAAGATGATGGAGCAGACTCAGTCTATATTGGAGAAGCTGAAAACGTAATTGAACGTTTGCGGCAGCATCTACGTGATAGCCAATCTGGAAAAGAAACATATTATTGGAATACTGCGGTTATTTTTGTGGGGAATGATTTAAATAAAGCTTTGATTCGTTATTTAGAGGATCGATTTGTTAGGTTGGCGAGGGAATGTAATCGTTATCGTGTTCTTACAAAAAACACATATTCCAATACGGTGCTAAAAGAATCTAATATAGCCACAATGGAAGAATTTATTGACAATGTAAAGATTGTGATTAACACGCTTGGATATAAAGTACTTGTACCGGCACCGGAAGTTACAGACGAGACACAGTATCTGTATTGTAAAGGCTCAGGAGCTTCTGCTAAGGGATTTTTATCGTCAGGAGGGTTAACGGTATTAAAAGGTTCTAAAGTGTCAGATGGCACAGTTCCATCATTAGAGACGAGAGGGAAATCATATTTTAATTTACGTAAGCGCTTAGAAGATGATGGAATTATTGCAGATAGATTATTTACCCAGGATTATGAATTTAATGCACCTTCGGCAGCATCTGCTGTAGTTTTAGGTCACACTTCAAATGGTAATGTAGATTGGAAGACAGCAGATGGAAAGAAGTTGAAGGAAATCTAGTAATTATAGATAGCATTTATGGATAATTTTGAATTTGGATATTAACGTAAAGAGAATTGAGGGATAAAAATGATACATAGTCTCATTGATACACCAACAGGTGAGAAAGAATTTGAATTATTGAGAAATCAGGAACATCTTGATAAGGTATGGTTAATTATGCAACCAAAAGTTGAAGAATATGTGGATGGATATTTAGAAGGCGTTTCACATTATCAGGATATGCCAAGTGTTCAGGATAGTTTTTCAGCTTTTTTAAATGAGATGATTAAGAAGAATGACAAGTTACATGACAAATATCTTGACATGTTCGATATTGATCTCATGGAAGAAGAATATTCCGAAGATACGCAGGGATTTAAGGATGTTATATTAAAAAAGGAATGTGATGTTATTAGAAAAACCTTACAAAGTAAGTCAGAATCGTTGAATGAGTGGAAGAAAAAGTTCTTTGGATGTAAGAGTCAACAATTATATGATACGTTTTATAATATGATGTGTTTCGCACAGGATTATTGTGAAGACATGGATGAAGAAGCAATGGCAGAATTGGATTCAATTGATGATTGTGCACTTAGAGATATGGAAGAAGATGCCTGTTATAAGAGTGGAGTTCTTGGATTTGGAATAGTATCAAATATTTTGAATCATATGTATCCGAGAGTATTTCCGGGTAATTATAAGGCAGGAGTTTATTCCTTGTTTTTTCTTTCGGGTGCTGGGAAAGGAATAGATATGCCATCAGGAAGTTCTGAGTTTTGCATGGTAAAAGATGATTTCTATTCTAAAACAGGCACAATAGAAACTGAGCATAATTATTACTTCCCATATGAAAATTTCTGCGTGTATACATTAAGGATATATAGAATTATGGATGAGAAAATACAAGCACGTTTTCATAAAGAGTTTCCAGTAGACTACAGATTCCTGCTTACAAATGATTTTTATGAATATGTTACATCTGTACATAAATCAGATATTACAACACTTACTGGAAATGATGATATGTTGAAGTTTAATACAATATGGTAAAAATGGATAAAAGAGATTATTTAAAAAAATACTTTCCAAAGGTTGATGATTTTCGGGGTGTGCAGGAGCCTGCGATAGATGCATTGAATTGTGGAGAAAAGGTATTATGTTTGATGCCAACAGGCGGTGGAAAATCGCTTATATATCAGATAGCGGGTTTATGTACTGGAAAAGCGACAATAGTAATATCGCCATTAGTGGCATTGATGGATCAACAGTGTAGACAGCTCACTTTGCAAGGCTTGTCATCAGTTAGTTTTGCCGGAATGGATTACAGAAAGCAATTTAGAACCATAACAGATATGGCTAATGGAGTTTTACCAAGATTCATATTTACATCTCCAGAGAGGATTTCAAATGATGGATATCTTGAGTATGTCTTGAATTTGCGAAAAGAGGATATCGGACTGGTTGTGGTCGATGAAGTTCATTGTGTTTCCCAGTGGGGTGAGGGCTTTAGACCTGCATATAGAAATATTCCATTGTTTCTTAATCGCATATTTGGTAATAATAGCTGGCCAAGGGTTTTGTGTTTAACTGCTACATTGAATGATGAACAACAAACTCAAATTCAGGAAGAATTCAAAATAAGTAAGGTTATAAAAGGGGATAACCTATGGAGAGAAAATTTACATCTTGAGATAATTAATTTGAAAGATGGAAAAGAAGATACAAAGGATGATGAATTAGAAAAAATAATATTAAAGCATCCGGGAGAAAAAATATTAGTATTTGCTCATCGTAAGTATGGAAACAAAGGAACAACAAGAACTTTATATGAAAAATATAAAGACATCTATGATGGAGTAGCATATTTTGATTCTGACATGAGTGATACTGATAAGACAGCTGTGATGCAGGGATTTATTGAGGGGACAGTAAAAATTGTATTTGCAACATCTGCATTTGGTATGGGAGTAGACATAGAAGATATAAGAGTGGTTGTAAATTATTTAATATCTGAAACCGTTGAACAGTATTATCAGGAGGTTGGCAGAGGTGGCAGAGATGGCAAGGATGCATATGGATATCTGCTATATACAAATCAATCTAAGCGCGGACGTAGGATGTTACTTAATAACACATTATGTACCGAAGCATCATTAAAGAATGAATGGAATGACAGAAAACTTAATGAAGGTCAAACCTTTAAGCATGTATCCTATGAAAGTATGACTGAAGAGCAGAGAACCGCTTTCGCGCTTTTAATGGATTATGGAGTTATTTCCATTGTTGCAAAGGGAGTTCAATCAATAAGGTGCTTTGAGGGTGTAACCGCAGAAGGTAAATCCTTTTTAGATGATCTATCAGGATATTCAAAAACAGGATTGATGTCCGTTATTGTTAAGAAATCAGGAAAAAATATTAATGCCCTTGTTCTTGAAATTTGGGAGCGTTGTGTAAAGGGAGATATAAAGATGAAGCTTGCTCCTGATAAAGCTATTTTCTATACAATAAAAAATGAAGTTACGGATGAACTTATTGAGAAAATAATATCTGACCAAAATTCTAAAAAGGAAAAAAGAGTGCAGGCTTTTGAACATTTTGTAAATGGAATTGAATCAGGAAAAACAGCGGAGGACTTAGTGAAAGAAGCGCTGGATATTTAGGAGGTTAATATGGCTGTATTTATTCCAAGCGTGAAACCAGAAGATTTTAATAATAGCTATGGAGAGATGAAGGTATATGAGGCGTTACGCAGCCTTAACAATCAGTATATAGTGTTTTATTCGTTAAGTTGGGTAGGAGTTAATGATAAGAGGACCGTTGGAGAAGCGGACTTTGTTGTATTACATCCGGAAAAAGGAATCATTGTTATAGAAGTAAAATCTGGTGAAATAGAATATAAGAATGGTGAATGGATACAAACAAATACAAAATCAGGAAAATCTAAAAAAATAAGTCCATATGTACAAGCTAGGAAAAGTCAATTTGAACTTTTAGAGAGATTAGAATTAGCAATTAGGAATTTTAGATTACCGATGTTGTGTTATTGTGCGTGGTTTCCATCTGTGGATATATTGGATAAATGCACGTTGCCACCGGAATCACCAAAGGAAATTACTTTGGATAAAGGAAGTCTTGACAATGCAGAAAAAGCAATAAATAGTGCTTATGATTATTGGAGCAAAAAATATAGGGCTGTCAAATTAAATCAAACTCAGTTTCAGAAAGTGGTTAGTACACTATGTCCACATTTTCATGTTGTTCCTAAGTTGAAGACAAAAATAGAAGAGATGGAAGAAGCTTATATTCAGCTTACGAATCAACAGGTTGCATTATTAGATTTTTTAGAAGAACAAAAAACGGCAGTAATACATGGATTGGCTGGGACAGGAAAAACGGTGTTAGCTCTGGAAAAAGCAAAAAGAATAGCAGCACAGGATGAATCTGTTCTTTTTTTGTGTTTCAATAGCTTTTTAAAGGATACATTGAAGAATACTGCAATTCCTAACGTTACATTTCATAACGCACATTCTCTTGCATATGAGGTTATGGGCCCTTCAGATGTAAATATTGATAAAGTATTGCAGGAATTTGAAGAATTTCTAGAAGTTGCTTTCGATGCGGAATCGTGGGAGTACAGCAATATTATCGTAGACGAAGGACAGGATTTAGATGATAGACTGTTGAATCGGCTATACGAATTAGTTAAGAGGAAAAATGGATGCTTCTATGTGTTCTATGATAGAAATCAATATATTATGAAGAACAAGGCTCCTCAGTGGATAGAGGATGCGGAATGTAGGTTAGTTCTTCATAAAAATTGTAGAAATACAGCAGAAGTGTTTAAAACCTCATGTAGTATTATGGGATTGGAAAATGTTACATATAATGAAATTCATGGTGAAGTGCCGGCGGCTAAGTTCTATACTACGGAAGATGAATTAGAAAAAATAGTAGATGCTTTTATTCAGCACGTAATTGTTGAGGAAGAATTGGATGCTGAGGATATCGTAATTCTTACAGCAAAAAGTACAGACAATTCATGGATTGATATGAGCAAAGAATATGGAGGTATGAAACTTTCTACACAGAAGGAAAAAGGTAAAATTCTTTTTACAACGATTAGAAAGTTTAAAGGGCTTGAAGCAGAAGCAATACTTGTTATTGATGCATCTATGGCTTCGTTAGTTAAGCCGGAAGAAAGAAGACTTCTTTATGTTGGATGTTCGAGAGCGAAAAATTTGTTGAATATTGCCATGCTTGAGGATGTTTCTACAGATGAGATGGGAGATTACTTAAGAAACATTGCACCGAATCGTAATGTTCCTAAAAATAAAAAAGGGTTAAAAAGATTGTTGAATATTACGGTAGATAAGTAAAAAAATGATGAATAAAGAAACTTTTTTAACGAAATACTCAAGTCACTTAAATGAAAACCAGCTCAAAGCAGTCCAGGCGATTCATGGACCGGTGCTGATGCTGGCGGTTCCGGGAAGTGGGAAGACGACAGTGCTTGTAAATCGGCTGGGATATATGGTGTTTTGCGAGGGGATTTCTCCGGAGAACATATTGACGCTGACCTATACCGTTGCAGCAACAAATGACATGGCGCATCGATTTGCTACTGTTTTTGGTGAGGAATACAGCAATCTGTTGGAATTTCGTACCATTAACGGAATTTGTGCAAAGGTCATACAGCGTTATGCACAGATGATTGGAAAATCGGCATTTGAACTTGTGACGGATGAAAAGGTAACCGGTAAGATTTTGACGGAGATATTGGTGAAGAATTTGCCGGAATATCCGACAGAGAGTGATGTGAAAGGCGCAAAGACACTCATTACCTATTGTAAAAATATGCTTCTTTCTGAGGACGAGATCAGAGAGAAGGGGGAGCAGGAAGGCATTCCGCTTTTGGATATTTATAGTGAATATAATAAATATCTGAGAGACAATCATTGGATGGATTATGACGACCAGATGATTTATGCATACAGGCTTTTGAAAGGTTCGCCGGAGCTGCTTCGTTTTTACAAAGAGAAATACAAATACATTTGTGTGGATGAAGCACAGGATACTTCGAAGGTGCAGCATATCATCATTGGTCTTTTGGCTGGCGAAAATGGCAATTTATTTATGGTGGGCGATGAGGACCAGAGTATCTATGGGTTTCGGGCCGCATATCCGCAGGCACTGCTGAATTTTGAAAAGGACCATCCAAAGGCGCAGGTTCTTGTGATGGACCAGAACTATCGTTCCAATGCAAAAATCGTTTCAACCGCAGATTTGTTTATTCAGCATAATAAGGCAAGACATGAAAAGCATATGGTTGCCACCAGAGCAGCAGAAAAAGAGATTACTTATATTGAATTAAAGAGCAGGTCAAACCAGTACAGCTATCTTTCAAAGGTTGCGGCAGATTGCAGCAGGGAAACAGCGGTGCTATACCGGGATAATGAAAGCGCGCTGCCTCTGATTGATTTGCTTGACAGGCAAAAGATTCCTTACCGGATAAAAAGTGTGGATATGGCTTTTTTTACGCATCGTGTGGTGATAGATGTTACGAATATCATGCGGTTTGCACTGGAACCATATAATACAGAACTGTTTATGCGAATTTATTTCAAGTGCCAAACCTATCTGAAAAAGAATCAGGCAGAACAGATGTGCCGCATCAGCCAGGAAAAAAAGATACCGGTGCTTGATGCTATAAATGAGATGAGTGGCATGAACGGGATGGTAAAAGGAAAGTGTAAAACGTTCGCAACACATCTAAAAAATATGCAAAACGAGCCACCGGCAAAAGCATTGTTTCGTATCGAAACACCGCTTGGATATGGTGAGTACTTGAAACGGAATAATATAGATGATAACAAGCTTTTTATTTTAAAGATGCTATCATACAATGAGGCGTCGATAGAAAGCTTTCTTGACAGACTCACCTATCTTTCGGAGATGCTAAAAAGCAGCAGACGGGATACGAATTGCTCGTTCATCCTGTCGACGATTCATTCCTCAAAAGGATTAGAGTATGACCGGGTATTTTTGATGGATGTTTGTGATGGCGTTTTTCCGAACAAGGTGATTCGTTCTGCTTCAGCAACACCGCTGGAGAAGAACGAATTTGAAGAAGAGAGACGTTTATTTTACGTTGGCATGACAAGAGCAAAAAATGAGTTACATATTTTTAAATTGGCAGATACAGGTTCTTGCTTTATTAAAGAAATGCGGGTAATACAACCGAATCAGACGAGAGTAAAAGGCCTTATTTCTGATAGATATAAAAAGCCGGCAAAGCAAGTCAAGGAGATGACGCTTGCCAGTGATTTTGAACTGATTATCGGTGAGCGAGTTGTACAGAAAAAGTATGGCGCGGGTGTGGTTAGTGATGTTTTGTATGATGAGAACGGGAAAGTCAGCAGGTTTACGGTGACATTCGACTCCGGGGAAGAGAGAACCTTTGCGTTCCCGATTGCTTTTTCGAATGGAATGAAGCTGGAGATCGGCTGAGAAGTGCCGGTGTTTTATGAGAAGATGGAGGCAAAAATGTTTGAAATTTCAAAACAGGATTGGAAGCTATTTAAGGAGAAAGTGCCGCAATGGCAGGAGCATTATATGGAGAAGCTCACAAAGGAATATATAGAGCTATTGAGCGCACCGGGCTTGGCATCGGATCATTTCTGGGAGCTTGAAAAGAGAATCAAACAGGATAAAAAGCATCCGGGTGTGCTTTTGGAAGTGCGTAAATCAGAGGCAATATGGGATATTGCTATGTTTGTGCGGGATGAAGTTATTACATTAAAGGATTTAGATGGTTTTAGTGAGGATTTGATTGACGCGGTAAAAAGGATTGTGGGGCGATAGGAAGCGGTAGCAAGTAAAAATATACGGATACATAAACAGGATGTGTTAGCATGCACATCCTGTTTTGAATATTAGGGAAAGAAATTATTTATATTCGGAGCGTTATCTATTGACAACGATATCCTTTCAGACTAAAATTAAATTACCTGATAGGTAATTTTGATTAATGGGAGGTGAGCAAACATTATGAGTAATTACATTGAATACAATGATACGATTGCGTTTCAT
The DNA here is from genome assembly GCA_945787015.1 of uncultured Roseburia sp. Lineage (GTDB taxonomy): Bacteria > Bacillota > Clostridia > Lachnospirales > Lachnospiraceae > Roseburia. The sequence continues at coordinate 10,274 of CALZGM010000008.1, forward strand.
CCGGGATATTATATCAAAGAAATTATTGATGAGAGTGGACTCACACAGGAAGATTTTGCAAAGAGACTTGATACGACTCCCAAAAATCTCAGCCTCTTAATCAGAGGTGAACAGAGTCTTTCCATTGATATTGCAATGAAGCTATCAAGAATGATAGGAACGAGTGTTACCTATTGGCTTAATCTGCAGAATGCTTATGATGCTTTAATTGCAGAGTTTAAGTCTGAGGAAGAACTTGCCCAAGAGCGAAAGGTGTTTGAATATTTTGATTACAAATATTTCAGAGAGAATTTCGGGTTGCCGGATTTGCCGAGAAAAAAAGACGAGCAGATTAAGCGCGTTCGAGAATTCCTGAATGTGGCAACTCTTTCGGTATTTAAGAAAAGAGATATGGCTGTAAGCTTTAGAAGTGCAAATGAGAAACTGACAGAGGCAAGTACGGTGAAAGCAAATGTAATGGTTCAGATTGCCACAAATAAAACATTAAAAACAGATGTTCCTAAGTTTAATAAGAAAAGGTTTGAAGAAGCCGCTGACTATGCTTTATCACTTACAAGAGAGCATGAAGAGTTTTATCCTTTGATTAAGAAAGCTTTTCTGGATGCCGGAGTAATGTTTGTTATTTTACCAAATATCTCAGGTTCGAAAACGAATGGCGCCACTAAAAAAGTTGGTGATAATATTATGCTGATGGTAAATGACAGAAGATTGAATGCGGACTCGTTCTGGTTTACTCTTTTTCATGAAATAGGACATATCATCAATGGAGATTATGGTATTTCTTTCGAAAAGGAAACCGGAGAACAGGAAGATGCGGCGGATAGATATGCAGAAGATAAATTGATACCACCGGATAAATACCAAGAGTTCTTAAAAAATAAGAAATATGATTTGCAGTCTATTATGACATTTGCAAATCAGATAGAGCGGGATCCCGGAATTGTTCTCGGCAGATTGCAAAAGGATGGAATCGTTGGGTTTGATGATTGGACGATGAAACCATTACGGCATAAATATAAAGTGAAAACAGCCAACTAGGGTATTTACTTACAGTAAAGCCTCTATTTGGTAATATTGTCCTAAAAAATATAATAAAACTTCCATTTTTCAACATTTTTCGTATTGCATTTCATATGTGATTTTGCTAAGATTTTTCCATAATTGGCAAATTAGTCAATCATAAACAATTTAATTTATTAACAGAGGAGAAAAACAATGAAAAAGATTACTGCATTTGTACTTTCAGTTGTAATGGCATTTGGACTTGTAGCTTGTGGTTCTGGTTCAGAAAACAATGCTTCTAACAACGCGCAGGTTTCCACAGAGCAGGGAGCTGCTGATAATGGTAGCGCATCTGTAGAGACTGTTTCTAACATCAAGGCTGGATTTATTTTCCTTCATGATGAGAACTCTACTTATGACTTAAACTTCATGAACGCAGCAAAAGAAGCTTGTGAGAAGGCTGGTATTGAGTACGAAATCAAGACAAACATTCCGGAAGGACAGGAATGTTACGAAGCTGCATGTGAACTTGCTGACAATGGATGTAATTTCATTTTTGCTGACAGTTTTGGTCATGAGGATTACATGATTGAAGCAGCAAAAGAGTACACAGACGTTCAGTTCTGTCATGCAACCGGAACAAAGGCTCATACTGAAGGCTTAGACAATTATCATAATGCATTTGCTTCTATCTACGAAGGCCGTTACCTTGCAGGTATCGCAGCTGGTATGAAGTTAAATGAGATGATTGCAGCTGGTAAGATTACTGCTGATCAGGCTAAGATGGGATATGTTGGTGCATTTACTTATGCAGAGGTTATTTCCGGATATACATCTTTCTTCCTTGGAGCAAAGAGTGTATGCCCAACAGTTACAATGGAAGTTACCTTTACAGGTTCTTGGTATGATGAGACTGCTGAGAAGGAAGGCGCAAACAAGCTTATCGAGAATGGTTGTGTATTAATCAGCCAGCATGCAGACTCTATGGGTGCTCCAACTGCTTGTGAAACTGCAGGTGTACCTAACATTTCTTACAACGGAAGCACAGCAAGCGCATGCCCAAATACATTCATCGTATCTTCTAGAATTAACTGGGCTCCATATTTCGAGTACTGCTTTAACTGCATGAACAACGGAACAGCAATCGCAACTGACTGGTCCGGTACAATTGAAACAGGTTCTGTAGTTCTTACCGATCTTGGTAGCGCTGCAGCAGAAGGAACAAAAGAAGCTATCGATGCTGCTTCAGCAGATATCGTTGCCGGAAACCTTCATGTATTTGATACAACAACATTTACTGTTGATGGTGCTGCTCTTACTTCTTATATGGCTGACGTTGATACTGACGCTAATTACGAAGGAGATCATGAGGTTATTATCGACGGATACTTCAGCGAGTCTGGAGAAGGATTCCGTTCTGCACCTTACTTCAACTTAAATATCGATGGTATTTCTCTTCTTGATACAGCATTCTAATAAAAGCTGATTTGTCGGGAGAAAATATCAATGAAAAATTTTAGGGGACGTTCAATTTACGTCCCCTACTTTTAAATGTGTGCCTTGCGGCACACGATTTACGTGGTATAATAGAAATATGTCGCTTTTGACACAATTTATGAAACAAAGGAGAACAACCCATGGAAAGCAAAGCTGCTGTAACCATGAAGAACATCACAAAGACGTTTGGTTCTGTGGTGGCAAATGAAAAGGTGAATCTTGAAATAAATAAGGGTGAGATTCTTGCATTATTAGGAGAAAACGGTAGTGGAAAGACAACCCTTATGAATATGCTGTCCGGTATCTATTTCCCGGATGAAGGCCAGATTTTTATCAATGGAAAAGAGGAAGTAATCGCTTCGCCAAAGGATGCGTATGAACTTGGAATTGGTATGGTTCATCAGCATTTCAAATTAGTAGATGTGCTTACCGCTGCAGAAAATATTACGCTTGGACAGCAGGGCAAGCTTAATCTAAAAGAAACAACAGCAAAGATTAAAGAAATCTGTGATAAATATGGGTTTGATGTAGATCCAAATAAAAAAATCTACGACATGTCTGTATCAGAAAAGCAGACAGTTGAGATCGTAAAGGTATTATATCGCGGGGCTAATATTCTGATTTTGGATGAGCCGACTGCAGTTCTTACTCCGCAGGAGACCGAAAAGCTGTTTCATGTAATGCGCAATATGAAAGAGGATGGCAAGGCAATTGTTATCATTACACATAAGATGCATGAGGTGGAGGCTATTTCGGACCGAGTTGCTGTACTTCGTAAAGGACAGTATATCGGAGATATGATGACAAAGGATACCAATGCTGCAGAAATGACCAATATGATGGTGGGCAGAACGGTTTCTTTGAATATCAAGCGTGAGAAGCCGGTTGATCCAAAACCTCGAATTAAAGTAGAACATTTGACAGTAAAGAGTGAAGAAGGAATCGTGAAATTAGATGATGTTTCTTTCACTGCAAACAGCGGAGAAATTCTTGGTATCGCCGGAATCTCCGGATGCGGACAGAAGGAGCTTTTAGAAGCAATTGCCGGGCTTCAGAAAGCTGAGAACGGAAGTGTAACCTTCATTTCCGATGAAAAGGCCACAGAGCTTCTCGGTATGGACCCAAGAAAAATTGCGGATATGGGTGTTACCCTTTCCTTTGTTCCTGAGGATCGTCTCGGAATGGGACTGGTTGGAAACATGGATTTGACAAATAACATGCTCCTTCGTTCTTTCCGAAAAGGAAAATCGTTCTTTGCAGATCGAAAAGCTCCAAAGGAATTGGCAGAAACGATTGTAGAGGATCTTGAGGTTGTTACTCCGGGAATCACGACTCCGGTCAGACGTCTCTCCGGCGGTAATGTACAAAAGGTCCTTGTCGGAAGAGAAATTTCTTCTGCACCGACGGTGCTTCTTACCGCATATGCAGTAAGAGGTCTGGATATTAATTCTGCCTATACGATTTATGACCTAATCAATCAGCAGAAGGAAAAAGGTGTGGCAGTTATCTTCGTCGGAGAAGATTTGGACGTGCTTTTAGAATTGTCAGACAGAATTCTGGTTCTGTGCGGAGGTAAGGTGAGCGGAATCGTTGATGGCCCGACTGCAGATAAGAATCAGGTGGGAATGATGATGACACAGATAGGAGGACAAAATAATGGCTAAAACAGAGAATCGTGAGCCGTTTATACATATTTCAAAACGTGATGTCCTTCCGTGGTACAAATCCGTGGGCATCCGTGCAATCGCAATTATTGCTGCACTGATTGTGTGTGCAATTGTAACAATGGTTTTAACCGGAGACAATCCGATTTCGATTTATGCAGCAATTTTTAAAGGGGCGTTCGGCTCCTCAAGAAAGACCTGGGTTACTTTACAGAATATGTCTATTTTGCTTTTGATTTCACTTGCGCTTACACCGGCATTTAAAATGCGTTTCTGGAATATCGGTGGAGAAGGGCAGGTGCTTATCGGAGGCCTTGCAGCGGCAGCTTGTATGATTTGTCTTGGAGGAAAGCTTCCTAATGCAGTTCTCATCCCGATTATGGTGGTAGCAAGTATTGCAGCAGGCGCTTTTTGGGCATTTATCCCGGCTTTCTTAAAAGCAAAGTGGAACACAAATGAGACACTTTCCACCTTGATGATGAACTATATCGGGATTCAGCTTGTGGCATTTTTTACGGTAGTTTGGGAAGTGCCGAAGGGCTCAGGAAAGATTGGTATTATTAACCAGAATGGCAATGAGGGCTGGCTACCTCAGATTGCAGGTTCTAAATATTTACTTACTATCATTGTTGCAGTCGTTGTAACCATTGCCATGTTTATTTATTTAAATTACAGTAAGCATGGATATGAGCTTACCGTAGTCGGTGAGAGTGAACAGACTGCACGATATGTCGGAATTAAGGTGCCAAAGGTCATTATCCGTACCATGCTTTTATCCGGTGCTATTTGCGGACTTGTCGGATTACTGCTGGTTGCAGGTATCAATCATACCATTACCACAACCATCACAGACGGACAGGGCTTTACCGCAGTTATGGTTTCCTGGATGGCTAAATTCAATCCGATTTTTATGATTTTTGCAAGCTTTTTGATTGTCTTCTTAAATCGTGGAGCCGGTGAGATTTCAACGGCTTTTGGACTGAATCATTCTTTTTCAGATATTTTAACCGGAATTATTTTATTCTTTATTATTGGATGTGAATTCTTTATTACCTATAAGATTAACTTCCGTAAAAAGAACGGAAAGGAGGAGAAAGCATCATGATAGATCTTGTTAGCTTTATCCCTCGTGCAGTCGTGCAGGGAATACCGCTTTTATATGGATGTACTGGTGAGATTTTAACCGAAAAATCCGGAAACTTAAACTTGGGAATCCCCGGTGTTATGTATGTTGGAGCAATCAGTGGTGTTATTGGTTCCTTCTTTTATGAGCAGTCATGCGGCGGAAATATCAATGGCTTTTTCGCAATTGCGATTCCGATGCTTTGCTGTCTTATCGGTTCACTCCTGATGGGACTTTTATATTGTTTCCTTACCGTCACATTACGGGCAAATCAGAATGTAACCGGTCTGGCCATGACCACCTTTGGTGTTGGTTTTGGTAACTTTTTCGGAGGTTCTCTGATTAAGCTTTCCGGTAGTGAAGTGCCTTCCATTGCTCTTTCGGCTACGAGCAGTTGCTTTAGTAAGTCCCTTCCTTTTGCAGGAAAACTTGGAGCATTTGGAAAGCTGTTTTTATCCTATGGATTTTTGGCATACCTTGCAATTGTGATTGCACTTGTATGTTCTTATGTGATGAAAAAGACTCGTGTGGGACTGCACCTTCGCGCTGTGGGCGAGAGCCCGAATACTGCAGATGCGGCAGGAATTAACGTTATCCGATATAAATATGTATCAACCTGTCTGGGATGTATGATTGCCGGTCTTGGCGGACTTTACTACGTTATGGATTATGCCTGCGGCGTCTGGTCAAACGATGCATTCGGTGACCGTGGCTGGCTTGCAATCGCCCTTGTTATTTTTACAATCTGGAGACCGAATGTAGGTATTTTCTCATCCATCCTGTTTGGCGGACTTTATATTTTGTATCTGTATATTCCGACAGGAATGGATCATATGGAATTAAAGGAAATCTATAAGATGATTCCTTATGTGGTTACGTTGATAGTTCTTATTCTGACCAGTATGAGGAATAAGAGAGAAAACCAGCCGCCTGAAAGTCTGGGACTTGGCTATTTCCGAGAGGAAAGATAAATCATTTTGACGAATAAAAGTAGGAGAAGGTATAAATTATGAAACTTTTAGAAGAACGCATTCAAAAGGATGGTATCGTAAGAGCAGGTAATGTACTAAAGGTTGACAGCTTTATCAATCACCAAATGGATATTCAGCTGTTTTCAGAAATGGCAAAGGAATGGAAGAGACTTTTTGCAGGAAAAAATATTACCAAGATTCTTACCATTGAGGCAAGCGGAATCGGTATTGCAGCAGTAACTGCAATGGAGTTTGGCGTTCCGGTTGTATTCGCAAAGAAATCCCAGAGCATCAACTTGGATTTTGATAACTACACAACCAAGATTGAGTCATTTACTCACAAGAGAATCTATGATGTAATCGTGTCCAAAAAGTTCCTTTCCGCAGAGGATCACATTCTCATCATTGATGATTTCCTTGCAAACGGCTGTGCATTGGAAGGCCTTCTTCATATCGTAGAAGAAGCCGGTGCAACGGTAGAAGGAATCGGCATTGCCATTGAAAAAGGCTTCCAGGTGGGAGGAGAGAAAATCCGCGAACGCGGTATACAGCTTGAATCCCTTGCAATTGTGGAAAGTATGGATGATGAGACCGGGGAGATTACATTTCGGTAAATTATTTCCGCCAGGATGTTACAATCTTGGCGGAATTTTTTTATAATTAGTCTTTCCTATTAATACCAAATAGGATAAAATGAATAAGTCGGGATGAATTTATCAATAGTGAGGTATTTCATGAACGAGAAATTCAAACAAATTTCCGGGTTATCAAGAGAAGCGGAAGAACAGAAACTAGCCGAGGTGATTACGATAGCCCAATCAAATCTTGAGAAAGCGCAGGACGATATATCCAGGATGGATCAGGATGTAGCGGACCTGTATGCTTCTATCGAACAACAGGACAAGGAAACTCTTATTCTGTGGAATGATGCAACCATAAGACTCAGGCAATTGAAAAGAGAGATGGACAGGTTCGTAAAGGCTAGAAAAAAGCCATACTTCGGGCGAATCGATTTCAAGGATCCAAACATGAAGTCCGAAGAATCTTACTATATCGGACGTGTTGGCATTTCAAAAACACCGTCGGAGCCTGTGGTCATAGATTGGCGAGCGCCAATTGCGTCGGTGTATTATGAGAATTCGATTGGACCTTGTCAGTATACGGTAAGTTCCGAAGGCACCTTTGAGATTGACTTGTTGCGTAAGCGGACTTATACCATCGAAAATGATACGTTAAAAGATTTCTTTGACTCTGATGTTGTTGCAAATGATGACCTTTTAACAAGCTATCTTGCGAAAAATAAAAAGGCAGTTCTTGGAGAAATCATTGCAACCATTCAAAAAGAACAGAACTTGATTATTCGCCGTTCCCCAAAAACCAATATGATTGTGCAGGGGTGTGCCGGCTCCGGTAAGACCACTGTAGCGATGCACAGAATATCGTATATTTTGTACAATTACGAGGATGCATTCAGACCGCAGGATTTATATATTATTGGCAGCAATAAAATCCTTTTAAATTACATTACAAGCGTCCTCCCTGATTTGGATGTATACGACGTGTCGCAGATGACAATGGAGGAACTTTTTGTAAGGCTCCTTTATGAGGACTGGGACAAAAATAAATACAAAATACGCCCGCTTGACAAAAAGGATGAGGTTACCTGTGTAAAGGGTACGAAGGAATGGTTTGAGAAGCTTTCCGATTTCTGTGAAAAATTTGAGCGTGAGCAAATCCCGCGTCAGGAAATCTACCTTGATAAAAGTAATACCCTGCTTGTCGGAAAGGAATTGATTGATACCTATTGCAAAGAGAACCCCGGAGTGTCCATTCAGGCAAAGCGTCTTATGCTGAACGAAATTCTGATGTCAAAGTATGAGAATGCCGTTCCGGGCAAATATGTTTCCTATACGCCGGACGAAAAGAAAAGCATGGAGAGGAAATATTCTGTTTTCTTTGGAAAGGACGAATGGAAGGGCAGTATTTTTGAAGTCTACAACAGATTCCTGGAAGAACAGAAGGTAACGATTACAGAAAATGCATTTGATGTTTACGATTTGGCAGCCCTCGCATATTTGTACAAGAGGATCAAGGAAATCGATCCAATCAGAGAGGCAAGTCATGTAGTAATTGATGAAGCACAGGATTTTGGTATGATGGCATACTATTGTCTGCATTACTGCATGAGAGGCTGTACCTACACGATTATGGGAGATACCTCTCAGAATATCCATTTCGGATATGGACTGAATGACTGGGAAGAACTTCGTAAGTTAGTCCTCACAGGCACCTATGATGCGTTCGGACTTCTGAAAAAAAGTTACAGAAATACGATTGAGATTTCTAATTTTGCTATGAATATATTGCGCCATGGTGATTTCGCAATTTATCCGGTGGAGCCGATTGTACGGCATGGTGAGGACGTAAAGATAGAAAAATGTGTTGATTTACCACAGATGTATGCAAAGTCGGTTGCGCAGATTAAATCCTGGCAGGCCGAAGGCTATGACACGATCGCGATTATATGCCGCGACGAAAAAGAAACCAAAGAAGTATGGGAGCAGTTAAGATGCTACTTGGAACTTTTGGATGGCACGCAGCCTGATGCTGAATTCGGAAACGGGATTATGGTTCTTCCGGCTGCTTATACCAAAGGACTTGAGTTTGATGCGGTCCTTCTTTTTAATCCGACGAGAGAGCATTATCCATGCGAGGATACCTATGTCAAGCTGCTTTATGTTGCGGCTACAAGAGCTCTGCACCGGCTTGTCGTGATATGCGATGAGAATCTGACAGGCCTTATCGCAGACCCGGTTGCTAAGGGCAAGCATCAGCAGGAGCTTTCTGCGCCGACGCTTACCAAAGTTTTTGAGTACGAAAAGAAGAGTCTTACAGAAAAAGAACTCATTGAGCAGAGAATAGCGGAAGGCAATCGTGATATGCGTGAGCGTAACTACATTGGTCCAAAGCGTATTGTAGTAAATGGTGAAAAGAAGTCATCGGATGATGCTCTGGATATGAAAGCGTATCTGGAAAAATCGAAATCCGCTAAAACAATTCAGAATAATAAAAAGAATATGACGATTCCGGAAAAAACGGTAGCAAAGAATAGTAACGATAATCAACGCAAGAACGAATCTCCATACGAATACTTATCGATGCCGGATACCGGTAAGCTTAGACCAAAAGGACATAGCAAGGCAGATTTTTCGATTCGCTGGATGAATAAGAAAGCGGACTGCGTGGAACTGACAAGTCAGGCAGGTATCCTTCGAGTGATGCCGATTGCATCTGATATCATCAGAGTGACCTTCCACAAGGGGCAGCTTGCAGGGATAGAGCCCGGTTACTTTGATAGAAAGGTAGATCCGAACACGCAGTTTAAAGTGCGCGAAAGCAAAGATATGGTTGAGATTACAACCGCATCGCTTAGAGTCGTCGTGGAAAAGAAAACAGGCGCAGTGCAGTTTTTATCTCCGGACGGGAAGTTGCTTTTGTCAGAGAAAAAGACCGAGCCACGTCAGATTGAGGACAATCAGAACTGGACCTATTTTGACTGGGAGAAGAGTGAGAAACTAAAATGCAGAGGAATTCTGCAAACGGATGTCATGGATGTAACAGCCAAAGCGAGATACATCTCTTTTGGTGGGAAAAATCTTAGGATGCCTCTTGTTCTTTCGGGAAAAGGTTATGGTATCTCAGTGGCCGCAGAGGATACTGTGTTATTCTGCAATATTCCGACTTACGGCAACTATATTTATTGCGACAAGAGCAGGCAGAGTGATTATTATTTTCTGTTTGGCGGAGATAGTGAAAGGACGATGGAGTTGTATCAGAAAAAATTGTGAACCAAAGATAGCCAATATGTCATTGATATGATACAATAAAGCAATACAGAAATAAAGAGATAAAGAAATATGGAGGATGATATATGGAAACGGTTATGGAATATGTACCACAGATGTACGCAACTTTTTTTGCTTTGGTACCGCCACTCGTAGCGATTTTACTTGCGCTTATTACGAAGGAAGTATATAGCTCCTTGTTTATTGGTATCGTAATTGGTGGATTGTTTTATGGAGATATTTTTTCATCTACCTTTAGTTTGGAAAGATCCATCACTCACATTTTTGAAGATGGTATCGTAGGGTCATTAGCAGATCCTTACAACGTTGGTATCTTAGTATTTTTAGTTATACTTGGAATTATGGTGTGCCTTATGAATGAAGCTGGTGGTTCTGCAGCATTTGGCAAATGGGCAAGTGTACATATCAAAACACGCGTTGGAGCACAATTAGCTGCTATTGTTCTTGGTATGTTAATCTTCATCGATGATTATTTTAACTGTCTTACCGTTGGTAGTGTTATGAGACCGGTAACAGACAGTCATAAAGTATCAAGAGCAAAGCTTGCATATTTAATTGATGCAACAGCAGCTCCCATTTGTATTATTGCACCTATTTCATCATGGGCAGCAGCAGTAACCGGTTTCGTAGAAGGAGAAGATGGTTTTGCAATCTTTATAAAAGCAATTCCTTATAACTACTATGCACTTCTTACTATCGCTGCAATGATTGTTATGGTTTTGATGCAGGTTGACTTTGGGCCAATGAAGGTTCATGAAAAGAATGCCTTAAACGGGGATTTAATGACGGTTAAGGATGCACAGTATGAAAAGGTTGATTATGAGTTTACGAATACAAAAGGAAAAGTAATCGATTTAGTAATTCCTATTATTGTGTTAGTTATTAGCTGCGTAATCGGAATGATTTATACAGGTGGTTTTTTTGAAGGAAACAGCTTTGTTGTAGCGTTTTCAGAAAGTGATGCATCCGTTGGCCTTATGCTTGGAAGTGTGGCAGCACTGATTCTTACCATCATTTTTTACATGGTTCGAAGAGTGATTAGTTTTAAGAAGATTTGTGAATGTATCCCGGAAGGATTTAAGGCAATGGTTCCGGCTATCTTAATTCTTACTTTTGCTTGGACATTAAAAGCTATGACAGATAGTCTTGGCGCGAAATATTTTGTGGCCGGTTTCGTTGATAGCTTATCAGGAAATGTAGTAAATACATTGCCAGCAATTATTTTCTTAGTGGCAGTATTCCTTGCTTTTGCAACCGGAACATCATGGGGAACATTTGGTATATTAATTCCTATCGTAGTAGATTCTTTCCAGGCAAAGAACCCAGTGCTTATGATTATTGCAATTTCAGCATGTATGGCAGGTGCAGTTTGTGGTGACCATTGTTCACCAATTTCTGATACAACTATTATGGCTTCTGCCGGTGCACAGTGTAATCATGTGAGCCATGTTTCCACTCAGCTTCCATATGTTGTTGTAGTTGCAGTTATTTCCTGCCTTTCTTATGTTGTAGCCGGTTTTGTACAGAATCCGGTCGTGCCACTTGTACTTGGTATTGCAGCAATCATTCTTGTATTCTACTGTATTAAGTATGTGACACAGTCAAAGTATGAGGGATAAATATATGTTACCTTTAATCAACAAACGGGAAACCGGAATTAATCTACGCAGAATCATGGACAAGCGATGCAATTGTGTGTGGAAATAGGACACCGATTGTACCAGACATATCTTTCGAACTGCATGACGCACGAGACAGAAGGTTGTATGCGTACTATGAAAAACTGAATAAGAAGCGTGTGGCATAAATTTTTATACTACAGGTTCAATGACAAATGACATATCCTCCCTTAAAATGATTTTAAAGACAAACATTTTAGGGAGGATTTTTTATGAGCGAGAAAATGTTAGTAACACAGGCTTTGGATGAAAGAGACCTATTGGTAAAGAAAATAGCAGATAAGATTGAAAAAGCAAGCTTTGTTGATACCATCAAGCCGAATGAAGAAAAGGTATATGCGAAACGAATCGGTAAAGAAGAGTATGCAAAGGAAGCAGAGTCAGCATACCAGCAGATTATGGATTTGATTGATAGATTCCAAAAGATTGATGCCGCAATCGTGGATTCAAATGCGAAAACCGAAATCTCTACTTCTTATGGAACTTTTACAGTAGTGAGCGTGTTCGGTTCTGTGATATGAATAATAGTCAGCTGCAATCAACTGCGGAAAACATGCGGTTGAGCATTCTGGGAAAAGATAGTAAGGCCAAGGACGAAAAGCCATTAGGTGTTGTTGATGCTTATGTGAAGGAGAATACAACGGAACTTGTAGACCCGCTGGATGTTAAAAAGAAATTAGAGGCATTGGAAGAAAAACGCAACACACTTCTGACAGAACTTGATACACAGATAAAGGTATCCAATGCAACTACCTTTATTGAAGTAGTATAAATATCTGACTGCATCAAGACTCGCTGGCGAGTTTTGATGGCCTGCATTACGAAAACCTTAAATCCGGCTTCCCGTAACAGGGTTACGTTACAATACAGAAGATACCAATTCTGAACAAATTGGGTTGCTAACTTTAAAAGTGGCGCAGCGGATAGCGCACATGGCACGTAACCATGAAGTCGTAGGTTCGAATCCTACCTTTATAGAAAAGTTGGTTTAAAGATGAAAGTAAACATCTCCAATTGAACTGTTTTGTATTTTCGGTGAACCGTCAAAGGTGAATTGTCAACAATTTTGTTCTTGAATGGTTTTGGGTGAAATGGAAACTTTCGTGTAGACATAGAAATGTGTTGAAATCCATGAAAAAGGTTAAAGCGTTAAGTCGGTTGGCTGGAGGGAATCCTCATGGCTGTAATGTAGGCGTATATGTAAGAAACAAGCCGTGGCGAAAGCTGCGGCTTTCTTTGCAAATTTAATATATTTGCCCAGGTTGTTGGGGGACGTGCTCTCATCCGTTCCGAGCTTGACGGAAAGGATGATGCTTATGAGTACATACGAGGAGGTGTAAGATGAGAAAAAGATTTAATTCATCGTTGTATACAGAGGGGAGATTCGGAAAAAGACATAGAGAAACGCTGGACGAGGAAAATCAATATCTGTATGCTAAGGGAATTTATCCAACCAAAATAAAAAGAGAAGATTTACCGGAAGATTATATTAGGATTATGAGTAGAACCCATTGGTATCTGAGGGGATATTTAAAAACTTCGGGAATTGTAGATATAAAGTACGAAATGTGCAAAATCAATCATTTGTTTAAAGATGACTATTTGTATATTTCATATCATGAGCCTCTACGGAAGGAGCAGATTACAAGGGGATATTCAGACTATGTAAATGAAGATGTGTGTATCTGCGGAAGTGATATTATTTCAGTACTGCTGGCAGCAGAAAAATATTCGGGATATGACATATCAGAAATCAAGAAACAAATCGAAGAAAAAAGAATCTGGTATAAAGAAAATTGTTATGAGGACTATTGTCGTCAGTTTGGTGATGCGGATGTGGATTTGTTTGAGAGATATGCAAATGATTGAGGCTCCATATTAGAACCTTAGCGCAATCTTATAGTGGAGGAAAGGGCTATATGTAAGGAACAACAGAATGTATATGTAGTGGGAGTGAATATGAAAGAAAAACCATTTACTAGTGTTATTGATATAATATATGTAACATATTTCATTACAAAAAGAAACTTCCTTTTTATTGAATCTGTGCTAATATTATTTTTAGATAAAATACGTGCACAATAATAAAGTGTCAAATTTGGCCATTTATTATCCTCAGATCGTTGTATACTCCTATCATAAGTTGAGACAACAAAGCAAATGGAGGATACGAAAATGAAAGAGAATTTTAACTTAAAGAAATTTGAAGAAAAATACGGAAAAGTATATGGAAGAAATTCAAAAAATGCGCGTATCTATAAACATTCGGGAAATTGGGCAAGAAAACCGTTAAATTTCTTTTCAGCAAATGCAAAGAGAGCAGTTGCTACGGCATTAGAAATTGAGGCAAATCTGTGTGTATGGAATGAGGAATCATCTGAATGGGATGTTGTATTAGATATTGACTGGCTTTATGAAGAGCACGATGATGAGGATGCAGCAGAATTGATAAAAATAGGTCTTGATAAAATAGGACTTAAAAGAAGAGATATATCGTCAGGAAAAGAGTACGAATGGGCGTACAGAGGTTATGAAATGGAGGATATTCCAAAAGGGGCTCATTATTTGGCAAATGGTATTTTTTTTAACTGATTCATTTTAGGTGAAAGAGGAGGGAAGAATAATGGGCACATATGTGATTGGTGATATTCATGGATGCTATGAGGAATTCATAGCCCTGGTTGAAAAAATCGAAAAGCAAGATCCGACGGCCTATTTTATCTTAGTTGGAGATATTATAGACCGTGGTCCTGATACGATTAAGATGCTTCGTTGGGCAATGGATTACTGCAATAAACCGGATGGAGAATTTGAACTGATTCTGGGAAATCACGAATATGAGAAAATTTCGCTTTTAGAAAGATATTTTTCCTTTCGTGAGGATGGATTGGCGAATTCTATGGAAGAGTTTTGCAAGAAAAGACAGGATGATTTCTATCATTTTGGAAGTACATTAGCGGATGAGCATATTTCCGATGAAGAGATAAAACAATATTATCGTTTCTTTCAATCGCTTCCGGTATACAAGGAACTAGATGTAACCATTCAGGGCAAGAGACAGCATTTTATCATTGTGCATGGTGGACTTCGAATAGATTTCGTGAATCAAGATGAGACGTTTAAAAAGTCGACGCTTACAAAAAAAGGATTATTCTACGAAGCTAGAAAAGACGGGCATAATACGATAGATAAAATTGTATGGGATAGGCGGTCGGTAACGTTAAGGCGGACGATAATCATTCATGGACATACACCAACCTGTGATGATCCGAATATAGATGGAAGAATCGAATTCGGACGGAAGAAAGTGAATGTAGATGGTGGCTGTGTGTATCGGAGCAAGGAGTATCCAAATGCAAATCTTGCAGCACTTCGCTTGGAAGATTTGGAGGAGTTTTATAGTTATGACCCGAGTCCAATTACAGAATCGAATAAAGAAAAGAAGGATCAACTATTGAAACGAAAACGTAGAATGTCAAAGAAAAAGTTGAATGCTTTGATGAAAGAAGCAGAGCAAGTGCTTGGAAAGATGAAAGAAAATGAATGATTTAATAGTTACTGAATATCGGGAAGAAGGAATATTAAAAGGAACTCTTACACATTCAGACGAAACCATAGATGGTTACATGAATTACATAGGCTTGAAATTACATGAGGCTGGGGAAGAAAACGGTTTAGTCGCGATTGAATTGAGAGTGACTCCAAGGGTAGAGGATATAGAATTGCTTTCCCGCATGATGAAAATGAACATGACCGATGCATGGGAATATTTTTTAAAAATATTCCCTATTTTGCTAGAGGAATGTGATTCTTACAGAGTGGAGTTTGAGAATGGTATCATAATTTATCATACATCGGACAGCAGATATTGGAAAATGAACTTAGGGGATGGTCTGGCAGGCAGGGAGCAGGAAATTCCAAAAGGGTACATTATGATTATGAAAAAAGGCGCCTTTGAGGGAAAAACGATAAATCTTACGAAATATCTTAGAGAAGATTTGGACTCTGGGCCTGTTATGAATCCGGAAAAACAGGCGCAGCTTTATGAAAGCTATATAAAGAGATACAGAGATCTCTTTTTAAGAATGAAAAATGGAACAATGGACAATTTTTTGTATAAGGCAAAAATGCTTGGACTAGTATAAGAGGAGCGCTTAAGATGAAGTTAGAGGAGTTTTTACAAATTGAAGGAAAAAAAATTATCCTTTCTAATAAAGTATCGAATGGGAATGCGTGTATTCGAATCTGCAATATTCGTAAAGGCATTGACACGCTGAATGTCAAAACAATGAAGGTAGAGGATATTGTTGTAGAACTTTGTCAGGCATATTGTGCGATTTCTGAAGAGGAAATGCCTGACGTGATTGATGACCGTCTGTCAGAAATCTTGCTGAATAAAGTATTGATGGATGGAAGCTACACCTGCTTTCCAAAGAAGAGCCTTTCAAAGTTTACCGTGAGTAAATTAAAAGAAGTGACAGATGAGCTTCGAAAGAATATAAGAACCAATGCATTCGAACAGTCAATAGATCCAAAGATTCGAGAACTTCGGACAATGATTCTTGAGTATGAGAAATTGCTTAAGGAAGAAAAGCTGGCAGATTATCCACTGCTCCTCGACCATGCGATTTGGATTCTGGAAAAAGGTAAGCTTGATATCGACATGTTACTTCCATGGACAAAGGAGGTACATTTTGGGGACCTTGAAAATAATATCTGGTATACCAAAGAAAGACTGGTTCTGCAAAAGCTTCTTTCTGTATGCAAGAACGCCTCTTTTGATGAATTAGTTTATCTAAATGATGACACATCCAATCATGGAAAAATTTCATTTGATTTTTACAGGGCATATGGAATTGCAAATGAGATTTCCCAGGCAATCAGAGGAATCGAGCAGAGTTCTGATACAGCCATTTACTATTCGGATCCGGTATATGTAAATTTTCTTCGAGCTGCACTGGATCAGGCACGGATTCCATACACTTTTTCAAAAGGAATCAAAGCAGTGGATACAGACACCGTACAGTTTTTAAAAGGAATTCTTCTTATGGCAGAGGAGGACTTTTTATATGCAAGGCTTGAAGATGTAATCAACAATCGTTTGATGACTTTTTATAATGTCGCAACCGATGAAGTAATGTTAAATCCAATGAAAGCGTATCGTGACTCTCTACGTGATGGAATAGGTTGGGGCTATGACCGAATCCTATCCTGGTGTACAGATAATAAAAACGATGAGCGCCCATTACGGAGAGTGTATGTATCCTTTTTAACAGAATTGTTGGATGTATTTATTGATTTGGAAAAAGGCGTAGAGAATAGCGTCGTTGAAATTTATCAAAGACTCCTTAACTTTATGAGAAAGTATACATATGCTTCTAATAAAGAGTGGATAAAGTTGAAGAGTTCTTTGGAAGCAGAAATTCCCCGTCTAAGCTATTTTAATGAAGCCAAATGGTCTCTTTCTGAGAAAGTAAATTACCTTTCAGAAATGCTGGACGAGCTTATTATTTCGGATACAGAAGGCAGTGATGGGGTAGTGCTTGCACCGATGAACAGCTTTTTTGTGATAGAAAGAAAAAATGTTTTTTTGATTGGACTTGCGGCATCTGTATTTCAGCTTGATACAAAGCAATCTCCAATCCTGTCTGATGAGGAAAAAATAAAATATATCCTGAATGCAAATGAGACGGTGGACTTATCTACAAATCGTAATGCAAGAAGGAAAAAAGCAGTGGTTGATGCGTTAAAGACGATGGATGAAGGTAGGGTAACCATGATTTACAGCTCGTATGACACGATTGCGCTTCGAGAAAATAGTAAATCTGTATTCTTTCTTGAGATGTCAGATAATCAGGAGGTCAAGCAGGCCGATGGCTATGATTTTGTAAAAGAAGATTTACTCTTTGACGCAGCTAAAATGAGGGACGTTTTGGATCGGGTTGATGAGTTTGTGGAGCGAAAGCCGGTACCACAGCGCGAGTGGGAGACCCCACAGAACACACCAATGAGTGCGAGTGGGATGCAAACGCTTCTTGGCTGCCCGCTTGCATATTACTACCAGTACATGAATTACCTGACAGTGTACGATGAGCTTGAGAAAAATGGATATGAATGGTTGTCTGCCGCAGCAAAGGGAAATCTGTGTCATAGGACGCTGGAGAAATACTTCGAATCGGCATTTCCTCCAGCGGGAAAATTACAGAGTAACGTGGATGAGGCGCTGTTTGATCAGATATTTATGGAGCAAATCGAAATTGCAAAGAAAGAACAACCATATCCGTCGGTGATTATTGAGCAAAAAGAAGAGCAGCTCTATCGAAAGCTTATTCATACATATCTTGAGAAGCTGCATCGTGAGTGGGAGCAGGCGAAAAACGAGGGTAAGGAATGGAAGATTATTGGCTGCGAATTGGGATTTGACTCGCTGCCTTACATAAGTAACCTGGAAGATCGTTATAATTTCATCTTGATGCTGCGAGGCTCTATTGACCGAATGGATGGATATGTGGATATGGAGGGCAATCTAAACATACGAATTATTGATTATAAGACTGGGCGCAAAAAGAAAAAGGCAGAAGAAGTAGAGGAAGGTATTCAGATTCAGCACTATATCTATGCGTATGCTGCGCTGGATTATGTAAAAAAGCATATACGTGAGATTCAGGAAATGTTTAGCGTGCCGGAAATAAAGGATATTCTGTTTGAGCAGGTAGCATATTCATTCCCTTATGAGAAACCTTCGAAGGAAGAAAAATATGATGAAATCGATGTGACAGAACTGGTAAATGAAAGAATCCTTTCCGGTACGGATTGGATGGAAAAAACATTACTGCTTCCGGAGAATATAAGCGAGGCTCTATCAGATACGATTGGAGCTCTTCAGAATGGAAGACCGGATGATTTTTCAAGGAATTGTCAGAAGATGATTGACCGAAAAAGAGATGCCTTTGAGGAGCAATCGCTGGTAAAGTTTTGCGATTCAAATTACTGTAGATACAAGTCCATTTGTCGAGAGTGGCTTTAAGTAGGAGGAGAAGAGTATGAGGTCGAATTTGACGGAGAGTCAAAAACGTTTTGAAATTGAAAACAGAATCGACTTAAATATGTTTGTGGAGGCTGGCGCCGGTGCAGGAAAAACAACGCTGATTGTAAAGCGAATTCTTAATCAGCTGAAAAACGGAATTGCACCGGGAGAAATTGTAGTGATTACCTTTACGAATGCGGCGGCGGAGGAACTGCGCGGAAGAATTGCCGAAGGGGTAAAGCAGGCAAATTTAACACAGGCATTGTCGCATCTGGATGAAATGAACATTTCCACAATACATGCTTTTTGCAATGTGCTTCTGAAAGAGCAGGCAATCATGGCTGGTCTGCCGATTGATTTGACATTAATGGATGAGAAAGAAAGCGTTCTGCTTAAGAAAAAATATCTGACAGAATTTATGTCAAAGCTTACCTCGGTGGAGTGGGATGTATTAGAGGCGGATGCCGCAGAGAATGAGGCCAGATGGCTGACAAAGTCCTATCTGGAGGATCTGTATCTGCAGATCTGTGATTTGACGCAGGATACCAATATTATTATGCAAAAGCAAGTGGTTCCTGTTGCTGATTTTCTGAAGTCATTTGGTGAATTCCTTGAGCAGTTTGACGTGGAATTATTAGGGGCTGCCAATGCAATCAATAATGGCAGTTATCTTACTTTGGAGAATCTGGCATCCGATGAAAAGCTCTGCAGTGCAAAGACAAAAAATTATATTGAGGCAAGAGGGCTGGATGATTTTGTTCAGATGGAAAATGCAGTGCTAAAAATCTTTTCGACAAAAGCTGTATTTTTCAAAACCTCCAATCTGCCGGCTGCATATAATAAAGAGCTTGCCACGCCATACAACAATGGGCTCGAGCAACTGGTAAATGAACAGATGAATCAGATATCAGGATATGCGTTTGGCTCATCGGATAAAGAGAATACCTACATCGAACAGCTTATGAACAGCGAAAAAAAGGAGCGCCATTTTCAGACGTTAATCGAGTATGCCAAGAAAGCAAAGGCATATTATTATGAAAACCGTCCATGCAATATGGTTTCCAATGATAACATTTTAGAGCTGACAAGAGATTTAATCTGTAACAATGATGACGTGGTCTCTTTCTTTATGCAAAAGTATAAATGCTTTTATGTGGATGAATTTCAGGATACCGATCAGGTACAGGCTTCATTTATTTACCGGTTAGCATCCGATCTTTCTGACACGAATCACAGAAAGCTTCGAGACGGAGCTCTTTTTGTAGTGGGAGATCCAAAGCAGTCCATCTACCGTTTTCGTGGAGCCCAGCCGAAGGTTTATTTTGACATAAAGGAACGTATGGAATCGGATACAATGAAAAATGCCTGCGTATATGAGCTTGCGAAGAATTTTCGCTCGAATGGTGAAATCATAACCTGGGTGAATGAAAAGTTTTCCGAATCTGATGAGGTAATGCCAATTGTAGATGAAAATCATCCCTATATGAGCATGGAATTTGATAAGGATGTTTATCAATCACCAGCCGATCCCAAGAAACTGATTCATGGTGTATATCGATATCAGACTGGTGATGCTGCCTTCTATGGTAAGATGAAGGTCAAGAAGACCAGACAAAAGAATAATGTAAAGTATACGGATATTGTTGAAATCGAAGGCTATTCGTATGCGCAGGATTCTACAGAGAATGATATCAAAGCAGTTGTGAACCTCATTTTGAATCTGAAAAATGGCAATTATACAATTACGGATTATCACTTTGGAGAAGATGGTACAGCAATTGCTTATGAACGCCCAATTGAATATAAGGATTTCCTTCTAATCAGTCAGGATACGAAAAAAATGATTGAATATCTATCTGCGTTAAAGGCTTATGGTATTCCCGTTCGGTTTGACGGAAGGGCAGACATTTCGCAGCAAAAAGCGTTAAATGCGTATGTCAGATTATATGGCTATATCATGAATCCGAAAGAGCCATTTATGCGGATGGCGGCAAAGGAAGCTGTTCGACAATTAGGACTGGTTGACGAAGAGAAGCAATTAGAAAAATATGCAGATGCCTTTTTAGATTTCTTATACTATAGCTGTAAGGATATGACGGCATATGGACAGGCATACTTTTTGGAGAAGCAGCTTTCCGCAATCCTTGATAAAGATAGGGCATATAGTCAGATTGAGGTATATACGATTCAAGGCAGGCTTCGCCAGATGATTGAAACCATATTTCGTGATGTATCAGGAACCGGAATTCTGATTGAAAAAGCATTTCAGGAGTATTTGACTGAAACAGTAGAGCATGAGCTTTCTTTAGAGGAAAATCCGGATGCCGTTCGATTTATGAATTTACACAAGTCAAAGGGATTAGAAGGTAATATTGTAATCATTCTTGACCGCCGGGGACACAGGAAGGGTGCGATACAAAGCTTTCGGGAGGAGCAAAGCTTTTATCCCGGCATCAAAGAATGGTCTTCTGTTTCCGGACTTCAGCAATATAAGGATAAGAATGACGCAGAGAATGCAGCGGAATTTCATAGGTTAGAATATGTTGCCGTTACCAGAGCAAAGCAGGCGGTTATCTTTATGAATGTTGTGGAGCATGGTGGTATTTTTGCGACTTCCAAGGTAAATTCAAGTACACACAAGCTTGAAGGGGATGCAAATGGAAGCTATAATTATCAAATCAATGAGTGCCCATCTGTCGAGGATATCATAAAGGAAAAAGACAATACCTGTAAGATTCCTTCCCCGAAGGGCTGTTATGATTATGCGAAGGATGGATATGCAAAACAGCAGACTTCAGAGCAAAAACCTGTGGCAGCGTACGAGAAGAAAAGCCCTTCGGGACTTGAGGCAGACAGTCCGACGAGGCGTCATGCTAAGGAGCAGGAAATAGCGAAAGGAAGAAAAGAGAGCGAAGAGTATGCGAAGTCATTGTATCGTCCGGTGGGAAATATTATGGGTAATATTTTACATCGTACCATGGAACTTCTGATTGGGCGATTTGATGGAACACTATCCCGGGATCGAGACATGCAGAGAATCGCATACATCTGTATGATGCAGGCTGTTATGGAAAATGAAAAGGATATTCCAAAGCAGGAGCAGGTGGAAGATTACAAACGGTTTGTTGCATTTGCTGCCTTTTATTATTATAAATGGCTTCTTAAGAATCAGATTATGAAGGGGGTAAAAGCAGTTCATACGGAGCTTCCCTTCTCCTATTTTACGAAGGAAGCTTCGCAGGATGTATGGATGAATGGAACTGCAGATTTGATTCTTGAATATGAAGATGGCACGGTGCGACTGATTGATTACAAATCTGATAATGACTTTTTAATCGATGAAGCATCTATGGAAAGAAGCTTTGTTGAAATTTATAAGCCACAATTGGATGAGTATAAGAAAATTATTGTAAGAATGCTCCATGTACCAATCGAAAAAATCGAGACAGCGGTGGTATCCTTCTCCCAGAAGGACGAGAAGGGGCATATGCTTTCGGACAAAGAAGTTCGCGTGAGATATACCATAATTTCATAATCTATTTTTAGGGACTGTAACATCTCGTTGCAGTTCCTATTTTTGTGCCAAATTTGACCGTTTTTAATTACAAACAGACGTTATAATAAGTCCACAGTTCAGACAAGAGGCGAAAACAGGAAGGAGAGAGAGGATTTATGAAATGGAAATTTGAAGAAACCGATCAGACGATGCAATCCATATCCATCGAAGAAATGATTGATGAACTTCGCAGAAAGGGGAGTGTGTCTGTGGCAGGAGGAACAGTAAAGATAATTGCGGTCCTAAAAAGAATGATTGGGGAGATTGGCATATATGAGCTGGTAATGAGCCGTTCCCCTTTTTTTCAGCCGGATGGAACAACGACAGAGACTGGTAAGGAAACGAGCGAGCTTACATTTGAAACGGTAGAAGATTTCGATACATATACATTAGCAAATCAAGACTTTTTACGATGTGAGTATTGTGGAAGATTTCCAAAGAAAAATTACTGGTATGTAAAAGATAACAAGCAACAAAACGGCATGTGTTTGTGTACGAATCAATGTCTGCATAGATTTTTTAGAAAATATGCCTCTCGGATGGGAGAAAAAGGAGAGACAGAAGCGGAGGCGATTCTTGTAGTGCCGGATCAAAAGCCTCTCGACGATGATCTGGATTTTTCCATCATTCACAGCAATGTTCAGTTACAAAAGAAGTTTTTTGAGAAGCAAAATCAAAATGTGAAGGTCTGTAGCAATTTACAATTGGAAAGTATTGAGGATGTATTTTAGGAGGAAACCATTATGAAAAAATTAAACTTGCTAAAGCCGGATTATAGAACCGGATACTTAAATAATGGGAAGGGAGAGGAGGTTAATTATCTGCAGCTGAATCCGGAAATGGGGATGTATTCATTGGAGCAGGACGTAAAAAACGGAGCAGAGCAATATAGAGAATTATTAGAGTTTTCTAAGAAGAAACCGTCTCAGTTCGTTGTCATTAACTGCACGAACAAAGAAGAAGGCTTGATGGCAGTTACCTATTTGGCCAATATTTACAACGAGAGAGAACAAGTGGAAGACTATATGGATGAGAATGATATAAGTGACGAAGAGGATTTGGAATTTGAAGACTTTATCATGGATGAAGATGAGGAAGATGAATGGGAAAATCAGTCCTCCTGGGAAGAAAATCCGGGTAAAATTCCCGTTATTTCTTCGAAGCAATTATGCTATTACCAGGGAAATATATTCCCATCCTTTCGAGGACCGATGGGGTTTGGCACTACGGCAGATACGAAATCGAACATTCCTTATTGGCATTATGTAAGAAAGGAAGCAATCTGTATTGTGGGAGAGGATGAATTTGGATTTTTGGACCTCCATAGTATAATAAGTGAACTGAAAAGATATAAAAAGAACAGACATGTCTATTTTGTTGTCGTAAATAATTGGAAAATAGAAATAGAGGGAGACGTATATAGCGATAAAGAGGAAAGCGAATTTGATCTGTGCGAATTAATTTTAGAGTATGCGGCAGGAACAATTGACATCACAACAGATACAGAGCACCGGAAAAAGTACTATGAGACACTTTTTGATAATTGGATCAAAGAAAAATCTTATTCATTGGAAAAAGGCTTTCCGAAAGCAAAGATTGTGAAAAAAATTACCTCGTTTCATAATCCGTCCAAAGCGGAAATTATGGAAAAAGTGATTAATTACGTTGCAAAGGACATTGAAGAACCAAGAGCATTGAGCGAAAAAGATTTTCAGGTAATAAATAAGTTCCGGATGTTAAGATTTGAAAATGATGAAAAGGAACACCAGGCTACGAAGAAACTGAAAAATAGTTTGGTGGGATTAGATTCTGTTAAGGAGCAGGTGTATGGAATTGTCGAGATTATGAAATACAACAAGCGTAGAAAGGAAATGGGCCTTGGAAGTAATAATTATCATAATGTCCATCTGCTGCTTGGCGCACCCGGTACAGCAAAAACGACAGTTGCGCAATTATTGGGTGAAATTATGGCAGAGGAGAGACTGATTGGGACAAATCGATTTATTAGTGTCAACGGAGCTGAACTAAAGGGAATGTATGTAGGGCACTCCGCACCAAAGGTAAAAGCATTGTTTGACGATTATGATGTCATACTGATTGATGAAGCGTATTCCATTACTGCAGAAAATAATGGTGAGACAGATTCCTTTAGTCAGGAAGCCATTTCCCAGCTGCTGATCGAGCTTGAAAAGCATGGGATGGATAAGCTTGTGATGTTTGCAGGCTATGGAGGAAAGCATGTCAATGAAAAGGACAACAAAATGAAGCAGTTTTTAAAAGCAAATCCCGGCATTCAAAGCAGGATTAACTCTACCATTTACTTTGACTCGTATACACCGGATCAGATGGCAGATATCTTTTTATGTCATGCAAAGAATAGCAAGTTTTCTCTGGAGAAAGAGGCAAGAGAAATGGTAAAGGAATATTTTTCCGAACGTGTACTGGAACCGGATTTTGGCAATGGACGAGAGGCAAGATCACTTCTTGAAAATACTACGATGGAGGCGGCAAAGCGAATTGCAAAAATCCCGGAGAATAAGAGAACAAAGAAGAATTATCAGTTGCTGAGCAAGGAAGATATTAAAAAAGCAATTGAAAAGCAAAAAGAAAGCTTTTTGATGCAAAAAGGGATGGCAAAAGAAAAGTGTGGTTTTGCCGTATAAAACCATGATGTATTCAGAAAGGAAATAGGGTGAAATTATGATTATCAATCCAATTATTTATAATGAATATGGAAGAGGAAAAGATATTTTTTCCAGAAATTTGGAGAGCAGAGTAGTGCATTTGGTCGGACCGGTGGATGATGAGATGGCTGCGACAATAACGGCACAACTACTTTGTTTGGATGCACAGGGGCATGAGGACATATATCTATATATTAATAGCCCGGGTGGGTCTGTCAGTGCAGGACTGGCGATTTATGATACCATGCAATATATTAAATCAGATGTAGCTACGATTTGCCTTGGGCGTGCTGCAAGTATGGGGGCAGTTATTCTCTCCGGCGGTGCAAAGGGCAAGCGTTGTATTCTTCCGCATGGAGAGGTGATGATTCATCAACCTTCCGGAGGATTGGAAGGCCAGGCATCCGATATATTGATCTCAGCAGATCATATCCGGGAAACGAGGCAAATCCTGAATGAAATTCTGGCTGCAAACTGCAATAAGCCACTGGACGAGGTTTGCAAAGATACCGACCGAGACTATTGGCTACGTGCAGATGCAGCAGAACAATATGGAATTGTTGATCGAATTATACACTAATGGTTATAGGCATGGTATCGATCCAATGATTTTTGCAGGCTGGTGCGAACATCGCTTACAAGTTCAGCGGGAGAGAGAAGCGTAAGATACTCATGCTGCTCAATACAGAACTTGTGGGCGTTGTCGTACTGGACGCCTTTTACCGTTGCAGTAAGGTATTCCTGTGGCCTTCCGTTATAGTCTAGTTCATCCTCCTTGTGCGGAATTGGAGATGTTCCGATTTTTATATCCGTTCCAAAGGTGTCTACAAGAATCTGCAGGCTCCAAGGCGTACATTCAAAGCAACAGTCCACCTTATGCTCATTACCAAAAATACGCATCCCCGGATAGGTAGCAACATATTTCTGATAATCAAATTCCTCATGATTTTTCTTCTTTATAAAATAAGGAGCAAGAAGTTTGGGAACTTCTGCACGAGGAACATATGCTCGTAATCCATCCTCCGTTTTGGTTGTGCAAGGCTTGACCTGAATCATTCGGTCGACACGAAAATGAGTAGGATTTTTGTATTTTTGATTGGAGGCAATCAGATAGTACTCTCCCCTGTGGCAGAACAGGGCAAAAGGATTCAGTATGTAAGTCTTATTTTCTTCTCTTGCATGAAAATCGAGGTGAGAGCTTACGGAGCTTATATCATAAGTTCCATAGACGACCTCAATCTGATATTTATTGTTAATTGCTTCATAGATAGCAGAAATATGAGTAAGTAGCTTATGGCTATCAACCGGAAGCGTAGGTTTCTTCGATGGAGTAGGCTTTTCCGGAAGACAATTTAAATCATATATATCCTTCGATTTGGCATCGGTAAAGTCTTTGTTTGTAAAATTGGAAATCGGATTTAGTAAGTGGATTCTTGCTAATAAATAATCCTTTTCTGCCTGTGACAGATAACTGTTACTTTGGATGGTTCCACAGACCAGTTCTATATCACTGTTTGATAAAATCGGTTGAAAGAATAAACGCTTTTGGCTTCCGACTCCGTTTTTATTACGACCGGAACGAATGCCTGCTGCCTCTGTATAGTCAATGGAGCCTCCCATCATGATGGTTAGCAATTTGGTGGCGTTAATCACGAATGGATCGTCGCTAGAATACATGCGCAGGATTTCATTGATTTTCGTACGCAGGGTTTTCGCCGGAAAAAGCGAGAAATCCGTATTGCGTACTTTTTTTTGTTTGTCTTCAGGGGATGAGTATTGTTCGCGCCTTTTTTCGATATTTTCTTGCGCTCGCTTCACATCCATTGGGAAAAACTCAGAGAGTTTTTGAGATAATTCCGGTATTGACATTGCATGATCTTCATCTGTCATATTCTTCAGGACAAAGAATAGCAAAGTGATATCAAAGTTTTTAATAAATTTTTCAAAGGAAGCATCTTGAGCAGAAGAAAAGGTGCTATTCTTCTTATTGTATTCTAGGGATTGATAATTCAAATGGATATCCTCCTGATTCAAAGAAGTGTGTAATTGTTTTTTTGTGGATTTTACTATATAGTAAGTATATCAAATACAACAAAAATTTCCAGTTAAAAAGAGGAAACACTATAAAACGCTATGTTTTTAGTGTAAGTACAATATTAAGAGAAAAGGAGACTAACTATGAGCAAAGAACAAAATTATTTTATTGACGCAACCTTATTAGAACATCAACTTATTGTGTTGGACAAGTATATTATTAATCCGATTCCCCAAGAACTTATGGCTGGAAAGGATATTACAATTAAGTTATATATTGATGACTGTAATATTTACAGTTTTAATGGTTGCCATATTGATAATACCGAGAACAGAAGACTTCGTGTTCCTGATGAAATTTTGATATGGATAAGAAATACATATGCGTTTTCAGTTGCCTATTTCGCTTCAAATATTGGAAAAACAAAAGTAGGAATATGGAAAAAGAACGACATTAAGACATTTTATGATGCGATAAACAAAAAAATAGATAAAAAAACTGGAGATAGAGTAAAGATGAGTGTTCCA
Organism: uncultured Roseburia sp.; assembly: GCA_945787015.1. Lineage (GTDB taxonomy): Bacteria > Bacillota > Clostridia > Lachnospirales > Lachnospiraceae > Roseburia. Next base: position 37,905 of record CALZGM010000008.1, read on the forward strand.
GGAGAAACAATGATTATTTCATGGGATGAGGAGCAAAATTGTTTATTACTTCGTAAAGGTTTTACAATAAATGAAAATAACGCAACTGAGTATTTAACAGACAAAGCTATTGTGTCTGTATTACCATATATTCTTTCTTCAATTAGAAATACATCCGTTAAAGATTCGAGGATAGACGGTAATAAGTGCTATATCATTGATCAAACAACAAACTGGCAAAATGTAGATGATTATACAAGAACTAATTTTGAACATCCGGGTCTTTATATATTAAGAAGACAAACCGAGAATGGTGAATTTGCATATTATATTGGAAAAGCTGTGGATATTAAAAATAGAATACAAAAGAATGGGACTAAGGTCTCTCATCCGGATGAGAAGGCTGAAGATAACAAACAGTACGATGAAATAGCATGTATATCGATAAAATTTGATGATTTTATGAGACTATATGGTGTTCTTAATGAAAATAATAAAACTTCTTATAGTAATCCGGGTGTTAGTCGAGGTAGTGATGTAGATAATGCTTTATATGCTATTGAAGATATCGCAATACATATAGCTGCAATGATTTTATTAAGTGAAGGTAAAAAACTCGATAACAAGCAATATAGAAGTTACACCACACAATGGATTAAGAATTTACTGTAAGGGATTATTCTGTTTGGAAGGAAGTAAGTAAAATGTATATCCATCAGCTAAGGAATGCTATCCTCCATGCTGGTGGGTATTGCAATTGAGGAATCTTATGAAGAGAAAAGTACTAATAGCAGTCGGCATTTTAAGTATTTGTTTATTTACTTCCGGGTGTGGTGCAAATAAGGAAAAAGAGACAGTAAGCCAAGAAGTAGTAATTGCACAGGAAACGGAAGAAGTAACAGAGACACAAGAGCAGCAAATAGAAACTAAGGACGAATCCGTTATACTGAACGGTGATATTGAAACGGAAGTTACAGAAAACAAAGTTGAAATAGAAACCGGAGAAACTGGGACTATAACTGAGGAAGAAACAATAGAAACTTCTGAATTAGATGAAATAGCACCAATATCGTATGAAGATTACAATGTTAATAATAACGGATATTCGAACTACATAGAAGAATACGGTTTGGAAGATGATAAAAATTTTCGTATAGTAATATGTGATAGAAATAGCCCGGACACTTTATGCGATCATGTATATGACCAAACAACATATAGGGGAATAGCATTAGGAGATTCTAGAGAGCAAGTGCTGGAAAAATATGGTGAGCCATACAATGAAGTAGTTTACATGAACCACAGTTGGGATCATGATGGACTGGAAGCACAGTACAATATTAACTATGCTTATTTAGATGAAAGATATCCGGAAGTATTTTTCTGTTTAAGTTTTAATATGGACCAGAATGACAACGTGTTAAGTGTTTACTACGAAGCAATTTTAATGAAGTGGTATGAACAAAACCAATAATATGGACAAGTACTATGTTAATTGACAATACCATAATTCAAGTGAAATCAAGAACTGTGACATGGTTGACAAAGAGAATAGCATTTCGGTGGTGAATGGTTGCTGCCGGAGTGCTATTTTTAATGATGAAGAAAATTATTATTAAAAATATTGTCCCACTATTGCAATAATTGTCCCAATGTGATATATATAGTATATAAAATAATTTTGTGAAAGAGGCTGATTTTTATGAAGAAAAAAAACGTATTAAATTTAATAAAATATTATACAGAAAAAAATGATGCGGGTTTTAGGACAGAAGCATACGAAATAGCAAGGGATTTTGATAATACAGGGGATTATCAGCTTGCAGAGTATATTATGTCACTTTTATCAAATGCTAATACTTTTGTTCCTCAGATATCTGAAAATAGATCAGCTTTCTTTGAAAAGATAGATTCTGTTGAAGATATGCTACTATTGCCGGATTGTATAACGCAAGATCTCCTTGGAGTTGTAAATGCAGTTGGAAGAAAGATGGGTATTAATAAATTCTTATTTCAAGGAAAACCAGGGACAGGAAAGACTGAGGCAGTAAAACAGTTGGCAAGAATTCTAAACAGAGAAATCTTTATGGTTGATTTTTCTGCAATTGTTGATAGTAAATTGGGTCAAACGCAAAAGAACTTAACAGAGATGTTTAAAGAAATAGATTCATTTGTTCATCCGGAAAAGGTAATTGTGCTATTTGATGAAATAGATGCATTGGCACTGGATCGAACCAGTTCAAATGATTTAAGAGAGATGGGGAGAGTTACTTCAACATTGCTTAAGTGTCTGGATAGAACAAATGAAAATATAGTATTAGTGGCGACAACAAATTTATTCAACATGTTTGATAAGGCATTAAGTAGAAGATTTGATTCTATAATTGACTTTAATCGATATACAGAAGAAGATTTGATGGATATAGCTGAAAAAATGCTAAATTCTTATTTGGATAAAATGAAGCTGGGCAATAGAGATATTAGACTTTTCAGGAAAATAATGAGATTATCAAATCCAATGCCATATCCGGGAGAATTAAAGAATCTCCTAAAAACAGCTATTGCATTTAGCGATGTAAATGATGGGATGGATTATTTTAGAAGAATATATTATTCAGTATGTGGGGAAAAACCAGAGAATTTGTTAAAACTTCAAGAACAAGGATTTACAGTTAGGGAAATAGAGATTCTAACAAGTAAGTCTAAAAGTAGTGTATCAAGAGAATTGAAGGCGGGTGTTAATAAATGAATGGATTATTACAGTTAAAAGGAAGATTTGAAAAACGTGGAAATGAAGGTATGGGGCCAATAGGTTTGCCAGCAAATAAAAAAGTGACATCGGAACATATAGAAGAATTGATTAGTCAGCTTTTTAAAGTAAAAGAGTATTGGGCTGATAAGGACGATATAGCGGGACTAATTGTCAGTGTTCATTACATTCGCGTTGTAGCAAAAAGTAATCGATTGAAGACATTACTTGCAGATGTTGGGAAGAAACCTGTAGATTCGATTAGAGGAGCAAAGTTTGTCACAGGAAGAGATAGTCAAGGCAAGACAATTCACAAGCATGTGTTTACACATTATGTACAGGAATCAGCCATTGATAAAGCAATCAACAATTTGCAGATCGTAAAAGGAATAGTGGATGCGGATTATAATGGTTGTATAACTGCTGAAGATGTTGAAAAACTTGGGACAGAGAAAAAGTATTTACATGCTGACAAAATTGCTAAAACAAATTTCATAAATATAATAGTTGATTGCCATTTTGTTGAAAAGTTTGATGTTGATGAGGCTAAAGAATCTATTACAGAAGAATCTATTATAACTATCTACAAAACGGACATAGAAACTAAAGAGTTATTGTCAAGGTTTGGAATCGATGTTTCAGAAAACAAGATTATTGGTGGCACAACGGTATTGTTGACACCACCACAGGCAAGACAGTTATATAATAAAGCACCGTATCTTATTGCAATGAGTATTACAGATTTTTCAAAGATCAGTATAGAGGATGATTTGTTTGAAGATGTTGAGTTTGAAGAAGATGATGGTATTATTCCACTTCCGGGAAACGAACCAACGGTAGGTGTTATTGATACTCAGTTTAATGAAAAGGTGTATTTTAATAAATGGGTAGAGTACATACCTATGTTGCCGGTTGATATATTAGAACCGGAGGATTATAAACATGGAACAGCAGTATCATCAATTATTGTGGATGGTCCGAGAGGAAATAAAGGATTGGATGATGGGTGTGGCCACTTCCGCGTGAGGCATTTCGGTGTATCAAAACAAAGTGGATTTAGTTCATTTGCTATTCTGCGAGAGATTAAAAATATAGTCGAAAGTAATAGAGATATTAAAGTATGGAATCTTTCTTTAGGCTCTAAGACTGAAATTAGAGAGAATTATATATCTCCTGAGGCTGCAGAATTGGACCGGATTCAAAGCGAAAATGATGTTATATTTGTAATATCAGGAACCAATACCCCAGATGGGATGAAACATCCAGATATGAAGGTAGGTGCACCAGCGGATTCATTAAATTCATTAGTTGTGAACGCTGTTGATATGTCTGGAAAATCAGCATCTTATTCTAGACGTGGACCAGTACTCTCTTTTTTTCATAAACCAGATATATGTTATTATGGTGGTGATGGAACAAAAACTGAAGAAAAAATTGCAGTATGTGCAGATGAGTTGGGTGCTATATACTTATCTGGAACATCGTTTGCTGCTCCGTGGATTACAAGAAAGTTAGCATATTTGATTTATGTTATGGGTCTCAGTAAAGAAGTAGCGAAGGCACTTATTATCGATTCAGCTGCAAAATGGGGACCTAGTGGAAATGTTTCAGACACAATGGGATATGGAGTTGTTCCTAAACGTATAGAAGATATTTTGAACACATCTGACGATGAAATAAAATTTATAATTACCGGTACAACAGAAGATTACGAAACATATAACTATACACTACCGGTTCCTGTAGTGAATGGGAAACATCCGTATTATGCTAAAGCTGTATTGTGTTATTTCCCACACTGTGACCGAAATCAGGGAGTAGATTATACAGGAACCGAGATGGATATACATTTTGGTCGTGTGATTACGGAAAAGAAAGATGGAACCATTAAAACAAAGATAAAGTCTATTGATGATAATAAGCAGACCGAGGAAGGTCAGGTTATGTATGAGGAAGATGCAAGAAATGTATTCAGAAAATGGGACAATGTTAAGCGTATATGCGAGAAAATAAAAGATAGAAGAGTTCCCAAAAAGTCCTATGATGCAGGAATGTGGGGAATAGGAGTAATAACTAAAGAACGAGTAACGTCAAAGAATAGAAGACCGTTGCCATTCGGTCTTGTAATCACACTTAAAGAAATGTATGGAAAAAATCGAATAGATGACTTTGTTAAAATGTGTGAAGCTAAAGGATGGTTGGTTAATCGATTGGATGTGCAGAATCAGCTTGATATTTATGCAAGAGCAGAGGAAGAGATAAAGTTCGACTAGAAAAATTGCAGTGTAACAAGAGTGATTGTAAAGCAGGAGTCATAACCTGCCACTGCATTAGTTTCCGAGTTGGAGAGAGAAGCCTTTTAAGAATCTCTTTTTGAAATTGTTCGAAACAAGTATAGAAGCATCATTTGAGAAAAGTTTGGAGAAATATGGAAATCAACTTTCGAGGTCTACAAGGGCGTATGAAATTCTTTTGGAACGTGAAATGCGATTTTATGAGCGGATTGAGCCAATTTTTGCAGAGCTAGTTCCACTTGTGCACGACTTGCTTTATTATATGACAAGAGATGAGAATGTTGAGAGAGAAATCGAATGCGAAGCATTTCGCACAAATTTTGGAAGGTATACATGCCTGATAAAAGAGTTAAAAAATGAAACACTTATTCATCAATCATATATTCCGCAGTCTGTATTTAGAACGTCTGTTGCAGTCGTAAAGCAAATGCAAGATGATTTAAACTACTGGTATGATATGGCAAAATTGTTGTTTGAAGGGGGCTATGAAAACATAGATTACGATAATGGTGAAAAGGCGGTTGATAGATTACTTTTACGGCTTTCGGCAGCAGAGATAGACATTAAGAAAAGATTGGAAGAATTGAGTGGAATATAGGAGGTGGCAAGGATGGAATTTTACAAATTACCTGCGAATGCGGAAGCATTACTTCATGAAATTTTACAAGCAGATAAAAGGAACTCATATAGCGTCCGTCTTGGAGGAATAAATCGAATATCAATTAAAAACTATAATATGAAAGGAAGGTGCCATATGTTTCCATTAATCAACAAACGAGAAACCGGTGTCAACCTACGCAGAATCATGGACATGCGTGGAATTACACCGAAAGACGTACAAGAATATCTTGGACTTGGATGCGTGCAGAGTGTGTACCGTTGGACTGATGGTGTCAATATGCCGACCATTGACAATTTGTATGCACTAAGCGAATTACTCCAAGTTCCGATTGATGCAATCGTGCGCGGGAATAGGGCAACCATTGCGCCGGATATTGTTATAAAGCAACTGGATTCTCGAGAAAGCAGACTGTGTGCATATTATGAGAAATTGAATGAGATGCGTGCAGCGTAAAAATTGAACTACAGCTTCAATGACAAACGGAATATCCTCCTTTAGAATAGTCGGTAGAGACAATATTCTAAGGGGAGGCTAAATCCTCTCCTCACCAGAAGGTTCGGATTTTGCTTCGCAAAACAAGGAGGATAATATGAGCGAGAAGATGTTAGTAACGCAGGCTCTGGATGAGAGAGACCTGTTGGTAAAGAAGATAGCAGACAAGATTGCCAAGGCAAGCTTTGTTGATACCATTAAGCCGAATGAGGATAAGGTTTTTGCAAAGCGGATTGACAAAGAAGGGTATGCAAAAGAAGCAGAGTCAGCGTATCAGCAGATTGTTGATTTAATTGACCGATTCCAGAAGATTGACGCTGCAATTGTAGCATCTAATGCAAGTACAGAAATTACTACTTCCTATGGTACTTTCACGGTTGCTGGTGCGATTGCTCTTAGAAGCAGACTTCGTGGCGCAGGTGCTTACGGAGGTGATGCTGATTTTGAAGGAAGACTTCAGAAAAAGCTGGCTAATGAGTACAGTGAAAGGGTGCAGTTCTGCGACAGAAAGAACAGTCAGTTGCAGTCTACGGCAGAAGAGATGCGTCTTAGTATTCTTGGAAAAGACAGTAAGACCAAGGATGAAAAGCCTTTGGGAGTTGTAGAAGCCTATGTTAAGGAAAATACAACAGAACTGGTGGATCCGTTGGATGCTAAGAAAAAGCTGGAGGCCTTGGAAGAAAAGCGTAACACACTTTTGACGGAGTTGGATACACAAATAAAGGTGTCTAACGCAACAACATTTATTGAGGTAGCGTAAGGTATTTGCCTGCATTACGAAAACCTCAAATCCGGCTTCCCTGTAACAGGGTTACGTTACAAGAAAATATTACCAATTCTGATTAAATTGGGTTGCTACTTAAAGAATGGCGTAATGGTAACGCTCATGACTAGTGATCATGTTTTGTAGGTTCGAATCCTACTTCTGGGAAAAGTGGTTTAATTAAGATGAAAGCAAACATCGCCAATTTAACTGTTTTGCGTTTTATTTGAACCGTTAAAGGTGAATCGTCAACGATTTTATTCTTGAATGGTTTTAGGTGAAGTGAAAACTTTCGTGTAGACATAGAAATGTGTTGAAATCCACGATAAAGGTTAAAGCGGTAAGCCGGTTGGCTGGAGGTAAGCCTCGTGGCTGTAATGTGGGCATATGTTTTAGATGATGAAGCCGTGGCGAGAGCTGCGGCTTTGTTTGTAGGGGTGAGGTTACAATTTGTGACTTCAAGTTTGATGTTTCAATTTGGAACCTCAAATTTAAAAGGAGCGTGACCGTCATGGCAGCAATATTAGTAGACTACGAAAATGTATCCACGACCGATGGACTAAAAGGTGTGGAATATCTGAACGTAAACGATACCCTCATCATTTTTTACAGTCAGTGCTGTGAAAAAATTCGCGCGGAATACATAGATATGATAGAGAAGAGCCAATGCAAGATTAAGACATATAAGCTAGCGAAAACAGGGAAGAACGCATTAGATTTTTATATCGCAGTGGAGTGTGGGATTTTGGGTGTACAGGGAGAAAAGCAAATAAGTATTATCAGCAAAGACAAAGGCTTTTGCGCAGTGTCAGATTTCTTTCGTATTCAGGAAAAATTAGATGGCGTGATAGTCCGTGTGGCATCCAATGTTGAGAATGCATTAGTCGTATTAAATGCACCAGAGGACGAGGCAAGAAAGCGGCTAATAAAAGAAAAGACAAGAACACTTAGCATCGATGCAGAGCAGGCGAGAATAACGGAGCATAGAGCTTTTGTGGAGAAAATCACAAAGGCATTTGAAGGAACGGAGTATGAGAAACAGACAGATAAAATCATACGATTTATAGAAGGAAGAGATGCAAAAACACCGAGACTCTTATATACAGGTTCGATGCATGAATTTGGGAGAGAAGACGGTAGAGCGATTTACCAGGTGTTGAAGCAAGTAGTTTAAGGAGGAAAGTATATGTGTAACGAACAGAAAAATGTATGAGAATGGTATTTGTACCCCCATTGTACCTCTATTTTGATATTTCACTGATTTATTAACCGGACTGCTCCCGATAAGAAGGAAATAAAGATCCAACTTGTTCCTTTAGATTTTTGGAATATGTGGGATCTTTTTCTATGGATAAAATTGGAATATTGACAGCCTGCTCCGTAAAAAAAATACGGAATAAGTTGAAATTTTCTACAGATAATAATATAATAAAGAAAAAGGTACGAGGTGATTGCTATGTTAAAGAAATTCAGTGTAGAAAACTTCAAAGGCTTTCAGGATAAAATCACATTTGATATAGGTTCGCCAAACAATTATAACTTCAATTCAGAGATTATAGAAAACGGTTGTGTGACGAAGGGAATTATCTATGGAATTAACAGTAGCGGAAAATCCAATCTAGGATTGGCAGTTTTTGATATCATTACCCATTTAACCGAAAAACAGAAGCTACTTCCAAGCTATGATTTTTATCTGAATATGAGTGGAAGAAAATCGTTTGCTGAGTTTGAATATACTTTCGTGTTTGATGACCATGAAGTGGTTTATCGGTATTGCAAAAACGATGTAAATACATTAAAGAGTGAGAGTTTGTCCATTGATGGAAAAGAGGTTATCTTTTTCGATTTCTTTACCAGGGATGGTTTTACATTGTTGGAGGGCTCTGATACTTTGAATGCTTCCATCAAGAGTGATAGCCCGATTTCCCGTGTAAAGTATGTGAATAACAATTCGATTCTTACGGATAACATACAGAATCAGGTGTTTAAGAAGTTTATTGATTTTGTGGATCGTATGCTTTTGTTCTATTCCCTGGATAGCCGAGGATATGAAGGCTTTATGAATGGAAGCGAAGGTGTTGCGGAAGGCATTGTGAATACCGGAAAGGTACAGGATTTTCAGAAGTTTCTGAAAGAGAATGATATTGACTACCAACTGTATGGATGCGAGGTTGATGGACGAAAGGCGATTTATTGTCACTTTGATAATAAAGATGCTGATTTCTTTAAGATTGCTTCCGCCGGAACCAGATCCTTAGCCCTGTTTTATTACTGGTATATCCGTATGGAGAGGGCATCCTTTGTATTCATAGATGAATTTGATGCATTTTATCATTTTGAATTATCGGAGTCGGTGCAGAGGCACCTGAAACAGATATCCGGTGTTCAGATATTTACAACAACTCATAATACAGATTTGATGAGTAATGATCTTCTCAGACCGGACAGCTACTTTTTGCTTGAAAATAATAAAATCCAAGCTATTTCCGACTTGACAGAGAAGGAACTGCGACAGGCACACAATCTTCAGAAAATGTATAAGGCAGGTGCATTTAATGGCAGATAAAGACTATAAGGTGTTTATAGTCGAAGGAGAGACCAGGGAACCACAAATCATTGATAATAATTGAAAGAGGATGATTTTAATACCGATGTCATTGAGGTTCTTAGGGAGAGCAATGACGAGATCAAGAAACAACTCACAGGATTATCAAGAGATGACTTTTCAGAGGTGTACCTTTTCTTTGATTATGACGCGCATCAAACAAATTTAGGAAAAACAGTCAATGAAGATGTGATTCATCAAATGCTTGAAAGCTTTGACAATGAAACAGAGAATGGAAAATTATACATTAGCTATCCGATGGTTGAGGCACTCAGAGACTATGAACCGGGAAAATGTGGTAATGGAGTGGATTGCTTTGTAGAGATAGAAGACCTTGGCAATTATAAGAATGCTTCTGCAGCAAGAGCGCACAATCCCCATTTTAAGGAATATGAGCAGTATTCCAGTAATGTAACGCCGGGAAATATATATGCTGCGGAATTAAAAGAAGCGGAGAGACATCGAGTATTTGTATTGAGTGCATTCCCGGAGTTTTTACTGGACTACTTTGGATTGAAGCTATGGAAAACAAGCGTGAGGCATACGCGAAATCAAAGAAACAAATTAGAATGTAAAAAAGCGTTAAATTAAAAACAAAATCGGTGACCTTCGACTGCGAATAGCTTTCGAAAGTTGTTTTGCTTATAGGGGAGATGGAGTTATGCGAGTACTTGTGATCCCTGATATTCATCTAAAACCGTGGATATTTGACAGGGCAGAGAAAATCTTAAAAGACGGTAAGGCGGATCGGGCTATATGTCTGATGGATATTCCGGATGACTGGAATATGGAATTTCAGATAGAACGATATAAAGAAACATTTGACAGGGCAATCGCATTTGCCATGGACTATCCGGATACTCTTTGGTGCTATGGCAATCATGATGTCAGTTACCCGTGGGGAAGGCTTGAGACCGGATATTCTCCTTATGCCGAGAGGACAGTTATGTCAAAGCTTGAAGAACTTGAGAACAACCTTAAGAGTCAGGCACAGATCAACATAATGCATCGGATTGACAATGTGCTTTTCTCCCATGGCGGTCTTACTACAGATTTTTTGAAATGGTTTAGCGAAGATTTGCTGGATGCAGATATAGATGATGTTGTTGAAGCGGTGAACAATGCTTCCCACGACTATCTCTGGAATGACGCATCTCCGTTATGGAACAGACCACAGTATGAGACCAAAGAGATATTCAGACCAGATATCTACAAACAGGTGGTAGGGCACACGCCGGTGGAGAAGATATTTGAAAAAGACAGCATCATATCGACAGATGTGTTCTCTACCTATAGAGACGGAAGGCAGATTGGAGAGTCTGCGATGATTGTTATTGATTCGGAAACCGGGAAATATAAGAAGGTAGAGGTTATGGGGAAGCTGGGGTGTGATAGCGATGAACGAACCTACACAGCAATATTCAGATTTAATTAATTCATTACAATCCAGGATACAGGCATTGGAGGATGAAAACCGACTTCTGAAAGAGCGTTTGGAAGAAGCCGGTGTTTCGTATGCGGATATTGTGTCAGGCGACGCTGAAGGAGTTGTGGAATTGTATGATCCTGATCAGGGTGCTCGTATTAAGAAATTTGATGTTACGGATAAGATTGCAAGTGACTTCTTTATGATGTTCTGCCGCGGAAGGAAGGATGTGTATGATCTTCGTTATACGAATCCAAAAACGGGGAAGAACGGGTATTATACGCAGTGCTTTAACCGCTGGGATCGTGGCTGCCATATACAGAAAAAGGATGGAGTTCGTTGTAAGGATTGCGAATTAAGGGCATATAAGCCTGTGACCCTGCCTTTGATAAAGGCGCATATGAATGGGACAGATCCAAATGGCAATGATGTCGTGGCGATATATCCGATGCTTGAAAATAACCTTTGTCAGTTACTTGTATTTGATTTTGATAACCATGCAAAGGGAGCGGAGCAGGAAGATTATGCGAATATTGATGATGGCTGGAAAGAAGAAATAAATGCTTTGCGGCGCATTTGTAAGAATCTGGATGTGGACGCTGTGGTGGAACGGTCAAGGTCGGGTCGCGGTGCGCATCTTTGGATATTCTTCAAGGAAATGGTTCCTGCCAGATTGGCGAGAAGATTTGGCTTTGCGTTGCTAGAGAAAGGAGCTGAATCCGTCAATCTTAAGTCCTTCAAATACTATGATCGCATGATACCGACGCAGGATGCGCTTCCTGAGGGCGGACTTGGAAATGTTATTGCACTTCCTTTACAAGGAATGGCCCTGAAGTCCGGAAACAGTGCTTTTGTTGATGAAAATTGGAATGCATATGAAGATCAGTTAAAAGTTCTTGCCGTAACAAGGCGACTGACCAGACAGGAGATAGAGGACGATCTTTCTTTATGGTACAGTACGGGATCCACCAGCGAAGACAACGGTACTGATGCGCCATGGGATAAAAATTCTGAGATTGAAGCAGGCAGTGTTAAGGGCGTGGTGCGTATCGTGCTGGCTGACCGCATTTACATAGACTCAACAGGAATGTCCAATAAGACAAAAAGACAGCTTCGCCGTATGGCAACATTTTCAAACAAGCAGTATTTCCAGAATCAGGCTATGGATATGCCAAATTACGACGAATCCAGATTCATTTACCTTGGAAGTGACGAAGGAAAATATATTGTATTGCCTCGCGGACTTCGGGAAGAAATTCTAAAGAAGTTTGATAATGCGGGAATCAGTTATAGGATTGAAGATAAGAGAACCAAAGGGCGGGAACTCAATATTTCGTTTAAGGGAGAATTGCGTGAATCACAGATTCCGGCTGTGGAAACTATGCTTGAAAATGAAACCGGGATACTGCACGCCGCAACAGCGTTTGGTAAGACTGTAGTCTGCTGTGATATGATCGCAAGAAGAGGCATAAGTACCTTAATACTTGTAGACAGGGCGGATCTGATGAACCAGTGGATTAAGCGACTGGACGAGTTTCTGGATATTGATGAAGAACTGCCTGAATATCAGACAAAGTCCGGGCGTACACGAAAAAGAAAATCATTGATTGGAAATCTTCAAGGAGCGCATGATACACTGACCGGAATAGTGGATGTGGCCATGATACGTTCTCTTAAGAAAAAAGATGGATTTCATCCGATGCTGAAAGAATATGCTCAAGTATACTTTGACGAATGCCATCACGCAGCGTCTGATAGCGCAATAGAAGTGCTGCAGGAGATTAATGCAAAGTATGTGTATGGCGTGACGGCAACACCGAAACGTGGTGATGGTAAGGAAAAGATAAACGAATTTCTGCTCGGCCCTATCAGATATAGGTTTACAGCAAAAGACAGAGCCGAGGAGCAGAATATCGATCATCTGGTATATCCCCGATTTACCCGGACAGTAAAGCCTCATCATTTGTCAAAAACACCATATGGTAATGATGCCTATGAACTGATAAGGAATAATGATGTTCGCGACGAACAGATCATCAGGGATGTGGCAGACTGTGTGCAGGCTGGAAGAACTCCGGTAGTGCTGACAAAATATGTTGATCATGCAAAGAAACTGGCTGAAAGGCTTAAGACATATGCTGACCGATTGATCCTGCTAACGGGGGCAAATGGAACGAAAGCGCGCAGGGCACAGGTGGAAGAACTGAATAAAGTTGATGATTCGGACAGTCTTATTCTTGTGGGAACGGGCTCTTTACTTGGAGAGGGCTTCGACTTTCCGAGGCTTGATACCCTGTTCATGGCGACTCCTGTTTCAGGGGAAAATGTTGTGGAGCAGTATGTCGGACGACTTAACAGGGATTACGATGGTAAAGAAAATGTCATCGTCTATGACTATGTGGACAGTCATATCCCGAAGTTCGATAAAATGTATGCAGCAAGGCTGAAGGCGTATAAAAAGATCGGATATGAGCTTTGCGTTAATATGGACGGCAAAAAGCAGAAGGCAAATGCAATCTATGATATTGAAAATTATGCAGAAACTTATTGGAAGGATATTGAGGAGGCTAATTCCGCGGTCGTTGTATCAAGTCCGAGGTTAAATAATCAAAAAGTGGATCGCATTATAAAGATGCTTGGAAAGCGGCGGGAGTTGGGAGTTAAGGTAACAATTGTCACATGGCATCCCGATGCCTATAAATATGGCAAAGATGATGTTCGGATGGTACTTTTGGAGAGACTTCGTAAAGCAGGTTTTGAAATCAGACTTGTTGAAGAGAATTGTGAGCATTATGCCGTAATAGATAATGAGATTGTCTGGTATGGAAGTGTGAATCTGCTGTCAAAGGAAGATGCCGAGGACAATCTGATGCGGGTATGCAGTAAAGATATCGCCGCAGAACTTCTTGAGATGACATTTGGCTCTGAAACAGAACTGGAGGGATGGGGAGTATGGACGCAAAAGAAATCTTAAAATTATACTTTGGATATAACAAGAACGCTATTAGGATTGTAAAGAAACGCAGTTGGCATTTTATGTATTTGTGTATTTGTTTATTTGTTTCCGGGTGTGGAGTAAATAAGGAAAAAGAGACGGCAAGCCAAGAAGTAGCAATTGTGCAGGAAACGGAAGAAGTGACAGAGACACAAGAGCAGCAAACAGAAGCTGAGGACGAATTAGCTATACTGAACGGCGATATTGAAACGGAAGTTGCAGCAAACAAAGTTGAAATAGAAACCGGAGAAACGGGGACTATAACTGAGGAAGAAACAATGGAAACTTCTGAAGCAGATGAAATAGCACCAATATCGTATGAAGATTACAATGTAAATAGTAACGGATATTCAAACTACATAGAAGAATACGGTTTGGAAGATGATAAAAATTTTCGTATAGTAATATGTGATAGAAATAGCCCGGACACTTTATGCGATCATGTATATGACCAAACAACATATAGGGGAATAGCATTAGGAGATTCTAGAGAGCAAGTGCTGGAAAAATATGGTGAGCCATACAATGAAGTAGTTTACATGAACCACAGTTGGGATCATGATGGACTGGAAGCACAGTACAATATTAACTATGCTTATTTAGATGAAAGATATCCGGAAGTATTTTTCTGTTTAAGTTTTAATATGGACCAGAATGACAACGTGTTAAGTGTTTACTACGAAGCAATTTTAATGAAGTGGTATGAACAAAACCAATAATATAGACAAGTACTATGTTAATTGACAATACCATAATTCAAGGAAAATCAAGAGCTGTGACATGGTTGACAAAGAGAATAGCATTTCGGCAGTGGAGAACGTTTATTGCCGGAATGCTATTTTTTTTACGAATGGTAAGGTGAGAGGGAGCAATGATGCTGTCTATGACGTGATGATTGATACAGTGCATCCGAAAAAATCTGTTTATAATTGTCCATTTGCAGAAGGACGAAGCGTTATCTGTAAACACATGGTCGAGCTCAATTTGGGAATATTTTCAGAAAAAGAGCAGCAGATGATGGATGATATAGAAGAGCAGAATCAAATGTATGAACAGGAATATGAACAGGAAATGAAGAAACGCGAGGAAGAAATCAGAAAATATGTAATGGGACTGTCAAAAGCCGAGCTTAGGGAAAAACTTATTCAGCGGATGATAAATGATTTGCATTATTAGACGGATAATCAAATCTCTGACAATTAGATGACAAATGTAGAATTTTTATTGAAAGTGTTTGCTTTTAGGAATATAATACTAATGTAGTGTGTTTAATAAAATCATTATTCGAGGAAATTCGAGGGTATGCTAAGATGTGCAAAGAAAAAGAAAAGTACTTTTCAGCTGCCACGGCAGCAAGTTGCTTTTTGAAAGAAAGTTCGCAAAATCAAGGGTTGTGAGAGTTTAGAAGAGGATTTTTATACCAGATTTATACCAATTTTTAAGGATTTTGGGGCTGTGACGTGGCTGGAATATTTGTAGGTCTGAAGATGGCTGGACAAAGAATGGATGCAAAACTATTTGCGAGAGGAAAAGAGTGATGGGAGAAATAATAATTTTATTTATATGTATAGTGGTTTTTGATGGGATTGCAACCATATCAAATTTAATAAAAGGAGATAAAGATGTATTATATCCGGATTTGATTATAAGTACAGGTTTATCATTGATTACCTCAGTTATTTTGTCGTTGGCAGATAATATTATTATTGCTGTTTTAAGCTTAGAAGGAATAAGTGTTGCTTCGGACAATCCATATCCAGTTCTCGTATGTGGACTTGCTTTGGTAGTTATTGGATTGCTTTGTAAAAAGAATATGAGAGAAAAGGTACATGTTTTAAATATGCATGGACTTATATCAAGAGATATTAGTGATAAAAAGGCAATCAAAGAATTGAAGTTGGCGGATTACAAAGTTAAGGAACAAGTGATAGATTTTATTCCGTTTTTTAATAATGGAAATATTAATGCAGGGATCAATAGGTCCATATGTAATCAGATTCAAACAAATGTGGAGTCTTTTATTGCGAAAACATCAGACGATATAGGTTGTTTTACAGGGATGGCTCCTATTCCTTATACCATTTATGCAGGTACTTTTATGGAGAAAGGAAATGTGGATAGGTATTTTGAGTATGATGGACGAGATAATGAAAAGAAATATTATGAGTTGAAAAAAGCAACTAGAAAGCAAAAAAGGGCGGGATGGAGTCGGCTAATAGAAGAATTTCCAATAAATATTAATATTGATTCAGAGGAAGTAGTGTTAGCAATTTCTATATCACATACTATTGCGGATGAACAGTTGGTACAGTTTAACGGAAAGGATGTTATTAAATTAAAATTAGAGGAGACTGGAGATAATATTATTCAGTCGATAGAACAATTGCAGGAATATTCAAAAGGGATTTATGAATGTATTAATGTGGACATCGATAAAAAATATCCATCATTAAAAACTATTCATCTTGTAGCATCTGTTCCAAGTTGTGTATCAGTTAACATTGGTAAAAATATTGGGTTGAGGACTAATAGAAATGTGGACATTATTGCATATCATTTTATTAGGACAGCTAATCCGACCTACAAGTTTGGTGTGTTTGTGAATGGAAGTAATAAGGGACAGTATATTGAGGGATAGGAGGAAACGTATTGTTTGATTTATCAAAAGAGTTTAAAAAGTTTTATGACGAAGAAGTAGTATTGCCTTTGACCGAGAAAAATAAATTGCGCGAAAAGAAAAAATTAAACCTAGAGCGCCTAGAAAGTGGCTTGAAAGAATATAATGAAGAACATAATACTACATACGAGCTCGTAGAAGTAAGAGAGCAAGGGAGTGTTGCCATGTCAACGGTGACACAAAATGATAGTAATAATTATGATATCGACGTTGCAATTGTTTTTGCGGTAGATAATATCAGTGGAATTGGGCATCGCGAGATAAAAAATATTGTTGTCGATGCATTGAAAAGAAAATGCACAAATTTCAAAAAGGAGCCAGAGGCACTAAAGAATTGTGTAAGAATAGAATATAACGATGGGTATCATATCGATTTCGCAATCTATCGAAAAAGTACAGATGAAGATGGAAACGAGTTTTATGAGCATGCGGGAAGTACTCAATGGCAAGAAAGGAATCCTGCTGCAATTAATGATTGGTTTCAACAAGAAATAAACGACAAGGGGAATGGGTTAAGAGAGGTAGTGCGACTATCAAAAATGTTTTGTAAATCAAGAAGCTCATGGCAAATGCCGGGTGGGCTAATCCAGTCAGTTCTCTGCGATGAAGTTTATGTGCATTATGACAGGATTGATGAACGTTTTTATTATACAATGTGCGCAATAAGAGATAGACTTAACTCTTCTATAGAAGTATATAATCCTGCAGATGTCAGTAAATCATTGCTGTTAAAACAAAAAGACAGAGATGAGATGGTCAATTGGAAAAATCGTTTGTGCGATAAAATTGAAAAATTAGCAATTTTGTTTGATGAAGAGAACTGCTCAAAGAAAAAAGCTAAAGACGCATGGAATGATTTCTTTCAACATGACTTTTGGAGTACAGTCAATGAATCTGCAAAATGCTATTCTGAAATAGCTAGAGTATACTATTCGAATACAGAAGAATTTATTCAAGATATGTTTCCGGTTGACTTGCAGTATAGCTTGGAACTAGATTGTATAATCGAGGCAGATGGATTTAGACCTCAAAGGTTGATTGAATTTTTACGAACATATAAATGGATTCCGCATAATAAAAAACTATCTTTTTCAATCAGATATACAAATGCACCTATACAATATTGTGATATCTATTGGAAAGTTAGAAATGTTGGCGCAGAAGCAGAAAGAAGAGACTGTATTAGGGGACAAATTCGAAAAACAAATTTACAACAGAAAAGAGAGAGTGCAGATTTTTTTGGACATCATTTTGTAGAATGTTATTTAGTGCGATATGGTGTTGTAATTGCAAAAGGCAAGATAGATGTTCCGATAGAATAAATATGTTTACTGCAGGAGACTGTTGTGTTAGGTTTGGTGACAAACGGAATAATTTCGGCTGAAATATCAAATAAATAATTGATATTTCAGCTGAAATTGCGTATAATCTGTTTAAAGACTTGAAATACTAATTTCAAAAGGGAGGATGCCGAATGAAATCAAGTGAGCAAATAGCTGAAGAATGGGGACTCTCAAAGATTACGATAAATGATTTGTGTAACAAAGGAAAAATTCCGGGTGCTGTTAAGGACGGAAGAAAATGGCTTATTCCAAATGATGCGGTAAGACCTGCTGATGGTCGTGTCTCTTCCGGCAAATATGCAAAGAAAAAGGATGGCAAAACAAGACCTTTGCCAATTGGAGTTTCAGATTATGTGCGTGCACAGAGCGAATATTATTATGTAGATAAGACCTTGTTGATTAAGGAATTTCTAGATCAGAAGCCATTAGTTTCTTTGTTTACAAGACCAAGACGTTTTGGAAAGACATTGAATATGGATATGCTCCGTGTATTCTTTGAGATTTCTGCCGAGGATACGAGCAAATACTTTGTAGACAAAGCAATTTGGAAATGTGGAGAAGAGTATCGTAAGCACCAGGGAAAATATCCGGTTATCTTTTTGACTTTTAAGGATGTGAAATATGATTCCTGGGAATCTACGGTGGCTAAGATTCGTGGACTCCTACAGAACGAGTTTGGAAGACATCAGGAGCTGTTAAGCAGTAGCGAGCTGGCAGAGTATGAGAAGGCATATTTTTCTAAAGTGTTGAATGGAGAAGCGTCTGCGGTAGAAATGTCAGAGGCGCTTGAAAAATTGTCGCAGATGCTTGCGGCACATTACGGCAAGGCTCCGATTATTATTATCGATGAATATGATACACCAATACAGGAAGGATACTCAAAGGATTTCTATGATGAAATTATTGGCTTTATGAGAAACTTTTTCTCGGGAGCCTTTAAAGATAATAAAAATATAACCTATGGATTTCTTACGGGAATACTTCGCATTGCACAGGAGAGTATTTTTAGTGGGTTAAATAATCTGACTGTGAATTCAGTAATGGACGACGAGTATGATGCATTCTTCGGTTTTACTTCTTCGGAAGTAAGAAAGATGCTTGAATATTATGGTGTTGCAGATAAAGAGGATGAGCTTAAAGATTGGTACGATGGTTATCTGTTTGGTAGTACAGAGATTTATAATCCATGGTCTGTGATTAATTACATTTCAAGAGGCTGTATTCCACAGGCGTACTGGGTTAATACCGGAAAAAATGAAGTGCTGGAGGATGTACTCACCATTGCTACGGACGATATCACAGAGAGGTTATATGCGTTGCTGCGAGGAGAGAAAGTAGTCGCCAGAATTGATCAGAATGTGGTATACAGATCGCTGGCCGAAGATCCTGCAAATATTTATAGTCTGTTATTAGTAGCCGGATATCTTAAGACGCCGAAGAAGGAATTGCAGGCGGATGGTGCTTACTTGTGTGAAGTGTCTATTCCAAATAAAGAGATTGCGGCAGTGTATAAGAGCGAGATACTGTCGCATTTGATGCAAATTGGTGCAATTACAAGAACTACAGCAAATATGATTGC
The DNA here is from genome assembly GCA_945787015.1 of uncultured Roseburia sp. Classification (GTDB taxonomy): domain Bacteria; phylum Bacillota; class Clostridia; order Lachnospirales; family Lachnospiraceae; genus Roseburia. The sequence goes on from CALZGM010000008.1 coordinate 57,429, forward strand.
GGAAAGCTTGTACGCAAATGATATTCAAAAGCTGCAAAAGGCAATTTCAGAGTATATGGACAAATCCATAAGCTTTTATGACGCAGGAGCAGAGGGTTTTTATCATGGACTTACGCTTGGACTCATTGCATTGTTGGATAATCAGTATAGGATTAAATCAAACAGAGAATCTGGTGATGGCAGATATGATATCAGCTTGATTCCGAGAGAAAAGAAATATCCGGGTATTATCATGGAGTTGAAATGGAAGAGTGGTTTGGAAGAGGCTGAACTTGAAAAACTCTCGATAGATGCACTTGGCCAAATTGATGAAAAGCGATATGACCTGGAACTTAAGGAAGAAGGCATTGAAAATGTCATTAAGCTTGGAATTGCATTTTCGGGAAAGAAAGTAGTAATAAAGTCAAAATAGTATGTGAAAGGAAGGTGTCTATGTTCCCTACAATTAACCTTAAAGAAACCGGTATCAATCTCCGCCGAATCATGGAAAAACGCGGAATTACGCCGAAAGACATAAAAGAATATTTAAACCTCACAAGTGTGCAAAGTGTATACAACTGGTGTAGTGGTATCAATATGCCAACGATTGATAATTTGTATGCATTAAGTCAGTGGTTTGGTGTTCCGATTGATGCAATCGTATGCGGTAACAAAAAAGCGATTCTTCCGAAAACAGTTGTTATATTGGAAGATAGAAGAGATAAAAGATTGTATACTTATTATAAAAGAATATGTGAGATGGCGGTTGCCTAAAAAATTAAAGCACAGCTTGAATGACAAAACTACAATCCTCTTACAGAATGGAAATATAACATTTTGTAGGAGGATTTTTTAATGCAAAGAAACGTAAGCGTAGTAGAAGACTTGAATGGAAACAAGATTGTGTTTATCCATGATGTCCGATTTAAGGGAAGACAAGCAATTGAATGGGAAGATGTTGAGATGTATTTGAAACAGTATGTTGGTGAAGCACATATCATCAAAAGTACAAATGATATGGTGTACATAGGTGCAGATTTACCTGAGGAGTATGCGCATTCAAATTATACGAATACACTGAAGGGAGCAAATGCTAAAGCAAAAGCCAATGCTGTGCAAGGAATACCGGAAATGATAGAGATTGCTACGAATAAGACGCATAAGGAAAATTTCAAGGAAAAGCATAAAAGAGATGCAAAATATGGGTGGTACCGATATGATTCCAGATTTGCGTTGCCGGTTTTTGATGAGGAGGGTGAAATAAAATATTACAACGTTTTTAAAGTAATTATGGTTGTAAGACATGCAGAAGACGGAAAGTTGTACTTATATGACATTATGAACATAAAAAAAGAAACGGGTACCCATTTCCAGTCATAAAGACCTTACTCAGTCAAAAACTCGTTTCTTCTTGAGTTAATAATATGAGATTCAGAAAAAATAGTCAAGAAGAAAATCGGATAACACCGCATATATCAGGTGTTAAAGAAAAAAGTTTGAAAGGAAGCGGATTATGGCTAGAAAAAAAGTGGTTCTTTTTCCTAGTGCAGAACAAGCATTGGAGAAAGTGGGGGCAAATATAAAGAGAGCAAGACTACGTAGAAATATACGGGCAGAGCTTTTGGCAGGACGAGCTGGTATTAGTGTCGATACACTTTCTGCGATAGAAAAAGGTGCATCAACAGTTTCAATTGGCGCATACGCAGCCGTCCTTGCGGTACTAAAACTGGATAATGATTTGGAGACGATAGCATTGGATGAGGAAGGTAAACAACGGTTTAAAGAGTATAATCTAAAGAAAAGAGAACGGGCAACAAAGAAAATAGATAACGGAGGCGTTGACGATGGAAGAGAATAAAATCCCTGCGATCACCAAAGAGAAGACAGATGTATTGAAGGAAGCATATAAGAATACCTTGGAACTATTAGATGCATACGACCATCAAACACTGACTCGTCCGGAGGGAACGTATTATGACGGGAATGAAACCATTGAAGAAGTGGCGGTAAATATGTTATATGACATGATAAAGAATCCGGTTTGGTATGATTGCAATAAGCAAACAGCAGCAATCAAGTTCTTGCTGTTTTTGGAGTGGAACAATGCGCTGTGTGTTGACGGAGAAAAAAGAATCAGTGATACCTTATTGGTTGCGCTTATCCTTATGATAGAAAAATCCAGGGATGAGGATAAAGAAATGATAATTAGGACAGCGTTAAATTGTATATGTTAATTGAGGTCACAGATTGTGACCTCAAAGGATGGAGTGACAGGAGGTGCCAATGAAGAGAAAGAAATTTGAAATGGAATGGTTCGTATATGTATATGGACTTAATTGCAGCGGATTTCGGAAAATGAATATTTTTAATCATTTTAGATTTGAGGAATGTACTATAAAACATTTGAAGGAATGTTCGACAAAAGAGGAGTTTGCAGAAAGAATTTCTCGTGAATTATTCTATTATTTTGGTTCAAAATGCGAGTATGAACTGATAATTACAAGAAAGAATTACAAAATAACGCTATCACCATGGATGGGAAATAAAGAAGGGATACTAGATGTTACGAATGATTCGAATTTTGACTGGAATGGATTTTATGAGAAAATGGACCAAAGGTATAGAAAGTTTGAGGATTCCATAAAGTTTGATGTTAATGATCAGGTGAAGTATGGCTTTGAAAATTTTGTGGACTATTGTTGGAATAGTAAATAGAAAACTTGAGGTTCCAATTTGGCATCTCAAGTTGGAAGGAGGAAAAATGGCTAAGAAACTAATACATATCTGCGAAGTATGCGGCAAGACAGAAATTCTGACATCGGAGGAAGCGTTTAACGAAGGCTGGGACTATCCGCCAAGGATGGGAGGTTTTGGGATCGTGGGGCCACGAACATGTGGAGACTGTCCAATAAATCTCACGGTATGGTGGGCATTGGTATCTGAGAATAAGTCGATATCAGAGTTGTCCGAAAAGCAACGAGAAACTATAAAGAGGATTCAGGGAGAACCGGAAAGTATTATTCCGGAGGAGGAATAGACGATGATACCAACACCATGGTGCCTGAACATACATGGTCACGACCATGGAAATGAGGAACCATATAAAGAGGGATGTAAACACATCAATTTGGCAGCAAATGTATGTGGATATACACCGATAAATCTTGGAAAGATTATCAAGGAAGGTGTGCTTGTCTTTCTTTATGCCTTGGAAGCATAGTCACAGAACTTTGTCGATACCAGATTCCTTAATTGTTAATCAATATACAAAGTGTTATAATTATATTCAATAAATGTCGAATGGGTTTAAGTGCTGTTAATATGATGAATACAGGTGAGGACAAGGGGGAAGCATGAACAAAGTTTGTCATGATATTTTCAGAGCTATTCATGAAGGTAAGTGGCTGCGAATTGAATATGAGAATAAAGCTAATGAAATTACGAAGTTTTGGATAGGGATATGCCAAATAGATGTCAAAGGAAGACGTTTAGTTGCAGACGCTTTAAATATATCTAATTTCCAATATGGAGAACGTTACTCGCTTTTTATTGATAAAATTACCGCTTCTGAACTCGTTGATGGTTCTTACTGTCCGGTTAACAAAAGCCTCGTTGATGACATTCTTATGAATCCTCATAAGTACAAATCTCTTTTTGACAATGTTGCAAACCTAAAAATCTTAAACTATTTGGAGATGTGTAATCGTATGGATACTACGCCATACTACTCTGAGTTTGCGCTTGTTAAGAAGCTAGATAGAGATAGTTTCACAGGAGAGACATTTCCGCTTACAACGGAACAATTTCAAGAAGTAGTTAAAAACTTTCGGTTCAAAGTGGACGAGAAGAGGCGGGATGATGGTCGGCTTCGGATTCAGCAGCTTGCAATGAATGTTCTTAGTATTAACACACAAAAAGGTTTGTACGTATTGGCGTATAGAAAATTGAATTTGGATATTAAGAATAGAACACTTCGACCGGACAAGGAGATTACGATTTGTACGGAGTATATTTACGGAGAGAACAAAGAAAGCATAAGAAAATATATGGATGCTGATGAGTTTGAACTTCTGGAAGATTACGAGAAGAATCAAGAGAAGATAAAAGACTGCATCGCAAAACATACTAAGCTTGTTATGGGCGTGGATGATATGCCTTATATAATAGGTATTGGCATGGATGTGGTAATAGATTTGCATGGTGAATATCAAGCTATTGTACATATGTACGAAGATGATAATGTTACAGTTCCAATCAAAGCATTTTTTGGTGATTTATTGGCCAAACCGGTTAGAAATAAGGTTTATCCCATGGCATTGTTAAATGCCAATGTCAATCTCGATCAGCTCTTGGCGATTCATAATGGCATGAAATATCCACTTGCGTATATACAAGGACCGCCGGGAACCGGGAAAACAAATACAATTATAAATACAATTGTGACTGCCTTTTTTAATGATAAGACGGTCTTATTTGCGTCTTATAATAATCATCCTATTAGCGGGGTGTTTGACAAACTTTCCACCATGACATTTAGAGGGAAAACGATTCCTTTCCCAGTGTTACGCTTGGGGAACATGGAAAAGGTTGAGGAGGCGCTTTGCTATATAAAGCAGGTATACAAGCAGGCAAAAGGTATTACGGTATATGACGGAGCGTTAGATAAGAGAAAAGACGATAGAAAAGAGAGGGCAAAAAAACTCTCAGTTCTATTGGAAGAATATGAAAGAGTGCTCGAACTCAAGGATAGAAAAGAAGCAATTCAACGAGTAATGGAGCACCAGAAAAAGAATATGTTGGCGGTGCAAATGTTACCGTTTCAAGTGGATTTGCAAGGACGCCAAATGAAAATGGTTGATAATGAAATCCAAAAAGCGGGTGAATCTACGGATGAGCAGGCGATGAGACTGATCGATACTGATTTCGACAAACTCAAGGAGTATATCTATTACACCTCTGCACGTTATATAAAGAGATTGGGGCAGAATTCGTATAAAGATTTATATGATATTGTTTTCAATATGCAAGAGAAAGAACAAGTAGAAGCTTTCAATAAGTTTCTTAGTAAAACTGAAAATATAAAACGATTGCAAAGAATTTTTCCAATTATTATCACAACATGTATTTCAGCTCATAAGTTGGGAAAACCGGAGCCGATGTTTGATATGGTAATTATGGATGAAGCAAGTCAATGCAATACGGCGATATCTTTGGTACCTATTATACGCGGACAGAACCTAATGCTTGTGGGAGATCCGCAACAGCTTAGCCCCGTAATTCTTTTGGATGAGGCATCAAATAAAAAAATACGGCAAAAATATGGCGTTACGGAAGAGTACGATTACCGAAAGAATTCAATATATAAGACATTCTTAGCATGTGATTCTGTCAGTGATGAAGTATTGTTACATTATCACTACCGCTGCCATGAAAAGATTATTGGTTTTAACAATTGGAAATATTATAATTCAAAATTAAAAGTGTGTTCGCAAAGCACAGAACAGCAACCACTTGTGTTTGTAAATATTAGGAATGGTAAAAATGATATGAAAAATACAGCATCGGCAGAGGTTGATGCCATTGTTGAGTATGCAGTTGCGAATGCAGACAAGAGTATTGGAGTAATCACTCCATTTGTGAATCAACGAAAACTAATGTTTTAACGGAACAAACGCAGGTTGGGACTTATAATTGGTTGAAGAATAACAAAGAGCTGATAAATGTTGCAACATCTAGAGCTCGTGATAAATTGATTGTATTAGCGGATTGGAGGAGCCTGAACAGATTGCATAAGACAGGTGAAGAAGATGATTTATACGAACTGGTGCAGTATGTGAGACAAAATGGAGAGTCTGTGGTGACACCAAAGATAGCAAATTCCAGAGCACTTGGTGTGAAACCATTTAGCACAGCGACGGAAGAAGCTTTTCTGGATAACTTAACCCATGCACTCGGAAATATATGGTTATCGGATAATCGTTATGTAGTACAAAAGGAAGTTCCGATTGCTTAGGTATTCCAGACTAATGATACGCATAGTGATCTATTTTATTCAGGCAGGTTTGATTTTGTGGTGTATGAGTATTTGAATCGGCAACAGATACCGGTACTTGCAATCGAGTTAGATGGCAAGGAACACTATACTGATGAAGTGGTAAAAGAAAGAGATAGAAAAAAGAATGAGATTTGTAAAGCTCATAACTTACACATTATTCGTGTAGAGAATTCCTACGCAAGACGTTATAACCATATTAAAGAGATATTGGTTGGTTACTTTAAAGTAAGGCATTAGTTTTAGAATTACATTTCCATCAGGAAATTGACGAATATAGAGAGAGTTGCCTTTTGAAAGCATAATTCAAGTATTAACGGAAAATGGCGTTGATAATAGCCTTATAGAGATGATAAGAGAAATTAGACCATAGGGATTTTGGCTTCTTAAGAGAATACGAAAAAGATGGTGCACGATTTTGTACAACTGTTATTTATCTAAAGATGTTAATTATTTGGGAAAAGCAAAGAATAAGTGTATGAAAACAGGACTAATCAGTGAATATGTAACTGAGTAGCCCTGTTTTTCCTTATAATGCATAATACCTTACGAAAGTTCCTCAAAATTTTGATTTCGAAAGCTAGAATATGAAGGTATTTTGATATAAGATGTTTGGATTAAGAAAATGAGTTTGCTGGATGGACTATTGAAAAGGTAATACAAACGTAGTAAAATAATATAAAACGACAATTGTCTTTTTGGGAAATACTATATGAGTACAGTTACTGATGAATCTTCCACGGCAAGAAGTTGCTTTTCGGGAAGAATGTAGGAAAATCAAGGTTTGTGGGAGTTTGAGAGAGGATTTTTATACCAGATTTATACCAATTTTTAAGGATTTTGGGCTGTGACATGGTGGAATACTTGGAGGTCTGATAAGGACTGAATAATGATGAAAGTAAAGTTTGTAAAGTGTGGAAAGGCAATTTCGAGGTGTTGGAGGACGGCTTGGGTTGCCTTTTAACCTTGCTTGAGATGATTTCATGCTCGTGATAGAATGAAAATAAGACAAAAGATGGAGGAATTCGCATATGAAAGATATATATGCGCCAAAACCGTATCAAATTGAGTGTGTAAATAATGTGTTTGATAAAATTTGTAATGGATATAGAAGAGTATCTGTTTTGATTCCAACAGGAGCTGGGAAAACATATATTGCAACAATGCTTGTAGAAAAAGTTTGTACTACCTACCAGAAGGCAGTCTTTGTAGTTGAGTATGAAGCAATAAAACAGCAGTGTAACAATTACATTGACAGTCTAGAAATTAAGAATGCTAGTTGCCAAACAGTAAAGCATTTCTTAGTTATGAAAGAAAATTATGATATGGTTGTTTTGTTAGATGTTAGACCCGCTTTAAGGGTTCATTTGGAAGATTATTTTAAGGATGATGAGAGAACGATCATTGTATCACTTGGAGCTCCTAATTTTGCAATAGATGATAAGGGCATTACGATTGATTATTTATCAAATGATTTAATAATAGAGACGACAAGAAAACAAAATGAGGGACAACAGCTAAATAGATTGCTGGCATATTATACAAGAATGGGCGAATATCATCCATTAGTGTATGCGACAAAAGAGTTGATAGATGTAAGGGATGTTTTTTCAGCAACGAAAGATGAAAAGGAGGAATTGACGCAACAGATTTTAGAAGATAAACAAAAATTATCACATGATATTTTTACACTTACAAAGGGATTACAAGAACTTCCGGATACTGAAAATGTATGCGAGTTGAAAAGTGTTATACAATTACTTCAGCGAAAATTGACTTATCAAACACAATTATTAGCTTCGGTGGGAATACCGCAGGAACTGATTGATGAAGAATTTAAGAAAATTGAAGAACTAAGGGAAGAATTATCGGCAAGTTTTTATGATGCTGAAAACAATATTGTCGAAGCTACAATGGCTCAATTTGAAACTGCGGTAGCAGAAAGTGTAGCAAAACTTACAAAGAAGATTATTACATTAGAGAATTTTGAAAGATATGAAGATATACTAAAATCCTTACTATCGGAAAAAGTATGGAAGATGCTATCTGATAACAGTAGGAATTTTTTGATAACTGCAAAGATGAATTATGAAGCATTTGCAAGAATGGAAAGTGGAGCAAATTTGGATTATTCGGGAGTCTGTCTTTTAGTCACAAAGGTTTTGGATATTGAAATAACAAAAAGGCTTTATGAAAAATATGGAGAATATTTGCAAGAGCGCTATGGATTAGAACTGTGGCCTAAGGCAATGCTTAACAAACAACTTACTTCTATGTTGGAAGGAAAAGATTTTACACTTGGTACAGTAGCGTATGTCATTGGTTGTAATAGAAACGGTGTGATAAAAGACGAAAGTACTTTTGATATGTTTAAAGTTTTTGCAAAAGAAGAGTTGTATGTTGCAGAGATTTCAAATGAACAATGTGAACAGAAAATCAAGAATATTGTCAAATATGTCGAAAAAGTAAGAGTAGATTATAGAAACCCCGCAGCACATAGAAATTCGCTAAATGCAATATCTGCGGAAGCTTGTATGGGCTACATGATTGAAACTTATAAGAAGTTAAAAGAAATATTAGAAGATATGAAGTGTTAGGGTTAGGTAAACTAGTTGAAAAAGAAAAATAGATATATTGCGGAAGAAGGAATAAAGTATGATTCAACAGAGAATATCCAAGGGGATATAGTCTGTTGTTTACAAAAAGAAGATAATATATGGCATTTTATTTTTAAGGGTAAATCAGAGATATTTGACAAGGATGCGATGTGTGCTGAAATAAAGGTAGCATTTAAATGTATGGGCGTATGGGCAATGTATGGACGGAAAAATAAGTTTGAAAAATGGGAGTGTTTACAAGTTGCTCAAAAGTCAAATAGAAACTTGAGAAGAGAATCAATAGGCTGTGAAATCGCCACTAATCTGGACATAATGTTTTTGCCTATACCGGAAGAATGCGATAGGTGTAAAGAAGTACAAAATGAGGACAGAGCTTTTTATCAGGACGTATATGAAAGATATAAATGCGAGAAATGTAATAAGAAAATTAAAGAGAGAGAAGCGTTTTATGAGAGATTTAAAATAAAACGTTCCTGTAAGAGAGAAGAACTAATTATTAATATTTCTAGGCGTTTCGATATTTATCATCAAATCGCGAGGCAATATGATGAGTTAATAATACTATGTATTGATAAGTCGGAGTGGGAGCCTCAAAATAAAAAAGAGGCAAAAAGGATATTAGATGCAAATAAGAAGATTGAATGTGAATATGCTGAAAGGCATCAGGCAATATACTTTCATGATATTAAATATGCTTCAAGATAAAGGATGCTTCATGTGCAAGTTAGATATGCAGGATATGTAGGGAATTTTGGAAAATTAGAGATAAAGAACTCGAATTGAAAACTTGCGTTTTAACAGAAGAGAATGATTGTTACTAGAATAAGTTAGAGGAAAAATGTATGAGTTTTCAAGTGACATTAGGTTGGTAGACAGAGAGGAGAAAAGAAGGTGGATATACTTAAGACAATTGTTGAAAAATTAAAATTGAAAGAATTATGTGCAATTTTGTTCATCGCAACTACGATAATTACTTTCATGCCAGAGAAATGGGCGCAACTAATAAAAATAGAGACATTTCGTGAGACGTACCAGACGTATATAAGTTTGTGTATGATTGCAATTGGATCATATTATTTACTGCAGATTTTTCAGTTTATAGGGCAATGGATTTTAGGACGAATTATTAATCGAAAGAAGATTGCACTTAAATATATGAAAGAAGATATGAGTACTGATGAAATGCAATTGTTAATAGAAGTATTCTATGATGAAACAAATAAATGTTTTCATACTACTGGACAGATTGACTTGAATGATGGAAGAAAGGCTGCATTAGAAAGTAAGCATATAATATACAGATCTGCACAAGTAAGTAGCTTTTATACTATGTTTGCATATAATTTACAACCGTATGCGTTAGAGTTTCTGAACAAGAATTTGAAAGAAGGAAATATAGAACTTAGAAAGAATTCCTTTAAGTATGATTTGAAGTAGAGAATGGAGTATGTAAGGATATATGGCATGTACACATTAATATCTGAGGAAACAGTCAAAAGGAACATTGACACAGCGGAGGAAACGCTAAACAACTGTTTCGACATGCTGATAGATATAAAATACGCAACAGATACTCTTGGTGAAGCAATAATGAATTTTCAGCCGCTTTTAGCTGATTGTCTGTATGATATGATGGGATTTTATCAAAAGTTGCAGGCTGAAAAAGATTATATTATTTCGCAAAAAAGCACATGGGAGCAGACATTATTTAAGAATGCAATAACTAACAATGCAAAATACTTGAAGGTTGTCAAAGAAACTATTACCATAGGAAAAACATTGGGCGATGCTTTTGCATGGTTCTTTTATTCAAAAAATCGTCAAGAACTCGATATGCATTTTGAGCACCCTTCAACAGGATTGTTTGTTGCAGGCGTTGGTGGAAAAGGTGAAATAGAGTTTATAAAGAACAATCAAAACCTTGAAGGTTTATTTGTGGTTTATCACGGAATAACGGATATGTTGCGTATTGGAGATTTCTCTTTATATGCAAACGGTATAGGAATTGTTGGCGTTGGGGAACTAAAATCTCAACGCGAAGGCGACCGCATTAGCATTACAGCCAATATTACATCAAAAGTAAATATTAATACACCTGAAGGAGCAGCTAGTTCTGACCTCTCATTTGGTGAAAGAATAAAACTTCTAGAAAAGAGTTTTCCATCTTTATCGAAACAAATTGAAGCACAGGATAAATTGATGAAGCTCAAGGAAAGCGAGCACTCATCCAATTTTTACGCGGAATATGAATATGACATAGTAAATAGTCTTTCGCAAGAATCTCCACTTGCACTAAACACAGATAATTCTTTGTTGTTATGTGCAGCATGGAGTAAACACATTTCATTGTTCGATATATTATTTGATGATGAACATGTTGATACGCCGGAAGAGTTATCTAATTATGCAATGGAGCTTATGAAACCGGAATCACCATACAATGAGGCAATTATTAGTGAAATAGATACACGAATGTTTTTTCAGAGAATGCCCATTTTGTGGTGGAAAATTAATGATAAGTTATGTAGGGATATCTATTTTAAACGAGTTTCAATTTCAACTGTTTTTAATCCGGCAAAGCTTTTACGATTGTTTACAGATAAGGGTTTTCGAGTTGTTAGTATCGGAAAAACAAAAGATATCAAACTTGAAAAAACGGCGGATGGTAAATGCATGGAATTTGGATCTCTGCAAGCGTTCATGGATTTGATTCACCACAGCATGATGCGAACAGATGCAGTGTTCTCAATTGCTGAAAGAGTAATTTATGATTTCGAATCTGGAAAAATCTCGCCAGGAACAAAAGTAGATATGCACATTCATCTCAATAACTTTGGAGCAATGCCAGAAGAATAATTTTAAAATTGCCGGAAGAAGTCATAAAAATATTTAAAGGAAATGATTGAATATGTTTACGGCAGGAGGTAGTCATGCTAGGCTATTTTGCTGACAAGGCGCTGATTTGTGGACTGGTGTGGTCTGTAAGTTAGTGCCTTTCTTTATGCCTTGGGAGCATGGCTGCGGGTTCCTGCAGTCAACATAAGGGAAGTTTATTGGACAATGAATATGAGAAGATTAAAGAGATTGAAATAGAAATATTAATGACAATAATATCAAAAGGAAAATTGACGATATCAACTTTTGGGTTTATAATTGTACTGTAGATTTTTGTCGAATAAGCACTAATAGAGGATGCGATTTACATATAACTGATAATGGAGGAATAAAGAATGAGAAGTCCTAATTGGCAACCGGAAGAGTTAAAATTAGCGTTGGAATTATATTTATCAAAAGATTTAGAGTGGTTGTCACGTATGTCGGATTCGACGGATGAAATAGTGCAGTTAAGTAGACTTTTAAATTGTCTTGACTTTTATAAAGAGAATAAACCGGATAATTTTAGAAGTACAGGTTCCATAAGGATGAAATTATCTAATTTTAAAGCATTGGATAGTAGGTATGGAAAGTTGTCACTATCAAATGTTGGTGGTTTAGATAAAGATATATTTAAAGAATATAGTCATGAAATAGAAAAATTGCGGGGTGAATGCCAGGCAATTGTTGAGCAGCATGTGTTAGGCGAATTGCCTAAAGAACTAGAAATGTATGTAAGTAGATATGGAAAAGGATGTAGCATTATAGATGAGTTCGAGGATTTTATTTGTGGCATACAAGAGAAGGCTCTTTTATTAAGAAAGCGTGCAGTGGATATAAATGACCTTGAATATTCTCAAAAAATACTAAATGTATGTTATGAGCTTATTTCAATAACAGCAGAATGTGGTACTGCGAAAAAACGAGAAGCGATTTCCGAAAAGAAATATCATGCAGGTATTAATTTGGAACCTGTAAAGTATAGCGGAGAAAAAATAGGAAAATATGTACAGCGTTCTATGCATCGACTGATAGAGAATAATCTGTTATCTGTGGATATGCTTGAAGATATGCAAGATGAAGCATGGACAAGAAGGGTTTTGCATTTGGGTCATCCCTTATTAATAAAAATCATATCTGAAGCAGATGTCAAAAAACAGATTACAGACGAAAATGGTTATGTAAGATATTGGACAACACCGTATATTATTCAAGGGGAAAAATATTGCGTTTGTAAAGAGTGGTACGAAGAAAATAGAAAGTACTTTGATGAAATGTTATCTATGATTGAAACAAGTATAAAATTTGAGCTGTCTTCTGAAGAATTGTGTTCACTACTAAAATACATTCAGAGAACGGATGAAAGATCTGTTTCAATATTAAGAGACGAACTTAAAAGCCAAATTGTCGGAGATTATGACAAAGAAGTAATTATTGAGAGGCTAATTAGAATGGGAGTTCTGAGAGAATTTCAAGGAAGCCAAAGAGAATTCGTTGTGGAAGATTATGAAATGGTTTTCCAAATGCTGAATACACCAGACAAGTTTGTAATGTAAAGGGAGATTGTAATGAAAAAGGAAGATATCAACTGTCCACCTTATGCGCCAGTACTTATGGAATCAACACGTGCGATAGGATATTCAATTGAATCTGCAGTAGCAGATATCGTTGATAATAGTATCGCTGCTAAAGCAAAAAATGTTTCTATTTGGTATAATTTTTTCCCAAAGCCTTATATTGCAATATGTGATGATGGAAAAGGGATGGATGCTCAAAAACTGACGGAATCTATGAGATATGGGAGTGTTAGCCCCAACGAGGAAAGAACACCTGATGATTTGGGAAGATATGGACTGGGTCTAAAAACAGCTTCATTATCTCAATGTAGAAGTTTGACAGTTATATCTAAAGTGAATGGAAATTGTGAAGGCAGAAGATGGGATTTAGACCATATTAAGAGGACAGAGAAATGGAGTCTTGAACAATTGTCGGAAGAAGAGATGTCGACTGTTTGTGCGTTTGAAAAATTACGCGATTTGGATAATGGAACACTTGTTATTTGGAATGAATTGGACAAATTAAAGTCGGGAAGTCTCACATTAGAAAATGCAATGGAAGAGAAAATGCTTAGTGTAAAAAAACACTTGGAATTAGTATTTCATAGGTATCTTTCGGGAGACGGAATTTCTAAAGTAATTATGTCAATAAATGGAGTACGTTTAGAGCCATTTGATCCATTTTATGTATCAAAAAGTACAGTGGTAATGGATGATGAGAAAATTGAAATACCTGGTAGAGAGGGGAAAGTTGTTATACGACCATATGTCTTGCCGCATCCGTCTAATTTATCGAAGGATGAATTGGATAAACTTGGCGGTAAAGATGGATTAAGAAATCTGCAAGGTTTTTATATTTATAGAAACAAAAGACTTTTAACATGGGGAACCTGGTTTAAGTTAATTCGAATGGATGAGTTTTCTAAATTGGCAAGGGTACGAGTAGATATTCCGAACTCGCTTGACGATTTGTGGACATTAGATGTAAAAAAATCTACGGCGTATCCGCCTGAAATTGTAAAAACCAGATTGAAACAGTTAGTAAATACCATGTCAAACGGAAGCAAAAGAACATGGACTTTTAGACAGCGGAAAGAGTTGGCAGATAATGTCGTGCATATTTGGGACAAGGTTGAGACAAGAGAAGGTGTGAAATATGTGGTAAATATGGATCATCCTGTTTTGGAGACATTAAAAGGTAGATTAGATGAAGACGCACAGAAATTGCTTGTACAGTATTTGCATACAATACAAAACAACTTGCCATTTAATAATTTGCATCATGATATGCATTCGGATGTAAAAATACTTCATGATAAAGAAAATGATGAAAAAGAAAGAACCAAATTAATGGCAAGGCAGATCATTAGACAGGCGATTAAAGATGATCATGTTGAAATGACATTAGAAGGATTTAAAAGTGTAGAGCCATTTATGTATTACATAGATGAAATTATGCAAGTATATGCGGAGGTAAAAATTAATGGCTGATTTGCAAATTACTGAAAATATGGTGAGAATGAAACTCAGAGCAGATATTGGAGATGACAATCCGACTGAAGAAGATATTAAAAAAGCTATAGAAGATATATCATTACTTTTGCCTATGACAGACGCGGAAAAGGAATATATTGAAAAACTTTTACAGGCAAGCTATAAAGTGAGGATGGATTTGGGTGATAAGGTTATCAATCCTGCAACATATCATCCATGGTTGGCGAGCAGTAAAGCAAAAATAGACTTTTATTATTGGAATAGATATTGTAAGTATCTTGAATTAGACCAGGGATGGACTTCTGAAGTTATAGAAGCATTAGGTGCAGTTAGTGATGATATCCTCGATTTGTGTGGGAATCCAAATGAGGAGGGAGTCTGGAAAAGAAAAGGTTTAGTACTGGGAGATATTCAATCAGGAAAGACATCCAATTATTTGGCTTTGTGTAATAAGGCAGCAGACGCTGGATATAAAATTATTATTTTATTGACAGGCACAATCGAAAGTTTGCGTAAGCAGACACAAGAACGTGTTGATGCAGGCTTTGTAGGGCTAAATAGTAGAAATGTGTTAAAAAAGAACCCTGAGAAAAAGTTTATAGGGGTTGGTAGTATTGATAGTAATAGGACTGCATTACCATTTACAGATATAATTTCTGATTTTAATTCTGCAAAATTGCAGTCTCTTAATTTTACTATTAAAGGTATGCCGGAACCGGTTATTCTTGTCCTTAAGAAGAATAAAAGTGTTTTGGAGAACTTGGCAACATGGCTAAGCACAAGAAATACTTCAAAAATAGGTGCTAAAATTGATTTGCCACTCTTGCTCATAGATGATGAGGCGGATAATGCATCTGTAAATACGAATAAACCGGACAAATCACCAACAGCAATAAATAATGCAATTGTAGAAGTATTAAAATTATTTAATCGCTCTTCATACGTGGCTGTTACGGCAACGCCATTTGCAAATATATTTATAGACCCGGATTTAGATAAAGGAGCCGATGAATTTAACTTATTTCCAAGTGATTTTATTTATGCGTTATCGGCACCAACAAATTATATAGGTGCAAGTAAAATCTTTCCAGAGGATGGGGAATATGCTGATTCGCTAGAACCAATAGACGATGTAGTAATTGATGTGAATAATAGTACATATGTCTTTAGATCAAAAGCAAAATCTAATCACGTTGTCCCATATCTTCCGAATAGCCTAAAAAAAGCAATAAAGTACTTTTTGCTGACGAATGCGGTTATGGATTTAAAGGGAAGTACAAACTCCCATCGTTCTATGCTTATTAATGTTAGTCAATTCGTTAATGTGCAAAATCAAGTATATGATTTAGTACTTGCTTATTTGAAAAAATTGCAAACTAAGATTCAGTCATACAGTAAATTAGGACTAGAAGATGCACTTAAGTGCCTTGAAATAGAGGAGCTTTTTTCTGTATGGGATGAATTTGATATGGAAGCCAAAACGGGCTATAAAAAGGAAGTTATATTAGAGGCTTTGTATGAGGCGTCTGCTCCGATTCAAGTTAGACTTGTGAACCAAAAGTCCAAGGAAAAGGGAGTAGAGAGACTGGATTATGAGCCATATAAAGAGACTGGGTTGCGAGTTATTGCTGTGGGAGGAAATAGCTTATCACGAGGATTAACATTGGAGGGGCTGAGTGTTAGTTATTTTGATAGAAATTCTCAGATGTATGATACTTTAATGCAGATGGGACGTTGGTTTGGATACAGAAAAGGTTATGAGAACTTATTTAAGATATGGATGGAACCAACAGCTATGAGTTGGTATCAATATATATCGGAAGCTACAACTGAATTAAGAAATGAAATAATTGAGATGCGCCGTGTTGGCTTAACTCCGAAAGACTTCGGATTAAAGGTTCAACAGAATATGGTAGCCTTATTTGTTACTGCGCGTAGTAAGATGAGAGCAACGACTACAGTTGAACAATGGATATCTTTAGCGGCAGAAGTAGTGGAAACACCTAGGCTGATAGCGAATAAGGAAAAATGTTTACAGATTAATTTAAATACTACAAATGAACTTCTGGCTCAGATAGAGGCAGAAGGTAGTCATTATCTGCCAGAATACAACTTTACTAATAATAGAGTGGTGTACACAGGCGTTGATAAGGATTTAATTGCAAAATATATAGGGGCGTTTGTGTCACATCCGCGACATATTCCGTTTAATGCGCGAGATTTATCGGAGCACATACAGAATTCTTTGGAATATCCGAAATGGACTGTTGCGGTTATTGGAGGAAGTGGAAACGAATTAGAACAGGAATATTTTGACGGAGAGATATTGAAAAGAGGAATCCATTATTCGAGTAGAATTATGCAAATGGATGAGAACTGTCTCTTGATTTATGGACAAAGAGCAAGAGTTGGTGTTCCGGGGGCAACAAAGTTTGGATTGACAAAGTCTCAAATGGAAGATGTCAAAAAGGATTTTGAGAGCAAAGAGGAGAATTCCGGAAAAATGACGATTCCTGATAAACCATATCTCCGCATGAAAAGGGAACCTGTACTGCTTATATATCTTATTAAGATAGATAAAGAAGTAAGTAAAGGTAAACGAGTTAATAATTCAGACAAAGAATCAATAGAGCTTGTAGGCGATATGCCAGTTGTTGGTTTGGGCTTGGGATTCCCTGGTGCTTATGAAGGTGCAGCAAGTGAGAGTACAAAGGTAAAATATGTTCTTAATAGAATAAGCGAAAGAGATATGCTCAACTTTGAGGAGGATACAGAGGATGAGGACGAGTGATTTTAAGGATAGGTGGAATGAATTTAGGGGACAGAATGGTTTCCTTCAGAGATTAGACCCAAATCACCCATTAGACTTTTTTATAGGGATTAGTCATCAGGGGCATGATGAGTTAGTTCTTATGACAACTATAGAACCAGTTCAATTGAAATCGACACGTTCGTTGGAAGTTGAAAAGAATATTAGAAAAGACGGCAAATGGGCAACGCAAATTTGTTTGTTGGATGACAGGCAACAGGATATATTCGCACGATTCTGTATGGATTTAGTTGAGTGTTCACAAACATCTAAGTCTGAAGCAGAAGGATTAAGTAACGTGGCAAAAAGATATTTAACGTGGCAACGTTTGTTCTCGTCCATGCATGAAGGGCTGTCTATTAAGGAGTTAAAAGGACTAGTTGGTGAGATTTCATTTGCTAGATATTTAATTGAAAACCAAAAATATAGTAAAGATGATGTGATGGAAGCTTGGCGTGGACCGGATTACGGAGACAGAGACTATGTTTTTCAAGATGTTTGGTATGAAGTTAAAGGGATATCTACAGGTAAAGACTATGTAACAATTTCTTCTTTAAATCAGTTAGAGACAGAAAAGGGCGGATATCTGGTTGTTATAAGAGTTGACGAAACGTCAGCTACAGATGGAGAGGCTTTTAGTTTTAGGGCATATATAGAAGCATTTAGAGAATTATTGCAAGATGCTCCAAAAGCTGCCGACATGTTTGAAAAGAAATTACTTTCAGCCAAATATATAGATAAGAAGCAGTATGAAGAAATTTACTTTAGAATAAATGGAAAGGAATACTTTAGAGTGGATGAGACATTCCCGCGTTTGGTAACAGAGAATGTGTCTTCAGAAATTTTAAGGGTTCAATACGATTTATCTATAGCGGGAATTCAACCATGGAAAACAAAAGAGGATGCGTTATGGAATTAAACGAATATCGTAAGGATTATTTGGAAAATGTGAAAATGCTTGCTGCTGCAGAAAATGAAGGTACGGTAGCAACGTTTGTAAATACGGTTTTAGCTGATTTACAAGAATTAAATGTTATTACAGATTTTGAAAGTTGTTATTCGGTTGGAAAGTATGGTAGAAAAAGTTATCGTGTAGATGCATATTCATTTGACGATTATGATTATTCAATGTCTGTTTTTATAGCAGATTATAGCGGGGCGAATGAAGAAGAAACACTTACACGAACGGATGCTATGACACTGTTTGAGAAAGTATATACATTTTTGGACGGTTGCATAAATGGAAATTTCCGAAATGAGATAGAGATAAGTACTCCAGTATATGATTTAGTGGAAAGAATTGTACATTTAGAGAAAAGTGTTCGAAAGTATCGTTTCTTTATTGTGACAGACAAGGTCATGAGTGGTAAAATTGCGTCTTTTGATTTTGGTAAAATTGGAGACGTTAATATTGAATATAATATATGGGATATGCAACGCCTTCATAGAGTAATGAGTACTGGAGATGGACATGAACCGGTAGAAATTATGTTTAAGGATTTCAATATAAAGGGGCTACCATGCCTTGAAGCAAGTGATGTTTCGACTGACGACGTAAAATGTCTATTGTGTGTGATTCCAGGTCAAATACTTGCGGATCTTTATGATACATATGGAAGTACATTGCTTGAAGGAAATGTACGCTCATTTTTATCAACAAAAGGTGCAGTAAATAAGAATATTCGAAAAACAATTCTTGAAGCAGATGGCGAAAGCAAGAGAATGTTTTTTGCTTATAATAATGGAATCTCTGCAACAGCAACTAGCGTAGAAACCTGTGAGGAGAATGCGGGGACATATATTACATCGATAAATAATTTGCAGATTGTAAATGGTGGGCAAACAACAGCATCGTTATCGAATACTAGATTTAAAGACAAGGCTGATTTGTCAGGTATATTTGTACAGATGAAACTTACGGTTATTCCAGACCATGATCAAGCGCAGTTACTGATTCCTAAGATTTCGAGAGGGTCTAATAGTCAAAATAAGGTATCAGATGCGGATTTCTTTTCAAATCATGAATTTAATGTAAGAATGCAGCAGATATCGAGAAGAATGTATGCTCCAGCAGTAAATGGCCTTCAGTACGAAACGCATTGGTTTTTTGAGAGATCAAGAGGCCAGTATGATCAAGAGCAAAGTAAAATGACTCAATCTGAAAAGAAAAAATATCAGATGCAAAATCCTAAAGAACAAAAAATAACAAAAACAGATTTTGCGAAATATCAAAACACTTGGAGGGAGTATCCATATTTTGTAAGTATGGGAGCGCAGAAAAATTTCACCCGTTTCGCAAACTATATTGTTGATGAGTGGAATAAAGATGATGCTCAATTTAATGAACAGTATTTTAGAGATACAGTTGCTATAGCAATTATGTTCAAGTGTATAGATAAGCTTGTGCCACAACAAGATTGGTATGACAAGGGATATAAAGCAAATATTGTCGTATATTCATTGGCACTATTTAATTACTTAATTAAAAAGCAATATCCAGAATGTTCATTGAATATGAGATATATATGGGATAAGCAAAAAGTTCCAGAGTGTATGTACAATGAATTTGTGAAGTTATCAAAGTTTGTATTCGATCATATTACGGATGAGAGTAGACCTATTACAAATGTTACAGAGTGGTGTAAGAAGGAGCAGTGCTGGATTACCCTAAAAGCGAGAGAATATATTTTAGACAGTAAAATTACAGAATTCCTATTGACAAGAGATGAACAAAAAAAGGAAAGAGCGACAGGAAGACGTGAACATGCAATTGTAAATGGAATTCAAGTGCAAGCAGAAGTAGTTAAAAAGGGTCAAGAATACTGGGAGGCAGCTTTGAGATGGGGAAAAGAGAGAAAACTCCTTACAGATATTGATATAAGTTTTTTAACTGCTGCAACAAAAATGAATTTTGGAAGAATTCCATCAGAGAAGCAGTGTCAAAGAATTGTAAATATAGAAGCGAAGCTGTTAGATGAAGGATTTTCCGGAAAGTAGGTAAATATGAAAGTGGCATCGTTGTTCTGCGGATGTGGCGGATTAGACCTTGGTTTTTTACATGCAGGTTATGACATTATATGGTCTAATGATATGGATAAATATGCAGTGCAGACATATAATGCGAATTTTAAACATGAAGCAATTTGTGGAGATATAAATAATATTGATATTAATTCGATTCCGGCGCATGATGTATTAATTGGAGGATTTCCGTGCCAACCGTTTAGCAAAATGGGAAAAGAGAAAGGATTCGATGATGATAGAGGAACCCTGTTTTTTAGGGTGATGGAAATAATACAAAACCAAAAAGAAAGAGGTCATCAACCGAAAATTGTTGTTTTGGAAAATGTTAGAAATCTCCTACTTCACGACAAAAAAAAGACATTTAAAAGAATGAAAGAGGAATTAGAAGCATTAGGATATAATGTATTTGCTCAGCCGATGAATAGTGCAGATTATGGTGTTCCACAGACTCGAAACAGAGTTTTCTTGGTATGTTTTCTGGAACACATTGATTATGTTTTTCCAGTCAAAGAGGAACTACAAACAACATTACAAGATCTGCTTGAAGAGAATGTAGATGATAAATATTTTTTGTCTGAACGGATATTAAAAACAATATTATCCAATGGTACAGGTGGCTATTATTCTAAGTCGGAAATTGATTTGAAAATAGCAAGACCATTAACGGCAACTATGGCAAAAATGCATAGAGCGGGACAGGATAATTATGTGACACAAGCGAAAGGGATTAGAAGACTTACTCCACGTGAATGCGCAAGATTGCAGGGATTCCCAGATACTTTTACTATCCCAGTTTCTGATGCACAAGCATATAAACAATTTGGAAATGCAGTAACAGTTAATGTGTCCTATGCTATAGCAAAAAGTATTTTAGAACAGGTGAAGAGATAGACATGAATATGGAATTTAAGGAAATAAGACGAATATCTTCATTGATTGGTCATAATGACAAAGCGGAAGATGCTTTTTTTGTGATGTCCAGGGTATGCGAAGCGACGGAAGATTTCTCTAGAAAAGTAAAAGCAGATATGTGGAATCAAGATTCACAGAAATGTCTTGACTATATGGGGTATGGATTGGGATGTTTGCGAAGTGCTTGCGAGAGAAATGAATGCCAGACTTGTGTAGTGAATAAGTGGTGTAATCATTATAGAAATACTGTACAAAGCAAGGAATATGAGAAGGTAGCACTTACATTTGCGGATTTTTTCTGTGGTGCAGGTGGTTTGTCTTGGGGATTTCACAGAGCTGGCTATAAAATGAGTCTTGCAAATGATATTCAGCAATGCTGCATTGATACTATTTCGCTAAATCATCCAGAAGTTCCAGAGAAACATATAATTGCTGGTGATATCGAGGAAGTATTGAGTGAAATTGAAAAAGCATCTAGATACAATGTGGTAGATGTTGTTATTGGAGGACCTCCATGTCAAGGATTTAGTATGGCAAATCGCCAAAGAATTATAGATGATCCAAGAAATCACTTGTACAAAAGCTTTATTAAAGCTATTAAACTTTTACAGCCTAAATTTTTTGTTATGGAAAATGTTAGGGGAATGCTAAATGTGAAAGAACAGATAGTGCAGAATTTTGAGGAAATTGGGTATAGTGCATCTGCTCATATACTAAATGCTAAGGATTATGGAGTTCCACAAAATAGAGAGAGAGTTATTTTTATTGGAAATCGAATGGGTATTGACAACGAAATGGTTTTTGAACTGATTTTTAGACAAGGAGCTTCTTGCGAAAGAAGTATATTAGCAGACGCGCTTACATTGCCCAAATTACAGGCTAAAAACATTCCCAATAATACAGAAGTAGAAGATGATTTATCAGGATATTCTATAGCGATAAATAATAGCAACATGGATTCCCATTATTTAAAATTGATTAATGAGCAAAGAAGGATACATTTTTTGTTTAATCACAAGGCGAGATATAATAATAAAAGAGATATAGAAATATTTTCAAGGCTAATGCCAGGAGATAATTCTGCAGATCCTAAAATTGCTGATATAATGCCTTATAAACGAAGAGAGAAGATTTTTAAAGATAAATATTTTAAACTCGAACCAAATAAACCGTGTAAAACAATTACTGCTCACATGAAATATGATTGTAATATGTATATTCATCCTTTTGAGGCTAGAGGGTTGACGCCTAGAGAAGCAGCTCGTATTCAATCTTTTCCAGATGATTACTATTTTAGAGGGTCATATACAAAAACATATATGCAGGTAGGAAATTCAGTTCCTCCGTTGTTAAGTGAGATTATAGCTAAATCAATATATGAAGTATTGTATAGGAGGTAAAATATGGCGGCGCATGATATGCTATTAGAATTAGTTCGAGACTATTTTATTGATATAGGTTTTTCGGCTCTATTTATTGAAGATTATTTTTCAGAAAAAAACTTTAAGGAATTGATATCCATTAGATTAGCAAATGCAAATGTAATGATTAGGAATAAGACAGACAGGTCAAGTCATCAGACACACATTGCGATAACGGGAGAAGCCATAGATTTCTTCTATAATCAAGCAGATTTTATTCAAATGGATAATAAAGTAGTTGAGAAAAGAAAAGTATACGTGACGGAAAGCAATTTGGCTGCATTAATGGAGCAAAACATTATGGTTAGCGATGTAGATCGTTTGGATCGTTTGGGCGGATATGTAACACTTGGTAAACGAACACAAAAACAAGTTCAGTTATCAAAGCGAAATTCTGAGAATTCGGAGTGTTTTAACACATTAAGATTAGGGTTATATGAGAATGATTTGCTTATTATGTTAAAATATCGAAATGAAGAAGGTATGCTAGCCATTGGCATTCCACAAACATTTTATTTAGACTATATTCCTAATTATGCAAACAAATATGAAACGAATACATATTTAAGAATTCCGATGCAAAATATTCAGGGTTAATGTTAACCTGGAGGTAAAGAGGTTATGACAATTTCAGAACAAATAAAAGTACTATGTGTACGTCAAAATATTAGTCAAGCAGAATTGGCCAGACGACTTGGCACAACACCGCAAAATTTCAGTGCGAAGTTAAAGAGAGAGAGTTTTACAGTGGCTGAAATAGAACAAATTGCAAATGTGACGGGAGTAACATTTGAGAGAACATTTATACTGGAAAACGGTGATGAAATATAGAGAATACATGCAAGAAAAGTGAATTGAGATTTACTATGCTTTATGCTAAAATACAGAAGGCAAGATATGTGTGAAAGGAGGCGCAAGAATGTATTATTCACCACTAAGGTATCCGGGCGGTAAAGGCAAATTGGCTCCGTTTATGGAACTTATGATTGATAAAATGGGATTAAGAGGCGGAACGTATATAGAGCCATTTGCAGGTGGGGCAGGTATTGCGCTTGAATTGCTAGATAAAGGAGTAGTTAACGAGATCGTTATTAATGATTGGGATAAGGCGATTGCATCTTTCTGGCAAGCCGTTACGAGAGAACCGGATAGATTTATTGAGCAAATAAAGAGGACGCCTATCTCAGTTGATGAGTGGAAAAGGCAGAAAGAGATATATGAGAATAACAATAGTAAATGCAGTTTTGAATTGGGGTTTGCTGCGTTTTATTTGAATAGAACAAACCGGTCTGGAATTATTAAAGGTGGAATAATTGGCGGAATGGAACAATGTGGGGATTGGGGGATTTCTGCTAGGTTTAATAAGGCAAATTTGATAAAAAGAATTGAGCTAATAAAAAAACACAGAAAAAATATTCATGTGTACAATAAGGATGTTTTGAGCTTTATTACAAATTATTTACCTAAGTATGAGAGCAATGCTTTTGTGTATTTTGATCCTCCATATTTTAATAAGGGAAAAGAACTATATAAGAATTTCTTTTGCTATGAAGATCATGAGAATATAGAAAGATATATTTCAGAGCATGTTAGATGTAAGTGGATGATAACATATGATTATGCCGAAGAAATAACAAAAATATATGATGGATATGTAATGAGACAATTTGATTTGAATTATAGCGCTGGCACGGTTAGAAAAGCATCTGAATTGATGATATTCTTGGATGAAGATATATGCCCAACAGAGGAAGAGGTTAAAGGCATTAATATTAATTACAGAAAAATATCATAGAAGGGGTATACAGATGATAAAGCAGTTACATGTGAATAAATACAGAAAATTAGATGGAATCGATTTGGCGTTTGATAAGGATATTAATCTGCTGTCCGGTACAAATGGAACTTGTAAAACATCAATACTTCATTTGGTGAGTAATTCATTCCAGGCCATAACGAAAAAGGATGCAAGAGTTGTTAATTCTAAGAGCATCGAAATAATAAAGTCAATAAATGCCTGCATGAATCCTAAATTAGAGACATTAACAAAAGGTGATAAGGCTTACAATGATCCTGCACCGGGATGCAAAGGGAGCCTGTATGAGGTTACATACATAGGTGGAAAAAAACTTGAATTCAGAAGACATAATACAAAGACTTTGGCTGGAAATAGATATTCAGTAAAACCGAAATATAATGTTGGAAGTGGCGATTCTTTGCCGGTATGTCCAATTATATACTTGAGCTTGATGAGATTAGTGCCATTTGGAGAATATCAAAATGAGAGTGATATTGTATCTGTTGCCAAGAAATTGCCGAATGAGTATCAACTAAGAATTGCGCAGTACTATAAATTATTTACTGGATTAGATATTACGTATGGGTCCGCCCAAAAAGTAGGAGATATAAAAACGAGAGCGGATTTTGAAACAAATAAGCAAGGTATTGATTCTAATACAATATCTGCGGGTGAAGATAATCTGTTTATTATTTTGACTGCGTTAGTATCATTGCAATTTTATTATGAAGCTATCACTTCTACAAATGAGGTTGAGAGCATTTTGTTAGTTGATGAGCTAGATGCGACATTACATCCTGCATATCAGATTAAATTACTCAATTTGTTTAAAGAATGTGCTGATAAATATAAAATACAGTTCATTTTCACGTCTCACAGCATGACCTTGATTGAGAACGCGTTAGAAAATAAGTATAATGTAATGTATTTGAGAGATGAAATAGATAAAGTTTCTCTTATGGAGGAAGTAGATATATATAAGATAAAGATGAGCTTAAATCAAGTCTTAAAGCGAGATATGTACTTCCAGAAGCAAATACCTGTTTTTACAGAAGATGAAGAGGCGCGCAGCTTTCTCCAATGTTTATTTGAATGTTGGAGTGATATGAATCCAACGGATGGATTTGTAAAAGCAAGGAATTTCTTTTACTTAGCAGATATAAAAATCTCTTGTGAGGCGCTTAAAAATATATTTAACGATAGTCAGATATTACGAGCGACGATGCGTTCGATTTGTATATTGGACGGAGATCAAGCATCTAATATTTCTCACCATATTATTTCTTTGCCAGGGGGAAATAACCCTGAAGAAATTGCATTTTCGATTGCAGAGAGTTTATATCATAATAGAACACCAGAATTTTGGAATCATCCAGATATAAAAGAATTTGGATATGAGATAACATATTATCGAGATTATATTATGCCTGCAGTAGAAAATATTTATGAAACGCTTGATAAATTGAAGGCTAATAATGAGAGTACTCATGGAAAAAAACGAGTGATGATAAAAGAAGTGTTCAATGATTATAAGGAATTTTTTGAGTGTGTCTATAAGTATTGGATTAGACAACCGGAAAATTATGCCGAAGTTAGTAAGTTTTTTGGACAATTAAAAATAATGTTTAAGAAAGTCGCAGGTTATAACGATATAAATCCAAAGGAATGGAATTAGGCAGGCGAAAAACTTATTAGAAAGAACTTCTGGTCACGATGACCAAAAGTTCCCAACAACAGAATAAGTAAAGATTACACATACCAGTGAGATTACAGTTTTGTAGTTTCGTTGGTATTTTTTTATGCACTTTTGGTCACGATGACCAAAAGTGGAAGTAGACATTTCAGGACACTTCTGGTCATCGTGACCAGAAGTGACTAAGGACCAAGATTCGGGTTTTAGGGGATACCCTAAAGTGAACAGCCTGGCTGGTCAGCGGTGTTGTTGCCTAAGATTCGTGCAACCTTAGGCGTATCCTGTTACTTTCGCCAAATAGTGGCGTTGCCTATTTTGGCGTCCGAAGGCACTGGTTTTCAGATGTAAGTCTGGAGGTTGGTGCCTTTTGTTTTGCCTTCCATGTACGGCTATCAGTCTTTGCAATCAATTCATGAGAAAAATTTGTTTCTGTTTTTGCCGTCAGCAATTTTTGACTCCAAGTATATAGTGAAAAGAAAAATTTTGAAAAAATATGCCACATTTTTTGTAATCAGCTTTTTTTGACTCCAAGTACATAGTGAAAACAAAAAGTTTTTGAAAAAGTTTGCCACATTTTTTGCAATCAGCTTTTTCTGACCCTAAGTACTTAGTGTAAGAAAAATATTTAGGCTGGTAAAATGTGAGATTTACGAGACGCAGAGAGGAGATAATAGGATGCAGTCAAAGGAAGTAATGAAAAAGTTAGCGGATAACTATGAAACACTAATGTTTGTAAGTAAGCGTTATCCAAGTTCGATGTCGCGATTGAAAAATCTGTTAATGTCGGAGGGAGTATCAGAAACTTCTGCCCGTAGAAAAATCGCAGATTTGGAGACAGAGGCAGGATGCCTGGTGGTGGAAAGAAGTGGGAGCCTGAAACTGAATCAGGAATTGATTTCGCAAATGTTCTTACAAATACAAACGGAGCTCAATCTTCCCAATCGTTTGGCAGAGGAACAAGAGCAGCAGTTAGCTGTATGGAAACGCAAGGTGGAAGTGCTGGAACGGCAAAAGGCGGATGAGGTCAAGGCGCTAAAATTAGAGATTGAAAGCTACAAGCGTATGGTGGAAAGGCAGAAGAAAGATTTTGAAAAAGAGAAAGAGAGATATGAATTTATCCGTAGAATAGACAGGGATTTATACTTGGAAGCTTCCGGAAAAATTAAAGCAGCGGAAGAGAAAATTGCTGATATGAAGAAGGGCGTATGGTCGTATCTCATGGTTTGCAGAAAAGACCGAAGAGATGAACATTTGAAAGAAAAACGTCTTAAGAGAGAAAGAAAAGAGCGTCAGAAAAGTTATGAGGAAGCCGAGAGAAGGCAAGCAAAAATAATAAAGGAAATGAGAAAATCCGGTTATGGAAGAGGAGTATAAGAATGAGCAAATACATGTATGAACATACGAAGATGCCACCATATTTGCCAATGCCACGATTTCTGCTGAATTGTCTAATCAGTAACACGGCGAAGATGTTGTATATCCGGTTGTTGGGTAAAGCACAATTATCACAAAAGAACCATTGGCTGGACGGACAGGGAAGAGTGTACTTTATCTATCCCATCTATCAGATGGCTACAGATATGAATAAAAGTGCGACGACTATTAAGGATGCAATGAAGGAATTGGTGAAAGCGCAGTTGTTAGAGAAGATTCCGGAAGGACGGGGACGACCTAACCGGTTATATATTTTATTTCCGGATGAGGAGCAGAGGCAGAAATCCGCGGTCGGAAATCCGACTGAAGTAGGGCAGAAATCTGTCGGTAACTATGGCGGAAATCAGTCCCCTAATAAATATACAAGTAACAATAGAAACAGTTATTTAAGAGATTATAACTATGAAGAGGAGGAGAGTTTTTAATTATGGATAAGGATAAATTCTATATTGGAGAAGATGGATTGGAATATTGTGCAGTATGTCAGGAACCGGTGGAAAAGTACCTCCCGGAGAATGTGCAGGAGGTGTTTCACATGAAGACGCATCCAAGGCAGTGTGCTTGTGTGAGGGCGCAGATGGAAAAGGAAAAACAGGAGCGCAAGGAACGGGAGCATCAACAGGAGGTTGAGAAGAATACCAGAATTTGTTTCCCGGAGCGTGCCATGCGTGGGTGGTATTTTGCTAATGATGACGGTTCCAATCCTCACATGAAATATGCAAAACAATATGTGGAGCATTGGGATGAGGTTAAGAAGAAAGGCATGGGCATGCTCCTTTGGGGAGATGTCGGAACCGGGAAGAGTTACATGGCAGCTTGCATAGCAAATGCTTTACTGGAACAGGAGAAGCGGGTGTTAATGACGAACTTCACTACCATCAGCAATGGTGTGTTTGCTGCTGTAGATAAGAATGATTACATAGAAGCTGTTTGCGGATATGACTTACTTATCTTGGATGATTTGGGTTCGGAACGCAATTCCGGTTTTGTGGTTGAGAATGTCTTTTCTGTGCTGGATAGGAGAGTTTGCTTGGGTAAGCCAATGATTATTACGACGAACCTAACTGTAAGGGAAATGAGAGAAACACAGAATCTTGATTATAAGAGAATCTACGATCGAGTGCTCGGCAGTTGCCAACCCGTCTGTATCAAGGGCGAGAGTTATCGTAGAGAGAAAGGAAACCAAAATAAAAGAGTATTTGAACAGATTTTTCGTGAAGAAGGATCGGAATAGGAGGTGTGGATGAATACTACTTACAACATTCCTGTATGGGAAAAATATACTTTGAGCATTGAAGAGGCTGCAGCATATTTCCGCATCGGAGAACATAAGCTGCGTAATCTTATCAATGAGAATAAGAACGCAGATTACCTTCTTTGGAACGGAAATCGTGTTCAGATTAAAAGAGTGAAATTTGAAAAGTATGTAGATACATTAGAGGCTATCTAATAAATGTTTCTGTCTTAAAAAATAGCAAAATTTACTGTCTTAAATTTTAGCAGAAGACTGAATTTTGTAGAAAAAACAGGGGAGCTGTGATATATTAACACTAAGCCATGTCACAGCTCTTTGAAAGGAGAATGATTATGAGTAATACAAAGAGACGTGACAATAAAGGAAGAGTATTGCAAATGGGCGAGTGGCAACAGGATGATGGACGTTATGTGTATCGTTATACCACACCCTTTGGACAGAGAAAATCAGTATACAGTTGGCGCTTGACTGCTTCGGACCCAACTCCGGCAGGAAAACGCAAAGAGAAATCTTTGAGAGAAAAAATCAAAGATGTCGAGAAACAGCTGAGATTGGAACTCTGTTGTGAAGATATTACGGTTTGCGAATTAGTGGAAAAGTATCTGATGACCAAGACCGGAGTAAAACACAGTACTCGTACCGGCTACAAATTTGTGCAAAATATCTTGGCAAAGGAACCTTTTGGACAGAGGAAGATTGCGAGTATCAAAACATCGGATGCAAAGATTTTTCTGATTAAAATGCAGGAAGATGGCAGAGGCTATAGCACCATTCATACAGTGCGTGGAGTTCTTCGCCCAGCATTTCAGATGGCGGCGGATGATGATATGATTCTCAAGAATCCATTTCAGTTCGAACTTCACACAGTAGTTGTGAATGATAGTGTCAAAAGGGATGCGCTCACAAGAGAACAGGAGAGAAAGTTTCTGCAGTTTATTGCAGAGGACGCACATTATAAGAGATATTATGATGCGTTTTATATCTTGTTTAAGACAGGGCTTCGTATCAGCGAGTTTTGTGGTTTGACGATTAAAGACATTGATTTTAGAAAGAAAGTCATTAAAGTCAATCATCAACTTCAGCGCACAAGTGAAATGACGTACATTTGTGAGACAACCAAGACCGATAATGGAGTTCGTGATGTACCAATGACACTGGATGTGGTGGATGCATTTAAGCGTATTATCAAGAATCGTCCAAAGCCAAAGATTGAGCCAATTGTAGACGTTTATTCCGGATTTCTCTTCTTGGATAAGAACGGAAAACCAAGGGTGGCGTTACATTGGGAGAAGTATTTCCAACACTCTGTAGCAAAGTACAATAGCATTTATAAGGTGCAGATGCCGAAGATTACACCTCATGTGTGCAGACATACGTTTTGTACAAATATGGCAAAATCGGGCATGAATCCAAAGGTATTGCAGTATATCATGGGGCACGGTGATATCTCCGTAACACTTGATACATATACGCATATCAAGTCAGAGGATGCGATTGCAGAGATGGAAAGACTCGATTTACTGATGGAAAAGGAGGCTTAAAAGAACGAGTGTTTCGCTTTGGCAAAGGACAGTTTTGATGTGTTAGTTTGCCACGGGACGTCCAATAAAGCCAGTGTTTATGCGGGTTCGCGAAAAATTAAGACAGTCGAAATTGCTGTCTTAAATTTTTGAAAATAAGCCAATTTTTATGCCAATCACCCGAGAAAATATGCCCTATTTTGAGAAAAAATGACAAAACAGCAAAAAAACGAAAAATTCCACAACCCCAGTATTTATGGCTATTGAAAGGATTTAAGAACTTATGAAAGATAAAATAAAAATCCTCATGGTCTGTCACGGCAACATTTGTCGTAGCACCATGGCGGAGAGCGTCCTAACCCACCTCGTGTCAACCCGAGGCCTTTCGGACCGCTTCTACATCAATTCCGCGGCGACCAGTCGCGAGGAAATCGGGAACGGACCGCACTATGGAACCGTTCGGAAATTGAATCAGGTGGGAATTCCGGTGATTCCGCACCGAGCAGTTCAGATGACCAGACAGGATTATTTGGACTATGATTACCTGATTGGCATGGATACGGCGAACATCCGGAACATGAATGCGATTGCCGGAGGCGATCCGAAGGGAAAAATATACAAATTATTGTCCTTTGCAGGTGAAGGCAGGGATGTGGCGGACCCGTGGTACACCGGTGATTTTGAGGCGACTTACAGCGATGTCTTAGCCGGCTGTGAGGGCTTTTTAGAGTTTTTGACAGAAAGAGGAGAAATCTAAAGATGAAAAGAATGATTAGACTGGCAGCGATTCTGCTTCTTTGCATGATTTTTGCTGCTTGTGGACAAGCTAAGGGTGACAGTCAGACCACAGGTGACAAGAATCAGAGCAAAGCAGAAGGGAGCATGCAGGAAGTGAGTTACGAACAAATCAGTTTAGAAGAAGCAAAACAGTTGATGAAAGAGGAAGAAGGGTATATCATTTTAGATGTGCGCACGAAAGAAGAGTTTGCCGAAGGACATATTCCGGGTGCGATTTGTGTGCCAAATGAGACCATTTCCGATGAAATGCCGGGGGAGCTTCCGGAGAAAGACCAGCTGATACTGGTTTATTGCAGGAGCGGTAACCGCAGCAAGCAGGCTTCTAAGAAACTGGCAGAGCTGGGTTATACCAATATCAAAGAGTTTGGCGGCATCATTGACTGGGACGGCGAAATCGAGAAATAGACAGGAGAAAAAGGATGAGTTTACTTAAGCAGCTAAAGGCGTATGCGCCATACAACGAGCAGGAAGCAAACGATAAAGCAGTTATGATAAAGCTTTTGGAAAAGGAAAGCGATATTTTTACCAGAGAAAATGAGGTGGCACATTTTACGGCTTCCTCATGGCTGGTAAACAAAGAACACACCAAGGTGCTGATGATTTACCACAATATTTACCATTCCTGGTCATGGACAGGCGGTCATGCCGATGGAGAAACGGATTTGCTTGCGGTGGCGATGAGAGAAGCCATGGAGGAGACCGGAGTAAAAACGATTACGCCGGTTAGCGAAGACATATTTTCCATTGAGATTCTCACCGTGGACGGACATATCAAGCGGGGGAAATATGTGCCATCCCACTTGCATTTGAATGTTACCTACTTACTGGAAGCGGACGAGGCGGAAGTATTACATATTAAGCAGGATGAGAATAGCGGTGTGGCATGGTTTACCTTGGAAGAAGCATTGGAAAAATGCAGCGAGCCATGGATGATTGAGTGGATTTATAAGAAGCTGAATGAAAAACTTAGAAATGGATAGAGAAAACATGTTAGATCAACAAATAGAAAGCAATTTTTTGGAAATATTAAAAGAGGAACTTGTTCCTGCGATGGGATGCACGGAGCCGATTTCGCTTGCCTACGCAGCTGCAAAGGGAAGAGAGACACTGGGCATGAATCCGGAAAAAATGACCGCAAGATGTTCCGGAAACATGATAAAAAATGTGAGATGTGTAACGATTCCAAATTCGGGTGGATTGACGGGAATTGAAGCAGCCTGCATTTTAGGTGCCATTGCCGGAGATGCGAAAGCGGGAATGGAAGTACTGGAGCATGTTTCTGAGGAAGAACGGGAAAAAACAAAACGGCTTTTGGAAAAGAAGTGCTGTAATGTTGAGTTTTTAGATTCGGAAATTCCACTTCACTTTGTGATTGTACTTGAGGCGGACGGACATCAGGCAGAGGTAGAAGTTCGACATACGCATACGAACATTGTGCAAATCAAAATGGATGGGAAAGTTGTATACGAAAAACCGGAGGAACTGGCAAAGAAGGGATATACCACAGACCGTTCTCAATTGTCATTAGAAAATATCAAACTTTTTGCAGATGAGGTTTCTATTCATAAAATTCATGATATCTTTGAACGCCAGGTTCGGTACAATATGGACATTGCATATGAAGGAATCTCAGGCTCTTACGGGCTTGGAATCGGACGAATTATCCGGGAAGCCTATGCAGATGGCGTCGTAACGCGTATGAAGGCTTATGCAGCAGCTGCATCCGAGGCAAGAATGGGCGGCTGTGATATGCCGGTTATCATTAATTCGGGAAGTGGGAATCAGGGAATTGCATCTTCTGTTCCGGTGATTATTTATGCAAGAGAGAAGAACATTCCAACGGAAAAAATGTATCGGGCATTGGTATTTTCCGGCCTGCTTACCATTTATCAGAAGGAATTTATCGGAAAACTTTCTGCTTTTTGCGGAGCAGTATCGGCTTCCTGTGCCAGTGCAGCTGCGATTACATATTTGGTGGGTGGCACTATGAGCCAAATTAAAGCCACCATAGATAATACCCTGGCAAATATTCCGGGCATTATCTGTGATGGCGCTAAAATTTCGTGTGCCGCAAAAATTGCATCAAGCCTTGATGCGTCGATGATGGCACATTATCTTGCAATGCAGAATCAAGAATATGAAGCCTACACCGGAATTTTAAAAGAGGATGCAGGCGAGACAATTAGCTGTGTTGGCTATATTGGCAAAGTGGGAATGCACCAAACAGACAAAGAGATTATTAAAATGATGCTAGAATAAATTTTTCAATCGCATATCCCACACCATCTTCTAAATTACTCTTGGTTACAAAGTCAGCGATGGCTTTGACCTCGTCAGTGGCATTTTCCATTGCGACACCGATGCCTGCAGCCTGCATGATATCCATGTCGTTTTGGGAATCGCCCACTGCCATGGTTTCTTCGATTGGAATCTCAAACATCTCAGCAAGGAAGCGCAACCCCATTGCCTTTGTAGTACCTGCTTTTGTAAATTCCACGTTCTGATAGCCACCGGATAAAACGGTAACCTGTGGATTGGCTTTTAAATAATTCCACACATCTACGCGGTCCATATAGCTTCCATCCGGTAGCGGATAGAAGTTTAAGGTCATTTTCTGTACCTCTAAATCACGTTCCAAAATAAAATCTGCCAGATTTTCGGTTAAAATGCCGCTTGCCTTGATATAGGAACGGGTAGCTGCCGGCATCTGTGTTAAGCGCTCAATAACATCTTGTCCATGCTCCTCACTGTAGCGGTTTCCGCCGATAAAGGCATCGTACTGGATGTCCTTTGTCTGCAGATAGCGGATGATTGGGGCAACGGTTTCCGGACGCATGCAGTTTGAAAAAATACATTCTTTTTCCGGCAAACGATAGATAGCAGAGCCGTTTGCAGTGATGGCATAACGGATGCCAAGCTCAGTTAGCACATCTACAGGGAGTCCGATATATGGGCGCCCCGTTGAAATGACCACCTGAGCGCCGCCTGCGATGGCTGCTTTTATGGCTGCCTGTGTCTTTGGCGTGATTTCCAGTTTATTGTTAAAAAGCGTGCCGTCCATGTCGAGGGCGGCCAGTCTGATTTTTCCCGGTGTATGTTCCATTTGGTTTCTCCTGCTTTGTAATCATTTTTTTCATATCCTTATCATATACCGACTTTATGAAAAACTCAATTGGAAAAATGGTTACTGTTTGCTGGCTTGCCGGTGAATAGTAACAAAAATGTTGCCACCGTGAACAAAAAATGCAATAATGGTTGCAATAAGATGGGAGAGAGAACGATGACGAGAGAAGAGTTTCAGAATTTATGGAAAAATGGTCCGGTGATTTTAGATGGCGCGACCGGCACGAATTTACAGGAGGCAGGAATGCCTGTGGGCGTATGCCCGGAAAGTTGGATTTTGGAAAATCCGAAAACTTTGATTGATTTACAGATGGCATATATAGAGGCAGGAACGACGATTCTTTATGCACCGACGTTTTCTGCGAATCGCTTGAAATTGCAGGAGTATGGGTTAGAGTCAAAGCTGGAGGATATGAACCGCAGATTGGTTGCTTTATCTATCGAGGCACGTGCAAAGGCATGTGAAAAAAATGCTGCGGCTGGCAAAGTGCTTGTAGCCGGAGACCTGACCATGACGGGGCAGCAACTTTACCCGATTGGGGACTTGCAGTTTGAAGAACTGGTTGACATCTATAAGGAACAGGCACGCGTGTTAGAAGAAGCAGGCGTAGATTTATTTGTGGTGGAAACCATGATGAGTCTGCAGGAATGCCGTGCAGCAGTTCTTGCTATCCGCGAAGTTTCTGAATTGCCGGTTATGGTATCACTGACCTATCAGACAGACGGCAGAACCCTTTACGGAACTTCACCTGAAATTGCGACGGTTGTCTTGCAGGAGCTGGGCGCAGATGCAATCGGTATCAATTGCTCAACCGGACCGGAAGACATGATTGCACCGGTGAAGGCGATGGCAGCATATGCCACAATTCCTGTTTTTGCAAAACCAAATGCCGGCTTGCCGCGCCTTGAAAATGGAAAGACCGTATATGATACGACTCCGGAAGAATTTGCTTCTTATGGAAAATTACTGGTCGAGGCAGGCGCAAACTTTGTCGGTGGCTGCTGTGGCACCACACCGGCGCATATAAAAGCGCTTTCCGATGCTGTTTTCGGTATGAAAATAGCTGCACCGCTTGCCGTAAAACGCCGTGTACTGACTTCAGAGCGTGCGATGGTAGAACTGCAGTTAGATGGTAATTTTATGGTGATTGGCGAGCGTATCAATCCGACCGGAAAGAAGAAATTACAAGCCGAACTACGGGAAGGAAGCCTTAACATGGTGCGTGACATGGCCTTGAGCCAGGAGGCAGACGGCGCACAGATTTTGGATATTAACATGGGAATGAACGGTATCGATGAAAAGCAGATGATGTTAAACTCCGTCTATGAAGTGACTACGACCGTAGACTGCCCGCTTTGCATTGATTCCAGCTATGTCGAGATTATTGAGGCAGCGCTCCGTATTTATCCGGGACGAGCCCTGATTAATTCCATTTCGATGGAGACAGAAAAAATGCATAAGTTGTTGGCTTTGGCAAAAAAATATGGCGCGATGTTTATTTTGCTGCCGCTTTCCGATGCGGGATTACCTGCAAGTATGGAAGAAAAGCACGAAATCATCCGCAAGGTGATGGCGGAAGCCGAGGCAGTCGGACTGGCAAAGGAAGATATTGTTGTAGATGGTTTAGTGGCAACGGTTGGTGCAAATCCAAGGGCTGCGCTGGAGTGTTTTGAAACCTTTGCTTATTGTAAGGAAGAATTGGGCTTGCCAACGGTTTGCGGTTTATCCAATGTATCCTTTGGTTTGCCGGAGCGTGCGAATATCAATACGGCATTCCTTACTATGGCAATTGAAAAAGGACTTACTATGGCCATTGCCAATCCGTCTCAGGAGCTTTTGATGAATGCGGCATTTGCTTCTGATTTGCTTTTGGCAAAGGCAGGAAGTGACCTGCGCTATATTGAGCGCATGAATGTGTTGAAGGATAAATATGAGGGAACGGAACTGGTGCGTGTGCCGGTGGGAAGCAGTGTAAGTCCGGCAAAGGAAGCCGGTTCCAAGAGCCAAGGTGGTACAGAAGTTGGAAAGCAGGAGCCACAGGGCACAGAAAAAAGCCCGGTATATCAGGCTGTCTTAAAGGGCAACAAAGGCACCATCATCGAAGAAACAAAACATCTTTTAGATGCTGGAATCAAACCGAATGAGATTATCAATGATCATTTGATTCCGGCGATTAACGAGGTCGGAGAGTTGTTTGACAAGCAGAAATATTTCCTGCCACAGCTCATTTCCAGCGCCAACGCAATGAAGCTTTCGATTGAGTATCTGGAACCGATGTTGGAGCGGAACGAAGGAAGCGAAGAGATGGCGACCATAGTTGTGGCGACCGTAGAAGGAGATATTCATGACATTGGTAAAAATCTGGTGGTTCTGATGCTGAAAAACTACGGCTATCGGGTACTGGATTTAGGAAAGGATGTTCCGGCTGAGGTGATTGTTGAGACGGCAATTCGCGAGAACGCAGCGGTTATCGGACTTTCCGCACTTATGACCACCACCATGATGCGGATGAAAGAGGTAGTGGAACTAGCCAAGAGTAAGGGCTGCACAGCTAAGATTATCATTGGCGGAGCTGCAATTACGGAAAGCTTTGCGGAAGAAATTCATGCGGACGGCTATTCGAAGGATGCGGCAGCAGCAGTGAAGGTTGTGGAGAATTTGTTAAAATAGGAGATATTTTGCGATGAAGGAAATTTATTTGGCCGGTGGCTGTTATTGGGGCGTGGAAAAATATGTATCTAATATCAAGGGTGTCATAGAGACTACGGTTGGCTTTGCAAATGGAAACACCGAACATCCTACCTATGAGCAGGTGCGATATGAAAATACGGGGCATGCGGAGACGGTAAAGGTTGTCTATGACGAAACACAGGTGCCGCTTCCTATTTTACTAAAGCTGTTTTACCGCATCATTGACCCGGTTTCTGTAGACAGGCAGGGCGAAGATGAAGGGCATCAGTATCGTACCGGTATTTATTTTACAGACCCTGCGGATGAAAAGACTGTTGCAGAGTCTCTAAAAGAACTGGAACAAAAGGTTGGGGAGAAGCTAGCAGTAGAAGCCTGTCCGCTTCAACACTTTTATGCGGCAGAAGAATATCACCAGAAGTATCTGGATAAGAATCCGAATGGCTACTGTCATGTGCCTCTGGCGGAAATCCTTTGGGTGAAGGGGATTGAGCCGCTGGAGTATGAGGAGTAGAGATATATAGTAAACAAGTCTGCAAATAAAAAGATTTCGTGCGCCGGTGAAAGCCGGCGTTTTTTTTAATTAGTCCGTCTGGCAACTTGATAACATTATGTCAACTAGGTGAATGTGGTTTGGGTATTTAACGCCATTTTTCAGTTATGATACCCGGTTTTTTTCAAAAAATGGGTATCATCATGCATAAATGCTTGATTCTAGACAATTTTTTTAAAATTGGTTTACATAACTACAAAAAACACCCTTTCGTTGGGTAAAATTGATGGAAAACGTGCTCCTATACCCACCGGTCGTTTTCCAAGTTTACATAATGCCAAAAGCGCCGGTCAAATAGTTGAATTTTCAATTACTGCACTATCTATATCTACAATAGAAGTCCATAGATGAATAAAATTCATCTTAAAAATGAAAACATCTCACATTTTCACTTTACATTGCTAAATTGTGCGTTATAATAGAGAAAGTTGAAAAATTCATGAGAAAAGCAATGGAGGAGTAAGAACATGAATAACGGGCTTGAAATCAGATGGCATGGAAGAGGCGGACAGGGAGCTAAGACAGCGGCGCTTTTGCTGGCTGATGTAGCATTTAAAACAGGACAGTATGTACAGGGATTCCCGGAGTACGGACCGGAGCGCATGGGCGCACCAATTACCGCATATAACCGTATCAGCAAAGATGTGATTCGTGTACATTCCAATATATATACACCGGATTTAGTCGTAGTGGTTGATGAGACATTGTTGCATTCTGTTGATGTGACAGCAGGCTTAAAGGAAGAGGGAGCAATCATTATTAACACATCGATGTCAAAAGAAGAAGTGCTTCCGCTCTTAAACGGATATCAGGGAAATGTTTATACCGTAGATGCAAGAACCATTTCTATGGAGACACTTGGAAAGAATTTTCCAAATTCTCCGATGCTTGCAGCGGCAGTAGCAGTCAGCGGAGTAATGCCAAGAGAGGCATTTTTCAAGGAAATGCAGGAATCTTACCATCATAAATTTGCGAAAAAGCCGGAAGTCATCGAAGGAAATATGAAGGCTTTAAAGATGGCATTTGATGTCATTGAATTGGCGTTACAGGCTGAATTAGAGCAGAGCGCATAACCGGAAAGAAGAAAGCCAGAAAATAAGAAAAACGGGAAAACAAAAAACATGAGAACAGATATTACAAAGATAAATGAACAGACACCGCATCAGGATTTGACCGAAGGTCTGATGGTTTTTGCCGGTGGAACATCAAAGCTTTTCAATACCGGTGAATGGAGAACAAATACACCGGTATTTCATGCCAATTTGTGTAAGCAGTGTCTGCTTTGCGCGCCGGTTTGCCCGGATGCCTCCATTCCGGTGAAAGACAGCAAACGTGGAGAATTTGATTATGACCACTGCAAGGGATGCGGCATTTGTGCCAAGGTATGTCCTTTCGGAGCAATTGAAATGAAGGAGGGCAGATAAAATGGCAAAAAGAGATCGTATGTCAGGAAACGAAGCGGTTGCATACGCAATCCGTCAGATTAATCCGGATGTTATGCCGGCGTTTCCGATTACCCCTTCTACAGAAATTCCCCAGATGGTTTCTACATATATTGCAAATGGTGAAGTGGATACAGAATTTATTCCGGTGGAAAGCGAGCATTCTGCCATGAGTGCAGCCATCGGAGCAGAAGCAGCAGGCGCCAGAACCTTAACAGCAACCTCCTCCGCAGGTCTTGCACTGATGTGGGAAGAATTGCTGCTTGCAGCATCGAACCGTATGCCGCTTGCTTTGGCACTGGTAAACCGTACTTTGTCCGGTCCAATCAATATCAACTGTGACCACACCGACGGCATGGGTGCCAGAGATACAGGCTGGATTCAGATTTATTCCGAAAATAATCAGGAAGCCTATGACAATTTTGTACAGGCATATCCGATTGCAGAAAATAAAAACGTGCACCTTCCAATCATGATTTGCCAGGATGGTTTTATCACCAGTCACGCAGTGGAAAATATCGAACTTTTAGAGGATGCCGCTGTGAAGGCATTTGTCGGAGAGTATGAGCCGGAAGAATTTTTACTAAATCCGGGAAAACCAATCGCGGTTGGTCCGTATTCGGTTTCAAATTATGCGATGGAAGCCAGAAAGAATCAGGAACTTGCGTTGGAAAATGCAAAGGAAGTCATTTTACAGGTGGCAGCAGAATATGAAAAAATTTCCGGCAGAAAATATGGCTTATTTGAAGCATACAAAACCGAAGATGCAGACTACATCATGTTAATCATGGGTTCTGCGGCAGGAACGGCAAAACAGGCAGTGGATGATTTGAGAGCACAGGGGAAAAAAGTGGGCGTGTTAAAGCTTCGCGTTTTCCGTCCTTTCCCGGCAAAAGAAATTGCAGAAGCTCTAAAGAATTGCAAGGCAGTTGCTATCATGGACCGTTGCGAAAGTTACAACGGCAATGGCGCAGCACTTGGAAGTGAAGTGAGCGCAGCCCTTTTCAGAAATAAAGTCATGATTTCCGCAGTGAACTATATCTATGGTTTAGCGGGAAGAGATTTTACCGTAACAGATGTGTACCGTATTTTTGACGAGTTAGAACAGGCAGAATTAAATGGTACAGAGGTTGAGCAGTATCAGTATGTGGGATTGCGGAAATAAGAGAGGGCAGGCAAAATGAGTAACTATAATTTAAAAGAAATGATGAATAAACCGGAGCGTCTGGCTCCCGGCCATCGTATGTGTGCGGGCTGTGGTGCGACGATTGGAGTGCGTGCGGTGCTTCGTGCCCTTCACGAGGGTGACTATGCCGTAATCGGAAATGCCACAGGATGTCTGGAAGTATCTTCTTTCATGTATCCGTACACCGCATGGGAAGACAGCTATATTCATAATGCATTTGAAAATGCGGGCGCAACCTTAAGCGGTGTGGAAACTGCTTACAGAGCGTTAAAAAAGCGTGGAAAGCTTCCGGAAGATGTCACCTATAAGTTTATCACATTCGGCGGAGACGGCGGTACTTATGATATCGGCTTCCAGTCTTTATCCGGTGCGATGGAGCGTGGACATGACATGGTTTACGTGTGCTACGACAATGGTGCCTATATGAACACCGGTATTCAGCGTTCTTCTGCGACACCAATGTACGCGGATACCACAACGACACCGGTTGGGTCAAAATCCAATGGTAAAATGCAGAACCGAAAAGATTTGGCAAGCATCATTGCGGACCATGATGTACCGTATGTGGCACAGACGACGTTTACAAGTGATTTTAAGGATTTACATAGAAAAGCAGAAAAGGCCATTTATACAGAGGGAGCATGCTTTTTAAATATTATGACACCGTGTCCGAGAGGCTGGCGTTATGAGACTTCAGACATTATGAAAATCTGTAAGCTGGCAGTAGACACCTGCTACTGGCCGATGTTTGAGGTGGATCATGGAAAGTGGACACTGACTTATGAGCCAAAGAAAAAGCTTCCGATTGAGGACTTTTTGCGGGAACAGGGCAGATTCAAACACTTGTTTAAGAAGGGTAATGAGGATTTGCTGGAGCAGTTCCAAAAGGAAGTAGACAGACGCTGGGAAGACTTGCAGTTTAAGTGTTCTAGGGCATAAGTATTAGCAAAAATAAAAAAAGAGCATATAGATATGATAGAAAGCAACTTTTGAAAGGTGTGTATATCTATATGCTCAAAAATTGTGTAATAAAACAATCTGTTGATAAGGTAGAATGGGCAAAGGCTGCAGGAATCAGAGCAGTCAAAACCATGGCGCAGACTGCAATTGCCACTATCGGTTCTGTCGCGGTCATGGGTGCAGTCGACTGGAAGATAGTAGGAAGCGCGTCGGTGCTCGCCGGAATATTGTCGGTATTGACCTCTGTTGCAGGCATTCCGGAAGTACAGGAAAAATGTTAAACAAATTTTGAAAAAAGTTGTTGACATTTATCTTTCTGTAGTGTAATATAAACAAGTCGGTTGCGAAAGCAACGAAAGATATGGGATCTTAGCTCAGCTGGGAGAGCATCTGCCTTACAAGCAGAGGGTCATAGGTTCGAGCCCTATAGGTCCCATACTTAACTAAATATGGCGGAATAGCTCAGTTGGCTAGAGCACACGGTTCATACCCGTGGTGTCGAGAGTTCAAATCTCCCTTCCGCTACTTTAGAACCCTAGTAACTACTAGGGTTTATTTTTTTGCATCGAAAAGAACTACCCCGGAATTCCTTCCGGGGTAGAAAAATATTATTTACATTCAAAGTCTATAGGACTGTCAATGAGAGTTGCAGCCTGAAATTCATGTCTGTGATTATCTCCTTTTTCTTTTACAATATGAGAAAGGAAAAGGAAATGTGAATTTTCAGTTATCAGATACTCTTATATTTCTCCACAATATGATTGTACATCGTGCGCACCGCAGGAGCCATGAACTCCAGATTCAGCGCAGCAATCCCAATAATACGTGCAGCATCCGGTTCAATAGGGTAGCAGTCTACCTCATAAGGAATATCACGCATAACAAGCTCAGGCATCAGGCAAATGCCGAAGCCTTTTTCAACAAGAGCAACGGTGGATAAGTCGTCCACAACATGGTAATGCGACTGGATATTTAGCGAATTTTCTTTTAAGAAGTTCTGAATGTCAGCGTCGGTACACTCGCGTTGTGTAACAAACTGGTGGTCTCGCATATCCTCAGTGGTAACGAATTTTTTATCGGCATCTGAAATGGTATCCTTTGGAAGAACACATAAAAGCGGGTCGCGGTAAAGTGGTTCAATTGGGATGTCTTTTGCGCTGGATACGGACAAAAATCCCAAATCAACCACACCGGTTTTAATCCAATAGGAAACGTCATCATAGGTTCCCTGAAAAACTTCGATTTCAATTTCCGGATACAGAGCTTGAAAGGAATCCATGATATCAGGTAGCCAGTTGGTACAGACACTGGAAAAAACGCCGATTTTTACTTTGCCCTGTTTTAAGCCATTGAATTCGGCGATGGCCTGTTGCAAGCTTTCATCACTGTTTAGCACAGCGTTTACATACGGCAGAAGATGCTCGCCGTAATTGGTTAAGGTA
Source organism: uncultured Roseburia sp. (assembly GCA_945787015.1). Taxonomy (GTDB): domain Bacteria; phylum Bacillota; class Clostridia; order Lachnospirales; family Lachnospiraceae; genus Roseburia. The sequence continues at coordinate 100,061 of CALZGM010000008.1, forward strand.
ATGCCGGATTTACTTCTGGTCAGCAGAGAAAAGCCCAATTCATTTTCCATGGAAGAAATCGCATGGCTGATTGCGGATGGTGTGAGACCTAAGATATCCGCAGCCTTGTGAAAGCTTCCGATTTCAGCAACTGTTTTAAAAACCTGATAGGTAAGTAATGTCATAATCCTCCTTGTTTTGCGAAGCAAAATCCGAACCCGATGGTGAGGAGAGGATTTAGCCTCCAAATAATAGAAACTGTAATCAGTGTAACATTTTTTTTAATAAGAAAAAAGAGTTTGTTGTTTTTACGGGATAAAAAGGTATAATAAAAAGAGATAATGAAAAAGGAGAAATGATATGAGAGTTGGAATGGGCTATGATGTTCATAAATTGGTAGAAGGCAGAGATTTGATTATAGGTGGCGTGAAGATTCCGCATACTTTGGGATTGCTGGGGCATTCCGATGCAGATGTGTTGCTACATGCAATTATGGATGCGCTGCTTGGCGCCGCAGCATTAGGAGATATCGGAAAGCATTTTCCTGACACAGACCCGGCATATAAAGGAATTTCAAGTATCAAGTTATTAGAACATGTACGCACTTTAATTGAGGAAAAAGGGTTCGTGATTGAGAATATTGATGCAACCATTATTGCACAGAAACCGAAGATGCGTCCACACATTCCCCAGATGGAAGAAAACATTGCAAACGCTTTGCACATTGCGGTGGACCAGATTAATGTAAAAGCAACCACGGAAGAAGGACTTGGTTTTACAGGAACGGAAGAAGGTATTTCTTCGCAGGCGATTTGCTGCCTTAGCACGATTTATGAAAACAGTGTGGCGGTGGCAGACAGTGAAAGCCCTTGTGCCGGATGCAGGGGAAGACAATAAAAAATAGATAGAAACGATGAATGGGGGATTTTCATATTAGAAAATCCCCCATAAATTTTGGCTATTTTTTGGCTAATGCGATAGAACTGAAAATCGCAGTTAAAGGGATGGATAATATCACACCAATACTGCTTGAAATACTGCTGATAATTTCGATTGAAAGATAGGCAGAACTTATAAATTGATTGGAAGAAAGTCCCAAACTATACAAGTAAATAATTAAAACGAGGTCGCTGCCTAAAAGTGCCAGAATCAAAGTGTTTGTCATAGTACCAACCATGTCTCGGCCAATATTCATACCGGAACGGAATAAGTCGCGGCGGGTAAGAGCTGGATTTGCCAGACTTACTTCCGATAAAGAGGAGGAAATGCCCATGGTAACATCCATGACAGCACCTAATGTGCTAATCACAACACCTCCTACTAAGAGCCCCTTAATTCCAAGCGGTATTCCCATCTGGTTCAACTGTAAAAGTGCTTCTGCGTCATTTACACGCATGCCATTCATACGAAGCAGGCTTTGGGCAAGAAGCCCAAAGAGCAGAGCGGCTGCAGTTCCGGAAATAGTGCCAAGCATAGCACAAACGGTTTTTTTCTGAAGGCCTCCAAGAATTGCTAAAGTAACAATTGTAATATAGGCGCATACAAGAAAAATAGTTGTTAGCGTAGGTGCACCTTTCATTAATGCAGGAATGAGGATGCCAAATAAGCAGGCCAGCGTAATGAATAAACCGAGTAAGGATTTTGCACCGGTTTTTCCACCAATTAATATGGTTGCAAGCATAAATAATCCGATGACGATAAGTAAAGGAAGGGTGCGATTAAATTCGTACACAGTACCAGTATGGGTACCGTCAGCATATGTGGAAATGATTAAAACAGCTGAATCGCCGGCTTTTAGGGGAACCGAGTACAGAGGACCAACGTAATTGCTTACCTGCAGGGTCTGACCCTTATATTGCCCGGAGGTTACTTCAGCAAGCAGAAGTTGTTCACCACGCCAGCTGTTATCTGAGTGGGGATCAAGTTCTGTGCTGTCAGACAAAATCATAGTTACAGTGGCAGTTTCGTATTCGGCATATTCTTCTGCGGCCAGGTTTCCTTCTTCCTTTGGTCTTACCAAAAAAAATGTGAATATAAATAGGAGCAAGGCCGCCAGATAAAGTATATAAAGAGAAAAATTTTTTCTTGCGTTTTTCTTCATATGTAAAAGTCCTTTCAAAAATAAGTGATGTAAAAAGAATAGTCCATCGTTTGGATGGTGTCAAGTGAGCATAGCAGAGTAGGGGAAAGAAGAAATGGCGTTTGTTACTATTCACTGGCAAGCCAGTAAACAGTAACCTTCGCAGGCTTATTTATAGTTTTGCTTCGCAAAAGAAGCCTGCGAACTCCTGAATCATGTTCTTCGGCAGCCAATCAGCAAGTGATTGGCTACCGTGTGAAAAGTAACTGAAGTTTTACAAAGTTTTTACAGGAAAAGATATAAAATAGTACAAAGGTTTACTTGTCCGCCGTGGAAAAACATGGTAAAATGCTAATAGCATGAGAGAGTGTGCGCTTCGTTCATTTTGAAAATGGCATATTCTACAATTGCTTAAAAAAGTATACAAAAAGGCACAGGAAAAATTGTTACAAATGACAAAATGTTCGTCTGTGGCAAACAAAAGGACAAATGTCCTACGAGTTTTTGTATCATTTTTTTAATATTAAATTAAATGTAACTATTCAGAACCACTTAGAATAAGATAAGCAGAATCGTCATGCTTGCATGTAAGAGGGACTGAATAGTTACACCTAAACGTAAAAAGAAAGAAGGAGAAAAAGCGTTATGAAAACAGCGAAAAGAAGAGTTTTGTCGTTTGTAATGGCGTTACTTGTGGTCATGACCACCGTGTTTGGACATGTTGACTACAATGTTAAGGCGGAAACAACGACAGAAAAGACCACTTCTACAATTGCAGCATGGCAATATGCATCTTCAGCGGATGGACCAACTCAATTACCAGCCAATGCTACAACTGGTTCAGGGACAATTAAGGTAGAGGGGGCTACTTATGTGGCATATCAGAAGAATGGATTTGCCGCAGATAATTGGAATACTGACTGTAGCGGTAAATGGATTGTATCCGTTAATGCAGTAAATTTTTCGGACATTACATTAACGTCTGATTTGCGTACTACTTCTAATGGGCCGGCAAATTGGAAACTAATGTATCGAATTGCAGGTTCAACGGATTGGTTGACAATAAATGATTCGACCCGTACTCTCACAAGTAAGAATATTGTTGAAGAGGCTTGGAAAGACTTTGCGTTACCGAGTCTATTGGATGGTAAAGAATTCGACTTGGCTATTGCAGTTGCAGATGAGAAAAATATAAGTGGCGGAACTTTTAGTTGTGCTACAAATGCAAACGCGAATGTTAGAAACATCATTATAAAGGGCCTTAATAGTGACGTTGGAAATGCCGATGGGGAAAAGAAAACTGTTGCAATTGCTACTGCACTTGCAGCAACAGAAGGTAAATTCACGGTAAAGGGTGTGGTAACACTTATTGATGGTCAGAACATTTATGTGCAGGATGCAACCGGAGCAATCTGTGTTCGTATGGCATCAAAACCTTCTGACATAGCATTAGGTGATACAATTATCGGAACTGGCAGCAAAACAGTATACAATGGTCTGCCACAGCTTGGATCAGGAACTTATGAGAAGTCAGAAGGACTTACACTTTCTGCAAAAGAGACAACAATCGATGCATTAACCACAGCTGATATTGCGACATATGTACAGCTTAAGAATGTGGAAGTTACAGTAATTGATGATAATAATGGTGCTTATACAACTCCGAATATTACAGTAACTGATGGAACAAACAGCATTCAGATTTATAAAGCAGTTGTAGATAAAACGGATGGAACGAATTGGGATGTTCAGGTTGGCGATAAGATTGATATAAAGGCAGCAGTAGGTATTAATAATACAACATTGCAGCTTCGTAATACATCAGCAAATGAAATTACAAAAGTATCATCAACGCCTACCTATAACAAGATTTCTGAAGCACTTGCAGCAACAGAAGGTGAATTCACGGTAAAGGGTGTGGTAACACTTGTAG
>CALZGM010000009.1 GCA_945787015.1 uncultured Roseburia sp.
TTGATGTGACAAAGCGGGAACAGCGGCAAAGGCTGATCGACAGCTTTGTAAATGCGGTGTATCTTTATGAGGACAAGATAATCCTTACTTTCAACTATAAGGATGGTTCCAAGACTATCACTCTGGCAGATGTTGAGGGTTCGGATTTATCCTCATTCGGTGCACTTTCAAGAAAGAAGAACGAGGTAGGAATTTTATTCCTACCTCGTTCTTTTTTACCGAGGCGGATGGGTACTTTAACCTGAGGTTCAAGGTCTCGGCTCCGCCTCGGTCGGTGCTAAACAGGCGCCACTGGCGCCTAGCACCCTGTCACCCACATATTAGGAAGATGAGTGAAAATATATAAACAGTAATTGAAAATGTCAGAATTTTAGTCTATAATACATAGTGCATATGTCCTATGAATTTGATGAACAAAGTGAAAAAATGTTTTGAAAAGGAAATACAATAGGGTAGTCTGATGAGATACGTAGGTTTAGAAGAATTGACGGATGATATGATCTTGGCTCAGAATATCAAGGATCAATATGGACGCGTACTGATAATGAAGGGAGCAAGACTATCGCCACACAAGCGGGAAAAATTAAAAAACTTTGAAATTGCCGGAGTGTATATCGATGACAGCTGGTCGGCGGATATTTTTATTGAACCGGCAGTAGAGGAAAAGCTGATTGATAAATCCATTAATGCCCTAAAAGAAATGAATATGGATGAAATTGAGAACTGTGCGTGCGAGATTATAGATAAGCTGATGGGCGCAGAAGATTATATCCATGATATGGAAAGCATAAAGGCATACGACGAGAATACATTTGAGCATTGTATTCACGTGGCTATTTCTTCCGTCACACTGGGCATCGGACTGGGATATAATTTTTACCGTTTGAAAAACCTTGCAATCGGCGCTATGCTGCATGATGTAGGGAAAAAAATGGTGCCGATTGAAATTATTAGTAAAAAAGGAAAACTTACGGATGAAGAGATGGAAGAGGTAAGAAAACATCCGGTCTATGGATATTCTATTTTATCATCTAATATTAATGTTTACTCATCAACCCGTGGAATTGTGTATCAGCATCATGAAAACTGGGATGGAAGCGGCTACCCTAGAGGCTTAAAAGAGGAGGCGATATATGAGCTTGCTATGGTGACGCATATTTGTGACGTTTATGATGCTTTGATATCGAAGCGTTCTTATAAAGAAGCATTTAAAATTCGCTCTGCGATTGATATTGTGTTGGAGGGGGACAATACAATGTTTAATCCGGACATTACAAAAGCGTTTTTTAAATATGTCCCGATTTATCACAAAGGAACAGAAGTGGAACTGTCAAATGGGGAAAACGCTTTAATCTTTAAAAATAACCGGGGGGATATGCTAAATCCGGTTGTTAAATTAAAATCAGGTTCTCTGATCGATTTAAGAAGGTCTGATTTAGGAATTATTAGTTAATATACCGGACGCAGGATGGGAAGCTTAAGTTTAGGAAAAATGGGTGCGCCAGTATTCATTCATCCAATCAACAGCTTCCTGTTTCCCTGCATCTGTAAAGGGAAATGTTGCCATGGTTTTCTGCTCATCGGAAGTTGTGGCAAAATTATAGGGTCCCGGCCAGACATAGCACCGAAAGACAGTCATTTCTTCCTCTGTATCTTTTTTTAACAGATACCGCATCCCCTTATAACTTCCGGTAAATGTTTCTTTCTTATAAAAATTCATATTCAGCACATCATCGGTAGTAATCATTGTAAAAAGCCTCCTACTATTACATCTAAGAATTGCTTCCATAACCTAAAATTATTATAACAGAAAAAACAGAAAAAAACAGAAAAAAAACAGAAAAATTTTGTTGATTTGGCAACAAAATTGGTATGAAGTTATTGACAAATTCGAATTCGTATGTATAATATAAAAAAGTGTTGTACGCAACGCGCAAACAACTGTACTTGTGAAGTGCAATGGGCAAGGGTGTCTGTTGGCACTTCTTTTTGCATACAAAAAAACAGTTTAGCGCGATGACGTGATAACGCAATAACTCATGGTAAAGGGGACGTTGCAATTTATGCGGTGGCGCCTTTATATAGAAATAATTTTTAATAAGAAGCATGTTTGAAAGTGCATGACTTCAAAAGGAGGAAAAATATGAGAAAGATTTCCAAGAGAATCTTAGCCCTCATGTTGGCATCTTCAATGGTAGTATCATTGGCAGCATGTGGCAAAAAAGATTCAAACACAAACGGAACAGAAACACCTTCTACAAATACAGAAGTTGCTTCAAATAGTTCCGAATTAGCAGCAGATGCATTGGTATTTGATCCAACAGCAGATGCAGCTAAATATGCTGAAGAATCAGCAGCTACTTATGAAGCAAACCTTTCTGAGTTTATGGCAGCTTATGACGCAGCAAAAGCTACAGATAACATTGCTGAAAGATTTGCTTTAATGGCAATCGCAGAAGCAAAATTAATGGAATCAGCAGTTATGTTGCCAATCTACTCACGTGGCGGTAACTATGCAGTTTCCAGAGTTGTTCCAAAGACAGTTCCAAATGCACTTTGGGGTAATGACAACGAACGTATGCATTCACTTCTTGTAGTATCTGACTTTATTACAACAGAAGACAGAGATGCACTTAAGGGTCTCTGGGGTGAAGTAAAGGGTACAGGCACATACCTTGAAAAGGCAAAGGAATACCTTGCAGGCAAAGGATATACTGTAAAAGATTCTTATTCAGAGACTTATACAGGCGATCCTGAAACATGGGATGTTCTTGCTACATCTAAATCTAATGACTCTGAAAAAATTGTTCAGACATATGATGGTTTAATGGAATACGATGTAGAGGGTACCTTACAGCCGGCATTAGCTGAAAGCTATGAAGTATCTGCAGACGGATTAACCTATACATTCCACATTCGTCAGGGTGTTAAATGGGTTGACTCTCAGGGACGTGAACTCGGTGAAGTAACAGCAGATGACTTTGTTGCAGGTATGCAGCACATGATGGATTCCATGGGTGGTCTTGAGTACTTAATCCAGGGCGTTATTGTTAATGCTAATGAATACATCGGCGGTGAAGTAACTGACTTCGCAGAAGTAGGTGTTAAAGCAACTGATACTTATACCTTAGAGTACACATTAGAGGCTCCATGTTCATACTTCATTACAATGCTTGGTTATGGTGTATTTGCTCCAATGAACCGTGCATACTATGAATCAAAGGGTGGTAAGTTCGGCGCAGAATATGATCCTTCAGCAGCTGATTATACCTATGCAAAAGACGCAGATTCTATCGCATACTGCGGACCATTCCTTGTAACAAATGCTACAGAAAAGAATACCATCGTATTTGAAGCAAACCCAACATACTGGAATGCTGCAAATCAGAACATTAAGAAATATACATTAGTATACAATGATGGTTCTGAAGCTACAAAGGCATACAACGATGCAGTTGCAGGAACCGTTGACGGTACAGGTTTAAATGCATCTTCACTTGAACTTGCAAAAGCAGATGGCAACTTTGATAAATACGGTTACGTAGCAGATTGTGATGCAACAACCTTCATGGCATTCTACAACCTCAATCGTAACACATATGCAAACACAAACGATACAACAACTGTAAGATCTGCTCAGACAGTAGCAGATGCTGAAAGAACAAACGCAGCGTTAAATAACGTTCATTTCCGTCGTGCAATTTCCTTTGCAGCAGACAGAGGTGCTTACAATGCACAGAGCGTTGGTGAAGAGTTAAAATATGCTTCATTAAGAAACTCTTACACACCTGGTAACTTCGTATCACTTGAAGAGGAAACAACTGTTGATATCAATGGTACAGCTACAACCTTCCCGGCAGGTACTTTCTATGGTGAAATCATGCAGGCACAGATTGATGCAGATGGTGTAACCATGAAGGTTTGGGATCCGACATTAGATGGTGGAATTGGTTCCGGTGATGGTTATGACGGATGGTTCAATCCTGAAAACGCAGCAGCAGAGATGGCAGTTGCAGTTGAAGAACTTGCAGCAGCCGGTGTAGAAATTTCTGCTGAAAACCCAATTTACATTGATTTACCATACTTCTCAGGTAGTGAATCAGTGACAAACAAAGCAAATGCTTACAAAAAGTCACTGGAATCAGTTCTTGAAGGAAAGGTTATTGTAAATCTTACAGAGTGTACATCTGCTGATGAATACTACTATGCAGGATACTTTACCTCATATGGTTACGAAGCAAACTACGATATGTATGACTTATCCGGATGGGGTCCTGACTATGGTGATCCTCAGACATACCTTGATACATTCCTTCCAGACTACGCTGGATACATGGCTAAATGTGTAGGTATTTACTAAGATACGATTTGATTGTAAATGATTAAGTTGTGGGAGAACGGACAGACAGTCCGTTCTCTTACAATGTTTTAGTGAGAGACAAATTATGGCAAAATATTTATTAAAACGTTTGGCATTTGGTATATTTTCTATTGTAGCAGTCGTTGCAATTGTTATGGTTATGGTGTATTCCTTAATGGATCGTAACCTTATTTTTGCAAATGATCCTACTTACTCCAAAATGAGTAATAATAACAAGGTTACTTATAAGTATGGCAAGTGGGAAGAGTATGGCTATCTGGATTACGTGTCTTATGCTGATTACATTAACGAACTAGTTGCAAATGGTGAGATTGATGAGACAACAAAATCAGCAGTAATTGGAATCGGTAAAACAGAAGCAAATGATTCTGCCAGTGCAAAAGAATATATTAACAAATTTATTGAAAATTATGAATCACAAGGTTATACCATTCAGCGATTGGACGCTATTATGTTAGGACCTAAAAAATATGCAGATGGTGGACAACCACAGCTGTTTGCATATAAAGATGTGCCGTTAGGAAGCCGTATGTTAGCTTATTTTTCTAGATTAATCTCAGTTGATAACATTAATACGGCAAAAGGGGATGTTGGGGAACGAGGTATTACTTTTACGTTATATGATCCTGTATATGGCGGTGAAAAATTTGCACCGGCTATTATTGGTAATGGTACACAGCATAAATACCTGTTGTATGTAAATTCGAAATTTCCATATATTCATCAAAATATTGTTACAATAAATCTGGGAACATCGTATTCCGTTAATAAAGGAATTGATGTATTTACAACCATGACTCTGACCCAGGGGTCTTATGTAAAATCTACCGTTCTTTATCCGACCGGAGCAGTAGAAGAAAGTGCGGATGATTTACACTCTGCAGTATATGCACAGAATTCACTTGCATCCAATCCAATGAATGCAACACGATTTACGGATGATTACACAAATGTGGCAACAGTGAAATCCGGACTTTCAAAGATGGGATATTCGTTTGTAATCGGTGTAATTTCTGTTATTATTGCATACTTCCTTGGTTTGCCATTAGGTGTTTTGATGGCAAGAAAGAAAGATAAATTAGTAGATAAGATGGGAACCATATACATTGTATTTATTTCAGCAGTACCATCTTTGGCTTATATTTTCCTGTTTAAAGCAATCGGTGGAAGTGTATTCGGCTTGCCGACTACCTTTGATATGGAATCAACCAGTAAATGGATTTATGTTCTTCCGATTATTTCACTGGCGCTGCCATCTGTTGCAAATCTGATGAAATGGATGCGGCGTTATATGATTGACCAGATGAATTCGGACTATGTTAAATTTGCCAGATCCGGTGGTCTGACAGAGGGTGAGATTTTTACAAAGCATATTATGAAGAATGCAGCGATTCCGATTATCCACGGTATTCCCGGAAGCGTACTTGGCGCATTGACGGGTGCGATTATTACAGAGCGTGTATACGTAGTACCTGGTGCCGGTAACTTACTTACACAGGCGATTAACCGTTACGATAATGGTGTTATCGTTGGTGTAACATTATTCTATGCAACATTATCAGTAATTTCCATTATTTTAGGAGATATTCTGATGTCGATGGTAGATCCGAGAATTTCATTCTCTACGAAGGACAGGTAGGTATTAGATATGAACTATGATTTAGAAAAATTAGGAATGACGGAGGAAGAGTTATTTTCCAGAGTCGACCACAGTGATGTGGAATCTGAGAAAATTGCTGCACCAAAGTATTCGTACTGGCAGTCAGTTTTCCGTGTATTCTTTAAAAAGAAAATTAATATCGTAATTTTGGTATTATTAGCAGTTGTAATTGCCTTTTCTTATCTCTACCCGGCGTTGGTAGAATATGATAAATTCGCAAACCTGATGAATTCAGCAGCGAAGCACTTGTCACCTGCTAAGGCAATGGAAATGTTTGGACATAATATCCACTGGATATTAGGCTCCGGCGCAGCAGGACAGTCAACATTTGATGCGGTATGGAATGGTGCAAGAATATCAATTTCTCTTGCATTTGTCTGTGGTGCCATTAATATGACGGTGGGTGTTGTGGTTGGCGCAATCTGGGGATTCTCAAAGAGATTTGATACGATAATGATTGCGATTTACAATGTAATCGGTAATATTCCATACTTGTTATTGATTGCTGTTTTAGTTATGTTATTTGCTCCAAGTTTTTGGACAATGGTATTTGCACTTACAGTAACAGGATGGTTATACATTGCATACTTTATCCGTACGCAGGTTATTATTATCCGAGACAGAGAATACAACCTTGCATCGAAATGTCTGGGTACTTCTACAGTTAAGATTGCAATGAAGAATATCCTGCCGTTTATGACATCTGTTATCGTAACACAGTTGGCGGTTGAAATTCCTTCCTATATTTCATACGAAGTATTCCTGGCATATCTTGGTATGGGTCTTTCTGATATGTCTCTTGGACGTATGATTTATGAGGCAGAAAGTGCCATGGTTACTCCGGGATGGGAATTTGAATTCTGGAGCCCGGTAGCAGTTGCAGCAATTATAGCCGTTGTATTATATGTTGTAGGTCAGAACCTTGGTGATGCATCTGACCCAAGAACTCATATGTAAGGGGAAATCAGAATGCAGGAAAAGAAAGTATTATTATCAATAAAAGATTTGAATGTCAAGTTCCGTGTCCGTGGCCGTGTTCTGACTGCTATTCGTGGAATTGACCTTGATATTTATGAAAACGAATCAATTGCCATTGTAGGCGAATCCGGTTCCGGTAAATCTGTATTTACGAAGACTTTTGCCGGAATGCTGGAGAGTAACGGTTTTATTAGTGAGGGTAAGATTATTTTCAATGATGATGAATTATCAGACACAACCGTTAAGCTTACCTCTACTGCACAGAAAATGATTGCACATGCATTAAAAAGCTTGAATGAAAGCTCACGTTTGGAGTTTGGTGCAGCTACTTACAGAGAAATTGTAAATCTGGAATCAGAAAAACGTGCAAAAGAGACCTTGACAGACGCTGAACACGAAGCAATTGAAGAGGAAAAGAAGGATCTTGCTGCAAAAAGAGCAGATGTCTATAATTATAAGACAACCTTAAACGCAAAGAAGCAGAAGGAAGAAATCAAGAAAGCTGCTAAGGAATTAGAGGAATTAGATGCAAAAATCAAAGAAATCGAAACCAAAGCAGAAAAGATGGAAAAAGAAAAGAAAGCCGCTGTTGCAGCAGATACTGCTTACTTAAAGGCATATGAAGCAAAGATGGCTGAGTTAAAGGCAAAGCATGCTAAAGAGATTCAGGCTGAGATTTCAAAAGAAACAGAAGCACGTAATGAAATTCTGGCAAAAGAAGTATATTTGTCAGTTGGAAGATACGGCATTAAGAAACGTATTGAATTACTGAATGGTTTGTTAAAAGCATTAAAAGAAGCGATGAAGCTTGGCGTTGATTTAGATAACGAGGAAGAGAAAAATGCTGTATTTGACGAAGTGGCTTTCCGTGTACGTTATCTGGACGAGACACCTGAGAAACTTCACGGTACCTGTATTTTGAATCTTGCTAAGATTAAGTATGCAAAGGACTGGAGTCAGATTCGAGGAAGCAGAATTGCAACCGTATTCCAGGATCCTATGACTTCCTTAAACCCGATTATTACAATTGGTAAGCAGATTACTTCTATTATTTTAAAACATCAGGATTGTTCTGAGGTGGAAGCAAGACGTAGGGCATTAGATTTAATGCATAAGGTAGGTATTCCGAATCCGGAAGCCCGTTTTGATGACTATCCATTCCAGTATTCCGGTGGTATGAGACAGCGTATCGTTATTGCGATTGCACTTTCATGCCAGCCAAAGATTTTGATTTGTGATGAGCCTACTACAGCGCTTGACGTTACCATTCAGGCTCAGATTTTAAAGCTTATCAAAGACTTACAGAAAGAGTTCAACTATACGATCGTATTCATTACACATGACTTAGGTGTAGTTGCAAATGTTGCTGATCGTGTAGCCGTATTATATGCAGGTCAGGTTGTAGAGCTTGGAAACGTAGAAGAAGTATTCTATGATCCGCATCATCCATATACATGGGCGTTGCTTTCTTCACTTCCACAGCTTGCACAGAAAAATACGAAACTGTATTCCATTACCGGTACACCGCCATCACTTTATAACAACATTGTAGGTGATGCCTTTGCACCACGTAATCCTTACTGCTTAAAGATTGATACATTGTTGGAACCGCCGATGTTTAAAATAAGTGATACCCACTATGCAAAAACATGGTTGTTGGATCCAAAGGCTCCAAAGATTGAAAAGCCGGAAGGAATTCAGGATATTCACGAGAAGTTAGTAAAAGCATTTAATATATAGGAGATTTTGACTGTGAGCAAGATAACAAAAAAAGGACATACTTCCCTTTTTCCGGAGCGTGGTCCTTTAGATGAAAATGGTAGAGAAATATTATTGTCTTTAAAGAATGTTGATATTACATTCGGAAAAGGCGAAGATGCGGTAAAAGCAGTTAAGAATGCTTCCTTTGATATTTACAAAGGAGAGACATTTTCACTTGTAGGAGAATCCGGTTCCGGTAAAACTACAATCGGACGAGCTGTTATCCGTGTAAATGAGTTGGCTGCCGGTCAGATTTTGTACAAGGGCGTTCCGATTTCAGGAAAAATCTCTCGTGCATTAGACCGTGAAGTAATCCGTAATATCCAAATGGTATTCCAGGATCCTGCAGCATCTTTAAATGAACGTGCCACGGTAGACTATATCGTATCCGAAGGTTTGTACAACTTTCATTTGTATGAGAATGAAGCGGACCGTGCGCGTAAAGTTGAAAATATGATTGAACAGGTAGGTCTGTTGCCGGAGCATTTAACACGTTATCCACACGAATTCTCAGGTGGACAACGTCAGCGTATCGGTATTGCACGTGCTATGGTTATGGAACCTGAACTGGTAGTAGCGGATGAACCGATTTCAGCACTTGATGTGTCAATTCGTGCACAGGTATTAAACCTGATGAAGAAGTTCCAGGAAGAAAAGAATCTGACCTACTTATTCATTGCGCATGACCTTTCCGTTGTAAGATTTATTTCCGATCGTATCGGTGTTATTTATAAAGGTGATATTGTGGAAATTGCAGATGCAGAAGAATTATTTAATTTCCCACTGCATCCGTATACCCACTCCTTAATTTCAGCGATTCCGATTCCGGATCCAAAACTGGAAAAGAATAAAGTGTTATTCACTTATGATCCAAGTGTTCATGATTATAGTGAAGATAAACCGGAATTAGTAGATATCGGACATAATCATCTGGTATTTGGTAATAAGAAAGAGATTGAAGAATACAAGGCAATCCGTGAAAAGAATGTCCCGTTAAAGACAATTACAATCGTGGATCCGACAACAAAGGAAGGCCGGGAGGCTTTGAAAGCAAGTGCAGCAGCAGAAGAAGCGGCAGTGACAGCAGCAGAAGAAGAATTTTTGATAGCTCCGGTTCATGATACAGGAAGTAAGTGGTACACGATAGTATCCTTCTTCTTACCAATCCTTGGTTTGATTGCAGCACTTGTATTTAAGCACTTCCATCATAAGCGCAATGCGAAAGCATGTAAAAAAGGCGCAATTATTGGACTTATTACACTTGCAGCATTCCTTGTATTGTTTGCAATTTTGTTAGTACTGGTGGTAATTTAGTATGGGTAAAACGGCGAAGGAGAGAACCACAGGGAATCCGAAGCCGGTAGAAAAAATAGAATTATCAGAAAAGCACATAGGATGGAGAATATTTTTCTTCATCCTATTTGTAATCATAGCGGCAACGGCATTTGCCTATGGCGTGAGTTCTTTATTTTCTACCGAACCGGGGTGGCAGGAGATAGAAGCCGACGCGGCTGCAGGTGCAAACTGCGGCAACGAGTTTGTGCTGATGTACCACCTTGGTATTAGCGGACGCGATGCAACCGTTGAGAATAAGGCTTTAAAGATTATTTATACAGATGCCTGTGAGTTAGCTTATAAATTATTTCATAACAAGGAAACCTTTGATGATGTAATGAATATTTGTTACATTAATCAGCATCCAAACGAAGAAATTGTGGTGGATGACGCATTGTATCAGGCATTTTCAATCATTCAAAGCTATGGAGACCGACGTCTTTATCTGGGACCGGTGTATGACCAGTATGATGAGATGTTTTACTGCGAGGATGACACACAGCTTGGTCATTATGACCCACTTTTGAATGAAGAGATTGCAGCAGAGTATGCAATGATAGCTGACTATGCTAACAATCCTCAAATGATAGATGTAAAGCTACTGGATGATAATAAAATCATGCTGGAGGTTTCTGAGGAGTATTTAGCATTTGCAAAAGAACACTATATCACGCAGTATATTGATTTCTTTTGGATGAAGAATGCATTTGTCATTGATTATCTGGCAGATACCCTGATTAAAAATGGCTATATAGCGGGCGCGATTTCAAGTTACGATGGGTTTTCAAGAAACTTAGGAGAGATGGAAGAATCGTTTTCTTTTAATTTGTATGACAGAATGGAACAGACCATCTATCCGGCTGCAGTCATGCAGTATAGTGGCACACGCAGTATCGTTTGTCTGCGTGATTATATGATGAATAGCCAGGATGAGCAACATTACTATGTGATGAACAATGGTACGATTCGTACATCTTATATCGATGTGACTGATGGTATCGCAAAAGCGGCTACGGATAATCTTTATGTTTACTCAGAGAAACTGGGGTGCGCAGAACTTTTGCTTAAGGCAGCACCGGTGTATGTGACAGACGAGTTTTCAGAAGATGCGGTAAAGAAGCTTGTGTCGGTCGGAATATATGCCATTTATTTTGAAGGAAGTACCGTAAAACACAATGATGCTTCTCTTGTTTTGACGGATTTGTTTAACGAATCCGGTATTACTTACAAGAAAGCTTATGTAGGAAAATAAAAAGTTTAAAATGAGGCTGCTGCTTTTAAGAATGAAAATTCGTGAGGCGGCAGCTTCTTTTTTTGCACATCGCTGGAAGAATATGCTATACTGTAAGGGAAGTTCTCAGATTCAGGGGAGTAAATCATGGGATTATTTAACCAGAGCACAGAGAAGAAAAGAGAAAAAGAGATTCGACGGGAGGCAAAAGAGATTTCTAAGGAGCTTGCAGCTTTGGGAATGGATAAGAGGGTTGCAAAAGAGTACTTGGAGGTCTTTCAGGAACTTCTGATTGATGCATGCCTGCAAAAGGATTGCTATGTATATTCAAAACAGCAGATGGCGGAGTGCAGGCTTCTGATAGATACCTTGCTTCCTGATATCGCAAAGAAGGAAGCAAACGAGGTGTGCAGTCAGTTAAAGCAGCTTGTTGTACTGCTTCAAGACATTTACCATGAATGCACCATACGACGAGATGATCTTGACTTTGCATCTACTTATGCTTACATAAAAAAATCAGCACAGGAGTATGATGGAAGTGACCGCCTGATGCTTCAGAGTGAATTGGAAAATCTGCTGCATGTAGTAGAAGAGACACTTGAGTGGGAGGCACCGGATTTTTGCGCATTGGCATGCTTTTGCAAGTATGGAAACCGAAGTGATTTGGCAGAGATTGAGAACCGTCAGAGAAATGATATGATACTGCGATTCTACCGTGAACAGTTCTGGGATGGATTTGAAAAAGAACTGGAAGGCTGTGGCGAGAAAGAACATGTTACAGGCTGGATAAAGGAAAAATTAGAACAAAGAGAGGATGTGTAAAATGAAAACAGAATGGAATTTAGAGGTGCTTTATAAGGGGTTGGATGATCCGGCTTATGAAGCGGATATGAAGAAGTATGAGGAAACACAAAAAGAGTTTGCAGCACTTTTTGAAGAAGTTAAGAATCAGAAACCGGAAGAAGTGGCAGAAACACTTTTGTTAAAAGAAGAAGAACTCGTAATGCTATTGGGCAAGCTTAGTACCTATCTTTCCCTTCGCCAGTCAGTTGAAACAGAAAATGGAGATTTAATGGCACAAATGAACCGACTGGTTCGTATTTACAATAGTGGAATGGAAAGCGAGCTTGCTGCAGACAAATTTATTGCCAAGATTCAGGATGTGGATGCTCTTGCGAAAGAAAATGAAATTGTGGCAGAATATCGTTCTATGATTATGCGTAATAAGCAAAAAGAAAAATATCTTCTGAGTGATGAGGTAGAATCTATGATATCTGCCATGGACATGACAGGTGGCTCTGCATGGGGACAGTTACAGTCATACCTGACCTCTACGGTAAAGGTAGATTATGATGGAAAACAGATTACTTTAACAGAAGTACGTAATCTTGCGAACAGTCCTGATGCCGCAGTTAGAAAAGCCGCTTACGAAGCAGAACTGGCAGCTTATGAAAAAATTGAGGATGCCCTTGCATTTGCATTGAATAATATTAAAAATCAGGTGACGATGCTTTCAGAAAAGCGTGGCTATGAATCTCCTCTTGCTATGACATTAATGGAGGCAAGAATGAAACGAGAAACCTTAGATGCCATGATGGAAGCTATTAAAGAATATTTGCCAAAATTCCGTAAATATCTTCGCAAAAAAGGTGAAATGTTAGGCTATCAAAACGGACTTCCATGGTTCGAGTTGTTTGCACCATTGGGAAAAGCGGATAAAACCTATACGATAGAAGAAGCAAAGGAGTATCTGGTAAACTGCTTTTCTGATTTCTCACAGGATCTGGCAGATATGATGGCAGAAGCTTTTGATAACGAATGGATTGATTTTTATCCAAGAAAGGGAAAAGAAGGCGGAGCATTCTGCGCAGGAGTTTCCTGTTTAAAACAGAGCCGCATTCTGACAAACTTTGATGGCTATTTTGGCTCCATTGGAACTTTGGCTCATGAGCTTGGTCATGCTTATCACAACCGCCAGATTGAACATCAGCGGATTATGAATCAGGATTATCCAATGCCGGTGGCAGAGACAGCATCCACCTTTAATGAGACCCATTTGGGACAGCATGCAGTTGCACAGGCAAGTGGTGAGGAACTATTGAACTTACTGGAAAACGATTTAAAGGAACAGACGCAGTGTATTGTGGATATCTATTCGAGATATCTGTTTGAAACAGCGGTATTTGAACAGAGCAAAAATAAATTCCTGATGGCAGCTGATTTAAAAGAACTCATGTTAAATGCCCAGAAAGAAGCCTATGGTGATGGTTTGGATGAAAATTATATGCATCCATATATGTGGGCTTGCAAGGGACATTATTACAGCTCTGGCTTAAGCTTTTATAATTTCCCATATGCATTCGGCAACCTGTTTGCACTGGGACTTTACAGCAAGTTCTTAGAAGAGGGACAGAGCTTTGTGCCGAAGTATAAAGCAATGTTAAGCGCGACCCCAACCTGCACCATCGAAGAGGCAGGAGAGATGGTTGGCATTGATTTGACAAAGAAGGAGTTCTGGGCGTCTAGCCTTGCCTTAATTGAAAAGAATATTGAACGTTTCTGTGAGATGTAACAGACAAATTGGAGGAAGAAATGAGCGGATTACAGGATTTTAACGAAAAGAAACTGGGGTTTGGCTGTATGCGGCTTCCGGTCTTGGATGGCAATATGGAGCAGATTGATGATGAACGCTTCTGTGAGATGATAGATTCTTTTTTAGAACAGGGGTTTACTTATTTTGATACGGCATATCCCTATCATAATCAGAAATCGGAAGGTGCAGTAAGACGTTGTCTGGTAGAGCGCTATCCGAGAGAACGCTTTTATCTGGCGGATAAAATGCCATTGTGGCTGGGAAAGGAAACTGCCGATTATGCCAAAATTTTTAACGAACAGTTGGAGCGTTGCGGTGTCGATTATTTTGACTTTTATTTATTGCATGCGATGGATAAAGAAAGCTTTGATGAAACAGAAGCAAAGGGTGGTTACCCATTTGTAAAGGAAATGAAGGCAGCAGGAAAAATCAAACACATCGGTTTTTCCTTCCATGATACCGCAGAAGTACTGGATGAGATTTTAACCAAGCATCCGGAAATGGAATTTGTACAGCTTCAGATTAATTACTATGACTGGGAATCGGAAAGCGTGCAGTCCCGTAAATGCTATGAAGTAGCAGTAAAGCATGCGAAACCGGTGATTGTCATGGAACCGGTTAAAGGCGGTACTTTGGCAAATCTTGCACCTGAAGCAGCTGCATTTTTGGATGAGATGAATTCAAAAGCTTCTTATGCGTCTTTTGCCATTCGTTATGCGGCATCCTTAGAAAATGTATTTATGGTATTAAGTGGGATGTCTGATTTGGAACAATTGCAGGACAACACTTCTTATATGAAGGAGTTTGAACCATTGGCAGAAAGCGAGCAGGAGGGGATTCGGAAAGTAGTGGAAGCACTTTCTAAGCTTCCGACGATTCCTTGTACCAAATGCCGCTACTGTGTGGACGGATGCCCGAAAAAGATTCATATTCCGGGTTTGTTTCAGGCATATAATAACGTGGTGCAGTTTGGAGACAACACAGTCAGCCGGAGAAGCTATGCGCAGGCAATCAAAGACCATGGCCTGGCAAGTGAATGTATTGGCTGTGGGAAATGTGAAAAAAGCTGTCCGCAGCATTTGGAAATTCGGGAATTATTAAAGGACGTATCAAAGATATTTGAATAAAAAAAGCAGGAAGCCAAGTGGTAATTTCACCAAACGCTTCCTGCTTTTTTTGTGATTTACAGTTTTTTTACTAACGCAGAAATATCCGCATTTTTCCCCATTACCATAAGGTGTTCCTCCGGACTGAAAATATAATCTGCACCCGGCATTAACTGCATGTTTCCGTTTGTCTTGATTCCTATGATATTGGCATTGTAACGTGCACGAACATTGACATCCTTGATTGATTTTCCAACCCATTCCGGAAGCGGTGCCATTTCATAGATGGAGTAGTTCGGACCAAGTTCCATATAGTCGAATACGCGGTTGGCTGAGAATCGGACGGCAACTTTTTCTGCAATATCGCGGTCCGGATAGATTACTTCATCTGCGCCGTTTCGCAATAAAAACTTCGCATGAATGTCACGGCTTGCTTTACTGACCACATATTTGGCTCCTAAATCTTTCAGCTGACTGGTGATTTCAAGACTGTTCTGAAAATTGTCGCCAATGCAGACAAAACAAACATCAAAATTGCTGACACCAAGTGATTTTAAAACTTTTTCATTGGTGCAGTCGCCAATTTGGGCATTGGTAACATATGGAAGCAAATCTTCCAACACTTCTTCGTTTTCATCTACAATCATAATTTCGTTATTTAGTTTGGATAAGTCCATACAGAGGTGGGCGCCGAAGCGGCCCATTCCGATAATTAAAATAGATTTCATGTTATCCTCCTTGTTTTGCGAAGCAAAATCCGAACCCTCTGGTGAGGAGAGGATTTCGCTCCTTTTAGCCAATATTAATCCGTTCTACCGGTAATAAAACACGAGGTGCTTTTTTCTGGTTTGTAAATGAGAGCGCAAAGGACAAACTTCCGAGACGCCCGACATACATAAGGAATGCAATCAATACCTGTGAAACGGCTGACAGCTGACCGGTAATTCCGGCTGTCATACCGACGGTACAGATGGCGGATACGACCTCAAATAAGGCATCTCCGATTGCAAAGCCATCAATGGCGCAAAGCAGCAACGTAGCTGCTATGCTGATAAATAAGTAGATACATAAAACAGCAGAAGCTTTTGAAACGGTATCCGTTTCGATTCTTCTGCCAAAAATATTTGTGCCTTTACTATTACGCAAAATAGAACGCAAATACAGTAATAGGACAAAAATAGTTCCGACTTTGACACCGCCTGCGGTAGAACCGGAGCAGCCACCGATAAACATTAGCATAATGGTAAGTAGTTTTCCGCTTTCCGATAAAGCAGCAGTATCTGTTGTATTGAATCCGGCAGTCCTTGGTGTGACAGCTTGAAAAAAGGAAGCACAGATTTTTCCGACCGGGTTCATGTCGGCATATAAGCCATTTCCTTCTATGATATAGAATAAAAGTGCTCCGCCAAATACAAGAACAATACTGGCAGATAAAACCATTTTTGTCTGAAGGGCATATTTTTTAATGGCAAATTTGTGTTCTGCAATGTCGTTCCAGCAGAAAAAACCGATTCCTCCGATTAGTATTAAAGCAATCAGAGTAAACACTACCACGGGATGGTCATAATAAGCAGTAAAAGAAGAATTGCCAAACTGACCCATCAGGTCAAAGCCTGCATTACAAAAGGCAGAAATCGAATGAAAAATGCCA
Source organism: uncultured Roseburia sp. (assembly GCA_945787015.1). Taxonomy (GTDB): domain Bacteria; phylum Bacillota; class Clostridia; order Lachnospirales; family Lachnospiraceae; genus Roseburia. The sequence continues at coordinate 16,697 of CALZGM010000009.1, forward strand.
TAGTAGAGGCTGGTGGCAAAGCCCATGTCCGGCAGAAAACAGAAGAATAAAATGATTGCTCCGACACCTTCAAATAGTAGCGTCCCTTTTAAAACCCGCCGAATCAGGCGTACAACACCGCCGATTTCTAAGACATTAAAACTTTCACGAATCCAGCCTCGCTGCTGCAGGGTGATTTTTTTGTTAAATATCATGGAAACTAATGTGCCAAAAGTGATGAAGCCGAGTCCGCCGATCTGAATTAGTACCAGTAATACAAGTTGTCCGAAAGTGGACCAGTGTGTATAGGTATCTACTAAAACAAGTCCTGTTACACAGGTGGCACTTGTTGCGGTAAAAAGTGCGGTCATAAAGGGAGTGCATTCCCCGGTCCGCGAAGAAATTGGAAGCATCAGCAGAAGACTTCCGGTTAAAATTAAAACAAAAAAACCGAGGCTGATAATCTGCGTTGCTGATAGTCGTTTTAAAAATACGGTTAACATAAAATACCTTTCCGTTTTTGATTACAAAATTTGCTTGAGAATATTATAGCAAAAGATTATAATATTTGCATAGAATTTTAGAAAAAAATGAGGAAGACATATGGGAAGTTTCATTTTCTTAATTTTCATCGGAATATTTATTTACAAAATTGTCAAAGCGGCAGAAAAGAGTAACCCGAAGAATCAGGGCAGACCGAATCAGCAGAGAGTGCAGCAGAGCCAGTCACAGGCGTACCAGACAAGGCAGCGCCAGCCGCAGCAGAATGCTTATTATTATAATGAACAGCAGAGAGCGACAAAACAGCGGCTTCAGCAGAAGTATGGGCAGAACACTAATATGGCGAGACAGGCAAAGGGTGACATTTTATCCAGAGCGAAAGAAAATGTACTGGAAAATGAACCGGATAAAGTGGCACAGGAACTGCATGCAGAAGTTTGCAGAGATTACAGGGAGCAAGCTGCAGCGAAGCCGGATGTACAGGTACATATGGAACAGTCACATGATGGTGAGCCTTATGGTGAAAGTGATATTCTAAAAAGAGTGAATGATTTAATGGTGACAGGCTACAGCGGAGAAATGAAGTTTGAACGTGATTTCATTGCGGAAGGTGTTGAGATGTTAAACGGCTTTGGCATTTGATACGCCATCTACAAAGTGCATTGTATATGACAGGAAGTGAGGCTTAGAAGATGGAACGCATACCAAAAAGCGGAGAGTTTTACAGACATTTCAAGAACAAATTGTATCAGATTGTGACAGTGGCAGAACACTCCGAGAGCGGAGAAAAGCTGGTCATTTATCAGGCTTTGTATGGAGATTATAAGACCTATGCGAGACCTCTCGAGATGTTTACAAGCGAAGTGGACCATGTAAAATACCCGGATGTAAAGCAGAAATACCGTTTTGAGAAAGTGGAGCCGGGTGAGGTAGCGAAGGCTGTAGAATCTATAGCAGAGACATCGGTGATTAACACGGAAAGCGTCTCTGCTACGCAGGTAACCACACAAGCAATGAAACCGGAAAATGAGCCTGCTTCAACAGAAGCGGATGAACTTCCGGAACCGGGACTACTTGAATTTCTGGATACGGACGACTGGGATATGAAATACAATATTCTGGTATCATTACGGGATAAAATGACGGACAAATTAGTGGACGATTTTGCAGTAGCTTTAGACATAGTGATTCCGGAGGGACCATTAGACAAACGTTATGAAGAGTTAAAAAACTGTCTTAGAACCAGACAGAAATTTGAAAGCCAGCGTCTAAGATAGCTGGCTTAAATTACTGTTGTGATATTTTGGTGAGTTGGTAACATCTTCTCCAAACCAGTCTGGCGGAATGAAAGCATTTGCTTCTTCGATACTGTCAAACTCTACTTCTGCTAACATAAGCGGAGCAAGCTTCCCATGGAAGACATCCAATTCAATGGTTAACTTTTCGTCATAAGGAATCAGGTATCTTGTTTTTTCAATAAAAATACCATCAGCCTTTGGCTTCATATGTTCAAAGGCTTCCTTTGTCAGCGGGAGCTCATATTCTTCGCGGACCATGAGACCTTCCCCTTTACAGGTGAGAACGTACTTGTCATTGGAGCGGCGGATACGTACCACAGGACTGGTACAAAGATAGCCCTGTTCGATTTCTTTGCAGGGATAGGAAGTCAGATTTTGGGGTGGGGTATCAATTAAAAATTTGCGTTCGATTTCCATAAGAACCTCCATAAGTATGATAGTTACAGTATGAATGATTGACGCAGAAATTTCAATGAAGTATACTAAATTTTAGAAAATAAATTTATGTGGCAGACAGGAGAAGTGATATGAAAAAATTAGGCATTTTTATGGCAGATGGTTGTGAAGAAATTGAAGGACTTACAGTCGTAGACCTTGTTCGCAGAACCGGCCAAATTGATATTACTACGATATCCATTAGTGATTCGAAACAGGTGACAGGTTCACATAAAATCACATTTTTTGCAGATGCGCTTGCATCAGAAGTAGATTTTGATGCTTTAGACGGCATCATTCTTCCGGGAGGTATGCCGGGAACCTTACATCTTGGGGAGAGCGAGATTGTAAATTCGGTGATTAAAAAATTTGCCAAAGAAGGAAAAATGGTCGCAGCAATTTGTGCAGCACCGAGTGTTTTGGGCGCAGCAGGTTTGTTGGAAGGCAGACATGCAACCTGTTATCCGGGGTTTGAAGACAAGCTTTCCGGTGCAGAGGTGCTAGAGGATGCAGTTGTTATTGACGGTCACATCATTACCAGCCGCGGTATGGGAACTGCCATGGACTTTGGACTGGCAATTATCTGGCATCTTTTAGATGATGAGATAATGGAAAAAATAAAAAAAGGTATCATGTACGATATTGAGTGGGAAGTTATGTAAAAAAATACCCCTGTTCCTATCAGGTAGGAATAGGGATATTTTTTTGTTAAAGGTTAGTTTGTACCTTTCATCTGTTCTTCCTGTTTCATGATCATTTTCTTGACCATTTCACCACCAATGCTTCCGGCCTGTGCAGATGTAAGGTCTCCGTTGTAGCCTTCTTTTAAAGGTACACCGATTTCACTTGCAACTTCGTGTTTAAAACGATTCATAGCTTCCTTTGCCTGTGGTACAGCCATTTTACTGGTGTTTGAACCTGAATTACTTGTTCCGCTCATGGTTTCACCTCCGTTTTTACCATTTGTTTATTTGTTAGATAGACATAAAGTAGTGATTTTCATTACCATATGTCTTAATCCTAGTATTGACAGAAGATTTCAAATTATGATTGGAAATTTTTGTATTGCAAGTTAATGGGCTTCGTATTATATTAAAAACAGATAATTCTACTTTAGGAGGAGACAGTATATATGAGGGAATTACATTTATTACGTACCGGGAAATTACTTTTTTTAACTCAGATTGTTACAACGATTTTTTTGACAATAGGTTTGCTGTCACAGATGATGCTATCGGGAATGCCTCCCATTCGAAGTATTGTTCCATTAGTAGTAAACATCGGGGTGTTTGTAGCTAGTATTTTTGTATATTTAAAGTTTAAGGGATCATACAAGTACTTTTATTTTGTAGGAATTGCTTTTTCTGTTTTATATCTATTTATTATGTTGCTTGGAGCGAGTGGTTCCGTGTTTCCTTACATGATTCCGTATTTGATTGTACTGGTACTCGCTTTGGATAAAAAGATTGTAAATATTGTGGGTGCTGTATTTCTAGTAGTGAATGTGATGCGTGTGGGGATGACATTTGCGACAGCTGCAGATCCGCAGACTGCAATTGAAAGCTGTATGATTGAAATAATTATTACTATTTTGGTTGCATTGGTATCGATGAAGGGCGTCACTTTGGTAAATCAGTTCTTTACAGAGTCTGCTGCAGAACTGACAAGTGCATCGGAAAAAATAGTGCGATGACAGAAAAGATTATAGAAGTTGCGCGTAATGTAGAAGAAGAAACAGAATGTGCAAAAGAGAATATTGCACAAATTTCGGAGCAGACCCAGAATTTAAGCAGCTCAATGAATGACATTTCATCAGGAATTACAGGAGTAGCGGAAGCGATTTCTAACCAAATAGTGGAAACACAGGAAATTCAGAATATTATCAGTGATACATATGCACAGACAGAAAAGATTGCCGGCATTATGAATGAGGCACAACAGGCACTTGACGATGGTGGAGTGATTATGGGTAACCTAATGAATCACGTTGCAAAATCCATTGATGAGGGAGCTGATATGAAAGCAGCAGCCGGTTTATTAAAAGTAAAGACAAATGAGGTACGAGGGATTACGGACATTATTTTAAGTATTTCCAGTCAGACCAATTTACTTGCACTAAATGCCAGTATTGAGGCGGCCAGAGCAGGAGAAGCCGGAAGAGGATTCGCTGTTGTGGCAGATGAAATTCGTAACTTAGCGGAACAAACTCGTGTAGAGACTGAAAATATTACGAAGCTACTGGATGGACTTATTACAGATGCAGAAGCAGTTACAAGTAAAGTAGAGGGTAATGTTGAAATCTCCAACAAGGAAAACGAATTGGCCGGACAGGCAAATAACCAGTTCTTTGTAATGAGACAGCAAGTAGAAAATCTTTCTAAAAGTATGGAACAGGTTAATGTGATGATGACCAATCTGATTGAGTCAAATAATGCCATTGTAGATAGTGTGAACACGCTGTCTGCCGGAAGTGAGGAAATTACAGCTAGTACCACAGAGGCCTGTCACATGAGTGAGGAAAATGCAGAACGTGTAAATGCGTTTATGAAAACAATGGCTCACATTGCAGAGCAAATTGGAAAATTGGAGGAATACAGCATCTGAGTTTGATGCGGTCTGGCTCTGATATCGGCAAGACTTTATACGTGAAATGGAAGATTTATGAAAAAATCGTTGACAGATAAATTGATATATGCTTTACTAAATTAGTAAGCGAAATTATGAAAGAATATTTAAGCATGATTCAATCATAAAATTTTAAGGAAAGAGAGGTAATAACTATGACAATGCTTAACTTTAAAAACAGATACGTCAAAAACACAAAGCATATTATTACCTCGGTTTCTTCTGTGAGATAGCGGATTCTCTTGATTTATTTAAATCGTTTACAAGAGTTATTTTTGACAGAAGTATATCTGCAATGCTTATTTGCCCGTGGTAATGGTATATACCACGGGCTTTTTGTATGCAAAAAAGCAGATAGGGACCGAGGCATAAGAAAGGGGATTTAGAGAAAATGAAAAAGTTACATACCTATGTATTACGTTATTGGTATGGATATTTATTTGCAATTGTATGTATGGTATTAGCAATTGCATTGGATATGTTATATCCGATGATTACAGAGAGTATTATTGATGACGTTATTATAGGCGGACAGTGGAAACTATTAACAAAGTTATTAATCGGTATCGCAGTTGTCGGAGCAGGCAGAGCGGTATTTGGATATTATAAGGAATTTACTTTTGATAAACTGGCATCCAGCGTAGGTTCAGATGTGAGAAAGGATTTGTTCAACCATATCCAGTCTTTATCGATGAACTATTTCGCAGACACGAATACAGGGGAACTAATGGCTCGTGTAAAGGATGATGTAGACAGAATATGGGATGTATTCGGTATGGTTGGAATGCTCTTGATTGAGGTTACCATACATATCACCTTTATTTTGTACTGCATGTTTACCAGAAACTGGAAGCTGGCATTTCTGCCGCTTACAACGATGATTGTCTGCGGTGTGGCAGCGATTATTATGGAGCGAAAGCTGGATAAGGTTTATGAAGAGATAAGTGAGGAAAATGCAACACTTACTACGGTCGCAGAGGAAAACCTGGCCGGTGTAAGAACCGTAAAAGCATTCGCAAGGGAAGAACACGAGATACAGAAGTTTTTATCACATAATAAACGCTATTACGAATTGAACATGTCGCAGTCAAAAATGATGGTGAAATATGAGCCGATTTTTCAGTTTGTGGGAAGAGCGCTACCGGTTATTACAACCATACTCGGTGGTATTTCTGTTATGAAAGGGGAAATGTCACTCGGTGCACTGGTGGCATTTGTAGAATATACGAAAAACTGTACCTGGCCGACAGAAATGATGGGCTGGCTTGCAAATGATTTATCCGCAGGCATCGCATCCATTAAGAAGATTAATAAAATCTACGGTGAGAAAGCAGAGATTGCAAATAAAGAAGATGCAGTAGTACTGGACGAAGTAAAGGGCGAGGTTGCATTCGACCATGTATCTTTTGAAATGGAAGGAAAGAAGATTTTAGAGGACATAAGCTTCACCCTTCCGGCAGGAAAGACACTGGGCATCATGGGTGCCACCGGCTCCGGAAAATCAACGATTATCAACCTGTTGCAGCGGTTTTATGATGCAAGCAGCGGTGCAGTCAAACTGGACGGCGTGGATATCCGTAATCTTACATTAAAGCAGCTTCGCAGCAGCATTGCAGTGGTGTTGCAGGATGTCTTCCTCTTCTCAGATACGATTGAGGAAAACATCAAAATGGGACAGCGTAAGACCTTAGCAATGGATGAAGTGAAAACAGCGGCAAACCGTGCACAGGCAAGCAGCTTTATTGAAAAGCTGGATGAACAGTATGCTACCGTAATCGGCGAACGAGGCGTGGGCTTATCCGGTGGACAGAAGCAGCGAATTAGTATTGCGAGAGCGCTTTCTAAAAAGAGCCCGATTCTAGTGTTAGATGACTCTACTTCTGCATTGGATATGGAAACCGAACACGAGATTCAGAAAACTTTAAATGAGTTAAATGGAACAACAAAAATCATTATCGCACACCGTATTTCAGCGGTCCGCCGTGCAGATGAAATCATCTACTTAGAAAACGGCAAAATCGCAGAACGCGGTACGCATGAGGAATTACTGGCGAAGAAAGGACTGTATTATCAGACGTTCGAAGCACAGTATGGAAATTATTCAGAGCCAAGGCAATTTTCATAAAAAACATTGACTATGCTTGCATAAGGAAATGTTTTTTTGAAAATTTCTTTGGCGAGAAGCCACAGCTCGGAAATCCAACGGATTTTCGAGCCTGGCTCTGAAGAATTTCCATAGGAAAATTAAAAAAGAAAGGAACAACATCATGGCAGTGAATTCATATCGTGAAGATGAGTTTATGGAAAACACCGACAAAGCAAAAATCACGAAGCGGTTGCTTTCCTACTTGTTGGATTATAAAGGAAAAGTGGCTGCTGTCCTGCTCTGCATGGCAGTAACCATTGTGATTTCCTTAATCAACCCATTGATTATTGAAGAGGCACTGGATAACTACGTTGCAAACAGTGACCTGCCGGGATTGCTCAAGTTGGGAGTATTTGCCCTGGTAATCAATGTTTTATTTATTCTTTTGGTAAAAGCCCGGATGTACATCATGGCGTTAATTACCAACAAGATTTTATTAAAAATCCGTCAGGATTTATACGAGCACATTCAGACATTATCCTTTGCTTTTTTTGACAGCAGACCAACCGGAAAAATTCTGGCCCGCATCATTGGGGATGTCAATTCTCTGAAAAATGTGTTGAACAATTTTGTAACTACATTAATTCCGGAACTTATCACAGTACTGGGTGTCGTTGTGATTATGTTAGTGAAGGATATGCGTTTGGCTTCTGCAGCACTTAGTACCATTCCTTTGATGGCGGTTACGGTATTTGGTATTCAGAAAATCACCCATAAGAGATGGAGAGTTTTTCGTAAAAAGTCTTCAAACCTAAATGCTTATGTTCATGAGGATATTGCCGGTATGAACGTAGTACAGAGTTTTGGCGCAGAAGATGAGACAAAGGAAATTTTCGGTGAACTGACAGATGAGCATCGCAAATCCTTCTGGTCAGCCTGCCGGTTTGCCGACTTATTCGGCCCGACCATCGACTTCTGCTGGGGACTCGGAACGATGATGCTCTATCTTGTGGGTGTAAAACTGCTCGGAGCAGAGAGAGTATCAATCGGTTTGCTGGTGGCATTCGGAACCTATATCAGTATGTTCTGGAACCCGATTATGAACCTGAGTAACTTCTATAACAACCTGGTAACAAACTTAACCGCTGCAGAGCGTATTTTTGATATTCTGGATACAGAACCTGATATCGTAGATCGTGAAGGTGTGGAAGAACTCCCGGACATCGAAGGAAGCGTGGAATTTTCTCATGTAAGCTTCACTTACGACCGTGGCACACCTGCAGAAACAAAGGTATTAGAGGATGTCAGCTTTAAAGTAGCACCGGGTGAGACCATCGCTTTGGTAGGTCCTACCGGAGCAGGTAAAACCACAATTGTAAACTTAATCAGCCGTTTTTATGACATCGAAGACGGGACGATTCTGGTAGATGGCTACGATTTAACCAAGGTTTCCATCAACAGCCTGCGTAAGCAGATGGGTGTGATGACACAGGATAATTTCATTTTCCACGGAACGATTCGTGAGAATATTTTATACGGAAAACTGGATGCAACAGAAGAAGAAATGATTCGTGCAGCAAAGGCAGTAAACGCCCATGATTTCATCATGAAGATGGAAAAGGGTTATGACACCGAGCTAAAAGAACAGGGAGCAGGGTTATCCATCGGTCAGCGTCAGCTGATTGCTTTCGCGAGAACCATGATTTCCATGCCGAAAATTCTGATTCTGGATGAAGCAACCTCCAGCATCGATACCCATACCGAAATCTTAGTACAGAAGGGAATCGAAGCATTGCTTGCAGGCAGAACCAGCTTTGTCATTGCACATCGTCTGTCAACCATTCAGAATGCAGACCGCATCTTCGTCATCGATAAAGGAGGCATCTTAGAGCAGGGCAGCCCAAAAGAACTGATGGAGAAAAAAGGCGCCTACTACAACTTATACATGGCACAATTTGCGGATATCCAATGAGCCGTGCCAGGCTGGTAAGAAGCGACTGGCTGTGCTCGCACAAAGCCAGTTGGTTCTTGGCAGCCTGATAGGGCGAATGCCCGCGAGCCGGAAGAAGCGAAGCGGATTCCAGCTAGGCACGGCTCAAAAACTAGGAGCGAACAATAGGGCGAATGCCCGCGAGCGAGTGAGCGTAGCTCACGAGCGGGCACGGCTCATGAAGTGGAAGCGAACGAAAGATTAGATTACTCATGCTTGCATGAAGTAATCTGGAGTTGCGGGGGGATTTTTCATCAAATTGAACTAGTTATACCCCGATATCTTTAAAATATGGGGTATAGACATATAAAATAAGCATAATTTGTCTAGAAATTGAGCATTTTGAGGCGCTATACCCCGATTTTCAAAAAGGCGGGGGATAGAGAGCTATAAATGAGGTATTATAGAAAATTTGATGTGATTCTTCCGTCAAATACCCCGCAAAAGAGATTTTCCAGGGTAAAATTATGCATAATAAGCGTTCCATACCCCGAAGGATATTTTTGCAGGACTGTTTAAGTATGACTGGTTGACATAACATCGAGTGTTTCGCAAAAAATTAACAATTAGAATTTGCGCTTTTAGTAAGGAGAAAAAAACAGATGGGTTCATTATTAAAATCTACATTAAACACACGTGCTTTACCTATAGGCGGTATGAGATATATCAGGAGTGATGCTCCGCTCTGTTTGACAAAGGAAGAGATTCAGTGGCTGTTGGATAATGATATAACTACTCTTGTGGATTTGCGTTCTACGCAGGAACTGGAACGTACACCATGTCCATTGCAGAATGTGGATGGATTCACTTATTATCATCTTCCTGTGACTGGCGGTGGAGATACGCCAAAGTCAAGGGAGCATCTTCATGAGGTTTATCGAGGAATGGTGGATGAACAAATGGATACCATCCTTGAAACTATATTAAATGCTACATCAAACGTGATGTATTTTTGTACGGCGGGAAAGGATAGAACCGGAGTTGTATCCGCATTGCTTTTAAAACGATTGGGAATTTCAGAAGATGTCATTGTGGAAGATTACATGAAGTCCAAGGAAAATTTATTGGGTATGCTTACTATGTATGTTAAGAATCATCCAGAAGTAGATATAGATATCATTATTCCTCAAGAAGAAAATATAAGGAAAGTATTATTGAAAGTCTAAGCGGAATACAAATTAAAATCTATTGGGATGACAACTTCCTGTTTTGGAAAGCTTTAATTTTTGGAAGGAGAAACAATAAATGGAAAAAATATGGATTGATTTATATAACGCTGCAAAGGCAGTTCAAAACAGCAGAGATATTTCGGACAAAATGAGTGCAGGAGGAGTAGCCGCAGCTATTGAGTCTGCATCCGAGAAAATCTACACAGGGGTATGTGTAGATACTTGCTGCACACTTGGAATTTGCGCAGAAAGAAACGCAATGTTTCAGATGATTACCAATGGAGAAGATGAAATAAAAAGAGTTCTGGCTGTTATGCCGGATGGAAAGACCGGAGCGCCATGTGGGGCATGCCGTGAGTTCATGACGCAGTTAATGCCGGACAAATATAAAGATGTTCAGATTATGCTGGACTACGATAACGAAAAAATAGTGACACTTGGAGAACTAACACCGGAGTGGTGGATATAGTCCTTCTTTTAGAATTGGGGAGAGAACGAAATGAAATTAAACAGAATTCATCACATTGCAATTATTGTATCAGATTATCAGGCTGCAAAAAATTTTTATGTAGAGAAACTTGGATTTGAGGTCATAAGGGAAAATTATCGCAAGCAGCGAAAGGACTGGAAACTGGATTTGAAGCTTGGAGATGGACCGGAAGCGATTGAACTGGAGATTTTTGCAGAGGAAAATCCGCCAAAGCGTGTCAACAGACCGGAAGCCTGCGGTTTGCGTCATCTTGCTTTTCGCGTGGATGATATAGAGGAGGCGGTTGCGGAGCTGGCAGAGCTTGGAATCACGTGTGAACCGGTACGCTATGATGAATATACAAATAAGAGAATGACTTTTTTCTTTGATCCGGATGGTTTGCCGCTGGAACTACACGAATAATTTGGGGCAAAAAAGATGAAAAAAGTAGATTTTGACCATGACTCTATTTCAAAAAATATGATACAGACAGCTTTGCCGTTACTGGTAGCTCAGGTGATTAGTCTCCTATATAATATCGTAGACAGAATTTATATCGGAAGAATTGAGGGCTATGGAACAAGGGCACTTGGGGCGATAGGACTATGCTTTCCGATTGTCATATTAATCGGTGGTTTTACCAATATGTTTGGTTTGGGAGGCGCACCATTATTTTCCATCGAGCTTGGTAAAAATGACAAAAAGAAAGCGACAGATGTATTAAATACGGCTTTTCGACTCGAAATAATTGTGGGCGCCCTGCTTATGATAGGCTGTGAGTTGTTTGCTCCCCGGATTTTATCCGTTTTTGGAGCTACTGCAGATGAGCTTTGTTATTCGGTTCCCTATATCAGAATTTATCTGATAGGAACGATATTTATCATGCTTTCCACCGGAATGAATCCGTACATAAATGCGCAGGGGTATTCCACAATCGGTATGAAATCCGTATTAATCGGGGCGGTTTCCAATATTATATTGGACCCAGTTCTAATTTTTGCGCTGGGTTTCGGAGTGAACGGAGCTGCAATTGCAACGGTCATTTCGCAATGTTTATCCATGTTATTTGTTCTCCGATTTCTGCTAGGTACGAAGAATGAATTCCCGATTGTCTTTAAAAACTTTTTCAAACTTCCTTATGCAAAGGAGATTATGAGTCTCGGATTATCGCCCTTTGTCATGCAGTGTACCAATTCCATGGTGTCAGTGGCCTGCAATAGTGTATTAATGAATACCGGCGGAACCTTATATGTATCGGTTATGACTATCATTTCTTCCGTAAGACAGATTTTGGACACACCGATTATGGCGATAACAGAAGGGGCATCGCCGATTATTTCTTATAACTATGGTGCGAGGAGACCGAAGCGGGTACAGAAGGCAATCGTGTTAATGGCGACAACCGCTATCCTTTATACCTGCGTGATGTGGATTTGTATTGAGAAGCTTCCGCTGTTATTTATCAAAATCTTTAGTGATGATACGATTTTGCAACAGTTAGCTTTGCGTCCACTACACTTATACTTTTATGCGTTTGTTTTTCAGGCATTTCAGTATTCCGGTCAAACTGTGTTCAAGGCGTTAAACAAAAAGAAACAGGCAATCTTTTTTAGTTTATTTCGTAAAGTGATTATGGTAGTGCCGTTAACCTATCTGCTGCCTTATGCTTTCCGTATGGGAACAGATGGTGTATTCATAGCAGAACCGATTTCAAATGTAATTGGAGGGCTGGCTTGTTTTATAACAATGATACTGATGGTAGTTCCGGAGCTTAGAAGGATGGAGAAAAAATGAACTACAGAGTAATTGATAAAGAAAAATATTATAGAAAAGGTGTTTATGAGCATTTTACAAAGGACTGTAAATGTTCCACCTCAATGACAGCCAGAATCGATGTTACGGCGTTGAAAGAGTATTCAGATAAGACACACACGAAATTTTATATTAACTTTTTGTATCTATTAAGTAAGGTATTAAACTCCAGAGATGATTATAAAATGGGATATTTCTGGGAAACGGATGAATTAGTTTGTTATGATCGGATTCACCCAACCCAGTACATCTTTCATGAGGATACAGAAACCTGTACACCTGTTTACACTACCTATTATGAGGATTATTTGGAATTCTACAAAAATTGTGAGAATGATATAAAAAAGGCAAAACAAACCGGAGAATATGGACTGGATATGGCAAACCATCCGAATTGGTTTGATGCATCCTATATTTCATGGCTTTCTTATGATTCTTTAAATATAGAACTTCCGGATGGATATTTATTTTTTGCTCCTATCGTTAATTGGGGAAGATATCGAGAAGAAAATGGAAGATTATTGATGCCGGTCAGCGTTCGATTAAATCATGCAATTGCGGACGGATACTTAGTGGCAAAAGTATTTCGGCTGTTAGAAGAGGAGATAGAAGGATTTGAGGGAGGTATAAATGGAGTTTTATAAAGAGATTGCTATAAAAAACGGACAGATGTGTATCTTAAGAAATGCAAAAGAAAGTGATGCAGAATCTTTTATGCGTTATTTTGAATTGGCGCATGGCGAGACAGATTTTCTGACTACATATCCTGATGAGAGTGAACACAATCTTAATAAAACAGCAGAACGCCTTAATGCTGCAAAGGAGAGTAAAACAAATATAGAAATTTGCGCATTTGTAGATAATCAATTAATTGGTTCTGCCGGAAATAATATGATTCATGATCGAGACAAAACAAGGCATAGAGCCGGATTTGGAATAAGCATTGTGAAAGAATACTGGGGACTTGGAATAGGACGTGCACTAACCGAGAGTTGTATCGAATGTGCAAAGAAGGCAGGCTTCCTCCAATTGGAATTGGATGTTGTTGCTGACAATACAACGGCAATTGAGCTATATAAAAGGTGCGGATTTGTAGAATTTGGAAGAAATCCGAGAGGGTTTAAAACCCGCGAGGAAAATTGGCAGGAATTAGTGCTGATGAGACTGGAATTAGATTCTATGAATTAAGGGGAAAATTGGTTATGAGAATAAATGTAGATAAACAATTTAACAAAGAACTTACAGCATTAGCAATACCTTTTGCATTGCAAGGCTTGCTGAATGCTTTGGTCGGAGCATCTGATGCATTGATGTTGGGAAGATTAACACAGGAATCCATTGCAGCAGTATCACTTGCCAATCAGGTTTCATTTGTAATGTCACTATTTATTAGTGCGGTAGTAGGCGCTGTCGGAGTACTGGTGGCACAGTATTATGGAAAGGGGGATTATGAGAGTGTAAAAAAACTGTTATGCATGTCGCTTCGATATGTTTTTGTTATCACACTTGTTTTCTTTGCGCTAGCATTTTTTGCCCCTGAACAATTAATGAGGATTTTTACAGATGAGGCAGAACTTATCCATATAGGTGCAGGCTATCTTAGAATTGTCAGCTTTTCCTATCTGTTTTTAGGACTTACCCAATGCTATCTCATGCTGATGAAAATTGATGGCAGAGCAAAAATGAGCGTATGGATTTCAGCAGTAACTGTAATAGTAGATATGGTCGTGGACTTTTTCCTGATTTACGGATTTGGAAAGATACCGGCTCTCGGAGCAAACGGTTCTGCTTATTCCACGATTGCAGTAGAAGTGATTGCTTTTGTCTGGTGCGTAGTGGCATCTTTTGAGAAAGGGCGGATTCACCCGGACGGAAAGAGCATGCTTTATTTCTCAAAGCAGCTTGAAAAAGATATGTTAATTGTGGCACTGCCGATGCTGGCAAGCTGTTTATCGTGGGGACTTAGTATTTCTGTGCACTCAGTAATTATCGGGCATCTTGGTACGGATGCTACCGCTGCGTACTCTGTCACCAATGTAGCTACGGGGTTGATTCAATGCCTCAGCCATGGATTTGCCAGTGGTGCCGGTGTCATGATTGGTGGGCTGCTTGGACAGAATATGCTTGAAAAAGCAAAAGATTATGGAAGAAGATTTTGGAATGTTTCATTATTTTGTGGAATTGCGAATGCAGTTTTATTATGTATCATAGGTCCACTCGTGTACATATTCTATGTGCTGGAGCCATTGGCAAAGAGCTATCTGGTGATGATGATTGCATTTAACATTTTATATATGTTTGCTTATGCATTTAATACCGTATTCACCTGTGGCGTATTTCCGGCAGGAGGGGATGCAATTTATGACGCAATCAGCGTTTTCATTGCAACCTGGTGCCTTGCGTTACCGTTATCGCTGGTTGGATGTTTTATCCTCCATTGGCCGGTCATGGTTGTATATATTGTCATGTGTGCGGATGAAATTGTAAAGGTACCTTTTTTATATATGAGATATAAAAAATATATTTGGCTTAAAAACTTAACGAGAGAAGGCAACGTTTCGGTTGTGAAAGAATAAATGATAAAGCTTGGGAGGAAAGCAGCATGTTATATTTAAAAGAAGCTAATATGGAAGATATAGAGAAAGAATATGAATATATCACGAATTTACCTAAAGATGAAAATGGCTTTACGAATCCAAACTATGGCGTATCAAGGGAAGAGTTTGAGAAGAACGTTCTTCCCAATTATATCAATCATGCAAAAGGAATGAATTTGCAGGAGGGACATGTACCTTCCACACAGTATTTTTTATGGGATGACGATAAGATAGTTGGATTATTCAGAATCCGGCATGAATTAAATGAGGTTCTGGCAAAGGGCGCTGGACATATTGGATACGGTATTAGAAAAGAGTATCGCGGAATGGGATATGCGACAAAAGGCTTGAAACTGACGATTGAAAAAGCCTGGGGAATTATTAAAGAGGATGAGATTTATATGTCTGTACACAAGGATAATCCTGCTTCCTTACAGGTTCAAAAAGCGAATGGGGCGTATATCCATCATGAAGATGATGTCGAGTATTATACAAGGATAAAGCGATAACTGCCAGGTGGTTGCAATGATGATTGGGGAAAAATACGATGGTTGATGATAATGGTCTATATCATTATGAATGGCTTGATTGTTACTTGACTGAAAAAAACAGATATCCATATTTGATAAAAGTGGATGGCAGATGGCAACTCAAATGTCATCCGCATAACCTTGCGCCGTTATATTTTTGGAACACTGTAATAAATGAGTATACGAAGGGAAAATACAGACTGGTGGAGAACTATCCAAATTGTGAAGTCGATTATGAGGATGGGACACCTGCAAATGTATTCTTTTTTGAAAATTAGTGGATTTGTGGAGGACAAATAAATGATATTTGAAAAGAAGACAATAAATTTAAAAGATGGCCGCACCTGTATCCTTCGGCCGGTTGAAATAAAAGATGCAGAAGCTATGATTGAGTATCTTCGAAGGGTATCTTCGGAAACACCTTTTCTTCTTAGAAATGAAGACGAAGTTACGCTTACCGTTGAAGCAGAGGAAAAGCTTTTAGAAGGTAAAAGAAATGCTCCTCGTGAGATTATGATGGTGGCAGAAGTAGAGGGCGTTATAGCCGGAAACTGTGGAATTATGTCCAACGGAAATTTGCGCCGAGTTTACCACAGATGCGGTTTTGCAATAGCACTGAAAGAAGTTTATTGGAATCTTGGGATTGGTTCAGCAATGATGGAGTATGCTTTTTCTTTAGCGAAAGAAATGGGATATGAGCAGGCAGAACTGGAAGTGGTTGAAGGAAATAATCGGGCAAAGAATCTATATGAACGGTTTGGGTTCAAAGAAACCGGAAAAAATTACCGGGCTCTCAAATATGATGATGGTAGTTATAGAGATGAGTACAAGATGGTAAAAATTCTGGCAGACTAAGAGCGGAAAGATTCTCGATTTACTAAGGAGCAAAGGATGATTCAAGGAATTGCTATTTTAGGACTGAACGGAAGTGGAAAATCCACCCTTTCCCATGCTTTATCAAAACAAATAGGTTATTTTGAAATGGATGTGGAGGATTACTATTTTCCTCAGCAATCAGCATCAAGAAAATGGGCCTTGGAAAACAATAGTGTTATTCATACGGAGTATCTGGGAGAACTGCCATTTTCAAATCCCAGATTAAAGAGCGAAGTGCAGACTGCGATACTAGATGATATTCATGTGCATCCTAAATTTATTTTATCCGGTGTGACTATGAATTGGAGCGATGAAATTCTTTCTCATATTGACCTTGCTTTTTGGGTTCAAGCGGCACTGGAAGAGCGATTGAAGAGAATTCAGGAGAGAGAAGAAAAACGGTTCGGAACACGGGTTCTTGCAGGCGGAGATATGTTTATACAGCAAATGGAATTTCGAGAGGTAGTGAAAAGCCGTGATTTAAAATTGGTTGAAGAAAGCGCAAAGAAACTTCGTTGTCCTGTTATTGTCATTGACGGAACGTTACCTGTGGCAGAAAATCTGGAGATAGTTTTAGATAACTTAAACCGGATAGCATAAAAGGAAAATCAATTTTACAAAGTCACAAAATGTTTGTCTAAATGTCAGAATGAAAACCAGATTTAGATACATAATAATTAATACTAGGGATTCAGGGGACTAAAAAATGAAAAAAGTAAAAAAGAGTCCCCTGAAACAAGGAATAATGATATAACTGCAATGCTGAATACCATTATTGGATTATATTAACGGATTAGAAAAATCAATCGCATGGTGCTACCGAGATAATGTATGCAAAGAAGATGTAGTTATTTTTAAACCTGTAAACGTGTTGAGGAAAAATATATGGAAAACGTTGAAATTATTTTTAATAAAACAGATGAAGCAATTCCAGTAATAAGGGAAGTTGCTGAATGGGGAAGAAACATTGGCCTGTGGGTTTGGCTAGATGAGTGGTTAACTCCAAACGAATTGATTACAGAAGAGGCTAAGCCTGAAAATTTTTGCATCGGCAAAGTAAATGGAAAGGTTGCATGTGCATTTATTCTTCAAAATAGCGATTCCGAATATTGGGGTTTGACACCAGAGAATGAAGCTGTTTACTTACATAAATTCTGTGTCCGGCGAGAATATGCACATAGAGAGATGACGAAATCTGTTGTTGAAGCAATAAGACAGCATTGTAAGAAAAATATATTTAAAAGCTGGATTTAAAATCGTGGATATAATTGATTATGATAATGGAAATTCAATGGCGTTATATGAGATGGAAGTATAATTGCGAATTTTACATCTGGAGGAATTAATATGCATATAGCTAATGGGCTAAGGTCGGAGGACGTAATTGCAAGAAGATGTAAAAACTTAGAATTGACCGAGTTCTTTATCGCGAGGGAGGACAATTGACCAAAGGTCAATTGTATGGGGCAGAGATAAGGAAAAATTTGAGGTGGATGAGGTATGAAATATGATTACGCTGTACAAACCAAGAATTGAAGATTTATGGTTTAGAGAAAAACTTTTAAATGATGAAGCTACGATGACCTACAATCATGCTTGTGGTGGAACAATCCCATTCCCAAAAGAGAAATGGGGAGACTGGTATGATAGATGGCTACTTAATCACGAAAACAAACGATTTTATCGATATATTACAGAAAATGGTGAGTTTTTGGGTGAAATAGCTTATCATTTTGATGAAGCGAGAAATGTCTACATTGCAGATGTAATCATTTATGTTTCATATCGTGGGAAAGGTTATGGAAAAAAAGCATTACTACTGTTGTGCGAAAACGCAAGGAACAATGGTATTCAAGAAATCTTCGATGATATAGCAATCGATAATCCGGCTATAGCATTATTCATAAACTGCGGTTTTGAAGAAACATATAGAACAAGCGAATATATTATGCTAAAAAAGAAACTCATAGATTGACAAGCTTCCAATTTGTAAAGAGTGATTACTATGAACAATGTAAAACTACGGAGAGCAAAATTAGGCGACGAAAAGATATTGGCATATATCCAAACCGAATCATGGAAAGCTGCATTTGCCGGAATACTTTCTTCGGAGGAATTAGCGCGAAGCACGAATTTAGAAAACGTAGAAGAAATGTATAAAAAAGTACTGGGACAGCAGTTTGTTCATATCACAATTGAATTTGTAGACAAGAAACCACATTGTATCGCAGGATGGAGCCAAAATAGAAGTGAACTGGGGACAAATGTTGCAGAGTTGATATGCATACATAGCTTGAGGGACAAATGGCATAAAGGATATGGTTCAATTATGATGCGACAAATTCTTGATGAAATAAAACAAGCCGGTTACTCAGAAGTTATTTTATGGGTTTTTGAGAAGAATATGAGAGCAATAAGGTTTTATGAAAAACATGGTTTTACATTAATGAATCAGAAAAATCAATCGCATGGTGCTACTGAGATAATGTATGCAAAGAAAATGGAAGTATAATTGCGAATTTGACATCTGGAGGAACGAATATGCACATAGAACATATTGCAATGTATGTCGATGATTTAGAAAAGACAAGAGATTTTTTTGTGAAATATTTTGATGCGGTGTCTAACGAAGGATATCATAATCCAAATACTGATTTCCGTTCCTATTTTTTGTCGTTTGGGGATGGTGCAAGATTAGAAATCATGCATAAACCGAACATGACCCAGCACGAAAAAGAGTTAGCGAGAACTGGATATATTCATATTGCTTTTCAGTTGGGAAGCAAAGAAGCGGTAAATGAACTTACAAATAGAATGAAAAACGATGGCTATACAGTTGTTAGTGGACCCAGAACAACAGGGGATGGATATTATGAAAGCTGCATTATTGGGATAGAAGGAAATCAAATTGAAATTAC
This sequence comes from uncultured Roseburia sp., assembly GCA_945787015.1. Lineage (GTDB taxonomy): Bacteria > Bacillota > Clostridia > Lachnospirales > Lachnospiraceae > Roseburia. The sequence continues at coordinate 35,982 of CALZGM010000009.1, forward strand.
AGAATAGGATTTTTTCCATGATTGAAGACAAGAGTGGGGAATTCATCGGTAATATAGAATTCATGGATATAAAGGATGGATTCGGAGAACTGGGAATTGCTATTACTGCAAAGAAGCAGGACATGCACTATGGGACAGAGGCAATTCAGAGAATGCTTGCGTATGGATTTGCGGAGCTTGGGTTGAAGCGTATTGTTTTGAAAGTTTATCCGAATAATGCAAGAGCGATTCATGTATACGAGAAATGCGGTTTTGTAACATATGATGCTACGGATGAAGACATCTTTATGGAAATTTTTGCAGATTAATTAAGACACGTGTGCAATATACAGACGAAAGAATATGGAGAAATAATAATATGATGCAATATAGAAGCTTAAGAGCGGATGAATTGAATAGAGAGTTATTTTCCAATTTTATCCGCCGTCAGGTGGTCACAAAATGCTGGCGGAAAGAAAAAGGCGAATGGAAAATAAAAGAGGTACCCTTTATAGATGACTGGTCAGAAGAAAATTATGCGACACTGGTGTCCTGTTTAAAGAATACCATTCTTACCGGAGGCTTCGTATATGGAGCTTTTTCGGATAATGCGTTGAAGGGTTTCGTATCGGTAGAACCGGTGTTATTTGGCGGCGAACAAAAGTATCTGGATTTGTCCAGTATCCATGTATCTGAGGATATGCGGGGACAGGGAATTGGCAAGGTGCTTTTCCTTGCCGCAAAGGAATGGGCAAAGGAAAATGGCGCAAGAAAACTATATATTTCAGCACATTCATCCGTAGAGAGCCAGGCTTTTTATAAGGCAATGGGATGCGTGGAAGCAGAGGTCTATAACCAAAAGCATGTGGAAGAAGAACCTTGTGACTGCCAGTTGGAATGCCGCCTGTAAGAGGAGGGAACTTTAGTTATGAAAATGTTAGAAACGGACAGGTTATATCTTAGAAATTTATCGCCATCTGACTTAGATAATATATACGACTACAGAAACAACGAAGTTTGCTATAAATATCAGCGGTGGGATGACTTTACCAAGGAAGATATCGGGGCGTTCATTCAGAGATTTTGCAGGGATGAATTTTTGTCTACGAAAGAGGAACAGCATTATGCGGTTTGCTTAGAATCAGATAATGAAATGATTGGAGAACTGGCATTTTTTTATAATGAAGAGGATAACTGCATTACGCTGGGAATTACGATTTCTTATCGCTATCATAAAAGAGGATTTGCATACGAATTGTTGGAAAAAGTAATTCATCAGATTAAAAACAAGTATCCTACGATGGACATTGTAGGATTAATTGAAAAAGATAACGTAAACAGTAGGAAGCTTTTTGAAAAACTTGGGTTTGAACAGGAATGTTATGCGGAATCAATTGCTTCGTATGTTTATACTTTATATGGAACTATGGTTTAGAGAAGGGGATTATTATGGCGGTATGGAATCCTTGGCGTGGATGCAAAAGATGCAGCGAGGGCTGCTTGCACTGCTATATTCACAAAGGTGATGCAAAAAGAAATGTGAATACAAATAATATTGTAAAAACAAAAGATTTTGAAAAGCCAATTGTGAAGTTAAAAAATGGTAATTACAAGATGAAATCAGGAACTGTCTACCTGTGCTTTACATCAGACTTCCTGATTGAAGAGGCTGATGCGTGGCGGGATGACTGTTGGAAAATGATGAAGGAAAGAGGGGATTGCACTTTCTTATTCCTGACAAAAAGAATTAACAGATTTATGAAATGTATTCCCGACGATTGGGGCGATGGATATGAAAATGTTGTGGTTTGCTGTACTATAGAAAATCAGAAAAATGCGGATTATAAGCTGGGAATTTTTAAAGATTTGCCCATTAAGCATAAATGCATTACAGCACAGCCCTTACTGGAAGACATAGATATTGAGAAGTATCTTGATGGAATTGAATTAGTTGTGGTAGGAGGAGAATCCGATTATCATGCCAGGCCGCTTGATTATGCATGGGTATTGAACATCCGAAAGCAGTGCGTGAGAAAAAATGTAAACTTTGAATTCAGACAATGTGGAACTTATTTTATTAAGGATGGAAAGCAATATAAGCTACAGACAAAAGACTTAATGAGTCAGGCGAGGAAGGCAAATATTAATTATAAAACGGTGAATTAATATGGAAAGCACTAGGAGGTAACGATGCTATTAGAGGAGTTTGATGAAAATAAAATTGCGGTAATCAATCCGGATATGATATTTCAAAAAATACCGGATTTCCCGGAAACGGTAGTGTCTGTGTTTTCACATCAGCTGTTTGACGCGATTGTCCGTTTTTTGGGTGGAACTGTGATTGCGGAAAGTCATGATGTAGATGGTGTATGGCCGGTTTATGAGGTGAACTATAAAGGAAAGCGGTTTGCATTTTTCAAGGGAAGGCTTGGTGGCCCGGCCTGTGTGGGAGCTTTTGAGGATGTTATGGCATTTGGTGGTAAAAGGATTATTTTGCTTGGAAACTGCGGTGTCCTGGATAAGAAGATAAAGGACTGCGGAATTATCATTCCAACGAAAGCAATTCGGGATGAAGGAACCAGCTATCATTATGCACCGGCAAGCGATACTATTGAAGTCAACACCAAATACACAGAAGAATTTAAAAAGATTTTAGAGGAATTCGGTTATCCATATGTAGAGGGTGTCACATGGACGACGGATGCATTTTATCGGGAAACACCTCAAAAGATAGAGAACCGTAAAAAGATGGGAGCCATTTGTGTGGAAATGGAGTGTGCTTCTATGCAGGCCTTCTGCAATTTCAGAGGCATTGAGTTTTTTCAGTTTCTTTATGCTGGAGATAATCTTGACCATTCTTCGTGGGATCCGAGAAGCCTTTCCGGAAATGAAAGACTGGATGATAAGCAAAAGATTGCACTGCTGGCGTTTGAGTTGGCGTATAAGATTTCTTAGCTGCCAAAAAGTTGTGAATCTATTTTTGATAAAACGGTTGCAGGGAAAAGAGATTTTGTTAATTGTAAATCTTTTTTCTTATATGTTAACTGAGTATATTCTCGTTTGGTATTTTTCATTTTAAAAATAGCAAAAATTTTTCCGGGTGGGTACTGAGAGATATTTCGAATATCTTCACTCAAAATAGTATTTGGTATGAAAAAATCGTTTTTTGAAATTAATCCGAGGCAAGCAGAGGTTGTTCCGGCTACTTTTTCAGTATAAAGCTCAAGATGTGGACCGGTATAGTTGCCTATCATACGGGCAGTTTGATCTATATTTACTATACTAGACAGAATCTTTAATTTTAATTCAGTGGTAAAAGGGCATTTAACAAAAAAGTCATTCGGACTAAGCTTGTTATTTACTATTTTGTGATAAAATATATTTGCTGAAATTCCTGGACGTGGTACTAGACCTGTAAAGTGTAGAAAATTGTGAGCACGGAAGCGAACTTCAGCAAATTCTACTTTGTTTTGTGCATTGTAATAGACAAACATAACTTGAGTGTTACAAAGATTTGTATCATATGTACAGGCGCACTTATGCACAATAGCAATAATTTCGTTTTTGGTCATGGGAAAACTCCTAATGATGTGAAATAGAATTTAAAAGGAAGATTCACCCACCGCAGCGAATGTAACCTTCCTTTCATGACTGATTTTTCTGTTGTCCGTCAACGAATCGGCACCCGTAGTCCGATAAGAATGCTGGTTTTTCTGTTGCCAGCCAACTGTTCAGCACCCGTAGTCTGAGAAGAAATTCGGATTAATGTGTCAGCCCACAAATAGGCAATGCCTATCAACTACATATATTATACATTTAAAAATTGAATTATGCAAAGAGAAAAATGGGTTTGAAAAAAAGGGGGATTTTATAGATAATGTATAAAAACATTTTTATTGAAGGAATACAGGGAACCGGAAAAACAACCTTGCTCCGTCTACTCGGACAGGCCCTGCCGGATTATCATGTGTACTGGGAGGGCGATTATTCCCCGGTAGAACTGGCATGGTGTACTTATATGACAGAGTCAGAGTATGAAGCTGCACTGGTAAAATTTCCTGATTTAGCAGAAAAAATTCGGCAAGCCACGTATCAGGAAGACAGCCACTATATTGTTACATACACACGAATCTTAGCGGAACGCAGAGAGTTCTATGAGTATATGGAGCAGTATGAAATCTATAATGGCAGACGTCCATTGGAAGAATTTAAAACAATTTTGCTGAGGCGTTATGAGAACTTTAGTAGCGCGGGCAATGTGTTTGAATGCTCTTTCTTTCAAAATACGATGGAAGAACTGCTGCTTTATTATGACATGACGGAGCAGGAGATTCTGGATTTCTATGAGGAGCTGTTTGCCAAACTAAAAGAGAAAGAATTCGTGATGGTGTATCTGTGTTCCGAGCAGATTGAAGAAAATATTTTACAAATCAAAAAGGAACGTTCAGACGAAAACGGAGTGGAAATGTGGTATCCGCTGATGCTGCGTTATCTGAACGATACTCCATATGGGAAAAAACACCCTTTTGAAGGGGTGACAGATATGGCCGCGCATTTTAGGCGCCGCATGCAGATGGAACTTGCGGCAATTGAAAAAGTGTTAGGAAATCAGGCAATTGTGATACCAGCAAAGGAATATCAGATAGAGGAACTGATAAGACAGATTCAAGGAGGAGAAATAATGAACGAGAAAATAGAAGTAAGAATCATTGACAAGGCGCATAGCGCAGATATTAACATTCCAAACCAGCCTTTTGAATTGTTTGGAAGAATGATTCCGTCCTATGTGAACGAGCAGTGGAGTTATACAACGGAGTTGTTTCCGGAGGTGAGCACAATGTGTTTCCCGGATGAAAACTATGATTTTGACGCTCTTTCAGAAAATAGTGTGTTTATTGGTGCATATGAAGGAGAAAAGTGTATCGGATTAGCAATCATGCAGCAGGAATGGTTTAAATACATGTATTTGTATGATTTAAAAGTGGATTCTGCTTATAGAGGGAAAAACGTTGGCGCGATGCTGATTGAAAAAGCAAAAGAAGTGGCAAAGGAAAATGGATATCAGGGTATTCATACGGTGGGACAGGACAATAACCTTGCGGCATGCAAGTTTTATATCAAATCCGGTTTTGTCATTGGCGGTTTAGACACGAAGGTTTATCAGGGAACGAAACAGGAAGGTAAGAAAGATATTTTATTTTATTTGGATATCTGAAGACAGAATTTGGAGTAAAAAATGGATATAAAGATAGAAAGAATCAATGCGTATGATGACAGCAGATTTTCAGAAAAAGTCTTAAAGCAGCATGGCGCGTTTGTAATCAACGATACGATACCTTGTGAGATTGAAATTGTCGGTAGTTGCGAAGCAGTTGTTCACGGCGAAGTACAGGAGTATCAGGATGCAGTGATTGAGGAGTTCCGTTTTTACGCAGAGCATATTTGCAAGTTTTATAATGAAGAGCAGAAACTGATAAAAGAATTTGAACCGGTGGAGACGTTTCGAATCCGCATTGAGGAGATACAGCCATCCCAGTTTTATGTGGATGAAGATAAAATCAAGGCGGTAAAGACCTTTATTACAAGTCAAAAGGACATCATCATTCCGGTAATGAAAGAAAACGGAAAATATATTTCACTGGATGGACATACAAGACTCGCAGCGGCTATTGAATTAGGGTATGATGAAGTCATAGCTTTTTACACAGAGGCAGGAGACTATATTTTTGACTTTGTAAATGAGGCAAAAAAGCGCGGTATACATACTCCATATGATTTGAAAAAGGTACCACACGAGGAATACGAGGTGGTGTGGAATCAGTTTTGCGACGAGTTTTTTAGTAGGAAGCAGGCTTGACTTTTGATGAGAATATGAAGGTTGTCTGCGAAGAGTTTAAACTGGTTTATAAGCCGGAAAAAGAATAGTTAACAAAATGAATGGAGGTAATGGTTATGAAGGACGTATTTCTTGTATATGACAAAAGTTGTTTTTATGAAATTGTGATTTTGAATTACTTTATGCAATTTACGAATTGCGAGGTGCTTCTTTGCTCATTAGATGGCAAACCAATCCGGTCAATGGAAGGCTATTCGGTGAATGTGGATATGGCTGTAAGCGAACTCGATAAAAGCCAGATTCGCAGCCTTATCATACCTGGTGGAAACGTGAAAAATATTAATAACGAAGAAGTGAGAGCACTTTTTAGAGAGGTAAAAGCACAAGGGAAATTAGTTGCAGGAATCTGTGCAGGCGTGGATTTGCTGGATGAGGCAGGAGTACTTTGTGATGTAAAATCAACACACTCTATCGATTTAGATATCGTAAGTGATAAAAATGTAATTACCGCAAGGGCAAATGCTTATGTTGACTTTGCCGTAGAAGTGGCAAAAAAACTGGATTTGTTTGCCGACGAGGCAGATTTGCAGGAAACGATTGATTTTTGGAAATATCATAAACGGATGGAGTAAAAAAATCCATGAAAATATGCTTAAGAGAGCGCACCGAAGAAACAGTTGCAATTTATTTTACAAAAGCACAGGATGTGGAAATAAAAAAGGTTTTGCCACAAATTACGAGAACATTGGAGGAGACCTTAGAAGATTATCACAAGACACAGCTTCCAGATGCGACTAGTTATGGAAGAACGATTTATGCTGATGATATCTATGTAGGGGACATTTGGTGCTACGCAATCAATATGGATGAGGAACCGAATGCTATGTTAAGCTATTGCATTTTTGAAAAAGAATATTGGGGACAGGGCGTAGCGACGAAGGCGGTGAAGTTATTTCTAGAGGAAATTTTAGAAAGATTTCATTTTATGACGATAGGCGCATTTTCTTACACATCAAATCCGGCATCAATAAGAGTACTTGAGAAAAATGGATTTTTGATGCAGGAAGAGTTTGTTGAAGATGGGATACAGTCGCAGTATTTTCAACGAAAATGCATGACTATGAGTGAGGATGTGCTTAAAAATATTTGTGAACATTACGGTATAGAAGACGTTTGCATTGGAAGCTTTTAAAGTCCATTTTTAAGTATTACATATTAAACGAAGTAGAAAAAAAGGTGTATAGGGACTATAAGAAGATCATTGATTTATGCTTTTATCCGAATGTGATGTTGTGGATATATTTGATTGAAAATCATAAATATGAGGATAAAGTAATTCAGTTGATTCGGTTTTTGGCAAGAGATAAAGGACGGATAGAAAGCTGAAGAGGGAATATTTATGGAAGAAAAGGGAAGAAGTCTATGGAACTAAAAAAGGTTGACTATAAAAACTTATGGCCGATTACAAAATTATCGGTGCAGGACTCCCAGAAGGAATTTGTGGCAACGAATACAGAAAGCATTTTGGAGGCATATGTCACAATCACATCCGGCGCGGTTGCGTTGCCATTCGGATTATATGAGAATGGCATCCTTGTTGGCTTTCTTACGAACCGGAAAATACCATGGCACGGCAGCTTTATCATTCGTTCGGATTCGAGGAGAACGGGGAAGTGTGTGATGGCGAAGTGGTTGCGGTACGAAAGCTATAAGTGGGAGATTTAGGATGAAGCATCTATACGGAGTAGAGACAAAGGAAGAATTGACTAAATATCAAAAATTTGTTGAGCGGATACAGCCCAGACTGGATGAATATCTTAAATTTCTTCAAACAGAATATGAAGTTCGTGACTTGCCAAGAACCATTTTGTGGACGGGAAAAGAAGCTGCGACAAGTCTGATTAGTGATATTCCGGTTCCGGCATATACCAATGAGTATCGTGTTGTTATGACGCCGGATATAGAAGCTTGGCGAAGTTTATACTTAAAACAATTGGAAGGTATAGAGAATCAGAAAGAAAACGAGGCGGCCCGCCAAAGCATTAAGGAATATTACCTTAAGGAACTGTCAGAAAACCATATCATGCAAATCCTTGGTCATGAACTGGCACATCATAGCGAATGGTTCTTAGAGGATTTTGATTCGGCTCTTAGTGATGGTATTTGGTTTGAAGAGGGAATGGTTGAGTACATTAGCAGACGCTATTTTTTGACAGAGGAAGAATTTGAACAGGAAGCATTTTATAATCAACAATTAGTAAACTTGTTGAAAGAAAAATATGGAACTCATTCGTTGGAGGAATTCGGACAGGCTACCTATGAAGGCGACTATGCAAGTATCTTTTTTGAATATTGGCGAAGCTTTCTGGCAGTCAAAAAAGTAATAGAAGATTATAATGGGAATATTCGGAAAGTTTTTCACTCCTATCATGAGTGGCATGAAAAAAATAACGGACAGACACTGGTAGAGTGGTTTCAGGTCTGTATCTAATATTAAAAATAAGCTTAATCAGCGAAGAATTGAGGAAGAATAATGGAGATAGATTATACAAAAGTAAATTCAAATGCGATAACTAAATGGTGTGAAGAAGGCTGGGAATGGGGAACGCCAATCAGTCATGAAGAATATGAAAAGGCAGTAGGAGGCGAGTGGAACGTGTTGCTGACACCGACAAAACCGGTTCCAAAGGAGTGGTTTTGCGAGATGAAAGGTGCAAAAGTGCTGGGACTGGCATCAGGCGGAGGCCAGCAGATGCTGATTTTTACGGCTCTTGGCGCGGAATGTACGATTTTAGATTATTCAGATGCACAGCTTGCCAGTGAAAAAATGGTGGCAGAGCGTGAAGGATATGAAATCAAAATCGTGAAGGCAGATATGACGAAGCCGTTACCTTTTGAGAATGAAAGCTTTGATTTGATTTTTCACCCGGTTTCCAATTGCTATGTAGAGGAAGTGCTTCCGATTTGGAAGGAATGTTATCGTGTGTTGAAAAAAGGAGGCATTTTACTTGCCGGTCTTGATAATGGATTGAACTATATTTTTGATGAGGAAACGGAATCGGTATTAACCTATAAGCTGCCGTTTAATGCGCTGCGTGATAAGGAAATGTATGAGCTTTCCCTAAAAAATGATTGGGGAATTCAGTTTTCTCATACCATTGAAGAACAAATCGGCGGCCAGCTTGCAGCAGGATTTTCCTTGGAAGGAATTTATGGCGATACCAATGGAGAAGGGAAACTGCATGAGTATAATGTGCCGACATTTTGGGCGACTAAGGCAGTAAAAAGGTAGACCTAATAATTCTGAATGGAATGTCTGTTTAGTAAAAAAATTATGGGGCATTCTATTATGAGAAAAATTCTGAAAAAACACATGTCAGTTGAAAAGTCATACAAAAAATATTATGATGAATTCAGGAAAAATTTGCAAAAAAAGGAAGGACGATTATGGCACAGAATCATTTAGAAGAGTTTCGTGAGGACTTAAAAGAATTTCATGAGATGACGAGAAAGTTTTATAACAAAGAAATCACTGTTCCGGAATATAAATCTTTCTCCGGCGGTTTCGGAAGCTATGCGCAAAGAGGCGGAGAACGCAGCATGCTAAGACTGCGTTTGTCCGGTGGAGAAATTGACAAGGACAAGCTGCAGTTTATTGTAGAGAGCATGGAGAAATATCAAATCAGCATGGCGCATCTGACCACTTGTCAGACCGTTCAGCTTCACAATCTGACAGAAAAAGAAGTTTGCGGGTTGATAGAAGAGGCATGGGAGCATGGCATCATCACCAGAGGCGGTGGCGGGGACTTCCCGAGAAACGTGATGTGTACTCCGCTTTCCGGTGTCGCAAAAGATGAGACCTTTGATGTCCTTCCTTATGCAAAAGAAGCGGCAGATTATCTGCTCGGTTTTATTAAAAAAGTGAAATTGCCCAGAAAGCTTAAAGTTTGCTTTTCAAACAATGAAAAAAATGAACCGCATGCTACCTTCCGTGACCTTGGATTTGTGGCAAAGGACAACCATACCTTCGACGTTTATATCGCAGGCGGACTTGGAAACAAGCCAAAGTTTGGCGTAAAGGTTGCAGAAAATGTGGATCCTTCTAAAATTCTGTATTGTGTAAAGACAATGGTAGATGTATTTACTGAATATGGTAATTATACCAGCCGTGCGGCTTCCAGAACCAGATTTTTACAGGATACGCTTGGGGTAGATGGCTTACAGAAGGTCTTCGCTGAGAAATTAGAGAAGAATCTTGCAGAGGAAAATTTAGATATTTCTGTAGAGGAAGTTGCAGTAACAAAGACAGGGGAGGAGAGTACAGATGAGAATTTCCTTGGCAATGCAAGAGTGACAAAGCAGAAACAGTTTGGTCTGTATGCAGTTTCCTGTCATCCAATCGGCGGTGTCATTGAAGATGATTTCTTCCGGAAATTATATGATGTAATTGCAGATATGGAGGAAGTAAAGCTTCGTTTGACCCCGGATCAGGGCTTATATGTCATTAATCTGACAGAAGAAGAGGCAAAGAAAGTATTGGCGTTAACAGCAGATGAGAGCGGTACTGAATTTGAAAAATCTACCGCCTGCATTGGTGCAGATATCTGTCAGGTCGGAATCGGAAGATCGCAGGCAATGCTTGCTGCTTGTATTAAGAGAGTACGTGAGGAAAAACTTCCAAGTGATGCACTTCCGGCAATTCACATTTCAGGATGCCCGTCTTCCTGTTCTGCTCATCAGACTGCTGTCATCGGGCTTCGCGGTGCCAAGAAGCAGACGGAAAATGGACCGAAGGATGCTTTCTTAGTGATGGAGAATGGCTGCGACAGAGCAGGCGAAGAACAGTTTGGTAATGAACTGGGAGTTATGACTGTGGAAGATATTCCTGAGTTTTTTGTAGAGCTTGGAAAGGCTGTGGCGGATAAGGGACTGTCATATTCAGAATTTAGAAAGCAGTATCCGGACATGCCTGCAAAGATTGCAGAGAAGTATATCTAAACATGACTTAAACATAAAATGTGAGCTGATATTGTTTGGCTCACATTTTTTGTATGAGAGGAAAATAAAATAGTTGTAAGCATAGATTATAAAACTTAAAAGAAAATGTAATTAATGCAAGGACAAATGTACTGTTGAAACGGACATTTGGTTGTGTTATCCTAGAACTATTCTATGAAAGAAAAGGTGCCTTATGATGTTAAAAATGATTGATGACTTGGTATGGGGATTGCCCTTAATTGTGTTGATACTGGCGGTGGGTGTATTCCTGACGATTCGATTAAGGGGAATACAGATTTCCAAACTTCCGCTTGCGATAAAGCACATTATTGCGAATGAAAAAGATGGGCAGGACGGTGAAGTATCCAGCTTCGGTGCATTATGTATGGCACTTTCCGCAACCATCGGAACCGGTAATATTGTAGGTGTTGCAACAGCACTTGTGGCAGGCGGACCGGGGGCATTGTTCTGGATGTGGGTGGCTGCATTTTTTGGAACCGCAACCAAGTATGCAGAATGTCTTTTGGCGATTAAATATCGAACGGTAGCAGCGGATGGGCACATTGTTGGCGGACCGTTTTATTACATAGAAAAAGGAATGGGGAAAAACTGGCGTTGGCTGGGAAAATTATTTGCTTTCTTCGGTGTGAGCGCCGGTTTGCTTGGAATCGGAACGTTTACACAGATTAACGGAATCACAAGTGCTGTTAATAACTTTTTTGACCCGGATAATCTGAATACGATTACCTTATTTGGAACAGAGTATTCGTGGTCAGTTGTAATATCCGGTTTGATTCTTACTGCCTGCGCAGCACTCGTTATTATTGGCGGGGTGAAAAGAATTTCTTCCGTAGCACAGGTAATTGTGCCTTTTATGGCATTACTGTATATTGTGACAGTTCTCGGGATTCTTTTTACACATCTGTCTGAGATTCCGGCAGCATTTGTGATGATTGTAGAAAGTGCCTTTGGTCTGCGTGCAGCAGCAGGCGGAGCACTTGGAGCAGTTATGGTAGCAATGCAAAAGGGAATCGCCCGCGGTATTTTCTCAAACGAGGCAGGACTTGGTAGTGCACCGATTGCAGCAGCTTCCGTAAAAACAAATGAGCCGGTTGCACAGGGCCTGGTATCAATGACCGGAACTATCATTGATACGTTAATTATTTGTACCTTAACCGGCCTTAGTATTGTGATTACGGATACCTGGAATATTGGTTTGGAAGGTGTGGCGGTTACGACAAAAGCTTTCCAGCTTGGCTTGCCATTCCCGGCAGAGGTGTCATCCTTTATTCTGATGATTTGTTTGATTTTCTTTGCATTTACGACTATTTTAGGATGGGATTATTATAGTGAGAAGTGTATGGAATACCTGGTTGGCGATAAGCCGCAGACACTAAAAAGCTTTCGTTGGCTCTATATACTGGCCATTTTTATCGGACCATACATGACTGTATCTGCGGTATGGACCATAGCAGATATTTTTAACGGCTTGATGGCATTTCCGAACCTGATTGCGCTGGCAGCATTAAGCGGAGTAGTGGTATCGGAGACGAAGAAATACTTTAAAAAACTGTAAAAGTTTGAATAAAATGCAGGGAAGATATTTCCCTGTATTTTACATTGCGGTACAATAAGGGAAGAAAAAGATGAACTATAAATATAATACAAAAGTAAAAGAAAATGATGCCCTACGAGCATCCTTCAATGAACTAACACGAAAGACGTTTGGGTTTGACTTTGTGAACTGGTACGAAGCCGGACAATGGGGAGAGTTTTATATCCCCCATGTGCTGCTTGACGGTGACAAGGTTGTTTCTAACGTATCTGTAAACCTGATGCAGTTTGATGTAGCGGGTGTTAAGAAAAACTATATTCAGCTGGGAACTGTTATGACCGATGAAGCTTACAAGGGAAAAGGCTTAAACAGAGAGATAATGGAGCGTATTTTGGAGGAATATGCCGGAAAAGTGGATGGTATCTATCTGTTTGGAAATGACAGTGTTTTGCAGTATTATCCGAAGTTTGGTTTCAGACCATCAAAGGAATATGAATACTATCTGCCGGCTGACAGGTTGGAAGATGCAGCAGCGTATCAGCTGGAAAAAGTGGATATGCAGGATATGTTGCAGGTAGAAAAACTTTATGCAGCGATGTATGCATATAAAATAGTACCAGAGAGTGTCAATCAAAATGATGCAATGTATATGAATGAAAATGTGAACCTGTTCCAGTTTTGGCTTGGTGCCGGTTATGGAGATCATGTTTTCTATTTGCCGGAAATGGATGCTTATGCAATTGTGGATACAGAGGGAGCGACCTTGCGTATTTGCCAGATTTTTGGAAAAGAAGAAGTGGATATCGCACGTCTGGCAAAAGCATTTGGAGCCAATGCAGAGGCAGTGCTTGGATATACACCGGTGCAGAAAGAAAAATTCCTCGTGAGAGAGCATAAGGAAGAAGATTGTACGTTATTTATTATGGGAGAAGATTTAAAGTGTGTGGAACGGGAAAAAATGATGTTTCCTGTACTGTCACATGCTTAAAGGAGCTGCGTTTATGAAAAAGCAAGAAAAAACCAATGTAATGAGAATTTTAGATCAGAAGAAAATACCATATGAGAGTTACACTTATGATTCTACCGAGGCAATTAGCGGTATGGAAGTAGCAACAGTACTTGGACAGAATCCCAAGCAGGTCTTTAAAACGCTAGTGACTGTCGGAGCGTCAAAGCGTAATTATGTCTTTGTGGTTCCGGTTTGCGGAGAGTTGAATTTAAAGAAGGCAGCGAAAGCCGTTGGTGAAAAAAGTATTGAGATGATTAAGTCAAAAGAACTCCTGCCATTGACAGGCTATATTCATGGCGGATGCTCACCAATCGGAATGAAGAAGTTTTTTACAACGACCATTGATGCTTCTGCCAATGACTGTGATACCATTATTTTTAGCGGTGGAAAAATCGGTTATCAGGTAGAAGTGTCGTTAGAGGATTTGAGAAAAGTGATTTCCTTTGAATTGCAGGATATTTGTGACTAAATTTGTAGGTGTCTTGCTAAATATTAAGAATATTGTGTATAATTATAAAAAACGCGTAATAGGAGATGGGATTATGGAAGAATGGAATGAGTTAGATTCAATGTGTGGTATAACAGATGATGAATTAACAGAGCGATTTAAAGAAGCAGTTCGCATAGAGAACGAAGTAAAAAAAATAAAGGGTGTTCCGATTGCTGGTTATGATGAGGAGAAAAAAACTGCGTATTTAGAATATCCGGATGGAAGGAGAAAATATGCAGCAAAATGAAAAGCGTCCGGAAATTATTGTGTTTGCAGGACCAAATGGAAGTGGAAAATCAACGGTTACTAAATTAGCGAAGGTAATTGAACCATATATAAATGCAGATGATATAAAACGAACGAATTATTGTAGTGATTTAGAAGCGGCACAATGGGCAGAAAAAATGCGTGAAGAGGCACTGGAAAAGCACCAGAGTTTTACGTTTGAAACAGTTTTATCTACAGAGAGAAACCTTAAATTGCTACAAAGGGCAAAAGAAAAAGGATATTTTATTCGATGCATTTATGTCCTTACATCAGATGTAAACATTAATATTTTTCGAGTAGAATCAAGAGAAGCAGCTGGTGGACATGGAGTTCCGGAAGACAAAATACGATCCCGATATAAAAAAGCATTGGCATTGGTGCCGGAGTTGGTTTCAGTATGTGATGTTATGCATATTTACGATAATACAAAGATTCCATTTCGTATTTTTAAGAAGCGTAAAACAGAAGTATTCTATTGGGAAAATGAGTTATGGAATAAAGAAAAGATTATGGAACTTGTAGGATGCAAGTTGTAGATGAGGAGCAGAAATGTTATGACACAGGAAGCGATGCAAAAAATTTTTGAAGACACTGCTTATGTACGCACGGGTGGCAGTAAAGAAGAACGAAAATGTGCTGAATATATAAAAGAACAGTGCAAGGCATTTGGACAGGAAGCGGTCATAGAGCCGTTTCAGGTAGATATGGCTACTATAAAAGAGGCCAGATTATTTATTGATGGAAAAGAGATTCCGTGCAAAGGCTATTTGTGTGCCGGAAATGGAGAAGTGGAAGCACCGCTTTACTATTTGACGGCAGAAGACGAGCACTCGCTTAGAGAATGTAAGGGCAAAATCGTCATGATTGACGGTTATTTAAGATACTGGATGTATCAGGATATGTTTAGGCATGGAGCCCTTGGGTTTATTACATATGACGGAAACGCCAATTATGTGGATGAAGATATCGACCAGAGAGAATTGCGTTCATTTGTCAGCAAGGGGAATAAAATACCTGGTGTCAATATTAACGCAAAACAGGCAATTTCAATTATCAATAGTGATGCCAAAATGGCAAAAATTGTTTTAAAACAGGATGAATATAAGGGAGAATCGAGGAATGTGATTTTGGATTTGCCGGGTGAAATAGATGAGACCATTGTGCTCACCGCACATTATGACAGCACATCTTTATCGCAGGGAGCATATGACAATATGTCCGGCAGCGTAGGGCTACTAGCAATTGCGGAACAGTTTGCGAAAAAGCCTCATCGTTATGGTTTGCGTTTTATCTGGTGCGGTTCTGAGGAACGCGGTCTGCTTGGTTCAAAAGCATATGTGGCTGCCCATTCCTATAAAGAAGCGGAATGGAAAAAGATAGTATTAAATATTAACCTGGATATGATTGGCTGTATTATGGGAAAATTTATTGCTGTGTGTACCGCAGAAGAAATGCTGGTGCATTACCTTACCTATATGGGTATGGAAGAAGGCTTCGGAATGAATGTGTCACAGGAGGTTTATTCCAGTGATTCTACACCTTTTGCAGACAAAGGAGTGCCGGCTGTATCCTTCGCAAGAATCGCACCGAATAATACGGCGACCATTCATAACAGTTATGATACCATGGATGTGATGAAAATGAGTCATATGGAAAAAGACGTGGAATTTATCAGCAAGTTTGTGGAGCGTATGGCAAATGCAGTGTGCTGCCCGGTTGGAAAAGAGATTCCGGACAACATGAAAGAAAAATTGGACATCTATTTATTGCGCAAACGCGACAAAAAATAAAGGAGAAAAGGTATGCCAAAGAAACAATTTTACAGAAATCAAGCCGAAAGCATTATTAAAAAATTGGAACTCCGCAAAATGGAAGGCTATTATTGCGAGACAAAGGAAGAAGCCAAAGCAAAATTTTTGGAATTGGTGGGAACGGATAGAAAAAGCATTTGCTATGGCGGCTCCATGACCATTGATGAACTTGGATTAAAAGAAGCGGTAGAAGCAGCAGGACATGATCTGATTCGAAGAGAAAATTATCAGACGCCGGAAGAAAAGAAGGAATGTAAGGCAAAACAGGCGACAGCGGATATTTTTATGACAAGTACCAATGCTATCACTCTGGATGGAGAGCTTGTGAACATTGACGGAGCCGGCAGCAGAGTGTGGTTGATGATATACGGACCGGAAACAGTTATTGTTGTTGCGGGAATGAATAAGGTTGTGACAGATGTGGAGAGTGGAATCGAACGCATTCGTAATTTCGCTGCACCGCCGAATACGGTGAGACTGAACTGTGATACACCATGTGCTAAGACAGGAAGATGCGGTAATTGTTTAAACAATACCATATGTTGTACTACAACTGTAACCCGTGCGTCCAGAGTGCCGGGAAGAATCAAAGTCATTCTAGTGGGAGAAGAATTAGGATACTAAAAGACACAGCTAGGGGATGTTATGAGGAGACACAAAAGAATATGGATTGTGCTGGCGGTGTCAGTAATTCTGTTTTTAAATGTACTTGGGGTGTATCTTTTGGGGCAGCCAAAGCCGATTCTCAAAAGGGCAGCAGTCTGCGTGGTAGAAACAATCGGAACGAGAGCCGCAACTAAGATAAAGCCACAGATAACGGAGCTGATAAATGTAATGGGGCTAAGCTATATTGAAAGATATGGCTTGGAGCATGTTGACAAACCTGAGGAACGAGATGATGAACAGGTACTGCAAAGGATTGCAGAGCTGGCTAAACAGTACGAACTTGTAAAACAGATTAATGAACAGCCCGAACTCTATTCAATGGAGATGCTTAAGAATTTGGCTAACAATCCCGAGATGGCGGCATATGTAATTGGCTCAGTCGTTGCAGACGGTAGTGCCAAGGGAGGATTTACTGACGAGGAACTGACGGAAGAATATCCGCTTCTGCTTCAATTTGATCCGAGGTGGGGGTATTTTGAATATGGCGGAAAAGAAATGGGTTTATCCGGCTGTGGACCTACCTGCTTATCAATGGTGGTATTGGCACTGACAGATTACGAGGAGGTAACACCGGATAAAATAGCGAAATATAGTACGGAAAAAAAATACTATGTAGAAGGTGTAGGAACGGCATGGAAGCTTATGGATGAGGCACCTCTTTTATATGGGCTTACGGTGGAACATCCTGCTATGAAAGAAGAAAGCATGAAAGCGGCGCTTGATAAGGGGAAAATACTGATTTGTTCTGTGAGAAAAGGAGTATTTACTTCGGAGGGGCATTTTATTGTGATTTATGGATATGATGATACAGGGTTTAAAGTAAATGACCCCAAATGTGTGGCGAGAAGCAGAAAAACATGGCAATTTAGTGAATTTGGGAAGCAGTTAAAGAGAATTTGGGCAATCGGAGCAGAAAATCAAAAAAATAGCTAGTATTTTGAAAAACCATATGCTATAATCTTTAAATGACTGTTTATACGCAATTTGTACATGGTTATTTCATGAGATATATATTTAAGGAGGAAAATCGTTATAATGAATGTACAGGTAGAAAATTTAGAAAAAAATATGGCGAAGCTTACTGTAGAGGTGCCGGCAGAAGAATTAGAAAAGGCATTACAGGCAGCTTACATGAAGGAAAAGAATAAAATCAGTGTTCCTGGTTTCCGTAAGGGAAAAGTACCTCGCCAGATGATTGAAAAAATGTATGGCGCAGCTATTTTCTATGAAGAAGCAGCGAACATTTTAATTCAGGATAATTACGCACAGGCTATGGATGAAAGCGGTGCTGATATCGTTTCACGTCCGGTAATTGATGTTGTTCAGATTGAAGCAGGCAAGCCATTCATTTTTACAGCAGAAGTTGCAGTAAGACCGGAAGTAAAACTTGGTAAATACAAAGGTGTTCAGGTAACAAAGGTTGATACAACTGTAACAGATGAAGAAGTAGATAATGCAGTAGAAGCTGAGAGACAGAAAAATTCAAGAATGGTTAGTGTAACTGACAGAGCAGCTGCAAACGGTGATACAGCAGTGATCGACTACGAAGGTTCTGTAGATGGAGTTCCGTTTGAAGGCGGTAAGGCTGAAAATCACAGCTTAGAGTTAGGTTCTCATTCCTTCATTGATACCTTTGAAGATCAGATTGTTGGTCATAATGCAGGCGATGAATTCGATGTTAACGTGACATTCCCGGCAGAGTACCATGCAGCTGAATTAGCTGGCAAGCCGGCTGTATTCAAAGTAAAATTACATGAAATCAAAGTGAAAGAACTTCCGGAATTAAACGATGAGTTTGCACAGGATGTATCCGAATTTGATACATTAGCTGAGTACAAGGAAGATGTTAGAAAGCATCTTGAAGTAGAAAAAGAAAACGAAGCAAAACGTACCAAAGAAGATGAAGCGATTACAAAGATTATCGAGAAGTCTGAGATGGAAATTCCGGAGGCGATGATTGAAACCCAGTGTGAAAATATGGTAAATGATTTTGCACAGAGAATCGCACAGAGTGGTCTTACTATGGAACAGTATATGCAGTTCTCAGGTATGACCTTAGACAAATTAAAAGAGCAGGTTCGTCCGGAAGCAGAAATGCGTATTAAGAGCAGTCTTGTATTAGAGCAGATTGCAAAAGAGGAGAACATTGAAATCTCTGATGAAGAAGTTGATGCTGAAATCGAAAGAATGGCAGCACAGTATGGTATGGAAGCTGACAAGTTAAAAGAATACATGGGTGAGTCTGAAAAGACTTCCATGAAGAGAGATTTAGCAGTAACAAAAGCTGTTGACTTAATCATGGAGAACGTAAAAGAGAAGGCAAAAGCAAAATCTAAGAAGGAAAAAGAAGAAGCAACTGAAGAGTAAGACTTTTGCGGAAAAAGGATTGGATACAGACTGGCCTGCCTGGCCAGTCTGTTTTAAGATTATGACTATAGTTAGAAGGGAAAAGGAGGATTTTTTTATGAGTTTAGTACCTTATGTCATTGAGCAGACCAGCAGAGGAGAACGTAATTACGACATTTACTCACGATTATTGAAAGATCGTATCATTTTTCTTGGAGAAGAAGTAAATGAGACAACGGCAAGCCTTGTAGTAGCACAGTTATTATTTTTAGAGTCTGAGGATCCGGGAAAAGATATTCATTTATATATTAATTCACCGGGAGGAATGGTAACAGCAGGTCTGGCGATTTATGATACGATGCAGTATATCAAATGTGATGTCGAGACAATTTGTATCGGTATGGCAGCCAGCATGGGGGCGTTCCTTTTAGCAGGCGGTGCAAAAGGAAAACGTCTTGCACTTCCAAATGCTGAAATTATGATTCATCAGCCATCCGGTGGTGCAAAGGGCCAGGCAACAGAAATCCAGATTGCAGCAGAGAATATTTTAAAGACTAAGAAAAAACTGAATGAGATTCTTGCCGCAAATACCGGAAAACCATATGAAGTAATTGCAGCAGATACAGAGCGTGATTACTATATGAGTGCTTTGGAAGCAAAAGAATACGGTTTGATTGATAACGTTATTACAAGCCGTTAAAAGAATTTATAGTATGGAGAACTAAAATGGCAGGAAGAAATGACGACTTGTTTCGCTGCTCCTTCTGTGGAAAAACACAGGATCAGGTTCATAAGCTGATTGCAGGACCAAATGGGGCATATATTTGTGATGAGTGTGTAGATATTTGTGCTGAAATCATTGAAGAAGAAATGGAAGAAGACCAAGGCAAAGGAACAAAGTCTGCCAAGGAAGAGATTAATCTGATTAAGCCGAAGGAAATGAAGGCATTTTTGGATGAATATGTGATTGGTCAGGAACAGGCAAAAAAAGTATTGTCGGTAGCTGTTTATAATCACTATAAGAGAATCATGGCGGGAGATACCGGCGATGTGGAATTGCAGAAAAGTAATATCTTAATGCTTGGCCCAACCGGTTCAGGTAAGACATTTCTGGCACAGACACTGGCTAAAATTTTGAATGTACCATTTGCAATTGCAGACGCAACTACATTGACGGAAGCAGGATATGTAGGAGAAGATGTAGAGAATATTCTTTTAAAACTGATTCAGGCAGCGGATTACGATATTGAACGTGCCCAGCATGGCATTATTTACATCGATGAGATTGATAAGATTTCAAAGAAGTCTGAGAACGTTTCAATTACCAGAGATGTTTCCGGTGAAGGTGTACAGCAGGCACTGTTAAAAATTTTAGAAGGTACTGTTGCCTCTGTTCCACCACAGGGTGGTAGAAAACATCCACAGCAGGAACTGATACCAATTGATACGACCAATATTTTGTTTATTTGCGGTGGTGCCTTTGATGGTCTGGAAAAGATTATCGAGAAGCGGCTTGACAAGAAAACTATTGGCTTTAATGCGACAGTACAGGCAAAGGGCGAGATGAATGTGGGAGAAGCATTTAAACATGTTCTGCCACAGGATTTTATCAAGTTTGGGTTGATTCCGGAATTCATTGGACGTGTTCCGGTAACAGTAGCATTAGATATGCTGGATAAGGAGGCTCTTATCCGTATTTTAAAGGAGCCGAAGAATGCGCTGGCTAAGCAGTATATGAAGCTGTTTGAGCTGGATGGAGTGGCACTGGAGTTTGAAGAATCTGCATTGGAAACGATTGTAGACAAAGCCCTGGAGCGAAAGACCGGAGCAAGGGGTCTTCGTGCAATTATGGAAGCTGCTACTTTAGATTTGATGTATCAGATTCCTTCTGACGAATCAATCGCAAAGTGTGTGATTACAAAAGAAATGGTGGAAGATGCACTTGTGGTTGAAGATCAGGACATAAAAAAGATTGAAGCAAGTGAATAATAGAAAGTACACCTTATGAACTTTCTATTATTATGAAATGGGAGGAGTCTGCATG
Source organism: uncultured Roseburia sp. (assembly GCA_945787015.1). GTDB lineage: Bacteria > Bacillota > Clostridia > Lachnospirales > Lachnospiraceae > Roseburia. The sequence goes on from CALZGM010000009.1 coordinate 56,983, forward strand.
TTTGCAGGCTCCTTGTGTAAATAATGAAAAGTACATGGAGAAATGATGGATACAATGATTAGAAAACTGCCTGCAGTAGCATTACGCGGGATGGTGATTCTGCCGGGAATGATTGCGCATTTTGATGTAAGCCGTGAAAAATCAATTCGAGCGGTAGAAGAAAGTATGATGGACGAACAGCATATTTTTCTTGTGGCTCAGAAGGATGTAGAACAAGAAGAACCGGGCATTGAGGATGTTTATAAAATTGGTACAATTGCGGAAGTGAAGCAAGTGATTAAGCTTCAGAATAAAGTTGTCCGTATTCTGGTAGAAGGCAAGGAAAGAGCAGAATTATCGGCATTTTTAGACTGCCCGGACTATCTGTATACAGAGGTAATCTGCTTTGATGAAGAAACAGAGGGTGAACTGCCTGAGGAAGTAAAAGAAGCCATGGTGCGCAGTGTGCAGGAAACGTTTGGAAGATATCTGACTGTAAATCCCAAGGTGGGGAAAGATCTGCAGCGGCATCTAAATGAAATGAATGATTTGAAAAAGCTGATGGATTTGCTGGCAAATAACCTTCCGGTGCATTATGAGGAAAAACAGAAAATTTTAGAAACAGTTTCCCTGACAGAACGTTATGAAGTTTTGATGGCACTTTTACTTAAGGAAATTGAGGTTACTGCGATTAAAAATGATTTCCAGAAGAAAGTAAAAGAGCGCGTAGATAAAAATCAGAAAGAATATTTACTACGCGAGCAGATGAAGGTCATTCGCGAAGAACTGGGAGAAGATAATGCTGAGTCTGATGCAGATGCTTTTAAGGCCGCTTTAAAAAAACTGAAAGCGGATAAAGAAGTAAAGGATAAGATTAACAAAGAGATTGACCGCTTTAAAAATATTGCATCCAGTTCTTCGGAAAGCGCAGTATCCAGAGGCTATATTGAAACATTATTAGAACTTCCTTGGGATAAGGCATCCAGAGATAATCGCGATATTAAAAATGCAGAACGCATTTTAGATGAGGACCATTACGGACTGGAAAAGGTAAAAGAGCGCATGTTGGAGTTCCTTGCTGTTCGCAACTTGACCAGTAAAGGTGAAAGCCCAATTATCTGTCTTGTCGGACCGCCGGGAACCGGTAAAACGAGTATTGCACGTTCCGTTGCAAGAGCATTAGATAAAAAGTATGTGCGCATTTGTTTAGGAGGTGTCCGGGATGAGGCGGAGATCCGTGGACACAGAAGGACTTATGTGGGCGCAATGCCGGGACGTATTGTAAACGGCTTAAAAAGTGCCGGTGTAAAGAATCCTCTTATGCTTTTGGATGAAATTGACAAGATGAGCGGAGATTTTAAAGGAGATCCTGCTTCAGCATTGCTTGAGGTGCTTGATTCGGAACAGAATAATAAGTTCCGCGACCACTACGTGGAGGTGCCGATAGATTTGTCTGAAGTATTGTTTATTGCAACCGCTAATTCTGTACAGAATATTCCAAGACCGCTTTTGGATCGTATGGAAGTGATTGAGGTATCCAGCTATACAGAGAATGAAAAGCTGCATATCGCAAAACGTCATTTACTTGGGAAACAGATGGCAAAAAATGGTCTAAAAGAGGGAGAACTTACCGTAAGTGATAAGGCGCTTGCCGCTATCATAAGCGGATATACGAGAGAAGCCGGTGTTCGTAATTTGGAACGAAAACTGGGAGAAATCTGCCGTAAAGCGGCAAGAGAAATTTACGAGGGCGAAAAGCAGAAAATTAAGGTGACGGAACAGAATCTTACGAAGTATCTTGGAAAAGTGAAGTACGATTTTGATAAGAAAAACGAGCAGGATGAAATTGGTGTTGTGCGTGGGCTTGCATGGACAAGTGTAGGCGGAGATACGTTAGAAATTGAAGTAAATATCATGCCGGGGAAGGGTGAGTTCCTACTCACAGGACAGCTTGGCGATGTGATGAAAGAATCTGCACAGGCCGGTATTTCTTACATTCGGTCTGTGAGTGAAAAATATCAGATTCCGAAGAAATTTTTTCAGGAGCATGATATCCACATTCACATCCCGGAAGGCGCAGTCCCGAAAGATGGTCCATCTGCAGGTATTACGATGGCGACTGCTATGTTGTCCGCAATTATTAAAAAACCGGTAAGAGCAGATGTAGCCATGACAGGCGAGATTACACTGCGCGGACGGGTACTGCCAATCGGAGGCTTAAAGGAAAAAATCTTAGCAGCTAAAAATGCAGGAATTAAGACAGTCTGTATTCCACGAAAAAATGAAAAAGATGTAGATGAGATTGCAACTGAAATAAAAAAAGGTTTGGAAATTGTTTTTGTGGAGCAGATAGAGGATGTATTAAATGTTGCACTTGTGAAATGAGCACCAAAGTCGTATGATAATAATGTTAAGGAGCATATTATGGTAATAAAAAATGTAAGCCTGGAAACTGTTTGCGGTATCACAAGTAAAATTCCGGATAATCTATATAATGAAGTAGCATTTGCCGGAAAGTCGAATGTGGGAAAGTCTTCGCTGATTAACGCACTGATGAACCGCAAATCTCTTGCCAGGACCTCGGCGCAGCCGGGAAAAACACAGACCATTAACTTTTACAATATCAATGATGCCATGTATCTGGTAGATCTGCCGGGATACGGCTATGCCAAGGTGTCAGAGAGTGAAAAAGAAAAATGGGGAAAGATGATTGAAAAGTACTTAAAGACTTCAAAAAAATTAAAAGCGGTCTTTTTACTGATTGATATTCGCCATGACCCGTCTGCAAATGACAGAATGATGTATGAGTGGATGGATTATCAGGGATATGCACCCATTATTATCGCAACTAAGCTGGACAAGATAAAGCGAAGCCAGGTGCAGAAGAATATTAAGGCTATCAGAGAAGGATTAGGGGTAAAACCGGGAACGATTATTATCCCATTTTCAGCAGAAACCAAGCAGGGAAGGGATGAAATCTGGGAGCTGATAGATTCCCTTGTTTTGCCGCAGGAAGAAGAATAGCGGGAGGAAATGTACCGATGAAGCAGTCAGAACAACGTAATTTGACAATGGTAATGGATTTGTACGAGCTTACAATGGCAAATGGTTATTTTAACGATGGTGATAAGGAAACGAAGGTAGCTTTTGATGTATTCTACCGTAAGAATCCGGATAGAGGCGGTTTTGCTATTTTTGCCGGATTGGAGCAGATTATTGAATATATAGAAAATCTGCATTTCTCAGAAGAAGATGTTGCGTATTTGCGCTCTTTGAATACGTTTACGGAAGATTTCCTAACCTATTTAAAAACATTTTCTTTCCACGGCGATCTTTATGCATTTCCGGAAGGTACTATTATGTACCCGAATGAGCCGATTATTACTGTGGTGGCACCGCTTATTGATGCGCAGCTGGTAGAAACTGCTATTTTAGCATTGGTAAATCACCAGTCTTTAGTAGCAACAAAGACAAGAAGAATTGTAAAGGCTGCTGCCGGAAAAGCAGTGGCTGATTTTGGAGCCAGACGCGCCCATAATATGGATGCGGCAGTATACGGAGCAAGAGCGGCTTATATCGGCGGTGCGGTTGGAACTGCTACCGTTTTGGCAGGCCAGATGTTTGATATTCCGGTAAGCGGGACTATGGCACACAGCTGGGTAATGTATTATCAGGACGAGTTTGAAGCCTTTAAACATTATGCAGAAAATTATCCGGATAATACCATATTATTAGTAGACACGTATGACACTTTAAAATCAGGTGTTCCAAATGCAATTCGTACAGCAAAAGAAGTATTGGAACCGATGGGAAAACGTTTAAAGGGAATTCGAATTGACAGCGGTGACCTTGCGTATCTGTCAATTAAGGTTCGTGATATGCTGGATGAAGCCGGACTTACGGATTGTAAGATTACTGTTTCCAACAGTCTGGATGAATACACGATTAATTCTTTAATTTCACAGAATGCTAAAATCGACAGCTATGGTGTGGGAGAACGTTTGATTACAGGCGCTTCCAGTGAATATTCTGACGATACACTCTCACTCCTTGGAGCTGTATATAAGATTGCTGCAGTAGAAGAAAACGGTACATTTATGCCACGTATTAAAATTTCGGGAAATGTGGAAAAAATCACAAATCCGGGATTGAAAAAGGTATATCGTGTATATGATGCAAAGGGAAAGGCTAGAGCAGATCTGATTGCAAAGGCAGAGGAAGAAATTGATATGAGTAAGGAATTCCGCTTTGTAGATCCCCAGATGCCTTGGAAAAATCAGTTTTTTGCGAATTGTACTGCAAAACCGCTTCAACAGAAGATTTTTGAAAATGGGAAAAAGGTATATAACCAGCCGACTCTGAAAGAAATCAGAGCTTACGTAGACAAACAGCTGCGTGAAGAAATCTGGGAAGAGGAACAACGTTTTTACAATCCACATAAGCACTATATGGATATGACCCCGGATTACTACGATATGAAAATGAGTCTGCTTCACGACTCGAGAAAATAATTAAAAATAGAACTATTCAGAACCCCTTAGAATAAGATAAGCAGAATCGTCATGCTTGCATGTAAGAGGCTGATTATCTTATTCGTAAGGTGGCTCGAATAGAGTCACCGCCCCATATATGAGCAAAAAGAAAGCTTCGAAGAAGCGGCAGGCCGGTAGACGGGCTGTTTTTGCGAATGTATGGGAGGGGTTTTGAATAGTTACAATAGAACAAAGAATGGAGACTTGTAGATGTTTAGAAAGACAAAAATTATTTGTACACTTGGACCGGCAACCGATAAAGGTGATGTATTAAAACAGCTAATTTTAGAAGGTATGAATGTTGCCCGTTTTAATTTCTCACATGGAAGCTATGAAGAGCAGAAAGGACGTTTAGAGCAACTTCGGAAATTACGCATCGAGTTAAAACGCCCGGTTGCTGCACTGCTCGATACAAAAGGACCGGAAATCCGTTTACGGGATTTTGCAGATGGAAAAGTGGAGTTAAAGAGTGGGCAAACCTTTACACTCACCACAGAAGAAATCTTGGGTGATGCAAATCGTGTTTCTATCACATATAAAAATCTGCCAAATGATGTCAAGGTAGGTGGGCACATTTTAATTGATGATGGTTTAATTGGTATGGAAGTGATTTCTATGAAGCCGGTTGCCGGAGCGAAAGCAGATGCAGAAGGTCACCAGCCAATGGATATTGTCTGCCGCGTGTTAAATAGTGGTGTGATATCCAATAAAAAAGGTGTGAATGTTCCAAATGTAGATCTTTCTATGCCATATATCAGTGAAAAAGATTATAATGATATTCTGTTTGGTATTGAAAATGATTATGACTTTATTGCAGCCTCTTTTGTACGAACAGCAGATGATGTCCTTGCTATTCGTAAGATTTTAAAAGAAAAAGGCGGTAAGGATATTAAAATTATTGCCAAAATTGAAAATATGCAAGGTGTAAAAAATATAGATGAAATTATCCGTGTTTCTGATGGTATTATGGTTGCCCGTGGCGATATGGGTGTCGAAATTCCGTTGGAAGATGTTCCTGTGATGCAGAAAATGATTATTAAGAAAGTATTGGATGCAGGAAAAGTGGTTATTACAGCAACACAGATGCTTGACTCCATGATGAAGCATCCAAGACCAACCAGAGCAGAGTCAACGGATGTTGCTAATGCAATTTATGACGGAACAAGTGCTATCATGCTTTCAGGTGAGACGGCAGCAGGTATGTATCCGGTAGAAGCATTAAAAACGATGGTGCGTATTGCGATGAGAACAGAGCAGGATATTAATTACTGGCAGCGTTTGCGAACCAGACATACGTTAAGCAATCCGGATATGACGAATGCGATTTCTCATGCAACCTGTACAATGGCAGAGGATTTAAATGCGGCTGCAATCATCACGGTCACAAAATCAGGACGTACCGCCCGTATGGTATCCAAGTACCGCCCAGCTACACCGATTATCTGCGGATGTCTGACAGAAAAGGTATACCGTCAGGCAGGTCTTTCCTGGGGTGTATTGCCACTTTTATTGGAAGAGAAAGATAATGCGGAGGATTTGTTTGACTATGCAGTAGATGCAACGGAAAAAGCTGGTTTTATTTCCAAAGGGGATGTAGTAGTGTTAACAGCTGGTGTACCACTTGGGGTTTCCGGTACGACAAACCTGATTAAGGTACAGGTGGCTGGGCATATCTTAGTTCGCGGAAAGGGAATTAATAAGAAACGGGTTTCCGCAAATTTATGTGTTTGCCATGATGAGGATGATCTAAAACAATTCAAGTCCGGTGACATCATAGTTGCAAGGGATACGAACAACGGAATGATGGAGCAAATCAGACAGGCAGCAGGGCTGATTGTTGAAACCGATGATGTGAACTGCCATGCAGCAATTGTAGGATTAAGCTTAGACATTCCGGTATTGGTTGGTTCTGAAAATGCTCTTGAAATCTTAAAATCCAGCTCTTTTGTAGAACTGGATGCGGAAAATGGAGTTGTAACTGCGAACTAGAGAGGAGATGGGGAATATGACAGAAACAGGGTTATTGATTTTCTTAGGTTGCATTATTTTATTGGCGATTGTTGTAGTCGTTGCAGCGGTTGTTTCCTCTGTAACGGGCGCAGCAGCAGCTATTGTCGATGATGAAGACAGTGAAGAATTATAATTAGTATAAGATAATCATTAAAATGCAGGTTGCAAATGCAACCTGCATTTTTTTATACGCGTTCGGCAATACACGTTATTACTTCTAAAAAAAATATAAAATAAATGAAAAAGAGGTTGATTTTTAAGGTAAAGATAGTAAAATTAAAAATCGACCGGCTGGTCGGTCAGTCTGATATGCAGGAGGAAAAAGCGTGTTTAGTAAGTTTAGTGTAAAGAAACCATACACCGTTTTTGTAGGTGTTGTACTGGTGATTGTTTTAGGTGTGGTATCTTTTACAAGAATGACCACGGATTTGCTGCCGGATATGAGCCTTCCATATGTGGTTGTAGTGACAACGGATATAGGGGCAAGTCCGGAGGAAGTGGAGAAGGATGTGACAGCGCCGATAGAAGCGGCCATGGCAACGACTTCAAATATTAAAAACGTGTCCTCCAGTTCTAGTGATAGCTATTCCATGGTTATTTTAGAATATGAACAGAGTACGAACATGGATTCCATTATTATTGAAATTCAACAGTCGTTGGATCAGTTGCAGGGAAGTTTCCCGGATACAGCAGGTTCACCTATTATTATGCAGATTGATCCGGATATGATGCCGATTATGATTGCATCTGCTGATGTAGAGGGGATGAACCAGTCTGAGTTATCTATTTATGTGACAGATGAGTTAGTTCCTGCAATTGAAAGTATCGAAGGGGTAGCATCTGTAACTGCGACAGGTGTTCTGGATGAAGATATTCAGGTTACCTTGGAACAGGAAAAAATCGATCATTTAAATGAAAAGATTCTGGCAAAGCTTGAAGAACAGTTTGCTGACGCACAAAAAGAACTGGATGAAGGGGAAAAGAAAATCGAAGATGGCAAGGCGGCATTAGAAAAAGGGGCAGAAGAATTTGCAAATCAGATTTCTGAAGGATATAAAGAAATTATCAATAATAAAATAAACCTCTATGGGGCAGAACAGGAAATAAAATCCTCGTTGTCAGAATTGCAGAATATGCAAAAACTGCTGGGAGAGAACGGAGAGCAGCTTGAGGTGGCAATGGATGTGTTAGAGGCTGCCTATAACCGTGGATGCGAGCTGGAAGCGAAAATTGAGCGACTGGAAACCATACGGGCGGCTTATTATGCTGCTATTGAAAGGGAAATAGGGGAGTCAGGAACGATTCCTTCTGACAGCAGAAAAGCAGAGATTATGCAAGAGGTAAGCAACAATGAGTATTCAGATATTGCAACCCTTGAGAGCGACCTTTTAAATGCAAGGCAGGAGCTGAATACGCTCAATGCCATCGTGGCATCTCAGTCATCAGCATTTGAAGAGTTTGGCATTACATTAACCGATTATAAGGATATTCCAAAAGCAATCGAAGCCGTAGGACAGGCATCCATCATGGTTTCTACGGGAGTTGCGCAGATTGAAGCGGCAAAGAGCCAGATTGCAGAGGGAAAGACAGCACTTGACGATGCACTGGTTACATTAAATAAAACACAGATTCAGACGATTTTGCAGATGAGCCAGGGATATACAGAGCTTGCTGTTGCAGCGAGCCAGCTTGCAATGGGGCAGGCACAGCTTGATTCTGCAAAAGAAGAGGCAGTAAATTCTGCGGATTTGACAAAAATATTAACCATTGATACATTAAGAAGCCTGCTCATGGCACAGAACTTTTCTATGCCTGCCGGCTACATTACAGAAGGAGACGAGAAGTACTTAGTACGCGTAGGGGACAAAATTACATCACCGGAAGCATTAAGAGATACGGTATTAATCGACCTAGGTATGGAGGGAATTGAACCAATTAAGCTTTCTGATGTGGCGACGGTAGAAATGATAGACAATACGGGTGAGTCCTACTCGAAGGTAAACGGGAACCCTGCCATTATGCTTTCTATTGAAAAACAGACCGGATATTCAACCGGTAATGTTACAGACAGTGTTTTAGAACGTTTTGAGTTTTTGGAATCTGAAAATGAAAAGCTGCGTTTTAGTGTCATGATGGATCAGGGAATCTATATCGATATGATTGTAGAATCCGTATTGGAAAATATGATATGGGGCGCCATTCTGGCAATCCTTGTGCTGATTGTTTTCTTAAAAGATTTCAGACCAACCATCGTAATTGCATGCTCGATTCCGTTAAGCGTCATTTTTGCGATTGTATTGATGTATTTTTCGAATATTTCATTAAACATCATTTCATTATCCGGTCTGGCGCTGGGAATTGGTATGCTGGTAGATAACTCTATCGTAGTGATTGAAAATATTTACCGGTACCGGAGTGAAGGATATTCCGTAAGAAAGGCAGCGGTAGAAGGAGCTTCCGAAGTAACGGGAGCGATTGTAGGCTCTACTATAACGACGGTTTGTGTATTTGCTCCGATTGTATTTACGGAGGGAGTAACCAGACAGCTGTTTGTAGATATTGCATTAACGATTGCATTTACCCTGACAGCCAGCCTGCTTGTAGCGATGACTTTTGTTCCGATGATGGCATCAGTTACATTAAAGAAAACAAAAGAAATCAGCCACAATTTCTTGGATAAGATTACAGAGGCTTACGGATGGCTGCTTAAGAAGGCCTTAAAATGGAAGGGGCTTGTGTTTATTGCTGCAATCGGACTTTTAGTCATCAGCGCTGCTGCAGCTCTGTCAAGGGGATTTACTTTTATTGATATGGAAATGGAGTCAAATCAGCTGACAGTAACGGTAAGTGCAAAAGAGGATGAGATTTTAAAATTTGAGGAATTGACCAGCCTTTCCGATGAAGTCGTAACGCGTCTGTCAACAATCGAAGGAATTGATACCATCGGGGCAATGACAGGGGGAGGCTCTTTGATGATGGGAGGCTCGAGCGAGAGTGTTTCTATGTACATTACCTTAGAAGAAGGGACGGATGTAACAAATGAGGAAATCAGTAACCGTATTCAGGAATTAACTGCGGATATGGACTGTGAGGTAACGGTAGATAATTCTTCCAGTGACATGACAGCTATGCTTGGAAGCGGTATTACCGTACAAATCAGTGGACGTGATATGGAAAAGCTTCAAAATCTGGCAAAGGAAGTCGCAAAGATTGTTGCTTCCGTGGATGGAACAGTAGATGTTTCAGATGGATTAGAAGATACCACAGCATCCTTTACGATTTCTGTCGATAAGGATAAGGCAGCAGAGTATGGCATGACGGTTGCCCAGGTGTTCCAGCTGGTATATGAGAAAATGGCTTCCAGTACGACTGCAACCACAATTTCTACTGATTTAAATGATTACGAAGTATATGTACAAAATGAAGAACAGGCAGATGTTACCTTATCTGACATTCGTGGTCTTAAGTTTACGTATACAGATAAAATAACAGGAGATGAGGAAGAGGTTTCGCTCTCTACGATTGCAAAATTTGTAGAAGGCAGATCCATGAATTCAATTAAACGTTCTGCTCAAAATCGTTATATCAGTGTGTCAGCAGGTATTGATGCCGAGCACAATGTAACCCTGGTAAGTAATGCAATTATGAATAAAATTAAGTTAATGGATATTCCGGCCGGTTATGAAATTAAGATGACCGGTGAGGATGAAATGATTAATGAATCAATGGAACAGCTGGTATTGATGCTATTGCTGGCGGTAATTTTCATTTACCTGGTTATGGTAGCACAGTTTCAGTCACTGCTTTCTCCATTTATCATTATGTTTACGATTCCATTGGCATTTACAGGTGGCTTTGCAGCGCTTTATCTGACAGGAAAAGAAGTAAGTGTTGTTGCGATGATTGGCTTTATTATGCTGGCAGGCGTTATCGTTAATAACGGCATCGTACTGGTGGATTATATGAATCAGCTTCGCCGGAATGGTATGGAGAAGCGAGATGCAGTTGTCGAAGCGGGAAAAACCAGACTTCGTCCGGTACTAATGACAGCATTAACAACGATTCTAGCAATGTCTACAATGGCAATGGGATTAGGAGGCGGATCAGAAATGATGCAGCCGATGGCAATTGTAGAGGTTGGAGGTCTGGTATATGGAACATTACTTACCCTTTTTGTGGTACCGTGTCTGTATGATGCATTTAACCGGAATAAGAGCATGGTTGAGGAGGAATTGTAATGGCTGCCAATTTATGGGAAGAAAAAACGTATCCGCCAAAGGTAATTGCGATGAATGAAGCTGTGATTTCACTTTTGGCAGAGGGAAGAGAATTAGGTTCCCTTCGGGTGTCGGAGATTACGCAGCGTGCAGGCATCGGAAAAGGAACGGCATATGAATATTTTAAAAGTAAGGCCGAAATTATTGTATCTGCAATGGAATACGATTTAGCCAAACAGATTGCAAGATTGGCGGAAATAGAAGAGAATGCCACAGGATTTCATGAGCGCCTGGAAGCTTTGATGAACTGGGTGGCAGAAAGCTTTCGTAAACATTCTGTTTTTACCTACGCGTTTCGACGTGATGAAGGAGTGCGGGAAATGTCCAAGGAATTGGAACCGGATGCTTGTCCATTTAGTGCTGGGAGAGCAGAAATCCATAAAATACTGGAACAGGTGCTTGTAATAGGAGAGCAGGAAGGGATTATAAAAAAGATGGACCATTATTTTGGATTTGTTGCTATTTATTCACAGCTAATGATTTTTTCAATGTATCTTGGAAATATGCAGACGGAGAATATAACAGAAGAAGAGGCAAGGGAGTTTGCAGTAAACAGTATTATAAAAATGCTAAATTAGCTTGACAAAATAAAAAATGGAACGTATCATAAGAGCATCAAATAGTTCAATATTTGAAGAAAAAGGTTGTGAGAAAGAGGAGTACACATATACACTTGAAAGAGAAGGACATCCACCGGCTGAAAGATGTCTGCAGGAACAGGTATGTGGAAGGTAGCTTTTGAACCGCTTCGCTGAACCATTCAAAAGATTTGAATCAAGTAAGGGAAGACGTGTGGTTTACGTTAAAGAACCGCTGACTAGGACAGATAGTCCCGACAGGTAGTCTCGACAGGGATTTTGATGAATGTCTTGCTCAGACTGAGTGATAAACAAAGGTGGTACCGCGTTCATGCGCCCTTTGCAGGAAGTGTTTTCCTGCAAAGGGCTTTTTATATTTCTTTTAGAAATATACTCCGCTTCAACCGAGAATAAAAAAGGAGAGAAAAACTATGTGCAACAAATGTAAAGAACTTGCAAAAACCTATGACCCTAAGAGCATTGAAGACCGTCTTTACCAAAAATGGGAAGAAAACGGATATTTTCATGCCGAAGTAGACCGCAGCAAAAAGCCGTTTACGATTGTGATGCCGCCACCAAATATTACAGGGCAGCTTCACATGGGACATGCATTAGATAATACCATGCAGGATATTCTTACAAGATATAAGAGAATGCAGGGATATTCCGCACTTTGGCTGCCTGGAACAGACCATGCATCCATTGCTACAGAGGCAAAGGTTGTTGAGAAAATCCGCGAGGAAGGGCTTACAAAAGAAGACTTAGGACGTGAAAAATTCCTTGACAGAGTTTGGGACTGGAAACGTGAGTACGGTGGACGTATTGTAAAGCAGCTTAAAAAACTTGGTTCATCAGCGGATTGGGACAGAGAAAGATTTACTATGGATGAAGGCTGTAATAAAGCGGTAAAGGAAGTCTTTGTAAATCTTTACAACAAGGGTCTTATTTATCGCGGCGAGAGAATTATTAACTGGTGCCCGCACTGCCTTACATCACTTTCCGATGCAGAGGTTGAATACGAGGATCAGAAAGGCCATTTCTGGCATCTTCGTTATCCTTTGGCAGATGGCTCCGGCTATATTCAGATGGCTACAACCAGACCGGAAACCATGCTTGGAGATACTGCAGTAGCTGTAAATCCAAAGGATGAAAGATACAAAGACTATATTGGTAAACTGGTTGATCTGCCAATTGTACACAGACAGATTCCAATTATTGCAGATGATTATGTAGACATGGAATTTGGTACAGGTGTTGTAAAGATTACACCGGCACATGACCCGAACGATTTTGAGGTAGGACTTCGCCACAATCTTCCGGTTATTAACGTTCTTACTGAGGATGCTAAGATTGTAGATGACTATCCGGAATTTGCAGGTATGGACCGTTATGAAGCGAGAGAGGCAATTGTAAAAGCGCTAGATGCAGAAGGCGCTCTTGTAAAAATCGAAGAGTACTCACACAATGTAGGTACCTGCTACAGATGCCATACAACGGTTGAACCAAGAGTTTCAAAACAGTGGTTCGTAAAAATGGAAGAGCTTGCAAAACCTGCGATTGAAGCTGTTAAAAATGGGGAGACAAAATTCGTTCCGGAGCATTTTGATAAGACCTATTATCACTGGCTTGAAAATATCAGAGATTGGTGTATCAGCCGCCAGCTTTGGTGGGGACACAGAATACCGGCATTTTACTGTGATGATTGCGGTGAACTGGTAGTTACAAAAGAAAACACATGTAACTGTCCGAAGTGTGGAAAGGAAATGAGACAGGATCCTGACACACTTGATACATGGTTTTCATCAGCACTTTGGCCGTTCTCAACTTTGGGCTGGCCGGAAAAAACAGAAGAGCTTGATTATTTCTATCCAACGAATGTCTTGGTAACCGGATACGATATTATTTTCTTCTGGGTAATCAGAATGATGTTCTCCGGTATTGAGCACACAGGAAAAGCCCCGTTTGATACTGTTTTAATTCATGGGCTTGTTCGTGATTCGCAAGGACGTAAGATGAGTAAATCATTGGGAAATGGTATCGACCCGCTTGAAGTAATTGATAAATACGGTGCAGACGCACTACGACTTACATTGATTACAGGAAACGCACCCGGAAATGACATGCGTTTCTACTGGGAAAGAGTAGAAGCTTCCAGAAACTTTGCAAATAAAGTATGGAACGCATCCCGTTTTATTATGATGAATCTGGATGGAGTAGATGTAAAAGAGCCTGGTACGGATGAACTTCATACTGCTGATAAGTGGATTCTTTCAAGAGTAAACACACTTGCAAAAGATGTAACCGAAAACATGGATAAGTATGAACTTGGAATCGCTGTACAAAAAGTTTATGACTTCATTTGGGATGAGTTCTGTGATTGGTACATTGAAATTGTAAAGGTTCGTACCTATAAAAAAGACGAGGATTTTGTATCTGCAAACGCAGCGTTGTGGACACTAAAAACAGTTCTTATCAATGCATTGAAACTGTTACATCCATATATGCCATTTATTACAGAGGAAATTTTCTGTACCCTTCAGTCTGAGGAAGATACAATCATGCTTTCAAAGTGGCCGGAATATAAGTCTGAGTGGGATTTTGCAGCAGAAGAAACTGCAATTGAGCATTGCAAGGATTTAGTAAAAGGAATCAGAAATGTTCGGACAGAGATGGATGTTCCACCTTCAAGAAAAGCAAAACTCTTTATTATCTCAGGTGATGCAGTAATTCGTGAGATATTTGAACAAAATAAAGAGGTTTATATAAATCTTACAGGTGCAAGCGAAATCGTGGTTCAAGCTGATAAAACAGGAATTGAAGAGGATGCAGTTTCTGTTGTAATCCCGGCAGCAACTCTTTATCTGCCACTGGAAGATTTGGTAGATTTTGAAAAAGAAAAAGAACGTCTTTTGAAGGAGGAGGCACGCTTAGAAAAAGAGCTGGCTCGTTCTAAGGGAATGCTTTCCAATGAAAGATTCTTAAGTAAAGCTCCGGCAGAGAAGGTTTTGGAAGAAAAAGAGAAACTTGCAAGCTATGAGCGAATGATGGCACAAGTAAAGGAACGTTTGGCACAAATGAAATAATACCAAAAGAGGGAACTCCAGGGACGGTTCTTTTGTCTTGTTATGCAAGACAAAAGAACCGTCCCTGTTTTCGTGTAACAAAAGTGTAACAAAAAGACTTGAAAAAGTACGAAAGTACTAGTAAAATGATAGATAACAGTATGAATGACAATTATCATTAGGAGAATTGCGTATGCCAGAATCTGTCAATCAAAAACCAAATGTACGCTTAAGCCGTGATGAGTTGGAGGCTTTTTTACAGGTGTCGACTCCGGAGGATGACAAAAACTACACAATTGAGGAATTAAAAGGAATCCTGGAGCAGAACGGAGTGCGTTTTGGAATCCTTGAGACAGCATTGCAGGATATGGTGGAGAGCCAGCTCTATAACCAGCCAATTATGGTGGCAAAAGGGATTGCTCCGGTTGATGGAGTGGATGGCTATTATGAGTATATGTTTCAAAGTAACACGGATAAAAAACCACAAATCAAGCCAAATGGTTCGGTAGACTATTGGTCTGTTAATAATATACAACCTGTGGAGGCAGGACAGGTAATCGCTGTTTATCATCCTCCGATTCAAGGAAAAGACGGAACCGGCGTAAAGGGAAATGTCATCTTTGCTAAGAGGGGAAAGGATCAACCTTTATTAAAAGGAAAAGGCTTTGAACGCAGCGCAGATGATTTAACCTATACTGCGAGCATTGATGGAAAGATTGAGATGCAGGGTGACCGAATCGTCATTCTTGCCATTCATGAAATAAGCGGTGACGCAGATATCTCCAGTGGAAATATCGACTTCCGCGGAGATGTGGTCGTTCATGGAAATGTGGAAAATGGTATTACGATAAAAGCAAGCGGTTCCATTACGGTTGATGGAACGGTAGAAGCATGCACACTGATTGCCGGTAAAGATATTATTCTTAGAGGCGGTATGCTTGGCGGAAATAAATCTATGGTAAAGACAAAGGGCAGTATCTATGCGAAGTTCTTTGAAAATACAGTAATTGAGGTAGATGGTATCCTACAGGCGGATGTACTGATGAACTGTACGGTTAACTGTAAAGGACGTATTATTTTAAAGGGAAATCACGCCAGCATTATCGGTGGAGAAATCCATGCAATACAGGGAGTTGAAACGTTTTGCATAGGAAATGATGCGGAAACAAAGACCTATATTTATGCCGGTGCAGAAGAAGGTATGCAAAAGCGGGCTACCCAGTTGGAAAAGAAAATTTCTACTACAAAAGCAGAGATTACGAAGATTGAGCTCGGATTGGAACAGTTTAAAGCGCTTGAAGAGGAGAAGGGAGTCAGCTATAGTAATGATCCAAGACGTATGGCATTACTTCGCATCAGAATCCGTGATGTGGCAATGCTTGCAGAGGATGAAGCTGAATACAAAAAGCTGCAGGAACTATTAAGACGCGGTAAAGGTGCGTCTGTTAAGGTGCTGTCTACCATCTATCCGGGCGTGCAGATTAACATTGACGGTGAACGTATCAAGGTACAGAATGAAGCAACCAATGTAGAATTTTATCGTCTTGAGAATGTTATCCGTACCAGACCGGCAAGCTAATGTCAAAAAAGCTTGTTTTATGCGATAAAATTGAGAAAAACTTAAGAGAAAATAACTTGATTATCTCACCACTATATTATAATATTCTAATGTAGTGGTGAGTTTTGTTATATATACCAAGAATCTGCAATCGGATATTGGTGAAAGGGAGAATAGAGCAGTATGATTAATTTTGAGGAAGAATTAAAGAACTTTAAGCCAAGCCTTGAAGTAGAAGAGGCTGAACAGGCAATCTATAATCACGAATTAGTAGATATGACAGACATGATGCAGGAGATGCTCCGCGAGTTTAAGCAGGAGATGCAAATGTCGGGCAGAGAGGCATAAGAGAATGAAATGTTATAATTGTGGAACGCAGCTTAATGCGGGCGTGGTTTGTCCGGGCTGTGGTATGAACGTTAGAATATATAAGAAGATTATTATGGCATCCAATGCCTACTATAATGTGGGCTTAGAAAAGGCGAATGTACGTGATTTGTCAGGGGCAATTGACAGTCTGAAAATCAGTCTGCGGTTTAATAAGATGAACACCGACGCCAGGAATCTGTTAGGTCTGGTATATTTTGAGATGGGAGAGACCGTTCTGGCTTTGACGGAATGGGTACTTAGCAAGAATTATCAGCCGGAGGATAATCGTGCTAGCCATTATCTGGATCAAATTCAGCATAATAAAGGAAGCCTGGATGCGATTAACCAGACGATTAAGAAATATAATCAGGCATTACTTTATTGTAAGCAAAACAGCAGGGATTTGGCAATTATTCAGTTAAAGAAGGTGCTGGCTTTAAATCCTAAACTTGTTGCAGGACATCAGCTGTTGGCGCTGTTGTATATTCAGGAGGGCAAATTTGACCTTGCAAAGAAGTCCCTTCGTAATGCGGGTAAAATAGATGTAAATAATAAGTTGACACTACGATATTTAAAGGAAGCAAACATTGGCTTGCGTGAGCAGAATCCGAATCGCAAACCAAAGAATGAAGAATTGATTTCTTATCAGAGTGGTAATGAAACCATTATCCAGCCAAAGTATTTAAAAGATACCTCGGCCTTTGGTACGATTGTCAACATGGTGATAGGCATCATAATCGGTGTTGCAATTACATCATTTTTAGTAGTTCCCGGAGTTAGAAGTGTGGCACAGAGTGCTGCAAAGGCAGAGGTTTTAGAGGCGAATAATACAATCTCTTCTAAGAATCAGACGATTGCATCTTTAGAAGCCCAGATTGAAATGCTCTCCGGACAGATTACTGACATGCAGTTAGATGGTGAGAATACGGTTTCTCAGGTGAATAGTTATGACCAGCTTCTTTATGCATATCTAAAGTATGAGGAAGGTGATATGGATATAGCGGGAGATGCTCTGGGAACTGTTGACGAGGAACATTTAAGTGAGAATGCCCTACAGATTTATAAAACAATTTATGCAAAGGTAAATGAAGCATATTTGGAGAGTCTGTATACGGATGGGTACCTGGCATACAGCGAGGCGAGATATGAGGAAGCGATTGAGAATCTAAAAAAAGCGGTTGATCTGGATGAAACCTATCAAAACGGTGCAGCTCTTTATTATCTGGCTCAGGCATATCGTAAAAATAATGATTTAGAGAGTGCAAAACCATATTATCAGAAGGTAATTGAACTTTATCCGGATACGGAACGCGCTGCAAATGCAAAGAGATACGTGCAGCAGTAAAAAAGAATAAGTTTACAAAAGACGTCAAAGGATATTTGGCGTCTTTTTTTTACGCAAGTTGTGGAAAAGGAAGGTAAGACAAATGCAGACAAAATATGAAGTGCAGGAACCGAATTTGATTGTATGGGTTCCACAAGAGTTAGACCATCATCATGCAGATATTCTGCGGGGGGAGGTGGAGCTGTTGCTTCACATTCATCGTATCAGAAATCTGATATTTGATTTCTCGGAGACAGAATTTATGGACAGCTCCGGTATCGGTGTTCTAATCGGAAGAAGCCGTAACCTTGGTTACCAAAATGGTATCGTGTATGCGAGAAATCTGAATCAGCATGTGGAGAAAATATTTAAGGCTTCAGGTCTTGATAAAATAATTTATATAATTTCGGAGGAAACAAAGCAATGAAAACAAATCAGATGCAGTTGATTTTTGATGCGCGCTCCGTCAATGAGTGCTTTGCCAGGGTGGCTGTTGCAGCTTTTTTGACGGACTTGAATCCTACGCTTGATGAACTGGCAGATATTAAAACAGCCGTTTCAGAGGCGGTTACAAATGCGATTATACACGGATATCAGTCGAAAGAGAACAAGGTACGTCTGTATTGTACGGTCTGGGATAATAATGTGGAAATTATTGTGGAAGATGATGGGGTAGGAATAGCAGATGTAAAAAAAGCGATGGAGCCTTTTTATACAACAAAACCAGAATTGGAACGTTCCGGCATGGGATTTGCATTTATGGATGCTTTTATGGATGAGCTGGAAGTGACGTCGAAACCGGGAGTGGGTACAAAAGTAGTGATGAGAAAACGAATCGGAGCACAGGACTAAAATCTATGCGAGATATGTCTGAGCTTATTAAACGGGCACAGGAAGGAGATAAAAGTGCGTTAGACCAGATGATTTCAGAAAATCTGGGACTTGTACATAGCATTGTGCGCAGGTTTGAGCACCGGGGATGCGACAGAGAAGAGCTTTTTCAGACCGGCTGTATCGGACTGATAAAAGCAATTGAAAATTTTGATTTGTCCTTACAACTGGCATTTTCAACTTATGCGGTTCCGATGATTATGGGAGAAATCAGGCGTTTTCTAAGGGATGATGGAATGGTGAAGGTAAGCAGAACCTTAAAGGAAAATGGTTATAAAATTAGTAAAGCCAGAGAACTGCTTGTAAGTGAATTGGGACGGGAACCAAGCCTATTGGAAATAGAAGCGTTGACAGAATTGACAAAGGAAGAAATTGTGATGGCAATGGAAGCGAACCGTGAAGTGGAATCTATTTATCAGCCTGTCGCAGGTACGGATGGGGATGAGATTTTGCTTGTGGATCAGTTGGGAAATACGTCAGGTATTTACGAAGAACCGGAAAAAGAAGCAGTGTTAAATGAAATACTGGTGGCGCAATTGATGGAGCTTTTAGATGAACGGGAGCAGCGGTTAATTAAGCTGCGCTATTTTGAAAATAAGACTCAGTGTGAAGTGGCGAAAATAATGGATATGTCGCAGGTGCAGGTCAGCCGGCTGGAGCGAAAAATACTACTGCGGCTGCGGGAAAAGTTGACGTGATTTTGTCTGTTTTTGCATAAAGTTTAGGGGAGGGTAGAAATGCAGCAAAAAAAAGTATAATATGTGGATAGAAAAAACAGAAATGATTTGAAGAGAGGAAAACACGGAAGATGAAAACAGAACGTAGTGCAATGGATTTGACGCAGGGAAAACCAATTAAACAGATTTTGTTATTTTCTATACCATTAGTCATGGGGACATTATTCCAGCAATTGTACAGTTTTGTGGATACCGTTATGGTTGGGAGACTCATTAGTACCAATGCATTGGCAGCAGTTGGTGCAGCATACTCCTTAAACTTCCTGACACTTGGTTTTGTACAGGGGGCCTGCGTGGGCTTTGGCATTCCGCTGGCGCAGAGTATCGGGGCAAAAGATGAAAAGGAATTTAAACGTTATTTTTGGAATGCCGGCTGGCTTTGTATCCTACTTGCGGTTGGAATGACCATAGTAACGACGCTTGCGGCGGAACCATTGCTTCGTATGGTTCAGACACCGGCGGATATTTTTGAACAGGCAGTTACCTATGTGAGAATTATTTTTTTAGGGATTCCGGCAGCCATTCTTTATAACTTTAGTGCAAGTGCATTACGTGCAGTAGGAGATTCGAAGCATCCGTTTTATTTTTTAGTATTTTCCAGTTTCCTAAATATTGCATTGGACTATGTGTTTATTGTACCGATTCCTTTGGGGGTCGCCGGTGCGGCTTTGGCAACCGTATTAAGCCAATTGGTGAGTGGTTTATTAAACTTGGGCTGGCTGGTTCTTAAAACAGGATTTTTAAAAGAGAGCGGTGGACTAAAAGGGGTATCCGGCAGACATGTGAAACGGCTATGTATTGTCGGTTTCCCGATGGGATTTGAATATTCCATTTCTGCAATCGGTGCAATTGTGATGCAGAGTGCCATTAATTCCCTGGGCAGTATCGCTGTTGCAGGGCAGACTGCAGGCGAAAAAATCCGTCAGATGTTTACGCTTCCGATGGAAAGTGTCGGAATGGGAATGGCAACCTATGTGGGGCAAAATGACGGGGCAAAACGTTACGACCGCATCAAAGAAGGAATCTTCTCAGGACTTATCATTCAGTGGACCTATTGTATTGTTGTGTGGATTGTGATTTTCTTTGGGAAAGGAGCATTTTCTACCCTTGTGCTTGGCGGCGAAGCAGTAGCTGAAACAGCACTTTCTATCCAATACCTGACACATATGAGCGCATTATTTTTTATTCATGGCGCCCTCATGATTATGCGAAATACCCTGCAAGGCATGGGCTACAGTACGCATGCGGTGCTTAGTGGCGTAGGAGAATTGATTGGACGAAGCGTAGGAGGATTTTTGGCAACTGCGTGGTTTGGATTCATCGGTATCTGTTACGCAAATCCACTAGCATGGGGCTTTGCACTGATTTATTGTACGATTATGGTGTGCTATTTTCTTAAAAAAAGATTGAAAAATAAATAAAATGTGAAATTTTGAAAAAGAAATCTAAAAGCAATTGACAAGTGAAAAATGTACCGATAAAGTTGAAGTGTAAAAAGAAATTTTATGGGGGTACAAAAGATGTACATAAATGGTGTACTTGAACAAAGAAAAGACCAGTTGATTCGACAGAGTCTTCTGTCGGATGAATTTTTAGATTTTGTAAAAAGAAACAATATTCCATTTGAGACACTGATTTCTTATTACCGTTGTGCAATCATGGAAGTAGAGACAAAATTTAAAGTATTAAATGAACAATATGCACTGCGTTATGACAGAAATCCAATTGAAAGTATTAAATCCAGAGTAAAGTCTTACGATAGTTTGCTGAAAAAGATTCGAAAGAAAAATATACCATTGACCTTAGAAGCCATTGAAGAACAGATTTGGGATGTGGCAGGAATTCGGGTCATCTGTTCTTTTCAGGATGACATTTATTTGCTGGCAGACTGCTTGCTGCAACAGGATGATATTAAGCTAATCGAGATTAAGGACTATATTAAGAATCCAAAGCCGAACGGTTATCGCAGCCTGCACTTGATTGTAGAAATTCCGATTTTTTTGCAGGATGAGAAACGAAATGTAAAGGTAGAGGTGCAGCTTCGTACGATTGCGATGGACTCTTGGGCCAGCTTAGAGCATAAGCTGAAATATAAAAAGAATTTACCGGCGGAGCAGTTGGAAAAGATTTCAGATGAGTTAAAACATTGTGCTGATATCAGCGCAGAACTGGATGCCCGTATGCAGACAGTACGAATGGATATTTATAAGGATGGAAATCCAACCAAATACGAGGATATGCCACTTAAGGTACCGAATTTGCCGGTAATGCCTCAGAATCCGTTGATGGGATTGTTGGGAGATAACCAGAAAAATTAGAGGGAGACCGGTATGGCATTTATCGAGTTTATAAATATTTCAAAAGTATATCAGACAGGAGAAACCAGTATCAAAGCACTGGATGAGGCCAGTTTTTTTGTGGAAAAGGGAGAATTGGCAGTTATTTTAGGTTCCTCCGGAGCGGGAAAGACAACTGCACTTAATATTTTAGGTGGAATGGATGTGCCAACCAGCGGACAGATTCTTGTAGATGGAAATGACATTACAAAGTATAACAGAAAGCAGCTGGTAGGCTATCGCAGAACGGACATTGGTTTTGTGTTCCAGTTCTATAATCTGGTTCCCAATTTGACTGCATTAGAAAACGTGGAATTGGCAGTTCAGGTTTGTAAAGATGCGTTGGATGCTTCTGAGACCTTGAATAAGGTAGGACTTTCAGAGCGAAAAAATAACTTCCCGGCACAGCTTTCAGGAGGGGAGCAGCAGCGTGTATCCATTGCAAGAGCCCTGGCGAAGAACCCTAAGCTTCTGCTTTGCGATGAGCCCACAGGTGCTCTGGATTATAATACGGGGAAGCAGATTTTGCAGTTGTTACAGGATACTTGTCGGAAAGAAAATATTACGGTACTTTTGATTACACACAACTCAGCAATTGCACCAATGGCGGATCGTTTGATTCGATTTAAGAGCGGAAAGGTAATCGAGATGACGAAAAATGATCATCCGATGTCAATTGCAGATATTGAGTGGTAACGAGGAGTGGAATGAGAGCATATAGGAAGGATATCATTCGCTCGATTATAAAAGGACGGAAGCGCTTTTTTGCACTAATGATGATTACAGCACTTGGCGTTTGTATGTTAGGCGGCATAAAGGCGGGATGCGATGACTTAAGATATTCGGCGGATGCATTTTTTGATGAACAAAATTTATATGATATTTCCATTGTTTCTACGTTGGGATTAACGGAAGAAGACATTGATGCTGTTTCAAAACTGGAAGGGATAGAGGCAGTAGAAGGAGCCTACACGGAAGATGTGTACACCGAGCTTTCGGATGGTTCCAGAAAACAGGCAACCATGAAGGTTTTAAGCGAAAAGGGAATCAATGTTCCGTATTTACTGGAAGGAGAAGTTCCGGATACTGCATCGGAAATTCTGGTGACCGAAAAGTATATCCATGAATCCGGAAATAAGATAGGGGACATTGTTTCTATCGAAGAAAAGACCGGTACAGAGGACGAAGAAGACCCTAATTTTGTCTTTCATCGTTTTGTAATATCCGGCGTAGCAATTGATGTAACCGATGTTAATAGCACAGAAGGTGTGGTTGCATTTCGAAACAATGCTACAACAGATTATATCTTTTATGTATATAAAGATGCAGTAAACTCAGATATTTATACTGCAATGTATCTGACTTTGGAGGGGACAGATGAACTTGCATGTTACTCAGACGCATATGAGCAAAAAGTAGATGAAATTGTAACGCTGTTGGAAGATGAGATAAAAGAAGACAGAGAGCGTGCCCGCTATGATAAGGTAACAGGGGATGCGCTAAAAGAAATCGCAGATGCAGAAGAAGAAATGTGGGAAGCTTTTGACGAGGCGGAAGAAGAAATTGCAGATGCGAAACAGAAAATCGAAGATGGCTGGATGGAAGTGGCGGATGGCGAGAAAGATTTGACCCAAGCAGAGCGTGATCTGATAAAGGGTGAGCGGGAGCTTTCTAAGAACGAGCGCAAATTGGATCGTGCAGAAGCGGAATATCAGGAAGGGTTATCTCAGTATGAGGATGCGAAAGCTCAGTTGGATGCAGGCGAAGAAGCATTGGATGATGCGGAGGCTACGCTAAATGAGTCGGAAAAGCAGTTGAATGAATCCGAAGCGCAGCTGGATGAGACATATCCGCAGATGATTGCCTATATTGACAATCAGATTGTGCTGAAACAGATTGAAATTGCGGAGGCAGAGGCTTCCGGGGCAAGTCAGGAAAAAATTGATGCATTAAATACAGAACTTACACAATTGCAGGAGTCAAGAGCTTCCATGATAGAAGAGGAAGCAAATGCCAGAGAAGAAATTGCAAACGGCCGGACGGAAATTGCAAAAGGCCGTGAAGAGATTAAGAAAAAAAGAGCAGAACTGGCAGACGGACGTGCGGAATTGGCGGAAGCAAAGGCTGAAATTGATGATGCCAGAAAACAGCTGGATGATGGCTGGGCAGGACTGGAAAAAGGCTGGGATGATTTAACGACTGGTGAACAGAAACTTTATGATGGTCGTGATGAAATTGAGAGTGCAAAAAAAGAACTGGAAGACGGCCAACTGGAATTAGAGGAACAGGTTGCAGAATTTGAAGCGGAAAAGGCAGATGCCTTAGAAGAAATTGTGGATGCGAAGCAGAAGGTTGCGGACTTAAAGATGACCGAGTGGTATATCACTACAAGAACTTCTTTGGGAGGATATAGCACGATTAAAACGGATGCAGACTGCATTGAGGCAATTGGGAACGCGTTTCCGATTCTGTTTCTTACAATTGCTATTTTAATCAGCCTTACTACAATGAGCCGTATGATTGAAGAAGAACGGGGACTGATTGGAACCTATAAAGCACTGGGCTTTTTTGACAACGAGATTCGCCGAAAGTACATGATATATGCTTTGATTGCCTGTATCATGGGCGGTATCTTAGGGGATATTTTAGGATACATCGTATTACCGGAGATTTTGTTTTATGTATTTAGTGTCATGTATCAGCTGCCGACGTATATTCTGGGATTTAATTATCTCTATGGAATTGGCGGAATCATCCTGTTTATTGTGGGAATTGTAGGAGCAGCATATCTGTCATGCAATTCTGTTTTAAAAGGAATGCCGGCGATGCTGATGCGGCCGAAGGCACCAAGCCATGGCTCAAGAGTGCTTTTGGAACGGATTACACCGGTTTGGAGCAAATTGTCATTTTTGAATAAGGTAACAGCGCGAAATCTGTTCCGATACAAAAAGCGTTTGTTTATGACGCTCTTTGGTATTGCAGGATGTATGGCATTATTGCTTGCAGGGTTTACCATTAAGGATACAGTTACGGGACTGATGCCGCTTCAGTATGAGGAGACTTATCGTTATGATGCTATCGTGATTGCAGAGGATAATGATAAGATGCTGACCTATTTGGAAGAGGAACCAATCGTTCGTAAGTATCTGAATATGATGATTACAAACGTAAAGATTATTGTAGAAAACGGGAAAGAAGAGACCGTTCAGCTGGTGATTATTCCGGAGGATGAAAAGATTTCGCAGTTCATTCGTCTGTATGATGAAGAGGGCGAGCGGGTAAAACTGGCAGATGACGATGTATTTATAACAAAAAATTTAAGTATGGTAGTCGGATTTGAAGAGGAAGATTTTGTGATTCTTCAGACACTTGATTTAGAGCAGGCTGATGTAGAAGTGACAAAGATTGTCATGAATTATCTGGGAAATAGTGTTTACATGACGCAGTCCATGTATGAAGAATGCTTTGATGCTGCCTTTGAACCGAATGCAGCCTATATTCTCTTAAGGGGGGATTGCCCGGGACAGGATGCCTTTTTGGATGAAATGGAAGAAAAAGACGGAATTCTTTCTGCAATGGGACGAAGAAATATGCAGGAGGGCTTTGACGGAGCGTTCCGAATTATTAATCTGGTTGTGTATATTATTATTGTTTTGGCAGCTGCGTTGGCGTTTGTCGTATTGTTTACTTTGGCAGCGACCAATATTTCAGAACGTGAAAGGGAACTTGCAACCATTAAGGTTTTGGGCTTTTTCGATGCAGAAGTGCATGCCTATGTAAATAAAGAAACCCTGATTTTGACCGGACTTGGTATTTTGCTTGGTATGCCGCTTGGTAAGATGCTGGGAATCTGGCTGATGGCAGTTCTTGAAATGCCATCAATATATTTCTATCCAAATCTTTACCCGAAAAGTTATTTGTATGCAGCAGCCCTGTCGATTAGTTTTGCATTCATTGTAAATTTGATGACAAATAAGACGTTGAGCAAAATTGATCCGGTGGAAGCACTTAAGAGTGTAGAGTAGAAAAAGAGGGCTTCTTTTATTCTATATAATTAGATTTTTGAGAAGGAAAAGAGGTTATCTATGTAACGAATTTGTGCTCATGAAAAAAGCGTGAAATATCACTTCTCTTTCTCTGAAAATAGGATGATTTATGTTCGCTAAAGGTTTGACAAAAATAAAATGTCATCCGTATAGATACGGACATCTCCTTTTGCAACTTCCTTAGAAACGCTTGCAGGCTCATTTGGGCAAAACGTAATCCGGCGGACGACACCCATTTTCGGGAGCCGGATTTTATATCGATTTTGTCAAAATGAGCCTATTAGCGGTTCTTAGGAAGTTGCAACGGGATGTTCGTACTATACGGATGACATTTTCGATTTTTGTCAAAGCCGTTAGCGGACACAAAACTTTATTTCAGAGAAAGAGAAGGACATTTCTACGCTTTTTTCAAAGAGCACAAATTTCATTTACATAGATAACCTCTTTTTCTTTCAAAAATTCTAACAGTATAAAATAAAAAGAAGCCGTCTTCTTCTACTATGCACGATCTTCTTTGCGAAGCACCGGATTCCTAACGGTGTTCACTACAAGTGGAATCACCATAATAAACCATGCAATCGGTTCTGACACAATAATTCCCCAGTAGCCAATTGCCGGTGCCAAAAGGAAGGCTGCTGCGACTTTGGTAAGCAGCTCTAAAGCACTGGAAAATACGGGTGTTTTACTGTCACCGAAGCCCTGCATGGCGTTACGAAACAGGCAGATGACACTCGGGACAAAATAGAATATAGTGTTTACCTTTAAGTAAAGAGTGGCAGTTTCAATGATTTCGCGCTGATTTGTAGCGGTGATGGCACGAATCAGCTGCGGCGCAAGGGTATAGGTAATGAGGATAACACAGACAGACCATCCCCAGGTCAGAAACAGTGTATCACGCAAGCCTTTTTTGATGCGGGAGTATTTCCCGGCTCCTAAGTTTTGACCGCAAAAAGTAGCTAAGGTAGCACCTAAAACACTCCAAGGCATCATAAAGATGGAAGAGGCCTTACGGGCTGCCGAATGGGCAACAATGATATTGGTACCAAAAGAATTAATGGCCGTCTGTAAAGAAAAGGTGCCAAGCTGTACAAAGGCAGACATAAATGCCATTGAAAATCCGGTGGAGAGCAGTCGTTTGTAAAGTTCTTTATCCGGAGTAAAGTCTTCTTTGGAAAGCTTTAACTGCGGATATTTGATTCGCATATAAAGAAAGCAAAGAACTGCGGATAATGCCTGGGAGAAAACGGTTGCAAGGGAGGCACCGGCTACACCCATATGGAGATACAAAATAAAACTATAGTCTAAGAAAATATTTAATAGTGTAGAAAGAATTAAAAACAAAAGTGGGGTAAAACTGTCACCCATAGAACGCAAAATGGTTGCACAAATATGATAAAAGGTGGCAGTAAGTAAGCCGGCAAGAATAATGCTGATATAAGCTCTTGCGCTTGGCAGTAATGCTGTAGAAATATTTAAAAAATGTAAAATCGGTGAAAGAAAACCGAGGCTTAGGATACTCACAAAAACTGCCGCAAAGGAGCCAAAAAGCAGGGTGCTTCCTATTGCTTTCTTTAGATTGCGTTCGTTTCCGGCACCGAAACAGGTGGCAATGACAATTCCGAACCCATTTAAAATCCCCATTAAAAGGCTCATTAACAAATCACTTAAGGTAGAAGTAGCACCAACTGCAGCAAGTGCGCTTTCTCCTAAGGTTTCTCCTACAATTCGGGTATCTACTAAGCTATAACATAACTGAAATAACTGCCCAATGAAAAGAGGAAGGGCAAACTGTAAGATAAGTTTAATGGGTTTTCCTTTTGTTAGGTTTTTCATATTCTATGCCTCCATTGATACTACCATGTAATATATCAAGTTGTAGGAATTTAGACAAGAGAAAGATGTTTATAATTTTTTTAGAAACAAATTAGCACTCACCTCTTTACAGTGCTAATAATTTGTGCTATAACTCAAATTGTAACGAGGGATGAGCTAGCTGCTTACAGTACATACTTAAAAAAGCAGCGTTTTTGAAAGGGAGGTAACGCTATGAACATTCAAAAATTTACACAAAAGTCTGTAGAAGCAATCAATGACTGTGAAAAGCTTGCCTACGAATATGGCAATCAGGAGATTGAACAGGAGCATTTGCTGGTAGCATTGCTTCAGCAGGAAGACGGACTGATTTTAAAACTGATAGAAAAAATGGAAATCCAAAAAGAACATTTTTTGGATAATGCAATTCGTCATTTGAAAGCCCGTGTAAAGGTATCAGGTGGGCAGGTTTTTGTCGGACAGGACTTAAATAAGGTGCTCATTCATGCAGAAGACGAAGCAAAGCAGATGGGGGATGAATATGTTTCTGTCGAGCATCTATTCCTCTGCTTATTGAAATATCCAAATAAGGCCATGAAGGAAATCTTTAAGGAATACGGTATTACCAGGGACCGTTTCTTAAAGGCACTTTCTACGGTACGTGGTAATCAGAGGGTGACTTCCGATAACCCGGAAGCTACCTATGATACGTTGGAAAAATACGGCTATGATATGGTAGAGCGTGCACGTAACCAAAAACTGGACCCAGTCATCGGACGTGATGCCGAAATCCGAAATGTGATACGTATCTTATCCAGAAAAACAAAGAACAATCCGGTGTTAATCGGTGAACCCGGTGTTGGTAAAACAGCAGCAGTAGAAGGTTTGGCACAGCGAATTGTCCGAGGAGATGTGCCGGAGGGATTAAAGGATAAGAAGCTGTTTGCACTGGATATGGGTGCACTTGTGGCAGGTGCAAAATATCGTGGTGAATTTGAGGAACGTTTAAAAGCCGTTCTTGACGATATTAAAAATTCCGATGGACAGATTATTCTTTTCATCGATGAACTTCATACGATCGTTGGCGCCGGTAAAACGGATGGCGCCATGGATGCCGGCCAACTGTTAAAGCCAATGCTTGCCCGTGGAGAACTGCATTGTATCGGTGCGACAACCTTAGACGAGTATCGTGAATACATTGAAAAGGATGCAGCCTTAGAGCGAAGATTTCAGCCGGTTATGGTGGATGAACCGACCGTGGAAGATACGATTTCCATCTTACGAGGCTTAAAGGAGCGCTATGAGGTATTCCATGGCGTAAAAATCACCGACGGTGCTCTGGTTTCGGCAGCCGTACTTTCAAACCGTTATATTACGGATCGTTTTTTGCCGGATAAGGCCATTGACCTTGTGGATGAAGCCTGCGCTCTGATTAAAACAGAACTGGATTCCATGCCGACAGAATTGGACGAATTGAACCGTCGTATTATGCAGATGGAGATTGAAGAGACTGCGCTGAAAAAGGAGACCGATCGTCTCAGTCAGGAACGTCTTGCTAATCTGCAAAAGGAACTGGCAGAATTAAAGGATAACTTCAATACCCAGAAGGCACAATGGGAAAACGAAAAAAAATCTGTCGAGCGTGTGCAAAAATTACGTGAAGATATTGAAACTGTAAAAAACGAGATTAAGACGGCTCAGCAGAATTATGATTTGGAGAAAGCAGCAGAACTGCAGTATGGCAAGCTGCCACAGTTGACAAAACAGCTGGAAATCGAAGAAGAGGCTGTAAAGAACCGTGATTTGTCACTGGTACATGAGAATGTCAGCGAGGAAGAAATTGCTAAGATTATTTCCCGCTGGACCGGAATTCCGGTTGCAAAATTAACCGAGAGTGAACGGAATAAGACCCTGCATCTGGATGAAGAATTACACAAACGTGTCATCGGACAGGATGAGGGTGTTACAAAGGTAACAGAAGCTATTATTCGTTCTAAGGCGGGTATTAAGGACCCGAGCAAGCCAATCGGTTCTTTCCTATTCTTAGGACCTACCGGTGTCGGTAAAACCGAGCTTGCAAAAGCTTTAGCAGCAAGCCTATTTGATGATGAGGCGAACATGGTGCGGCTTGATATGAGTGAATATATGGAGAAGTATTCCGTATCCCGATTAATCGGAGCACCTCCGGGATATGTAGGCTATGACGAAGGCGGACAGCTGACCGAGGCAGTTCGTAGAAAACCATATTCCGTTGTCCTTTTTGATGAGGTGGAAAAAGCACATCCGGATGTATTCAACGTTTTACTACAGGTGTTGGATGATGGACGTATTACGGACTCACAGGGACGTACCGTAGACTTTAAAAATACCATTATCATTATGACATCCAACTTAGGCTCTGCTCATCTGCTGGAGGGAATTGATGAGAATGGTGAGATTAACCCAGCCTGTGAAGAGGCAGTGATGAATGAGCTGCGTGGACACTTCCGTCCGGAGTTTTTGAACCGTCTGGATGAGATTATTATGTTCAAACCTCTGACCAAGGATAACATTGGAAATATTATTTCGTTGCTGCTACAGGATTTGAATAAGCGACTTTCCGACAGGGAGATAACGGTAGAACTTTCTGATTCTGCAAAACAGTTTATTATCGACCGCGGATATGACCCAATCTATGGTGCGAGACCGCTAAAGCGTTTCCTGCAAAAGCATGTGGAAACCTTATCTGCAAAACTGATTCTGGCAGACGAAGTAAGAGAAGGAGATACCATTTTAATTGATGTCGACGGGGATAAGTTGGCGGCACGCGTGAAATAACAGATTAGCAGGGACGGTTCTTTTGTCACGGAAATCATGGCAAAAGGACCGTCCTTTATGCATATGAACCCTATATTCTTTTGAAAAAATGTGGTACAATATTCAAATAAGAATGTAAAGGGGTATCAGCATATATGAAAAATGAAAAACGGATGATACAGGTTTTTCTAAAAATAGAAGAAAATTACTGGCTATCCATCATAAGAAGAGGGCTTATCATGTTAATACCTATTATTATGGTGGGTGGAATCGCTCATGCGATTCATTATTTCCCAAATGATATGGTGAATTACCTGATTACGGTACGGTTTGCATGGATTGGGGAATTGTGTGAACTGTTATATCAGGCGACCTTCGGTTTGTTTTCTCTTATTCTGACCACAACGATAGCAATTAGCTATGCAACGGAACAAAATGAAACACCGGACAAGATTTTTTCCTATGCAGTTACAGCAATTGCCTGTTTTGGTACGCAGATTGCAGTAGTAGAAGAGAAGCATCTGCGGGAAATACTTGGAAATCAGGGGTGCTTTGTTGCAATGCTGGTGGGACTGTTAGCAAGTGTATTGTACAGGCGGTTTACCAAAATAAAAAAAATTTCCTTAAGCAGATTTACCTCCGGAATGGATGCGATTCTTTCCAATGCCATTTCCGGGATTATTCCAATGATTCTTACGGTAGGATTCTTTGCTCTGCTTGAAACCGGTGTGAATCTCTTAACAGGCGGCGAGGATATTCATACCAATACGACAAATCAGAAAATTGTATCATCGATAATAGAGCTTAGCAAAAAGCTGGGCATTAAGGTGGTTGCAGAGGTGGTTGAGACCACGGAACAATGTGCACAGTTAAAGTTTTTAGGATGTGACTGGTATCAAGGGTATTTATTTGGAAAACCAATGCCGTTAGAGGAATTTATAGAAGTAGTAAAAATCGGGAAAAAATGATTTTCACATTGCAACGATGAATAGAAAACGATATAATAAAACACAGAGTGCAGGCACGTTTTGCTGCTTTATAGGAAATAGAAATGGGAGATTTTATCATGGCAGAGAATAAAAAGATTATTTTGACAGGTGACAGACCGACAGGAAAGCTTCATATCGGACATTATGTCGGTTCTTTAAAGAGAAGAGTAGAATTACAGAATTCAGGAGAATTTGATGAAATTTACATCATGCTTGCCGACGCGCAGGCGCTTACGGATAATGCAGATAACCCTGCAAAGATTCGTGACAATATCATGGAGGTCGCTCTGGATTATTTGTCAGTTGGAATTGATCCGGCGAAGTCCAATATTTTCATTCAGTCCCATGTGGCTGAATTAACAGAGCTGAGTTTTTACTATATGAATCTGGTTACGGTGTCACGTTTACAACGTAATCCTACGGTAAAAGCAGAGATTCAGATGCGTAATTTTGAGACAAGCATTCCGGTTGGTTTCTTTACCTATCCAATCAGCCAGGCGGCAGATATTACCGCATTCAAAGCAACGGTAGTTCCGGTTGGAGAAGACCAGATGCCGATGTTAGAGCAGACGAAGGAAATCGTACACAAATTTAATGCAGTATATGGGGAGACTTTGGTAGATCCACAGATTCTGCTCCCTTCCAATAAAGCATGCTTAAGACTTCCGGGAACCGACGGAAAGGCAAAAATGAGCAAATCATTAGGCAATGCCATTTATCTTGCGGATACCGAAGCTGACGTGAAGAAAAAAGTAATGTCTATGTTTACCGATCCGGACCATATCCGTGTAGAGGACCCGGGAAAATTAGAAGGAAATACGGTATTTACTTACCTTGATGCATTCTGTAATGAAGATCATTTTGCAGAATACCTTCCGGATTATGCAAATCTTGACGAGTTAAAGGCACATTATCAGAGAGGCGGACTTGGAGATGTCAAGGTGAAGAAGTTCTTAAATAATGTGCTTCAGGAAGAACTTTCTCCAATTCGTGCAAGACGTGCCGAATATGAAAAGAATATTGAAGCAGTATATGAAATATTAAAGAAGGGCAGCGAAGCAGCATCTGCAAAGGCAGCGGAGACTTTACGTGAGGTAAAGGCAGCCATGAAGATTAACTATTTTGATGACCCGACTTTTTTAGAAGAACAGAAGAGGAAATAATATGTCATTTACACATTTACATGTTCATACGGAGTTTTCCCTTTTGGATGGCTCTAACAAGATAAAAGAATATGTGAACCGAGTGAAAGAACTCGGAATGAATAGCGCCGCGATTACTGATCACGGCGTTATGTATGGTGTCATTGATTTTTATAAGGCAGCAAATGCGGCGGGAATTAATCCGATTTTAGGCTGTGAAGTCTATGTGGCTCCGAATTCCCGGTTTGACCGCGAGGCATCCCACGGGGACGACCGGTATTACCATCTGGTGCTTTTAGCAGAGAACAATAAAGGCTATCAGAATCTGATGAAAATTGTGTCTAAGGGGTTTGTAGATGGCTATTATTATAAACCACGGGTAGATATGGAGGTTTTAGAAACCTACCATGAGGGGATTATTGCGCTTAGTGCCTGTCTTGCCGGAGAAGTACAGCGTTATCTGGTGCGGGGCATGTATGAAGAAGCAAGAGAAGTCGCTTTTAAATATGAAAAATGCTTTGGCAAAGGAAACTTCTTCCTGGAATTACAGGACCACGGCATCCCGGAGCAAAAGACTGTAAATGCCCAGCTTTTACGTCTGAGTGAAGAAACAGGAATAGAACTGGTAGCAACCAATGATGTTCACTATACCTATGCAGAGGATGCAGAGGCACATGATATTCTGCTTTGCATTCAAACCGGTAAAAAATTGTCAGATGAGAACCGTATGCGTTATGAGGGAGGGCAGTACTATGTAAAGTCCGAGGACGAAATGCGAAAGCTTTTCCCATATGCAGCTCAGGCGATTGACAATACACAAAAAATTGCGGACCGGTGTCATGTGGAAATTGAGTTCGGCGTAACCAAACTGCCACATTTTGATGTGCCGGAAGGCTACGATTCCTGGACTTACTTAAATAAGCTTTGCCATGAAGGCTTGGTGCGCAGATACCCGGATAGACATGAAGAATTAGCACCGAAGCTGGATTACGAGCTTAACGTTATCAGGAATATGGGGTATGTAGATTACTTCCTTATCGTATGGGATTTTATCAATTATGCAAGAACCCATGGGATTCCGGTGGGACCGGGACGTGGTAGTGCAGCAGGAAGTTTGGTTTCCTATACCACAGGAATCACGAATATTGATCCTATCCGTTATAACCTCCTTTTCGAACGGTTTTTAAATCCGGAACGAGTGACCATGCCGGATATTGATATTGACTTTTGCTACGAGAGACGTGGTGAAGTCATTGATTATGTCATTGAAAAATACGGTAAAGATTGTGTAACACAGATTATTACCTTTGGTACACTGCTTGCAAAAGGAGTCATCCGTGATGTTGGGCGAGTTATGGATTTGCCGTATAGTTTTTGCGATACCATTGCAAAAATGATACCAAATGAACTTGGAATCACGATTGACAAAGCCCTTGTTATGAATCCGGAGCTTCGTGCCATGTACGAATCGGATGAAACGGTTAAGACATTAATTGACATGTCAAAACGCTTGGAAGGTCTGCCGAGACACAGTTCCATGCATGCGGCAGGCGTGGTAATTTCGCAGAAAGCGATGGATGAATATGTGCCATTGTCAAGAGCATCGGATGGTACGTTAACAACACAGTTTATTATGACCACAATTGAGGAATTGGGATTGCTTAAGATGGATTTCCTAGGTCTTCGAACGTTGACTGTGATTAAAAATGCAGTGGATTTGGTGGAAAAGAATCATGGAATAAAAATTGATGTGGACAACATTGATTATGATGACAAGAAAGTTTTAGACTCTATTGGAACCGGAAAATGTGACGGAGTGTTCCAGCTAGAAAGTGCCGGTATGAAGAATTTCATGAAGGAGTTAAAGCCTCAGAGTTTAGAGGATGTCATTGCGGGAATTTCTTTGTACCGCCCGGGTCCAATGGATTTTATTCCTAAATATATTAAAGGAAAAAATGAACCGGAAAGTATTACGTATGTCTGCAAGGAACTGGAACCGATTTTGGAGCCGACTTATGGCTGTATCGTGTATCAGGAGCAGGTAATGCAGATTGTACAGGATCTTGCGGGTTATACCATGGGACAGGCAGATAATATCCGCCGTGCCATGAGTAAAAAGAAGCAGTATGTCATTGACGCAGAACGTCAGAACTTTGTTTATGGAAATGAAGAGCAGGGAATCAAAGGCTGTATCGCGAATGGTATCAGCGAAGATGCCGCGAATCAGATTTATGATTCTATGGTAGATTTTGCCAAGTATGCGTTTAATAAATCCCACGCAGCGGCTTATGCAGTCGTTGCATATCAGACAGCTTATTTGAAATACTATTATCCGGTAGAGTTTATGGCGGCACTTATGACCTCCGTTATTGATAATACAAAGAAGGTGTCGGAATATATTTATAGCTGCAGACAGATGGGAATTCCGGTGCTGCCGCCTGATATTAATGAAGGGGAAGGCGTTTTTTCTGCGGTTAATGGGAATATCCGTTATGGTATGTATGCAATCAAGAGTATAGGACGCCCGGTGGTAGACACGATATTGGAAGAACGCCATGCAAATGGGGAATATAAGACCCTCCAGAGTTTTCTGGAGCGTGTTGCAAGCCGTGAGGTAAATAAGCGCGCGGTAGAAAACCTGATTAAAGCCGGAGCATGTGACGGGTTAGACGGAAACCGCCAGCAGATGATGAATGTATATGCAGTGGTGATGGATAATCTGGCAAGTGAGAAGAAAAAGTCCATGTCCGGACAAATGACGTTGTTTGACTTCGCATCTGAGGAGGATAAAAAGAACTACGAAATTAAATTTCCGCAAATGGAAGAATACAGCAAGGAAATCAAGCTTGGATTTGAAAAGGAAGTACTCGGTATCTACTTAAGCGGTCATCCGTTGGAGGATTACGAAGAAAAATGGCGGAAGAATATTTCTGCGGTGACAACGGACTTCCTTTTGGATGAAGAGACGAACGAGGTAAAAGTAAAGGATAATGAGGTGGTTGTGGTCGGCGGTATGATTACGGAAAAGACCATAAAATATACCAAGAATAATAAAACGATGGCTTTTATCACGTTGGAGGATTTGGTTGGAACCGTAGAAGTCATTATTTTCCCGAAGGATTATGAAAAATACCATCATCTGTTGAATGAGGATGAAAAAGTATTTATCCGGGGACGTGCGAATGTCGAAGAGGATAAAGATGGTAAAATTATTTGCGAGCAGATTTATTCCTTTGATGATACGAAGCGGGAATTGTGGCTGCAGTTTGAAACGAAGGAAGCCTTTGAAGAGAAGGAGCAGCAGCTGTATGAAATGCTTCATGATTCTGACGGAAAGGATTCCGTTGTGATTTATATTTCTTCCATAAAAGCTATGAAAAAGCTGCCGGAAAGCCAGAATGTATGTGCAGATACGGTGATTGTGAACATTTTAACTAACTTTTTGGGCAAAAACAACGTAAAAGTTGTAGAAAAGAATATTGAAAAGAAGCGATAAACCGATTAAAATAGGATACTAGAGATATTGTAACGGGAAATACATGGTATCTTTCAGGAGGAAGAAAAGATGGCAAAGGAAATAAAAACAATTGGTGTTCTTACAAGCGGTGGAGATGCACCGGGAATGAACGCAGCAATTCGTGCAGTTGTTCGTGAAGCAATTGCAAAAGGATTGAAGGTAAAAGGGATTAAAAGAGGATATGCAGGTCTTCTGGCGGAAGAAATTGTTGACATGGAAGCAAAGGATGTTTCTGATATTATTCAGCGTGGCGGTACGATTTTACAGACAGCCCGTTGTATGGAATTTACGACACCGGAGGGACAGAAAAAAGGTGCCGAGATTTGTAAAAAGCATGGCATCGATGGCGTTGTTGTAATCGGTGGTGACGGTTCCTTTAAAGGAGCACAGAAATTAGCTGCTTTAGGTGTGAATACAATCGGACTTCCGGGAACCATTGACTTGGATATTGCTTGTACCGAGTACACAATCGGTTTTGATACAGCTGTTAATACCGCTATGGAAGCAATTGATAAGGTTCGTGATACGTCTACTTCACATGAGAGATGCTCCATTATTGAGGTTATGGGGCGTGGTGCGGGTCACATTGCTTTGTGGTGTGGTATTGCAAATGGTGCAGAAGATATTCTGCTGCCGGAAAAATATGATTATGATGAGCAGAAGCTGGTGAACAACATTATCGAGAAACGTCAGCGAGGCAAAAAGCATCATATTATTATTAATGCAGAGGGTATCGGACATTCCGCAAGTATGGCAAAACGTATTGAAGCAGCGACCGGTGTTGAGACACGTGCTACCATCTTAGGACACATGCAGCGTGGAGGAAGCCCGACCTGTAAGGACCGTGTATATGCATCTACGATGGGTGCACTGGCTGTGGACCTTTTGTGTGAAGGAAAGTCAAATCGTGTAGTTGCGTATAGTCATGGAGATTTTGTTGATTACGATATTGATGAAGCACTTGCAATGCAGAAGGGTATTTCAGAATATCAGTATGAGGTTTGCTATAACCTTTCTAAATAATAGGAAAAAATGAACTCCACGGATTGTTTTTCGTGGAGTTTTTTACTGTGCACCTAGCGGCGCACATTTTATCAATAAAAAGGAGACACTCATGATAACAAGTGCAGGCAACCAGCAGATGAAAAATCTGGCACTTCTGATGAAGAAGGCAAAGGCAAGAAACGAACAGGGAATTTTTGTGGTAGAAGGCAGAAAGATGGCGGAAGAGATACCGCACGGGTGGTTTAAAAAGACCTATGTGTCAGAAAGTTTTGAAAGAGAAAATGCGCTTTTCCTGAAAGACAAAGACTATGAAGTTGTGTCAGACGCTGTATTTAAGGCAGTTTCAGATACGCAGACACCACAGGGAATCTTATGTCTGGTAAAAAAACCTTCCTATCAGCTGAACGATTTACTGGTAGATAAGAATCCACATTTATTGATTGTGGAAAGCATTCAGGATCCGGGTAATTTAGGGACTATGCTTCGAACCGGAGAGGGTGCAGGAATAAGCGGTGTGATTATGAATCAGTCTACCGTGGACTTGTTTAATCCAAAGACCATTCGTTCTACCATGGGAAGCATTTACCGTGTACCATTCTATGTGGCTGCTGATTTGGAACAGACCATTTTAGAATTAAAGGAACAGGGGATTAAGGTATATGCTGCTCACTTAAAGGGAACGCTTTGCTATGATGAACCGGATTACAGAGGACCAAGCGCGTTTTTGATTGGTAATGAGGGAAATGGTTTGTCAGATGCGGTGGCAGGTTGTGCGGACACCTATATTAAAATTCCGATGCAGGGGCAGGTGGAGTCCTTAAATGCAGCGATTTCAGCCGCTCTTTTGATGTATGAGACAAGCCGTCAAAGACGTCTTGGATAAGAAAGTAGAAAGTGAGTTTGAGGGGGATTTATGCGGATTTGGTTTAAAATGATAAAGGATAATCATTTGTTGCGGGATATTACGATAACAGATGAATCGGAGGATACAAGAACACATAAGATTTTTCGGGCGTTAGAAGAAGCATGTTATGAGTTTGATTTAGGCAGACCAATCTGGTTAGAAAAAAATGTGAATGAATTTAAACAACATGCCAAAACGAAATTCTATGGGGAATGCTTTGTAGAAACGATTGAATTTGATTTTTTGGAAATGCAGGTAATAGAAGAGGATTAGGAGGTATGGCATGGAAGGAGAAAAGAGAAGAGAACAATTGATAGTTCTTTTAGAGAGGAGCAGTCAACCGATTTCAGGAACAGATTTAGCAAAACGATTAGGAGTCAGCCGTCAGGTGATTGTTCAGGACATCGCTTTGCTTCGTGCGACGAATAAAAATATTTTAAGTACAAACAAAGGCTATGTGCTATATGCACCGGAACCAAAGAACCGATATGTGAAAAGGAGCTTCGCAGTCAGCCATACCAAAGATCAGATACGAGATGAACTATATACCATTGTGGATTATGGCGGACGTGTACTGGACGTGGTGGTAGCACATGATATTTATGGGCAGATTATGGTGGATCTGATTTTAAATAATCGTCTGGATGTGGATGAATTTGTGGAGCGAATCGAAAAGAGTAAAAGCCGTCCGTTAAATGTACTGACAGATGGGGAGCACTGGCATACTGTAGAAGCAGAATCGGAACGGGCGTTAGAAAAAATCGAAGAAAAATTAAAAGAAAAAGGATACTTGCGTTAATAAGAAGAGAGTGTTATACTGAAAAGCAACTGTAAAGACAAGTGACAAGACAGTGAAAAACCGTAAGGAAAGTTGGAGGAATTATGGAAAAGTTTAAGGAATTCTTGAAACGGAAAGATATTGAAATTTCAGTAAAACGCTACTTTATTGACGCATTGGGTGCTATGGCACAGGGGCTGTTTGCTTCACTTTTGATTGGCACGATTGTCAGTACCTTAGGTACCCAGTTGGGAATTGAAATTTTAGTTACTGTAGGAAATTACGCAAAGGCAGCGGTAGGACCGGCTATGGCGATTGCAATCGGTTTTGCATTAAAGGCATCACCGCTGGTTTTGTTTTCTCTGGTAGCAGTTGGCGCGGCAGCAAATGAACTTGGCGGTGCAGGTGGTCCACTTGCAGTGCTTGTGGTAGCTATTTTTGCAGCAGAGTTTGGAAAAATGGTTTCGAAAGAGACAAAAATCGACATAATAGTCACACCATTTGTAACTATATTTATAGGTGTAGCGCTATCTTTATGGTGGGCACCGGCAATTGGAGCCGCTGCAAGCACATTTGGCAGCGCTATTATGTGGGCAACAGAGCAACAGCCATTCGTAATGGGCATCGTGGTATCTGTAATTGTTGGTATCGCATTAACACTTCCAATCAGCAGTGCAGCAATTTGTGCGGCATTGGGGTTAACCGGACTGGCCGGAGGTGCAGCAGTAGCAGGCTGTTGTGCGCAGATGGTGGGATTTGCTGTTTTAAGCTTTAAGGAAAATAAATGGGGTGGCCTTTTTGCACAGGGAATCGGTACTTCCATGCTTCAAATGGGAAATATTGTAAAAAATCCGAAAATCTGGCTTCCGGCAATTCTTACCTCAGCAATTACGGGACCGATAGCAACCTGCATTTTTAAAATGGAAATGAATGGTGCAGCCGTTTCTTCCGGAATGGGAACCTGTGGTTTGGTAGGTCAGATTGGTGTCTATACCGGGTGGCTTAATGATATTGCTGCCGGCACGAAAACAGCTATCACAGCAATGGATTGGCTGGGAATGCTTCTTATCTGTTTTATTTTACCGGGAGTTCTTTGCTTCCTGTTTGGTCTCATCTTCCGCAAAATCGGTTGGATTAAAGAAAACGATTTGAAGCTGGACCTGTAAAAGCAGCTTAAGAAAAATTTTAGAAAGAATATCTTCTGAAATGCCCACATAAGAATAGAAGTATGCTATAATGGATACGGAAATAGGAAGGTACATTTCAGAAAGGTATGGGTCGATATATGGAACATATAGTTCCCATGGATGAGGGGATTGAAAGCTGGAATACTACGATATTTTTATATAACTCAGCATTAAAAGAAGTAAAAACAAAGGTTGAAATTTTAAATGATGAATTTCAGCAGGTGCATCAATACAATCCGATTGAATATGTGAAAGCACGTATCAAGACACCGGAGAGTATCGTAAAGAAGTTAAAGCGGTACGGTAAAGAGACATCCATTGAAAATATGATTAATTACATAAATGATATTGCAGGAATTCGAATTGTCTGTTCCTTTACCTCAGATATTTATAAGCTGGCAGAGATGATTGGCAAACAAAAGGATTTGACAGTAGTATCTGTAAAGGACTATATTAAAAATCCAAAAGAGAGTGGATATAAAAGCTATCATATGCTTGTGACAATTCCGATTTTTATGTCTGACCGAACTGTGAATACAAAGGTTGAGATTCAGATACGAACAATGGCTATGGATTTCTGGGCAAGCCTGGAACATAAAATATACTATAAGTTTGAAGGCAATGCACCGGATTACATAAGCCGTGACTTAAGAGAGTGCTCCGAAATTGTATCTATGCTGGATGCAAAAATGCTTCAGCTGAATGAGGCTATTTTGGAAGCGAAGGCAGCGCAGGAGGAAAATACAGGTGCAATATAGGTACGAGTATGAAATTGCAGCATTTCTTTTATTGATAATTATTTTTTTACATTATCTTTTTGTGCGCCAGTTTCCGACGAAAAAGGCACACATATTTATGGCTGTATTAGGGGCTAGTATCTTGGAATGCGCCTTTAACATTGCATCTTCAATTGGATTGGCAAACCCAGAATTCGTTCCGCAAAGTGTGAACGAATTATTGGCGTTTGCCTTTTTTGTGTCAGAGGGACTGGTATCGTATCTGCTATTCCGTTACATATTACTAATCTGTTCTTTTGAGCCAAAGCATCAAAAAGTAGCATTGGCATTTGCCAATGTTCCATTTGTATTCTTTGAACTTATGGTAGTATTAACACCATTTATCGGATTCTTCTATTACTTTGAAGATAATTGCTACTATCAGGGATTTGGAGCCAACTTTGGATATTTTTATATCGGATATTTTTTCCTGCTGAATGTTACTGTTGTCATGATTCAGTCAAAAAAGGTATCCTTCCGATTGAAAGGCATATTAATGTTTTACAGTATGGTTGCTATTTCGGCTATCATGATTCAGTTTATATACAGGGAACTTATTTTAACGAGTGCAGGAAA
Organism: uncultured Roseburia sp.; assembly: GCA_945787015.1. Classification (GTDB taxonomy): domain Bacteria; phylum Bacillota; class Clostridia; order Lachnospirales; family Lachnospiraceae; genus Roseburia. The sequence continues at coordinate 98,164 of CALZGM010000009.1, forward strand.
TGCAATTATTTTGTTCCTGTTGTATCTTTCGATGCAAAATCCCAGTGAACATTTTGATTCTCTGACAGGAACAGGTAATGCAAATGCATTAAAAATGCAGTTACAGCAGTGGATGGAAATAAAAAATCATTTTTCTGTATATTCTATTGATATAATGAACTTTCACCGCTTACAGACTCTTTTTGGGGAAGAAAATTCGGAAATTCTATTGGAAGAAATCGGAAAATATCTGACGAATAGTTTCGGACGTTTTCGTGTTTTCCATTACAGGGATGAGAGCTTTGAAGTGATTGTGCCGGAAGCGAAGAAAGAGGAAGAGGTATTAAAAAATCTTAAGGAACGTTTTGCAGATGTCTGGAAAGTTCAGAAAAACTATTTTTACGTAGAAGTACTGATTTGTATTCAGCAGTATCCACTCCATTTCAGGGAAGTGCCGGAGTTTTTTGCTATGCAGGCATACATGCTGGAGACGGCAAAAGAACAAAGCGAGCGTGTGGTGAAAATGGATGAGGAACTGCTTTCGAAATACAACCGTCGAAAACAGGTGGAGCTGGCATTAAAGCGCGCAGTTGAAAACCGAAAGCTGGAGGTTTATTTCCAACCGATTTATTCTTTGAAGGAAAGAAGGGTTGTGTCACTGGAAGCACTTACGCGTATGAATGATGAGATTTTAGGCTTCGTACCACCGGATGAATTTATTTCGTTGGCAGAAAAAGACGGAAGTATTATTCAGATTGGGGAAATTGTGCTGGAGGAATGCTGCCGTTTCTTATCAAAGCATATTTTAGCAAATGATTCTCTTGGAATTCGTACGATTCAGGTGAATGTATCGGTTGCACAATGCATGCAGCAGAACCTGAAAGAAAAAATCATACCGGTTTTGAACAAATATCACATTCCGCCTTCTATGATTACGTTGGAAATTACGGAAAGTACGGAAATTCAGGCAACGGATTTGATGCTGCGTCAGATGGAGGCACTGAATGAACTTGGAATTGAGTTTGCAGCAGATGATTATGGGACAGGCAATTCAAACTTCTCCTATTTAGTAAAATTCCCATTCCGGGAAATTAAGATTGATAAGACGATGACCTGGGCATATTTTGAAAATGAAACAGCCCGTATCATTCTTGAAAACGAAATCCGTACGATGGAAAAGCTGGGTATTTCCGTTGTCGTGGAAGGAATTGAGACGAAAGAACAGAGCGATGCGATGGAGGCTATCGGTATCAAATATATACAGGGATATTATTACGGCAAACCAATGCCGGAAAAAGACTGCCTGTTCTTTTTACGCAGATCTGCGCAGAATGAAGAGGATTACGGAAGGTAAGTTGTATGAATATTATTAATTTGACAAATATCACAAAGTCTTATACGGAAAGGAAGCTTTTTGAGAAAGCTTCTTTCTATTTGCAGGAAAATGAGAAGGTAGGGATTATCGGTATCAATGGAACCGGAAAATCTACCCTCTTAAAAATCATTGCGGGAATCGAAGAACCGGATGACGGAAGCGTGATTCGAGCAAATCATGTGGTGACCCATTATCTTCCGCAGAATCCGGAATTTGATTCGGATATGACGGTGATTGAGGCAGTACTTTCACAGACGAAGGAGACGAAAGCCCAGAACTGGAATCTGGAAAGTGATGCGAAGTCCATGATGACAAGACTTGGTATCACGGACTTTTCACAGAAGGTGGGCGAGCTTTCCGGCGGACAAAGAAAACGTCTGGCACTTGTGGCAGCGCTTGTGATTCCCTGTGATGTGTTGCTTTTAGACGAGCCGACCAACCATTTGGATGCCGCAATGTCTGACTGGCTAGAGGAAACGTTACGGAAATGGCGTGGCACATTGGTTATGGTGACACATGACCGCTACTTTTTAGATAGTGTCTGCAACCGCATTATTGAGGTAGACAGAGGAAGTATCTATAGCTATGATACAAATTATTCCGGTTATCTGGAACGCAAAGCAGAGCGGGAGGATATTGCGCAGGCAAGTGAGCGGAAACGTCAGTCTATTTTGCGAAAGGAATTAGAATGGGTAAGGCGTGGGGCAAGAGCCCGCACCACAAAGCAAAAAGCCAGATTACAGCGCTATGAGGATTTGAAAAATCAGACCGTCTTAGAGGCGGATGGCAGTGTGGAAATGCACTCGGTTTCTACTCGCATGGGCAAAACCACAGTGGAACTAGAGCATATTTCTAAAGCTTATGGAGATAAGGTATTACTGGATGATTTTAGTTACATTTTCTTAAAGAACGACCGAATTGGTTTCGTAGGACCAAACGGAAGCGGCAAGACGACTTTAATGAAAATGATAACCGGCGCTCTTTCACCTGACAGCGGTGCAATAACCATTGGCCAGACCATTAAGATTGGCTATTATACGCAGGAATTCGAGCAGGATGAAAAGGCAGGGATTGCCTACATGGACCCGAATGAGAAGGTCATTGATTATATTAAAAATACAGCAGAATATGTCCGTACGCAAGAGGGACTGGTGTCAGCATCTTCTATGCTGGAACGTTTTTTATTTCCTGCATCGATGCAACACAGTACGCTTGGAAAATTATCCGGTGGCGAAAAACGCCGTCTGAATCTGCTGCGTGTGTTGATGGAGTCACCAAATGTGCTTGTCCTTGATGAGCCGACCAATGATTTGGATACAAAGACACTGACTATTTTAGAGGATTATCTGGACAATTATGACGGAATTGTGATTACGGTTTCCCATGACCGGTATTTTTTAGACCGCGTGGTACGCAGAATTTTTGCATTCGAGGGAAAAGGAAAGCTGCGTCAGTATGAAGGTGGATATACAGAGTATATAAACCGGGTTAGAGAGGAAGGCGGTTTAGAGGATGTAGCTACCGGTTCCGGTCTGGGCGGCACCGGGGCAGGCAAAAAGGCGGCCGGGGCAGAGCAGACTTTGGCAGGCACGGATACACCGGGACGAAAGCAGGATTCCAGAGCTACATGGAAGCAGGAGAAGAAGCTTAAGTTCTCTTACAAAGAAGAACGGGAATATGCGACCATTGAGTCTGATATTGAAGTACTGGAAAAGAAATTAGAGGAACTGGATATGAAAATGCTTGAGGTGGCCAGTGATTTCGGCAAGCTGAATGCACTGACGAAGGAAAAAGAAGAAGTGGAAGCACAGCTTTTAGAAAAGATGGAGCGCTGGGAGTATCTTGAAGATCTGGCAGAAAAGATTGCGAATCAGTAAGGAGAAAACAATGTTTGAAAGTTTATTCAGAACTAAAATTACCGAAACAAGTGATGTGAAAAAGCGAAATAGCATACTTTTGAGAGGTTAGCTTTTTATGCAGATGAAACAATCGCTAATCCTGAACTATTCACCGTTGTACGGTGAAAGTAGTTACAAGTCACATAGTTACTGCATTTAAGAAAAATTAGTTGGCGTGAACTGTCGTATTATGTTATTATTCAGTTGAGTACAGCAGATGTGATTTAGACACGTGTTGTTCATTAAGGGAACATAATTGTCAAAATAATTATAGAGATAGAAACATGTGAAACTACCTGAAAAGACTTCGAGGTTAAGTTATGATAAAAGTAATTGAGTGTAGTGGAAAGGATGTACCATTTGGTTCTTATTTAGAGCATGACATAACTTCAAAAAATGATGTATTATTACTTAAAAAGGGTACAGTGGTTGATAGTCGTGTGAAAGGACTATTGAATAATTATAATGGAATCATTAAAGTAAGTGTTGAAATAAGCGATAAGGTAAAAGATGCGATTGAATTAGGTAAAACGGTTGAAAGTGATAATTCGTTAGTCCTTGATGATACTATAAAGGAGAGAACTCTTAAAGGGGTAGAATATATGTATTCAATAGCAGATTCAAAGGATACTGCTATAGTTGCAAGGGATACTTCTACTATTTTATTGAATACAGTAAAAAGAAGTTCAGCAATAAATATCTCATTAAAGGATTTAAAAGTAAGTGATGATTATACTTTTAAGCATTGTGTAGATGTTGCTACAATGGCTATACTTGTAGGTCAGAGTTTAGGACTAAGACAATCAGATATTTCAGATGCAGCTACAGCAGGAATTTTGCATGATTTAGGTAAGACAAAAATACCTGATGAAATATTGAATAAACCGGGGAGACTTACTGATGAAGAATTTAATATAATAAAACAGCATCCGGTATATGGTTATGGCTTGATTGAGAAGAGTAGAGATGTGTCAGAAAATGTAAAAAGGGGTATTTTAATGCATCATGAAAAGGTTGATGGTACTGGTTATCCTTTACGAATTACATCTGAAAAGATAGGTTTAATAGGCAAGCTTTTAGCTGTTGTTGATGTATATGATGCTCTTGTAACTAAAAGACCATATAGAGATGATATGATTGAGCCTGCAACAGCAATTGAAATGATGCTTAGTATGGGTAATCAATTTGATGCTGAATTTCTCCGTAGTTTTCTTCAATGTGTAATTTTATATCCAATAGGTTCTAGTTTAATGCTAAGCAATAAAAAAGTATATACAGTTGTTGCACAGAATATAGGTTACCCCTTAAGACCCGTTGTCAGTGACGTTATAACAGGTGAAAAATTAAATCTGTTAACTGATAGTAATTGTTTATCATTAACTATCGTGGCAGGAGTTTAGGAGTGATTTAAAGATGAAGAAGAATGGGGTATTTAGTCCAAAATTTGGATTTATTGTTTCGTATATTGAGGAAGAGAGAA
>CALZGM010000010.1 GCA_945787015.1 uncultured Roseburia sp.
CCTCACGAAAAACCCTCAACAAGTTTGGCAAACCCTCAAGAACTTTGATTATCCCAAAAGCCACTGCAAAAATACAGTGGCTTTTCTCATATTAATCTAAATTGAATAAACTGATGCGTTGTACATAGAAGGAATCGTAACCGATAAGGGTTGAGGTTGGTTTATCTTGATGATTCTTATAAATATTGGTTGTAACTGCAACTACGATTTTTGTTCGATCCTTATCACCAATCACATAATATGGCAAACGAATCGAATAAGTACCACCATTTTGTACTATATGATTTGTATCTGCTGTGGCATTTAGTTTTCCTGATGCTGTATACGTTGGCAAATCTAATGGTAAAGCCCATACTTCGCCCTCTGTCATCTGTAATTTCACATAACCATTAGCATTAATCTGCTCTTGCGATGGTATAAAATCAAGACATTGATAATAAGCAACCGAAATCTCTTTTGTACCACCTCTAATGATATTTGTATCACTTACCGTGTAGTAAATAGTTTCATAATCAAAATCATCTTTCTTTGATACATCATCAATATAATTCCCATCACTTATTAAACCATTGTCAATAACAGCGTCCATGCCTACATATACGGTATTCAATTCGATATCACTATCTGCTTCTTGCATAATAGATACCGAAGGTGCATGTGCTCCTGCACTATAGGCTGCAATCATCGTATTAATATAGAGCATTATTTCTTGCTCATTACCATTTATATTTATATAATGATCACCCACCCCAGAGTAGGTAACATTACCTTTCGTATAAATATAATAATTATTCCTAGCATCTCTTTTCGTAATATCATAAATGCTTGTATTTTCATCATCTGCCAATGTCAGCCAAACAGTAATATCGCTTTCTCCATCCTTATCTGCATCTTCATTCATATCAATTTGGAAATACTGTCCATGTGTTTTAGCAACGTTTAAATACCCTTTATTTTTTCTAACATTGTCTAAAACATTAAATGGGTATAACAAAATCTGCCCCTCATTTAAAAGTTCTACCTTCGTTGTTCTTATATTTTCTTTACTATACTGTGTCTTTGTACTCTTTAGTGATTTTTCACCATCTTTATCAATAATGTAATTTGATCTCCCCTGAACCGAATTGGTTAAAACCGTTTTGTTGCTATTTGGTTTATAAGCGATATCTTTATTATTTTCATTTGCTTCTTCTACAATTTTCTCAAATAGTTGTTTAGAAGTAATGTCATCTTGGCTTATAGCTTCCTTCAAAGACGGATAATCAGAAACTTTATACTTTGTTTCTTCATCATTCTTATCAATTTCATCAATACCCGCTGCCAACAATTTACTCGTATAGATACCATAACGATCTAATCCAACATCCGGACATAATAATGGATTAAAAAACAGACCCCATCTATCTGCATATGCAGGCCTTAAGGGTAAATATAACCATGAAGTGTCAATATTAGATCCATAATCTGTAGTATCATGGGTAAATAAAACACTTTTACCAGACTTAATAAAATCTTGAATTCCCTTATATGCATCTTGATAACGTCCAATCAATTCTGCAGGCTCATAATATCTAGTAATTCCCCATATATCTTTATAAGTATAATCTAACATTTGATATGAATCCGCATACCCAAGAACAAGCATGTCATAATCATCCATATTTATTGATTTAGAATTATAAGCTTCTAAATATTCTTCTCCTTTCAGCGAAGTAAATATTAGCTCAATTCCAAACTCCCTCTTTAAGATCTGCAACTTTTGATAGAAAATATTTGAGCTGTTTTGTTTATTCGCATCCGCCTGCATATCAAACACTTCTCTTCCAGATGATGTGTTGTATCCTTCAGGCAAAATTTGCAAAACTCTTATTTTCAAATTCTCACTTGATGTATTTGGATGATAAAAATATGCAATATCTGTGTCATAACGATATTGGTTTCGATTCTGTGATACTTTAAGTTTAAATGGAATGATTCCAATATAGTCATCTGCTACTGTATACTCTAAATGGTATAGTGCTCCAGCTGATAGCTCATAATAATAGACTAACTTGCCATTTTGATCCTTTTTGCTTTTAACCTCCTGTATCATATTACCATTTGTAATCTTATACTCTGTTGCAACCAACTTCTCTGTCGTTTCTGAGTATCTACCATCAGCATTATAATCTGCATATACAACGCAATCAAATGTGGCATTTACATCTGCAGCACCGTAGTTCGCTATTGAAAAATCAACCCTTATCGTATTATCAGACATTGTAACGTAATTTTGATCGTTTGTTATCTCTGAAGTTTTCATATCAAGAATTGGTTTCCCAAGTGTTGCATATCTTAAAAATAAATCTTTCTGTATATCTGACACATTGATTGATTTAGCAGTCATTACATTATTTTTGTCTTTTATTGTTTCAATCAATTCATACATCTTAGAGCAATTGTCAATGTATCCATTAATTGGTTTTCCTTGTGTATCCTTCTTTATAGAGCCATCTTCATTATATTCGAAATCGTAAACTCTTCCTTTAGCATCAAGAAATCCTTCATCAAGAATTACAGGAGATCCCGATTTAGCGAACTCGATAATATCTTCGACCTTCTCATTTGTTAAATCATTACCGGAATATCTTACACAATTTCCTGTTTTGGTGTTATCATATGAATTTTTATTATTATCTGTATCCAATACACCCGTAAATTGTTTATTATACTGAATATCTCCAATATTCGTATAAACAAGCCCATTCATATCACTATCATTATAAATCGTACGGCCACTATTTACATCTACATTCATTGTATCAGTAGACAGTCCAAGATAAATCATTTCATAATTACTTAAATCTTCTACTTTACTAATAAATTCAGCAGAAGTCATCGTTACCAATTCAAATTCATACCCGGATTTCTTTATTTTTTCTAATAAGATATCTCTCGCATTTGGATTTTCTGCATTTGGATTATAAGGTGTCGTTGCGCATGGTTCAATATCCAAAATATGTATGGTTGATACTTCACTCTGCTCACGTCTATGCGCATAAGTAATGATATATTCTACAGCAATACCTCTTGAGATTGTCTGATCAAATAACACATACTGAGAACCTGTTGCAACATTTTCTGTTTCACGATAAAGGTTTTCTGTAATAATCATATCTGCAATTTCACTAAAACCTTTATCTTTTGCTTCTTCTAAGAACTCAATTTTTGATTTGTTTTCTCCATTTATGAAAACAGCTCCAAACTCCTTTAAAAAACTAAATGATGGCAAATCTGAATCAGATGGTATTACATACACATTTTTATTAATATAGTGGCTATCCTCATCATCATAGGCCTCTATATTTGATATAACCTCATCTGTAATCGGCAAATAATCAGTACTAAATTGGGATGCAGTTAATAGTTTCCCAATTTTATAGATGTTGGTACTAGTGCTAACATTTAACAGTCCTGAATCTACAATAACCGGCAAATTCAAATCCGAATTAACAACTCGCCAATAGATTTCGTATATAGTATCCTCAGTAATATCATTTATTTCCGAACCAGGACCAATCAAATCCCCATACTGTGTATATCCTGATTGCATTAAAATGGATGAATTTGATAAGTATAATAAGTCAACTCCGTCCAAACTCATTGCACTAAGTTCCTTAGGAGTAACTACTTTTACATTAATTGCAATATCACAATCATCATTAATTAATCCGCTTTGATTAAATACATACTGTTTCAAATGATTATTATTGGTAAAATTCGTCTTATAAAAGATTGTTTTTATATATAACGGTTGATCTAATCTTTCCGTATCAGATAACGCCAAGTTAAATCTTCCACCTGTACCAACATAATGATAACCTTCGTTCTCTCCTATGAAATTACCACCTGTAGCAGGTACATATTCATGAGCCCAATCAGTAATTACCGCAGAATACTCCCCTTTTGGATTTCCTTCATCAGATAAAGCAAAAGAAACACTTTCTATTTCATAATATGCCTTTGTAACATCTGTCACATCCTCAATATAAGCAAATGTTACTGCTCCATACTGATTTTGCGACAATTCATCTATACTAAGTGTTGTTGTATCCACAGCCTCTAAAAATGATGTTGCTGCTACTTCGCTTGAGATATCGGTTGATTTATATACATATGCTAGTTCTTTAAAATCTTCAAAATTCTCTGCTGTCAATGCTGTATAAGATTTAATCGTATAATATACACCATCTGATGATAAATCACTATATTCTACCTTTTTAAATTTTATCGTATAATATTTATTTCGTTCTCCAGCCACATCATAGTATGCTATATTTTCATTATATTCTCCGCTAGCATCAGATACCGCCGTAAAATCAGCTGTAAATTCATATGATCCATCATTTTCTGCATCCGGTACCATGACATATCCAGTCGTTCCTGCCGGTATCACTTCCTCTTGCTTTAGAAAAAGTTGATTCCATCCGTCTTGTTCAATATAAGACTCCTTATAAAATGGATTTGAATCGTCCGTTGCATCTATATACTGTAATGGACTTTCGTTACTGTTTCCAATAAATCCATTTGCTTCTAATCTCGTTTTTAAACTGTCCATGTATGTGCGACGATCATCTGCCCCTGTATTTAAAGAAGCTAATTCATTTAAATATGATTCTCTTCCATCTACCAAGTATCCAAGTTTCGCAACACAATAATCAGGTACCACCTCTACTATTGTAAATGGTGTTGTATTGTCATGCGATGCAATAATCTTATCAAGCCCATTAAATGATTGCTGTGCATAAGCAGTATCTGGTTCCTTATGTATGATTGTAGTTAAACATACTGAAGTAGCCAAAAGAACAGCTCCCACACTTATCCATTTCCTCTTATTAAAGCTCATTTACACTCCTCCATTAATTGGTTATTATCTGTTGAAAAGTCCATTCGGAGTCATCTAAGAGTATTCCTTCTGCCCATCTAACAATATAACGGTATTTAATATTATTTTGTACTATAGTCAAATAAAAGTGATCAAAATAATTATGTTCAACTTTATATGTAGCTTCTGTACCACTACTGTCTAATTGAATCGTACCTTTACCACGACTAACAGGAATATAATATCTTTTTCCATTTTTTTCTGGATATGTAATGTTAGTATAGTATTCTAAACTTAAATTACTAGCATTAATTTCTTTATCATTTATGATTAATTTTACATATTTAACGCCTTTAGTAGTACTATCACTCAGCACAAATGACTCTTTCGTTGTATCTTTAACCGTAACTTTATTTGTTAGTGAAACCTTGCTAACTGCCTCGTGTTCAAGTCCTTCTAGTTCAAAATAAATTCTTTTATCTTTAATTTCAGATACAGTTATATATGAATTCGTTAACCTTGCATTGGAATCGTTATCATAACTGTATTTTACAGCAACTGGTTCAACAGCAACGTTCCAAATAGCCGGTTCTATGGAGCTCTCCTTTAATTCTGCTTTGATCGTAATCGTATATGGCTTGTTATAATCAAGATACTCAGTCCCTGATTTTACAGATAACTCTCCATCACTTATTATTACAGCTCCTTCTTTTGCATCTTTTCCACTTGAATCTTTTACTGAAACTGTCCACTTTATGTCTTCAGGCTTATGGTTTGTACTAAACTTTATTCCTTCACTACCACGATTAACTTTTGTTGGTCCACTTATTATTTTAATACTTTCGTCATATGCTCCAATAGTTCCTTCATAAATAAATCGAATAGTATCATCCTTTTTACTAACCGCTTCAATCATGAATGGTTGATTTACAAGATCTTTGCTATCACTAATAGACAAAATATTCCCAGTTATTGTACAATTTCCGCCCTCTACTTCCTTCCATTCATATGCAAGTTCCTCTTTTGTATATGAAGACGTATCACCAATTACTTTAAAAGATACTTTAAATCCTGCAGTTGGACCTGTAAGATCAATTTTTGCATCACGATGTGTATCCGCTATACATTCAATCTCCATATCAAGTATCTTTTTAACATTAATTGTTATATCAAGATTACAATTATCCGGTTCCACTTTTGAGCTTACATATAAATGTAAGGTACTTGATCTTTCTAAATTAGAAATAACTAAATTACCGCTATCATTTACCTTTGAAACGTAGTTTCCATTCTCATCAGTCGTTCCTCCGGTAACAGCTGCTGTATATTCCTGGCTTGGAAAATGTTCGCCCAATATCGTAACAGAAATCGGAGCCACATAATCCGTGTCACCAGTCAAAAACACATCTACAGCTTCATTTGTCTCATTTGTATGACTCACATTTCCCACCTTTACTATAATTCCTTTATAAGTTGGTGGTTCTGGTGGAATCAATGGTCCATCATAAATTTCATTCACATCAGCAATATTTGTTACGACAGCAGAATTTCGAAGAGAAAAGTTCTGATTTGTCTTATAGTTTCTCTGTCCTTTCTTTAATTCAAGCGAAAATCTTACAACTACTTCTTTTCCGGAAGTATCTAACTCCACACTAAATCCTTCTACATTTTCTGCTAGCAGCGCTGCTTTATCATCAGCAATTTCAATAAATTCATTCACATATTTGTCATCAACTTTTTTACGCTCTTCTTTTTTGTAAACAAGCTGCTTATCTTCTTCTACCCAGGATAATACATAACGGCATGTTTCGTTGTAAATATAAAGATCCTTTTTAAAGACATGAACCGCTTCATCGGTAAGTTCACCATCACTATTAATTATGCCTTCTACATCTTGTGGAATTTCCTCTGCCTCAGTAACCTTCTTACCAAAGTATTTGTAGTTCACACCTTTTTCTGCATTAATTAACAAAGTACCAATCTGATTCATGGCAATTTGCGCTTCCTGCTGTAAATCCACATCATTACTTACTGTTTTATAGGAGCTTGCACTCACAGAAAAGAACCCAATAACAGCCGTACCTAAAATAGAAAGTATCGCCATTGTAACGATTAATTCTACCAATGTAAATCCACTATTTTTTTTCTTCATATATTCATACTCCGATTTTTTACGAACCATTCTACTACTCCAATACGATTTTTCCGGTCTCCTGGTAGATACGCAATCCATATGCCTTATTGCCTTGTTTTACATAAATATGATAGACACAAGTCTCTAAGCTTCCTACCACCTGTTTTTTTAATGCGCCGGAGGCACGATCAAATTCTAAATCAATTCCTGTCGTTCCTGCACCATCTAGCAAAACAAATGAATTATCTTCACTTCCAAATACATCATCTTCTACCAGCGAGTAATACATTTCACATTTTGAGCTTGGAAAATGAATAACAGTATCGGTACTGGAACCATTTACGGTACTGGTTACCGTCATTACATAAGAATCTGTGGTACTATCCTTTTTCAAATTCGCTACCACATTTTCTGTTCCCATCGTTAAAGCTCGTACACTTTCTAATTTAGACACAAGCTCATCTCGACATTGCTTTGCCTGTTTGCCGGTTAATGCCTGATAGGATAGTGATGTAATTCCTACAAATGCAGCCATAATCGCAATGACAACGATAAGTTCCACCAGTGAAAATCCTTTATTACCTATTATTCTGTTTTTTCTCTGAATATAGTTCTTATTCTTCATAAATCCTATCATCTCTTCTTCCAGTTTTCATAAGTAATCGTATCAGAAAGTGAAACGATTGAATCTGCATTGATATCTTCGTCATCACCTGTACCAAAACCAAATGTCACGAAAATACTGCCATCTTTAAAAAAATCATATACATGGAGTTCATCAGAACCCCCATTCGCAACATTTGAACAAGATGATGATAACAATTTTTTAATATTTGCAGTTGTCGTATTCGTAATTGTTATATTTGCTTCACCTTCAACAATGATTTTTCCTTTTGTAACAATTGTTCCCGTAAAGGATTTTGTAATTGTCACATCTCCTGTGGCAAGGATAAGATAAATTTTTGAATCATCAGAAGCAGTATAATTACCATCAATTAACACAACATGCCCTAATTTACCATTTGCTAAATTAATATCTGCTGAATCCCATCTCTTATTTGGAAGAGGTGCCAAAAAATTAGTTAATCCAACTCGATTTCCATCTGGCGAAGTCACCTCTTGAATAATATTTTTATATACTGACTTATTCTTCTGTTCATTCGTAATCGCTGTATAATCTGAAATCAATCTGGTAGTAAGTGCTTCGTTTATCACTGGTAAATTACCAATATGACCATTAATGGCATCAGCTCCTGAAGCATAATTATACTTTAATCCCATATCATCGTATTCTGCATAAAGCCCTGCAGTATAGACAAGTGTATCCTCCCCATGAGCACGAATCGCATTCGTATAAAATGCTGTATATTTTTCTAACTTTTTGCTATCAGCCTTATAGTAATCTATAAAATAATCGCTTGCTCTATCCGGATTTAAATCAAGATAGAAATACACAAGTCCGTCTTTTTCATCACCTGTTTTCGATGGAACAACAACCTTTTTATAATGTTTCTCAATGGATTCCCCATCTAAATAATCTGACAAAGATTTTCCAAGTCTTGAAATTCTAACATCCGGATCCACTATTTTAAATGCTGCAGGTGTTTTCATAATTTCATCATAGTCTGCAATTGTAATTGGATTCTGTTTTAATGTTGAAATACCATTCACTGTTGCAATACATTCTGCAGGAACCAAATATGCAATCTGGTCTCCCTTAACCGCAATTGATTCTCCTAATACTACATCGTTATTATCATAAACCAATCCATTTTTTGCAGAACTAACTTTGCTCGTTCCTATATATGCATGTCCGGCAATTACCATAGATTCAATACCGCTTAAATCTAGTGTACTTCCTGTTCCATTAATTAAAATTGCACTACTTTTTGAAGCATCCTCTGTAGAATCACCATAACCAATATAATTTCCTTTCGTTCTTGCATTACCGGTACCTTGAGCAAAAACAACACTTGGGTTTGTGCCAAGAAGCGTCATATCATCACTCACATAAGTAGCACCAAATAATCCAATGTCAGAACTTGTCAAATTAATGTTTCTTGCCCATAGCTGTCCACTTGGATCTGATGCAAATTGGAGACTATTTGCACTGCTATTGCCACTAATATTTAAATCTCCATCAACCACCAAGTAATCTGTGTTATCAAAGGAAACCGTAGCTTTATCAACTACCATACTCTCATAATAAACATTATCAGCTGTTGTACCTTTATTCTCCTTCAATGCTGATTTGCTACCAGCATAAACATTACCATTTACATTTATTCCAATGGTATTCTTAAATGTAATCCCTGCATTACCAATCATGGAGTAGGTAAAAACTTTAGGAGCAGATTGCGCTGAAGTTAAGTTTAAATCCGGAACAACCATAACAATGTCTGTTTGAATAACAGAAAAATATCCTTTGTCATCCGTATATTCCACAACGATATTTTTAATGATAACTGCATAGGTGGTTGCATCCATTAAAAAATAACCCTCTTCCGGCTTATCTGCAGAATAAATCTTTGTATACGGTTGCATATCAGCCGCAATATATCTTTCAAGCTTTAATTTACTACAAAGGAACTCTAACCCTTCTGCATTTGGATCTGCTAAATCACCGGGAGTTGCTCCAAAGCGAAGTCTATTACGTAAATTTTGGATGTAAGTGCTCGCAAAAACACTATTACGTGTTATATTATCCGACGCTCCGTAATTCTGCATTACTTTTGCATAAGCAACCTCTAAAGAATCAGATACATCTGACTGTAAACCTGCACGAATCTGTTCTAATACACTTTCTGCAGAATAAAAGTTATCTGCAATATTTTGATTTGTTACCTTCATTTGGAAATTGTTAAGCGAAATCCATAATGCTACTGTAGCAAGAATCCCTACAACTGCGAGAATAATCATTGTTGTAACAAGTGTTGCGCCCTTATTGTTAGCCCTTTTTATATGTTGCATCAATTCGTCATCCCTCCAGTTATTGTAGTAATCGGTTCTACATCTGCAAATTTATTCGCAAAAGCCCCAGCAGGATAAATATCTACTTTGACGTCAAAAAGACGTTCTCCACTTACTTTATCTACTAATGTCGTTGCACCAGAAGTGCCTACTCCTGTCAAGATTTCTGTTGTAACCACTCCATTTACAGACCAATTTGCTTGTCCACCAGTAACTTCTGTTTGATCTTTTATATTCTTATTTAAGTTCGTATAGATTGCTGTATTGGTACCATGATCACTTAATAATACCGTTTCTATAACATCCACATTTACTTTGTAACCATTTTCTTTTGCCAATAAATCAGTATCATCTGTTTCTTGTTTAGCAATAATAACATTCACGTCTATATCATTGTGATTTACAATCTGAATCTTATCTGTTACATGACCTGCTTTTGAGCTATACCATGGTTCATAGAATAAATAAATACTCTCTAGTACAGCTTCTGGTTTTAAACTATTTTCAAAAATAACGTCTGTTAACTCTGA
Organism: uncultured Roseburia sp.; assembly: GCA_945787015.1. Taxonomy (GTDB): domain Bacteria; phylum Bacillota; class Clostridia; order Lachnospirales; family Lachnospiraceae; genus Roseburia. Next base: position 10,499 of record CALZGM010000010.1, read on the forward strand.
TTCTTCCGTTGCATTGGAAGGATAGACTCCTCCATTCCAGGAATACTCATAGGAAACTGTTACCATTTGATAATCTTTTGATCCATCATTGTACTGTCTAATATCAATGCTTATGCAACGGCTAATATCCGACTCATTAAGAGTCGGTTGCTTGTTTTTAATGGCAGTCATTACTTCCTGATTATTCTTTGTTACTACTGAAATAGCATCTCTACCATTATTTATTTTGTTTGCAGAGATTAGTGAGAACTCATTAATTGACTTTTTATCAGAACCTATTTCTATCGCTGTTCCGGAATCTACTGTTGATGGTGTAATAGAGATTAGTGCATCATAGTAGTAATTACCTGCATCCGAAGCAATATTACTTACACCAAAATAATAATGATGACTACTCTGTCCCACAAATTTTGCTGGAGTTCTAGATGTTGCACAAACATAACTGCTTGTATATCCAAAGTTGATTAAGTCATCCGGATTTGTAACATAATCCGGTATTCCACCTTCACTCGGAAATTTTGCTTTCTCATAATTTGGCTTTTTTGTAGAATCTGTTTCTTTATTTAGAAATTCACTCGTTTCTGATGTTGAAACTACATTCGTAAATACTTTAAAATCCTTATTAGCAGTACCCGGATAGTTAAACTGTCTAGAAATATCCTCCAAGGAATTTGACTTTAAACCTTCCATAATATTCTGCGCAATTTCAGTTGTCCGAAGCTTCTCTTTTGCCTTCGCATTTGTATGTGCAGAAATTACAAAACCTCGTAGAAGTGGTAGAACAATGATTGCAAGAATTGTAACAGTTACAAGCAATTCTACCAATGTTAACCCTTTGTTATTCTTTTTCATCCTTGTCCTCACCATCCTTTCATTTTTCTTACAAAAATTCTTTCCAACTATTAGTTGCTAACTGTAGTTCCAAAAATATTATTTGTTCCATGCTTAATTGCCGGAATATCCGCCTTTTCGTAGTCCTTATCCTGTCCAAAAACAAAGTAAGACTCAAAGCTTAAGCTCCCTGTTATTTTTCCTGTAGAATGATCATAAGTAGCTACGATTGTAGAAATACTTCTCTTATTCTTATCTGTTACGATTTCTTTAATAAGAGATTTTAATCCTTTATAAGAAGTATCATAGCTTAAACTTGTATTTACATCATATAAAGTATACTGGCTAGCTGCATCTGCTACGGTGTCCTGCACTACTGCATCTGCACTTGTAGCTTGTCCATTAAGAACCGCCAATGTAGGTTCACTAATTGTTAGAACCGGAATTGTTGTCTCAGTTACTTTTTCTAAGTAAACCACATCCATAATTCCATTCTCAATTCTTAATGAAGAAGGGAACTCTGCTAAAACTAATTCCACTTCGCTCTTCATACGCTTTGTTTCATTTCTATATTCTTCTTCCTTCTCAATCATTTGCTGTAATTCAGCAACTTTTACATTCAAATTGGCATTTTCGTTTTCAATTCGTGTATTTTTTTCAAGAGTTGGCTTTAATACAAAAAAGTAGCTTACGGCAACCACGATTATAGCAGCTAATATAATTAAAAGTTTTTTATCTTTACTAGACATAATAATTCTCTACTGCCTCCTTACTGTTCATTTTCTACTGTTCTACTGGTTCGACGTATAAACATTCTACAGAAAAGCTTACTGTTGATACGCCTGCTTCATCTTTTGAATCAGCAATTGTGGATACATTTCCAACTATAATCGATTCAAAGCTACGAAGCTGATTAATCACATCTGCTACAGCAGATTTACTTGTCACTTCAATGTTTAAATGAACAGAAACATCGCTTGCGCTTAATGTTAACACATTGATTTCTGAAGGCATCTTCTGTTCTAACTCTTCAATAAATGCTACTAAATTATCATTGTGACTGCTTGCCGCTTTTTCAATCGACTTTGCCCAATCATAATTTGCCTTCGCTGCATCATATTCGGCTACGATTTCTTCTATGTATTCTAATTCTTTTACCTGTGTAGTAAGTTTTAGATTTTCCGCCATTACCATTGCATTTGAGATCATTGCATACGCTGCCAGCGATGCTGCCACAATCAAACCAAGACCGCAGATAAGAATAGATGACAGATAAGAATCACCGCTGCCTTCCTTTTCCGCACCCTTGCCACGCTTTGCCTTATCGCCTTTTTTCTCTGAGAACGGAATGCTGACCTGCTCTACTCCTGCACCGATGCAGGCAAAAAATTCTGCAACATGAATTTTCTCTTCTTCTGCTTTTTTTGCCATTGCCAAATCATCAAACTGCTGAACCGCAACCACCTTGTAATTCAGTTCATTTGACATGAGCTTGCTTAAACCGCTGCAGACAGAACCAAGTCCGATTAAATAGACTTTTTCAATCTTCTTTTCTGCATTTCTGGACTGATAATAGTCAAAGATTCTCGAAATGCTTCCAATCAAAGTACGTAAATCGTCTGTAATCTTTAAGCGAAGCTGTTTCAGTTTTTCAGCATCCACTTCACTCTCGCGGTCTTCGCCTTCTTCCACAGTCCCGCCGGTCTGGTCGAAACGGCGATAGATGCAGGTCTTACGGCTTAATACCTTAAGTGCCTCACTTGCATCGATGTTCGTTCCAAAAAGTTTACTTTCCTGGACTGCATTCACTGCATCAGAAACACCGTAATTGACACTTCGTTGTAACTGAATGGTTCCATTTTCCACAATTGTAATAATGGATGAGTCTTCATCGACCTTTATTGTTACCTTAATATCCTCAGGGAGTTCCCGAACCATCAGTTTTTTGATGGAATTTCCCATGTTATCAAGTCCTACCAACATAAGCCCGCAAGACTCTGCCAGTTTCTCGTAAGAACCGATAATATCCTTCGGAACAGCAAGAACTGCTAACTGCAGCTTCTTTTCGCTGCCGTCTTCCACCTTACCGAGTGATTCATAGGTCAGTTCATATTGATTTAAATCCACCGGGAAATAATCCGATGCATTGGTATTTAAAAAATCTGCAATACGATTTTCCTTAATATCCGGTATCGTAATGGTACGATTCGCAACACGGCTGGAATTTAATACAAAAATCGCACGTTTTGTTGAAATACTGCGTTCCGCTAAATTATTCCGTAACGTGGAAACAAAAATATCATTTGCAGTCACACTTCCATCTGTCAAAACATTTGGCGGTGTTGCAAATGTAAATACATTATAAATCTTCGGATTTTTCACCTTATAATCCAGTTCCGCTACACGGGTAATTCCGGAACCGATTTCAATACTCAAAATTTTATTTGCCATCTCATTTTCTCCTCCACGGATTTTGTTTCTATCTTATCGTCTGTCAGACGTTATGTTCGATTTCAAAAAAGCATTCCGAAGTACCAGCTTATCATGGCATCTCCGAAAAGCGCTGCGATTCCTATTCCGACGGATAAATACGGGCCCATCGCAAGAACCCGGTCGGCATTGCTTATCTTCATACGAAGAATATGTATGATGGATCCAATGATGCATCCCAAGAAAAAGGCAAGAAGGATTCTCTTCCACCCTAGCAGTAGCCCTGCTACCGCCATAAGCTTTACATCTCCTCCACCGATTGCTGTGCCCTTACTAATGTAAAAAATTAATAGCAAAGGAATACTGACGCATAGGAACCCTGACAAATGTGACAACCAATTGTGATAATCGATTGCTGTGCCAAGGATTCCTAAGCACAGTATAAAAATATTAAGTCCAATGGGAATTTCATAGGTTCTCCAATCTATCACACTTAAAACCAAAAGTGCAGATGCGAGTAAACTATACAAGATGCTTTCCCATGTAAAGCCTTGTACTACAAAAATAATCACGTATAAAAGACCGTTTACCGCCTCAACTATAGGGTATTGAGGTGAAATCGGCTCTTTACATTTGCGGCATCTTCCACGAAGAAAGAGCCAGCTAAATACCGGAATCATATCATACCAGGAAAGCTGATACCCACACTTCATACAGTGGGACCTTTCGGTCACCACTGTCTCGTGCTTTGGTATCCGGAATATGCAGACATTTAAAAAGCTGCCTATTACAATTCCAAATATGAAAATCACAAGATAAATCGGTATCAGTTCCTGGTACATAGGGTTATATGGTTCCTTTCAGTCTAATTAAAAAATATTCTTATTCTCCTGCTGGAGCAGCTGGAGTATTATTAGATGTTCCATCAAGATGATATGTTGTTCCTTTTACATCAGCTGAAGTACCTGAAACTACCCATTTACCATTAGTATATGTAATAGTTACACTTGACCAACTACCATATTTAAATGTAATATTTGGAATCCCTGCGGTAGCAGGTCCTTTAAAATCAACACCTGTAGTTTTTCCATCAGCTGTTTTAACTTCAACTAAACTAGCAATATCTGTAACCGTTTCCTCGTTTGCTGCCGCATAAACGTCAACTGCATTTAATAATGTTTCTACATTCTGAATATCTGTGCTAATCTTTGCACGTGTTGTGTAGCCCATAAACTGAGGAGCAGCAATACCAACGAAAACTGCCATAATGGCAATAACTACGATTAACTCTACAAGAGAAAATCCTTTGTTGTTCATTTTTTTCATAATTTTTTTCTCCTTTTAAATAAAAAAGTAATTGATATATATCTTAAAAGTCCATGCCCTATACCATGAAACCTTTAATTCAATTATAACTCTCCCATTTGTCCATACATCGACAGCATTGGGCTCATAATGGCTGTCACTAAAATACCAACCACACCTGCAAGCACAAGGATTACCATTGGTTCCAAAGCAGCCATAACGGTTTGTGTAGTCATCTCAACTTCTTCATCATAGTAATCAGCCAGTCGATTTAACATACCTTCCAAATCACCTGTTTCTTCCCCGATTTTTGTCATATGCCCAACCATTGGCGGGAATAATCCACAATCTATAATCGGTTCTGAAAGAGGTACACCTTTTGCCACTTCTTCTTTCGCCTTGATGATAACACGTTTATAAATATAATTTGTCATGGTATTTGCTGTAATTGCAAGCGCTTCAATCATTGGAAGTCCGGAATAAATCAAAGTACTTAGCGTTCTCGCATAGTTAGATGCAGCCGACTTAATTGTAAGCTTTCCGAAAATAGGTATTTTTCTTGCTAATGTACCAAAGAACACTTGTCCACTTGTTGTTCTTTTAAATAACCAAATACCAATGATAGCTGCAATTATAACAACGATTAACATCAACCAGTTGTTGATAATAAAATTACTCGTAGCAACAACAGCTTTTGTGATACCAGGAAGTTCTCCCCCCATCTCAGCAAACATATCTTCATATGCCGGAATTACTTTTACTAACATAATAACCATAACTACTAAAGCAACAAGCGCCAAAATAATTGGATACATGGCTGTTTTTAAAACAATCCCTTTCATCTTTGCTGACTTTTCAAAGTGTGTCGCCATTCGTGTGAAGGCCACATCCAATTTACCGGCTGCCTCACCGGCTGCCACCATGGAAACCATGATATCCGGAAAAACTTTCGGATATTTTGCGAGTGCCTCCGAAAGGGTCTCACCCTTTTGGATTTCCGCGTGAACACCGCGAATCGCTTTTGCCATGACCTTGTTCTCTGTCTGTTCGGAAAGCATATCTAAGGTATCCAGAATCGTCACACCCGCATTGACCATGCTGACGAACTGCCGGCAGAAGACACTTAAGTCTCTTGGCTTTACCCCGGAGCCAATCTGGATGTTAATCTCCTTCGTTAAAGCATTTGCCTTTTCCACACTAAGGACCATAAAGCCGTCTGACTTTAATTTGGAAATTGCTTCCTCCCTGGTCTGAGCGCTTACATTCCCCTTTTTTTCTTTTCCGCTTTTATCAACTGCTAAGTATGTAAAATCTGCCAAAATCTAAATCCTCCTTATAGGATTTCTACCTTATTGCGCATACCTTCTGTATCATGTGCATAGGTAATCGCCGTCTGTGATGAAATTTGATTTCTATAGAAAATATTTAAGATACAGTCATCCATCGTCTGCATTCCTTCTTTTTTACAAGTCTGAATCACAGATGGAATCTGGAAAGATTTTCCTTCTCGTATCAGGTTACGGACTGCAGAGTTTGCAAGTAAGACTTCAAAGGCTGCGATTCGTCCATTCGTATCGCTTCTTGGCATCAACTGCTGTGCAATGACCCCTTCGATAACACCTGCCAACTGAATCCGAATCTGTTGCTGCTGATGCGGCGGGAAGACGTCAATCATTCGGTCAATGGCATCCGCTGCACTATTGGTATGCAACGTGGAGAATACCAAATGACCGGTCTCTGCTGCGGTAATCGCAGTAGAAATCGTTTCCAAGTCTCGCATCTCACCTACCAGAATCACATCCGGATCCTGTCGTAAGGCTGCACGAAGTGCATTTGCATAGGACTGGGTATCGCAGCCAATTTCTCGCTGGTTTACAATCGCTTTTTTGTTCGAATGCAGATACTCGATCGGGTCTTCTAAGGTAATAATGTTCTTTTTATCACGATTTGCGATGACCTCAATCAGACTCGCAAGTGTCGTCGATTTACCACTACCGGTTGCACCTGTCACAAGTACCAGTCCACGTTTTTTTAAAGTGAGGTCTACTACGGATTTTGGAATTCCCAGAGTTTCCGTTGACGGAACCTCATAGGAAAGGATTCGAAGTGCTGCCGCATAGGTACCACGCTGTTTATAGACATTTGCACGAATTCTCGAAAAGCCCGGAACGGAAAATGCAAAATCCAGTTCTCCCACACTTTCGAGATGCTTTAGCTGCTCTTCTGACATCAGGGGCCTTAGCATCTCTGTGATTTCATTCGGTCTTAATTTAATTTCATCCTGTGTAATCAATTCTCCGTCAATTCGAAGTGTCAACGGATTTCCCGGTGAAATATGTATATCGGATGCACCGTTTTCTTTTGAGAGTCGAAGTACTTCTTCTATCTGCATATGCTTCCCCCTGTCTTAGTTTTCATAGGTGATACGTAACATCTCTTTATAAGAAGTGGTACCGTCTAGTACCAGCTTTACACCGCTCTCTCTTAGGGTATGCATCCCCTCTTCCTGCGCCGCTTTTTTCAATTCATCCGCAGAAACGTTCTTTGCAATCAGCTGCTTGAGACGTGGTGTAATTGTCATAATCTCATAAATACCGATTCGTCCGTTGTATCCGGTGTTATCACACTGGTCGCAGCCAACCGGTTCATATAAGGTAAAGTCCTCTGTTAAATCCAATCCCATCAGAGTCTTTTCCTCTGTGGTAGCCTGATAGGCTTTCTTACAATGCGGGCAGAGTCTTCGAACCAGACGCTGTGCAATGACACCTATCATGGAATCTGCAAGCAAGTAGCTCTCGATTCCCATATCTACCAGACGACTAATGGTTGCTGCAGAACTGTTCGTATGCAACGTACTTACCACAAGGTGTCCGGTAATGGATGCCTGTACTGCAATGCCGGCTGTCTCGCCATCTCGAATCTCACCAATCATAATGATATCCGGGTCCTGACGTAAAATGGAACGTAAGGCAGTTGCGAAAGTAAGATCCGCTTTTGGATTCACCTGCACCTGATTGATTCCGTCAATATTTGCTTCTACCGGATCCTCAACGGTGATAATATTTACATCCTCTTTGTTCAATTCACTAAGTGCGGTATAAAGAGTCGTCGACTTACCGCTTCCGGTAGGTCCCGTTACAAGCAGAATACCGTTCGTGTTCTGTAATATATGGTCAAAAGCCTTAAGCTCTTCCGGGGAAAAACCCAGTTCTTTTTTATCTCTGGTCAAAGCCTTCTTCTGTGCAAGACGCATAACGCATTTTTCGCCAAATACGGTCGGCAGAATGGAAACACGGATATCGTACTCTCTTCTATCGATGGTCATGGTAATACGGCCATCCTGCGGTTTTCTTTTTTCTGAAATATCCATACCGCCGATAATCTTAAGTCGGGCGATGATGGCCGGAAGCAAGTGAATGTTGTAGGTGAACTTCTCATACAACGCACCATCGATACGGAAACGCACACGAACCTGATGCTCTAATGCTTCAATATGGATATCGGATGCTCTCTGTCTGGCTGCCTGCTCAATCATGGAATTCACAAGCAGTACGACCGGAGAATTATTGACATCCTGATTATAAGCTTCCTCTTCTTCTGCATTCTTTGCTAATAAACCTTCTCGTTCCTTGGCATATTCCTGTGCCGCCTTTAAGGTCTCGGTATCTCCATAATATTTATCCAACGCAAGTAAAATATCATGCGCAGTTGCAACTGCCGGTTCCGGCTGAAGATTTGTAATAATCGAGAAGTCATCCAATGCAAGCATATCCATCGGGTCTGACATCGCCACATGAACCACATTCGGATTGTTCTTATCAAATGCATAAGGAATCATGACATGTTTACGAAGAACACTCTCATTTATCAGATTTAAGACCTCATCCGGAATATTCATTCCTGAAAGGCTCACCGCTTCCATGCAAAGCTGTACAGAAAGTGCCCTGGCGATGTCATCTTCTGTGGTCGCCCCCATCTCAATCAGTGTTTCTCCGATTTTTTTACCACTTTCTTTTGCAATAGGGAGTGCTTTTTCTAATTGTTCCTCCGTGATTACATGCTCATTGATCAGCATATCTCCGATACGCTTTTTCTGTGTCCTGTGTGCCATGATGATCTCTCCCCCACCTACTTATTCATAATAATATTATCGCTTTAGACAAAATGTGGCAAGTTTTTTTCCAAATTAATCAATATTCTTTTCTGTTTTACTACTTTTTTTCTTATTTTGTCAATAATTAAATATGGTCCTTTCTACCTAATTTGACACAAAACGACATTTAAACGGTGCGAAACGACATTCCTAGTTTTCATTTTCCACTCGTACCGCCTGTATAATGAAGCGATAATTCTCAGTTGAACAGGTGGATAAGGTAATGATTTTATCCTCCTTTGTAACGGATATTCCGGTATCGATGTAGGATTTTTTTATCATTTCATTTAAAAAATTCTGATACATCGCATCCGGTGCAAATCCAATGGTGTACACGTTATCTGTCTCCGGCACATCACGATAGGCAAAAATACGGTAGCGGTATGCCTTTTCCTCGGTATAGATTGTAAAACAAGAATGATCCTCGTAAAAGCCTTCTTCTTTGTATTTTTTCAAACTGCCAAACATACTAAGATTTTTCATGTTATGTCCATAAATAATCGTATGATAATCCTCAAAGTCCGGGTTGTTTGCTCCCTCCAAAAAAATGCAGCCTGCGGTTGAAGGTTTTCCATAGATATCTGTTCTTAAATATTTTTCATCATCTCCTGAATAGAGAATCGGATAATCAATGATTTCGATTCCGTCAAACCGAATCCAACCGATGATGTCCTCATTCACTTCCTTTAGCCCCGCGAAATCAATTTCAACATCTTCATACCAAAAGTTATCGTCCTCTTTTTCTATTTCTTTTTCTGTCTCTAATACCGCTTCAGCAGATATCGCTTTACAGTAGTCTTCTCTCAGTGTTTCAAATGTCTGGTTCGACTGCCAACGGTCCCATAGCATTGTGAATGTCATCGCCAACGCGACCATAATGCATCCTGCTCCAACAATAAATAATAGTATCGTAGAAAGTTTCTCTTTTTTCTTCATTTCTTATCTGCTTTCTTTCTATAATCTGTCCCCATCCATAACAGGAACACCAAAAGAAACAGTGCCCCTATAACGAAAATTCCTGTCCTTGAATGAATAAAATTCACTACAAACGCCATGTCCTTCAGGCAATACACCGGTTTTCCGATTAACCTGTCAAAGCTTACCGGGTCCATGTCTACAACCTCGTTTGTATCTCCTTTCGTAATAAAATACGCTTCTTCACTACATATGTCAATGACCCGGTGCGTCATTAACTTATCGGTATCTGTTCCCATGGTATAGGTGATCACATCTCCTATCTCTACTTCCGTAGGAAGTGCATTTTTTACATACAGGATACTCCCCACCGGATACTCCGGCTCCATACTGCCTGTTGCCACTTCATACACGCTGTAGCCAAGTAGCTTAGGAACGACAACCGGCAAACAAAGAAGGATCAGGCCTATCATAATTAAGGTTCCGATTCGGTTTAACCACTTTGCAAGTGTCTTATTTTTTTGCATATGTTTTTCTCTTTTCAAACAGCAAAACAAGCAGACTTAAAAAAGTCTGCTTTGTTTTATATATTTATTTACGGGTTTTATTCTGCTTCCGGAACTTCATAAGAAGCTACTGCATCATACATAAAGTCTTCGCCCCAGCTTGTAATAAATCCATCCTCAACAACTGGTTCGAAGTGATCAGCCTGAATTGCTTCTGCTTTGATTTCAATTGTGAAGCTCTGATTTGCTGTGTTATTTCCCCAGCTTGCCGGAATTGTAACAGTATCAAATAATACTGCAGGTGCACTGTTTGTTGTCATCTTTTCCTTATAGTAGAAGTACTCACCTTCCGGATTATAATACCATAAGCCACTGGTTTCTACATCTTCTTTGATTGCCTTACGAAGTGCATATAAGTCATCATCTGTAATTGTAGAGTCATCTGCCTTCACAAGATTCATCTTCACACGAACATATGCATCTGCAGAACCTGCATTTACTTTTACAGAAGGATCCTTATCAAGGGTATCACCCGGCATCACATCTTCGAATTTTAAACCATCCTTTGTAATCTCTAATACATCCGCAGTGGTTTCATCATCATCTGTTTCGTACAGAGTAATATCCACATGGCCCATTGTCACTAGGTTGCTGACATCTTCACTGTCTGTAAAATAAGCTAAGGTAGAACCAACACCGATTGCTCCAACTAATGCAAGAGCTGCTACCATTGTAATAATACTTTTCTTTTTCATGGTTTATACCTCTTTAAGAATTATTCATCAAGAACTACTGGGTTACCAGATATTACAAGTTCTTTTGCCTCTTCTAATGAAACATTTTTGTACTGTACTGCATACGCCTGTAATACAATTTCAGGAAGTTCGACAGCTACATCAGCAGTAACTTCTTTATTGTATGTTACAGTTGTAAATAAGTCCTCAGTTGATTCACCTTTCGTTACTTTATATGCATCAACACCTTCGCCGGCTTTATATACATAAATACCATCAAGTCCATTACTGTCATCAGCTTTTTCCCATTTGGAATTGAAAGTATCAATGGTGAAATCACCCGCACCATCTTCATCATTATCTATTGCAACAAGATCATCCGCACCATCTACTAAAATGAAAATATAGCTGTCAATAGAATTTTCGCCTAATACAACGTTAGGATCTTTTGTTACAGAATCGCCAGGAAGTAAATTGGTATATGCATTTCCTGCAAATCCGTCTTCCCCGTAAGAAGTCTTGTCACCATATTCATCATTTCCAAGATATTTTGTCTCCTGAATCTGGACTGCCTGATCTTTTCCTGTGTAACCACTTGCTGTTGAGAAAGTGTTCACCAATGTACCTGTGGTGCTGCTTAAGTATGCTAATGTTGATCCAACCCCTACAGCTCCTACCAATGCTAAGGATGCTACCATAGTTACTAAACTTTTCTTTTTCATGATTTTCTGTTCTCCTTTTACCTTTTCATATCATTTCTTTTTGCCTTTATCGTACAACCATTTTATCCCATTTTGGTCACACGATGGTCATAAGCACTCAGTTTCTTTTTCTTCCTCCGAAAAAATTTCCGGAAGAAAATTCAATAATATAATGACTACCAGTACACCACAAATCACACCAATTCCAAGTGGTGTCTTTGCATAAATACTAATATAACCAATAAGTGGAAGGTTAAAATGCGCCTTTCCTACAATCTGTTCTGATGACACAGGACTGTTATCCACTGCATCGTTTGCATCTCCCTGTGTAATCACCATTTTTTCCGCCTCATCCACTTCAACAACGCGGTGTGTTACATAAGTGCCACCGGAAAGCTGATAGGTAATCACATCACCTGCTGCAATCTTTTCAAACGGTTCTTCTTTTACATATACAATTGCACCAACGTGAATATTTGGTTCCATACTTCCTGATAAAACAGCCATTTCCTTATATCCCATTACTTTTGGCACTATCAGCACGGCTGCCAAAGCAAGTAGCAACACAAGCAATATAGTGGAAAGAAACCCACACACTTTTTTTAACATTACTAATACTCCTTGTCTTCTGTTGAAGAAGTGCTTACTTTATCTGCACTATCAAATGCTTTCTGCATTTCTTCTATTGATAAATCGGTTTTTCCCTCAACACCTACGACAGATTCCTCATAAATGGTAATATCAAACGGCTCTTCAGAAGCGTCTCCGATTACCACTGCTGTAATTAATGCCTCCGTCTGATTACCCGGTGCCACAGATGAAGTATAGTAGAAGAAACCATCTTCTTTGCAGTATACCCAGGTACCATTCGTTTGTTTTTCAGTCTCATCAGTCACAAATATATCTGTATCTACTGTCATTTCATCCAAATTCAAAGTGTTAATTTCTTTATCACCTGCTTTGATTACAACACTGCCGTCATTATCTTTCAAAACAGAGTCCGGCGAAACGGTAAGTCTGGCACGAATATATGCATAATTCGCACTGGTGGTTTCATTTTCCACCGCAGCAACCTTAACAATATCCTTATTTACTTCAATGGTTACTTCCGGAAATTCCTCCACGATTTCTGTATGCAATGCCTGTGTTTTAAAGGTATTCGTTAAACTTCCGGTTGCACTTGTCAAGATTGCAATTGTAGATCCTACTCCTGCTATTCCCAAAACCAGTACAGCTGAGAGGATCAGCTTTTTGTACTTCATTTTTTTGAATAATTCTTTTATTTTCATATGCCGCTCCTCTCTCATTATTTATTATCCGCATCTTTTGTACTTGATGTTTTTTCACCGATTACAAAAGAGTTCTTTACAACATCCGTATCGGTCAATTCTCTGGATTCATCTTTCTTTTCATTTGTGAAAATAACACTTCCCGTCTGACCGGTAATATTATCTGCTTTAGATAACACATAACCTGTTCCAGCCCAGGCAGCATCTTTATATCCAATTGCAAAAGTTATATTTGCATCTGCCGCTTTATATGCGCAGTTTGTATCTTCTGCAACTACTGATAATCCGGTCAAATCATAACGGATCGTATCTAATTCCTCTACCAGATAATGCCCTTTCCTAAGACCTGCTACTGTTGCTGTAAGTTCCGTTGTATCAGCATTTTTAAAGCGTAACGTACGATAGTATACTTTTTGGGTATCCGTGTTGGTAATCTTAAAGGTAAAGACTGGATCTCCCTGAATCTTCTTATAGCTGCCTTCCGGAATCGTCTTTGTGATTACGATTGTTCCATCAATCAAATCTGTTGTATATATACCATAGTTTAAATTACTGTCAGCAGAATTTATCGCTTCCACCATATAATCCGCTTCTCCGGCAATATAAGTTACTCCATCCAAAGTAGAGTTACTATTACTTTCTTCTGTTGCCTCTCCTGCATCATATGTTACGTGCAAATAGTATTCCTTACTGTCATCGACGCTTACCGGGACAACATTTCCCATTTCTTCTACAGTAATGATATCTGTCAAATCTGTATCTTCATACCATGTCAAAGTAAATCTGGAAGCATCCGTATTTTCAAATACCGTTCCATCTACCCCTGTAACAGCATCACTATCAAATACTGCCTTTAACAACTCTTCGTCTGTTGAAATGGATTCTCCCAGGAAAATTGTGTTTTTCACATTGTTGACAACAAAATCCGCCTTTACATTCACTTTTGGCTGTGGTAATACTACCTTCGCCTCTGATGTGCTGATGCAGGAATCCGGTGATACATTGGTCGGAATGTTATTTCCTCCAATAAAGGTATCTTTTGCTACTATATGAAGCTCCGCACTCCATCCGCCTTCCGTTTTATGCTTAATTACCTGATCCTGCCATGTTATTGTGATTGTTCCATCTTCATTCTCCACAATGGATACATTTTCACCATACAAAGCTTTTAAACGTTCTTCCTCACCTTCTGCCAATGCAAATCTTGTATCCAGAACATCTGTAACCTGCGCACCGGTAATAGCGGCATTCTCTACTAAGGTTTGCTGAAGATTTTGGAAGATTTTTTTCAATTCATCAGCTGTCGAAGCTGTATATGCCCATTTTTCCGAAGTAGCCAATCCCCCCAGCCACTTTGCTGTCGTATCAGTTAATCCAAATCCAACCGTAATAATGGTGTAATTATTTCCCGATGCTTTTAATTTGGCAATTTCTGTTTCTGTATCTTTCTTGTCAGTGTCACTACTTGGATTTCCATCCGAAAACAGGATAATATATTTTTCATTGGTATCATTTGCTTTACCAAATTCAGCGTCTAATAATGTCAAAGCCTTTTGTGGCGAAGTGCCGCCATCTGCCAAAAGCGCATTGATGGTTTCCAATAGACCGAATGGGTTTTCAGATACGGTTGTCAGGCTCTGATTGACTGTTCCTGTTGTATCGTTACCTTGGTCTGTCTTATATCCGTAAAAGCTTGCAATACCGATTTTACTTTCCGGGGCATCAGCAGACATATTTGTCACAAAAGAAGATGCTGCCTCTTTTAATGCAGACAATCTGGAATCCCAGGTATATACATTATCATTAGCATAATCTCCGATACTCTTCCAGCCATTATCATAATACTTCCACTGACCATCGATGTATTTCATAGGATATGGAGCATAACTACAACTTGGACCGCTGACTGGTGGTGTGATTTTATTTTTTGATTTAAAGTAATAAATCTGTTTCGTATTCAAGCTGTCCTTAACAGAGCTATATTTTCCAACTTTTATCATATCCGGTGATGTCCCGCCATTGATATTTTTATTCATGGAACCTGACAGGTCAAATACCATCATGACATCAATATTATCCGTTGTTGTACTTACTGCAGTTGCTTTAGAAGCTGCAGTTATCGTAATTGCATAGGTTCTGTCTTCCCAGTTCGTCAATGCTGCGGTCTTTGCATACTCTAAATTCTGATTCAGATATTCCTGTGAAGTCAGATTTACAATTTTTTGCTCCTTTAATTCGGTTGTTCCGTCTGCAAGATACACTTTAGCAACAATTTCCTCTGCTTCTGCTGTCACCTTTACTTTCCAGGTTTCCGTTGTTGCCGTATAGCCATCCGGAGCAACAGTCTCACTTAAGGTATAGGTGCCGACCTTGAGGTTACGGAAGGTTACCGTTCCATCTTCCTCAGATACAGCAGAAACGGCATTACCCGTCGCATCATTTACAAGTTTAAAGGCTGCTCCTGCCAAAGGCTCATCAGACGTATTTGCTTTATTTAAAGTAAGATTTGTAGTTGTACTTGTCACGCTTACGATTTCGGCACTCGGTATTGTAAAATACATCTGACAGTTTGAAGCATTTCCTCCACGCTCCATATAAAGGATTGTAAGACGGTGCTCTGCATTTTTTGCTTCCTCTGTGGTAGCACCAATACCTTCTTCAAGTCCAAGTGCTTTCCATAAATTCACTTCTGCACTTAACGCATCATGGATACCACCCAGATCAATAACAACCTGTTTTCCATCCAAAATCACCCACAAGTCATCATCACCGGTAAAGCTGTAGTTCAAAGGTCCCACATAGTCTCCCAGTGTAAACAGGACATCATAGCGCATACCAAAGAAGTAATTATGACTGTTGCCATAACCATTGTCTGTAACATTAGAAGCCGCATCATCCAACGGGAAAAAATCACTGCCTGCAGATGCTACAACGCTCCCATTCAAATCCTTCACAGTAGACAACCGATAAGTGTCTCCTGTTCGTTCAAATGAAAGTGTATAATCATTTAAAATGGTTTTTCCGGCCTTATCCTCTAATGAGAAAAAGCCCGGTTCATCCAGTGTAAACAAAACATCTGTAAAGTCATCTGACATGCCGGAAACAAGTCCTGTGATAAGACCGTCCTCTCCACTTGTATAGGTATTTGCATTTTTCTGTATTCCATTTACAGTAATGTTTGCATCGTACTGATTTGCTTCATAATTTTGACTCTTTGTACCGGAAGTTAATCTCTTGCCTTCCATTCCGGAATTGCTGTCTGCATAGTTAGCTGCGGTATTGATACTCCATTCCGGTTTGTCTACCGCTTTGTACTCATAGCCCCATTTCCAATATTCTGAGTAATCACCATTTTTATTAAACCAACCGCTTTGTACCGGCTTAACCACATAATCAAAAAAGGTAGTATCTCCTTCAATTGTATTAGAAGCTGCCTCATAGTAGACTTTTATCGTTGCATCTTTATACAGTTCTATCTCGTCAGTGTTGGAAAGAATTTTTTCTTCTCCATCCTCAATGATTGCAACTTTGTGAACGTTCCAGTTATTCGCCTTTTTATAATCATTGATTCGCGCACCTGACGCCAGTTTTCTGACATCATCTGCATATATTTTTTTACCCGTGGAGCTATTAATATGCTCGATTGTAACTGTTACCGTTTCTTTTCCTTCATTTACAATTACATATGTGGAAAAGTGTGGCGTATCAAATGCGACAGTACCGTCCTCAGATACCTCTGCCTGCATATTTTCTGCTTCATCGGTTGTCTCATCATAATGGAATACTGATACACTGTCTCCACATGTCACTTCAGGAAGTGTAATTTGTACCTTTACGGTCGCTCCCGGCTCTACCTCAACACCATCTGCAACAAATGAGATATCAAAAGCCAAAATACTGTTCATCTGAGTACCTTGTGATTCGACTGCCTCGGCAATTGTACTCTGCATTTCTTCTGTCACTTCTACAGGATTAACCACTAACTCTGCATTTTCCGGTAAATCTTTTTCGTCCCCTAAAGTCACCATAACATTTACCAGATCACTCTTATAGTCAAAGCGAACACACGTATTCTGTATCTTTTCATCCTTCTCGGCTAATTCGTTTTTTTCTGATTTCTCGGTAGCTTCTGTTGTCTCAGTCACTTCCGTTGATTCGGTTGTTTCTGTTACCTCTGTAGCCTCGGTTGTTTCTATTACTTCTGTTACTTCTGTAGTCTCTGTCGTCTCAGTTGTTTCCGTTGCTTCTGTTACTTCTGTAGTCACAGTTGTTTCTGTTACTTCTGTAGTCTCAGTTACTGTACTTTCCGTAGACACAGTCAGATTAGCATCCAGATTTCCCAGTTCCGATGCATTTACTGAAATGATACTGCCTAGCAGAATCGTCATGCACAATAACAAAGCTATACTTTTCTTACCAAGTCTGCCAGATTTCATATAAATCCTCCTTACACGTACCTGCCCTCTTACCTCTATCTTCAATTACAAGGCATACATTTCCCCTTATATCTTAATTTTCCTTATTACTATAACAATGACTAGTCACACGTTGGTCACATAGTATGATTTTAAAGCACAAAAAGTTCTTTTTTATGTATATGATTCGGAATTGGGTATAGAGAGCTGATATAAAGAGCTAATACCCAAAAACAAGTCAATTTTTCCGAAAAAAGTAGATTTTTTCAAAAATGTTGGGTATTAGAAAGGCTAATTGAAATCTGCTACCCAAAACCAGGTGCTAATTGGGCATTGGTACAAATTTCGCTTTGTGTATACCCAACGTTTCCTGTTATGTATACCAAAGCACCATAGATATAAAAATCCTGTTACGTATACTAATGCATTTCTTAGATCACTACGTCAAAGTAATGCTCCAAAATTTCTTCGACAGTTTCAATTGATAATGGATTTTCTTTTGTTTCATAGGTAGTAATCAATTGAACAGATGGAATGATTCCATGCGTACTATAATCGTACAATTTTTTGCAAGTTTTTTTCACATAGGCCTTGTCATCCATCTTTCCAAAATGTTCCCAATAATACACTTTCCCTGTTTTCGGATGTCGAATCGTAAAATCCGGATAAACAATTTGGTTTCCCAAATACAATTCACACTCATAGCGGAATGGGATTTTATTTTTGAAAAGAAACATATCTATCAGTGCCTCTGATTTTGAACGTACAATATTACCGGAGCAGGCTTTTATTGTTAATTGTTCAGGATATTCTTTACTTTGAGTAAAAGGGGAATTTTGCCAATCGAGTAGTTCCCTAGAAATGGGTTTAAAAAATGAAGAAAGTAATTTTTGATATTCAGAAGGTTCTGTAAGTAACTGTTCTGCTTGTCCAAAATCACTTTTTTGAAATTTTAGAATAGAATTAATTGCTTTTCTTTCCTGCTTTAAATCATCTTCTAAAAGTGTCAGATATTTTTTTACCGCTAATTGTTCTGCAAGTTGGCGATTCTTTTTAGGAATATAGCTGTTTGTTTTTCCATCACTTCGATACCACTTGTAGTATCCACCGTTTTTTGCACAAATCAGTTTTCCCTCAGGGAATGTCTTAAGCCGTTTTTCTAATAGGTCTATCTTTCTTTCCAACTCTTGCTTTTCACGTTGTAGTTTATCATGCCGCATTCTTTTTTCACCTCCTTTTTATTCTCTTATTAAAGCATAAAATAGTTCTCCGGTAAAGCTAGAAGTTAATACTTTTTAGTAAACTACATGTTTTATTTGAGTATAAACCAATTGCTGATGTGTCCACACTATAGGATACATTATAACTGATGCGATTGGGTATACAGAGTTCAAAAAATGTCTATTACCAAAAAGAGGCATCGTTTTGGGTAATAGAATAGATTTTGCTATCCTATACCCAGCAAATTCAAAAAATCACCATATTTTCATACAAAATGAAGTTTTTTTGGGTATTGAAGGAAAAATCTTGCTCTCTATACCCATCCTACGTTTGTATACATTCAAAAACTTTCTATTATCATAAATAAAAAAATGCCGGGCGTTAAGCCGGCATTTTTATTCATGATAATAGAAAGTTCGCAGAGCGTACTTTCTATTATTTACTCTATCCATTTGTTCTCCATACTAACCGGTTCCAAATTCCCTTCTACAGGGAAAAATTTGCTTTTCGGATTATCTTTTTGATAAGAAGCAACAATCCGCTCCAGAACCATCTTACTGCATTCTGTATCGCAGGAAGGCAATAATACAATGAACTGGGAATCGCTGTACTTGGCAACTACATCTCCTATTCGAAGCTGTTCGCTTAAGAGCTTTGCCAGACGATTCATCATCTTTTCCATGTAAAATGTTTCCAGCTCCTGTGTCAGTTCTTTTTCTTTTTGATTCTTAACCGTCAAAAGGAGCACATATTCTGTCTGATTAGCTCTTTCACTCTTTCTGGCCTCTAATCTGTAGATTTCTTTAAAGACCGGATAACCGCAGAAAAAAGCGCCCTGCGGATTCTCCTCCGTCATATCACGGCAAACATCCGACATTTCTTCCGCTTCAATTCCCTTTTTTACCTTCAAAAGTTCGCCATAAATAGAAGACAATTGTTCGGAATTGCGGATACCCAATTCATCATGCAGAATTTGTTTTGCTTTCTCATAGGATTCCATTGCAAGTTGAATCTTATTTTGCTTCATCCTTGCCAAAACCAGATAATAATACAATTCTTCATCTGCCCGGTCAATAGAAAGTGCTTCAATGCAGCGTTCTTCCAAGTTTTCAAACCGACCGGTCAGCACATACAATTCTGCCAATCCTTTTACACATGACAAAAACATAGAATGATAATAGGCGCTTATCGTAATCATCCACGGAAGTTCAGCTTCCTTCATCATAAAATCGCCTTTGTACAAGTCTACTGCCTGCTCATAATAAAGAATTGCTTTTTCCGTCGTATTTTCTTCCTTCTTTGCTGCAAGATAGCATTTTTCAAACTTTTCTGCGTCAATTTCAACAGGAATGTTCGTATTCCAGCTGTATGCGCCCCTGTTTGTCAGAATAAACTCCTCATCCCCCAGATTTTTTTTTAATGTTGTACGTAAGCGGTACATTAGGTTTTTCAATGCTCCCGTTGGATTATCCACCTCATCTTCCTGCCAGATTGCAGTAGCAATTGCATCCGAAGTCAGTGGTTTTGTGCGGTTAAGCAGTAAGAACACCAGCAGCTTTGTCAGCATTGCAGAGCGAATACTGTCATCGTCCAGTCTGCCATATTCATTTGTAATCTGAAATTTACCAAGCACGTTTACCTTTATCATTCTATTCCCCTTAATTATTGAAATCAGTTTACAATGTGCCACTTACAGATTATACCATTATGCATTTTTCCGGCACAAGATTTTTATCTCTTCCTTTTTTCCTATTTTTCGACAAAAAACAGGAACTGCGAAGGCGCCTTTGCCCTGCAATTCCTGTATCATTTTTAAGCCTTCATTGTCTTCTTTTTCCGGTAAACTGCTACCGCAGCTCCTGTAATCACAAGAATAGCTACAATGATTGCCACAATAAGCAACCATTGAACGCCACCTTCGCCACCGGTTGCTAACGGCACCTCCTCTTCACCAATTTCTGTTGTTTCTCCCGGAACAAGCGGAGTATCATCATCAACGATTTCTACATTTTCTCCGTTTTTATTTTCTCCGTTTTCATTTTCTTCGTTTTCATTTTCTCTCGGAGCAAGTGGTGTATTATCATCAACGATTTCTGCTCCCCCGACCCCCGGTGTAATTACTGTTACACCCGGTGTAGCTGCACCTGGGATCTCGTTAATCACGGTATTCACAATTGTTTCACCCGGCACATAAACCACACCGGTGTCTCCTGTAAAAACGCACTCAAAAACATATATATTTTTATCCGGAGCTGTTTCATCTAACACAATACTTCCATTACCTGTGACAGGTGCATAATTTGCAATGGAACCAAATTTACATTCAATGGTCTCTCCTGCTTCACCATATGCAATGATTGGAGCTGCAACCTGTTCCTTAGAAGCAGTATCAACAAATGAAATGGTATACATAACCGGATTTACAAGTCGTACATAATCCAAAACATATTCTGTATTTCGACGGATTTCTCCGGTTGCTGCTCCGCCCGCCCAGTCTGTAATCGGGCGCAGACGATAATTTGATTTAATAAAATCAATTGTATTTCCATCTTCGTCCACAATAGAAGATGTCAATGTCTGAAGATATGCATATAACGCATCATCGTTTACAAACGGAAGATTCTCACCCTTTTTTACAGAAAATTTCACATAGTTTTCTGTTACTTCGATAGATTCAGATGTATTAGCTAATTCTGTATTGAAAGTTCCGACATTTCCTGCACGGAAGGTCACCGTATAAGTTTTCTCTGTGTCTGCCTCTTCTGCCAGTACCGTACTCGCAGGTAAAATAGAAACCAAAAAGGTAAGAGCCACTAGTAACCCGGCCAGAATTTTTTTATTCTTTCTCATGATTCTCTCTCCACCTTTCTCTTCTTTAAAGCAAATACGATTAACAATGCGCCAATAGCAAGCAGTCCGATTACCGACACCATGTTCCAGTTATCACCTGTTTTTACAGCTAAAGGTACCACCTGATCTACAATCTCAGTTACGATTTTATCTTCACCATACTCTACTTTTGGAGCACGGTCTTCGTAATATGCTCTGAAATTAAAAGCCAGCTCTCCGGCAGCATTGGAATAATCAATCAAATCCGTGCTGTCAAAGCCTTCTCCATCAATTGCAAGCGTCAGATAGACATTTACGTAATCTCCCTTGCCAAGTTCCGCAAGGAACACATAATTCTCAAGTTCTGTAATTCCGGCAAGACCTTCCGCATCACCAACCAGACCGGCAGCTCTGGATTTTTGATTTTCCTTATATCCACCGGCAATTGTGTCTAACAATGACTCTGCATCTTCCTGGTTTGTTCCGACTGAAAGCTGATAGGTATATGCTCCTCCGGTAGCTTTTGCGGCATCTTCCAATGCACTTGTCGTTTCCTGTGAAAGAAAGAAACTTGCACTATGATTGCTGTTATTCTCTATTCTTAGTACAACTGTTTTTTCATCGCCCGGAGCCATGTCACGGAAGGCATCTGCGATTTCGTTTTCTCCGTCTGTATATGTGATTTTATTCTTCTCATTTAGGACAACTGTTTTATTGGCTTCTTCTGTTTCCTCGGCATATACCTGTGTTGAAACACATAATGCTACCGCCAGAATCAGACTCGCCATCCATATTTTCTTCTTCATATCTACAGCCTTTTCCTTCCATTAATTGTTCAAGGCAGCCCTTGCCGCTTCTGCTTGGGCTCTGGTTTCGTGAACACTTACCAAAGTACCATCTGCTGCGAATACCGGGAACATACCCCATTCTGCCGCCATTGCATCTTCACTGTTATTAGCCTGAACTGCAGTAACCGTATATTCAATTGACAGTTTGGCATCCGCATAAGCATTATTCATTTCTGTGCTAAAGCGAATTCCATCCATAAAATTTGCGGATTTGTTCGCATCACCTTCTGTCGTTGCTTTCAGAGGATATTTATAATAAAGAACCATCTGTTCTTCATCCTCATATTGTACCAACCATCCGTTCTCTGCTGCATCCCCATAGATAATACCGTTTGATGCATCCAGTTCATCTGATGACCAGTTCTTATATAACTCCACCTTTACATAGATATCGTATCCATTGCCACTGTTTTCTACCCAAAGCGGATATTCCAGTTCGCCACCCGGAGTGACATCTTCTGCAATTTCGATTTCGCCCCTTTGTGCACCTGCGGCAGTAACCTGAACATTTTTTACGGAAATACCGGCTACCGCACTTTCACTCGTCTCTGTATCTAAAGCCGCCATTGTGCCGCCTATTGCAGTTGAACAAAGCAATATTGCAGTCACAATCATGAGTAAATATTTCTTTTTCACGATTTGTCTCCTCCACCTAATTTAGCACATACTAACTTATTATTATCCAAAATTATAAAAAGCAATAGTCACACGGAAGTCACACCACAAAAAAAGAAGCTGTTAAAAGCTTCTTATTTTGTCATTTCCTTCATCTGTGGTTTTTTCAATCTTTCGGATTTCAAGCTCATAAGAATAATTATCACTTACCCGCACTTCTACTTTATCTCCCACTTTATGTCCAAGCAACGCCTTTCCAATCGGCGATTCGTTGCTTACCAGATTCTTCTGGGAATTACTGCGTACGGTCGTTACAATACGGTAAGTTTCTTCTTCATCGTCATCGATAAAATAAACTGTTACGGTATTATTGATACCTACTTCATCATCAGCAGACTCAGTAGAAATGATTTTTGCGGTTTTAATCATCTTTTCCAGATACCGGATACGACTCTCATTCTGATTCTTATCCTTTTTGGCTGCATGATATTCAAAATTTTCACTCAAATCTCCATGCGCCCTTGCCTCTTTTACTGCTTCTAATGCCTGCTTTCTTACAACCAGCTTTCGGTACTCTATTTCTTCTTCCATCTTTTTGATGTCTTCTGCTGTCAATTCGTCATACATACTTCTTTCTACTCACTTTCCACTACATATAATAGAAGTACGCTCTGCGAACTTTCTATTATCATAACTTAAAAATTTCTTCCAAATAAACCTCCTTGGGCTCTGCCTTTGGCGGCTCTTTCTTTTGGCAGACACTCAGCCAGTACCGTCCTTCCAAAAAAAAACTTTCAAGGAAATAATCATTTACCTTATCTTCTACTGTAGAAAACTCATTCAATGGCATCCGCATCCCCATACCGACAGCCTTTATATAGCTTTCTTTTCTTGTCCAGGTTCTGGTAAAAGCACTATCACTCCATGCAACGTCCAATGCTGCATATTCCTCCTCAGAAAAAAAACGATGTGCCAGTTTTCTTTTTCCAATTTGTAGTTTTTCAATATCAATTCCAATTTCTTTATCACTTACAGCCAATGCAGCATACTCACCTGAATGACTAAGGTTAAAAAAAATCTCCGGATGATTCTTTAAATAAGGTTTTCCATCTGCATTTTTTTCAAATATAAGTTCTTCTTTGGAAACACCGGCAGCTTCCAATCCATATTGCATCAGGAGCCCCGCAACCATGCTGCTGCAACGCACCTCTTCTGACTTAATCCTTTCAAGCTTTTTCACACGTTCTACGGGAAGCAGAAGTAACCCTTTTTCATATGCCTTTACATTTTGAAAAGGTTCTGTTTTTGCATAATAGATGTTTAACATGCCGTTTTTCCCAAAATCTGCTTTAAATATTCGTTTGCTTCCAGTAATTTTTCATATGCCGTTTCAAGATTTTCTCCATTACCGGCCCTCAAAGGTTCTACCAGTTCTTCTACTAACAAAAACATTGGTGTCAAACCAAGATTGGCAAAAACTCCCTTTAAAGTATGTGCGTAGTCAAATGCTGCCTGTATCTGTTTTTGTTCCAATGCTACTCCAAGCTTTTCAAATGCATCATCTGTAATTACAGTTTCCAGACAAGTCACATATAATTCTTCATCATCCAAAAAACGTTCCATGGCACCTTTCACATCACAGCCCCAGTTATCTAATGCTTCAAATAGTTTGCTCATCCCGTTCTCTCCATTCTTATTCCAGATTGCTTTCCTGTAACACTCTGCGCAGACTCCGTGAAGAATCCAATACATTTTCGATACGCCGGATTACAATTTCCGGGATGAAAGGTTTTACAATATATTCATCTGCTCCCATACGCATCGTATCAATCTGCTGTTCTGTTGTGTCATCTGCTGTAATAATGACAACCGGAACATTTTCCAGTTCAGGAATTTGATGCTTTCTGGTCAAAAACTGCGGACCATCCATTTCAGGCATTACTAAATCGAGAAGGATAATATCAACATGATATTTCTCCTGCTCCAGCAGTTCCAGTGCTTCCCTTCCGTTTTCCGCCTCTAATATGCGATAACGCTCCTCAAAAATACTGCGAAGAGATGCTCGGTTAATTTCCACATCATCCACAATCAGCATGGTTTTCTCTGAAGATTGGCTACTTTCAATTGCATGTTTGTATTTCTGCAATTCATCATCAATTTCTTTTTGTTCCGTAATATCATTCAGACATCCGTAAATAACATGTTTATCGCCAACCTGGTTCATATATTTCAGCTTAATCAATACCCAGATTTCCCTGTCACCTGCATATCGTTTTACTTCACATTCACTCACATCTTTTGTGCGGACTGCTTCCTCAAAAGCTTCCAAAAATCTCTTCTGGCTTTCCTCATCGATTGCCGACAGGCTCTTTTGTATATCATTTATATCATTAAATCCAAAAATATCATAATAGGCATTATTAACTCGAAGAACTTCAATCCGCTCCCCATACTCATAAACTGCAACTGCCTGCAGCATATTCGAGAATAATAGTTCTAATTGGGAAGTCGAACTCCAGATTTCATTGATTTCCTTCTTTGTTTCATCTGTAGTTTCTTCAAAATGGTTGTTATTTGAAAAAGCAATTTTTTCATACTCTTCCGCAGGCATCGGTTTTGCAAAATAATAACCCTGTACAAATTCACAGCCAATGCTGCGCAGGAAAAGGACCTGTTCTTTCCGTTCAACGCCTTCAGCAATAATCGGTAGATTCAGCCATTTTGCCATACGTACAACCGCCGCAAGAATATTTTCACTTCTGGCTTCATTTTCTGTATTTGACAAAAATTTCATGTCAATTTTTAAAACATCCACTTCAATGTCCTTTAAGACATTTAAAGAAGAATAGCCGCTTCCGAAATCATCCATCAGAATACAAAAGCCCATCTTCTGAAGTTTGGACATAATAGCCTTTGTAGACTGCTGATTTGTCGTATAGGCACTTTCCGTCAATTCCAATTGCAAAAGTCGTGGTGGGATATCGTATTTTTTAACCAATTCCCCAAGCACCTCTGCAAGACGCGGATTATATAGACTTACTCTGGATACATTTACAGAAATCGGGAATGGATTATGTCCCTCATCCAGCCATTTGCGAAGTAGCTGACATGACTTTTCCCATACATAATAGTCCAGCTTCATGATAAATCCATTCTGCTCAAATACCGGTATAAATTCTCCCGGTGAAATCATTCCCCGTTCCGGATCAATCCAACGGACTAACACTTCAGCCCCTGCCATTGTGTTTGTCTGAAGTTCATACTTTGGTTGCAGATAAAGAACAAATTCGTTTCCGTTAAGAGCCCCTCGCATATTATTTACAATCGTTTGTTCCTTCGCAACTTCCTCTCGGATTTTCGCCTCAAAAAAGGCATAATTCTGAAGAGAGTACATGTCCTTACACTTTTTGGATGCAAGGTTTGCATACTCATACATCTCACCAACACTAAGTTCCATATCATCCACCAGATAGATTCCATAGGTAATGACCAGTTCAAAATCTAATGGATATTCTGCTATCATTCGATTCATTTTTTGCATGAAACCATGGATTTCCTCTATATCACCATAGGCCATGCATACACTGAATACATCTGCATTCATATGACCAAAGGATATATGACGATACTGCTTTTCCTGTGCTCTTAAATACTCTGCCACATATTTTAAGAGCGCGTTTCCTTCTTCTCTTCCAAAAAATGAATTCACCAGACGGAATTTTTCAATATCCATACGGATAAATGCAAACTTTTCTCCCGGATAACGGTTTAGCATCTGACGTGTGCAATAATAAAAAGTTGTCATATTGTAAATGGCTGTCAGCTCACTAAACTGCGAGCGATACCTAAGTTCCCTGCTCATCTGATGCTGGCTTCTGTCAATTACATTTTTTATACGGAACTGGATAATACTGGAATCATATGGTTTTCCCACGAAGTCCCATGCACCAAGCTCTAAACAGGCTTTTTCTGTTTCCACATCACCTGCAATGGTTGCAATAACCACCGGAATCGTACCAAAGGTCTTAGATTTTGCATACACCTTCATAAAATCATAGCCGTTAGCTACAGGCATAATCAAATCAAGTACAATTGCCGAAATTCTTCCCGGTTCTTTTTCCAAAATTTCAATTGCCTGCTGTCCATTCTCAGCTTCTACAATTTCATAACTGTCTTCCAGTATTTTTCTTAAATTCAGCCTGTTTACTTTTTCATCGTCTACGATCAATACTGTATTTTCTTTTTCCATAGAATTTATCATCCCCTGTTGGAAACTGTCCTTTAGTCCTAATTTTAATCATAGCAAAACTAACGTTTTTTTTCAATATTCAAACTGCATATATTCGATATATGTTTCTTCAAACTCTGCTTCTTTTGCAAGAAGCATTTCCGTTGTTTTTGGGGGAATCTTCAATACTCTGCTTTCGCCATCTGCGTCCATAAGAAATTTATGAAGCCCTTTCAGTACGGTATTTCCCATTGGAATCACTTTTGCAGCTGCCAATTTTGAGAACAAGCCGATTTCTTCCGCTGAATGCAGGTCTATGGCTGCCCCAAACCCGCCTGACAGATATATGTTCTCCGGCATTTTATTTTTATATAACAGTTCCATTCCGGCACGAATTGCCGCCTTACCCATTTGCAGTTCCCGAAGGTCCGATTGTGTGAGAATCAGCTTCTTTCTCTCCTTTGCATCTAATCCTTCAAATTGAAATCCATATTCAAAATAAGCATCACAAAGTGTCCCGTTTTCATCAATGATTCCTGCTTTCAGCAACAATGCTGCCAAATCAATGAGTCCGCTTCCGCAAAAACCTTCCGGCTGGGTTTCTCCAATTACATGGAGACTGGGTTTTAACGAATCTACGTGAGAAACTGCCCCTCTTACTGCCGGCATTCCGCAGGAAATCGCTCCACCCTCAAATACCGGTCCCGCTGCTGTGGAAGCTACAAGGAAACCATTGGCATCTCCCAACACCATTTCTCCATTTGTACCGATATCAATCAACATATGCGGGGTATCTTTCTTATCCATATCACAGGCATAAATTCCGGCTACAATATCAGCGCCTACAAACGCAGAAATTCCCGGCAAAATAAGGACCTCCGCCTGCAGCCCGGATAGTGTTTCCGACAGTTCTAAAAACTTACCGAGTAATTCTTGGCTTTTACACTTATGCATCGCAAGACTCACCGGTGAAAAAGGTGCCCTTCCAAGTCCAATGCAGGAATAGCCCAACAGCAGATGGCACATTGTTGTGTTTCCTGCAATTGCAATCCTTTGAATTTTCGCTGCACCAATGCCTGTCTTATCAACAATTTGTTCCAAAAGATTGATCATGTCCTTTTGAATCATAATCTGCAAGTCATGTAATTTCCCATCATTTGCCGCCTGAATTCTTGATATCACATCTGCCCCATAAGCTCGCTGATGATTGATTGACGTTACTGTTATTTGCACTGCTCCGGAGTCAAGACCAATCAGCTGCATTGCAAGTGTCGTGCTTCCAAGGTCAAATGCAATTCCGTAAGAAGCTTCTTCCTTTGTATCCCGATGACCGGAAACCGTCTTATCAAATACTTCTCCAATCACTTTAAACTCTGCATTTTCAGTCATTTTTGTCCTGCATGCCAGTCGAATTCCCTGTTCAATTTCTGCTTCCGTAAGCAGTTTCCTTTCAATCGCATCTGCCTTTGGCGCCTCTTTTTGAAACTGAACTTTGCATCGACCACAGCTCCCATTTCCATTACATGGAGCGTCTATAAATTCATGATTCTTCTGATACCACTCTAAAATTGTCTGTTCCATAATTTTTCCTATATCTTCGACTTGTTTCTTTTCTCGATTATCGCTATAATTTAAATAATATCAATTTATTTTTTTAGGTCAAGTAGAAAGGATTATTATGAAATTTATTTCTTGGAATGTAAACGGATTACGCGCCTGCGTACAAAAAGGATTTTTAGATTTCTTTCGGGAGGCTGATGCAGATTTTTTCTGTATTCAGGAATCGAAGCTGCAGGAAGGACAGATTACTTTAGATTTGCCGGGATATTATCAGTACTGGAACTATGCCGAAAAGAAAGGATACTCCGGTACCGCTATTTTTACAAAGCATGAACCGCTTTCTGTAAACTACGGTATTGGAGTAGAGGAGCATGACCATGAAGGCCGTGTCATTACGTTGGAATATCCGGACTTTTATATGATTACCTGTTACACACCTAATTCTCAGAATGAGCTGGCGAGACTTCCCTACCGTATGAAATGGGAAGATGATTTTCTGGCTTATATCAAAAGTTTGGATGCAAAAAAACCGGTGATTTTCTGTGGTGACTTAAATGTTGCTCATGAAGAAATCGATTTGAAAAATCCAAAAACCAATCATCAAAATGCTGGCTTTACCGATGAAGAACGAGGAAAGATGACCGCTCTTCTGGCTTCCGGTTTTATTGACACCTTCCGCTATTTCTATCCGGATATGGAAAATATCTATTCCTGGTGGTCCTACCGTTTCAAAGCCCGGGAAAAGAATACCGGTTGGCGTATTGACTACTTTATTACCTCTGCATCTTACAAGGACAAACTGGTTGATGCCAAAATCCATACGGATATTTTCGGTTCCGATCACTGCCCGGTAGAATTGGTAACACGCGATTAAAGGTTTGGAAACGTTCGCTGTTGGGCACACTTACAAAAAATCCTGTCCACTTACTTGTGAACAGGATTTTTTAACGAATGCTTATTCTTCAATCATTGATGTACAATGCGGACAACGCGTTGCATCAATCGCTATGGTGCTCTTACAATATGGGCAAGTCTTTGTCGTAGGAGCAGCTGCCGGTTCCTCCGGTTTTTTCGACAAGCGGTCATTTAATGCATTGATTCCCTTAACCAGCATAAAAATGACAAATGCTGTAATTAAAAAGTTCAAAACTGCTGTAATAAAATTACCATATGCCAAAACCGGTGCATTCTCACCGCTTCCCAGTTTTACAGCAAGATTTGAAAAATCAATTCCGCCAAAAATTCCTAAAATCGGTGTAAGAATGTCCTGATTTAAAGATGTCACAATCGCAGTAAACGCGCCGCCGACAATCACACCGACAGCCATGTCCATAACGTTTCCGCGCATGATAAACTTTTTAAATTCTTCTACTAAGCCACTCTTTTTTTCCATACTACTCTCCTTTGTACAAAGTCTTTATGTAATTCCCGGCACCATTACTATTTTTTACCATGTACGAGAATTCATTTCTCTAAACTGTGCAACGGTAGGAACATGAGAATTCATTCCTCCATCTACGTTGATAATCTGTCCGCTTACATATGCACTTTCGTCTGATGCAAAGTAAACGCACATATGTCCGATGTCTTCCGGACATCCATAACGGTTCACCATGATATTGCTTAAGAAGATGTCTTTTAAAACCTGTGGTACATGTGCTTCATTCTCCGGTGTTACAATTAAGCCCGGACGAACACAGTTACAACGAATGTTCTTTTTTCCATACTGAAGTGCTGTTGACTTTGTCAGCATATCAACGCCGGCTTTCGCGCAGGCATAAGCGGTCGAGCTAAGGTCTCCTCCGCAGGAAGCCATAGAACCGATATTGATGATAGAACCACCATTTTCATTTTTCTCCAAATATGGAAGTACGGTCTTTGTAGTAAAGAATGTACCACGCATGTCGCTTTGGAAAATAGCATCCCACATTTCAACTGTTAATTCATCGACACGTCCGTCCTTTAATGCCACGTTTGCTGCATTATTTACCAGAACATCAATCTTACCATATTTTTCAGCTGTATCAGCAAAAAGCTTTTCGATGCTTTCTGTACTTGTAATATCCATAAAATGGAAGGAAGCTTCTCCGCCCTCTGCTTTAATGCGGTCTACAACAGCCTGGCCTTTCTCTTCTCTTCTTCCGCAAACAACTACTTTTGCACCTTCAGCTGCAAAAAGTCTTGCAATCCCAATACCAATTCCACTGGTTGAGCCGGTAACAATTGCTACCTTGTCTTTTAATCTGTTCATTATAAAAATCCTCCTTGAATATACATTGTGAGCCCTCGCTTGCCCTGTTTTCTATTTTATCTTAAATCGCATTATATTACAACCAAAAATATAAAAAAGCCGTACACATTTTCCGGTATTGGAATCTGTGTACGGTCTGTTTTACTGATTATTTTCGAGTGGTACTAAGTACTGTACTCTTCTGTTTTCTTTTTCTGCAAGGTATGATTTATCGCCGGACGCATGTAGTTCTGCAAGATAAAGATGATGATTCTTCAGAATTTCTTCGTTTTTCTTGCCGAGAATCAGCATTGCAATACTCGAACACTGGTCTGCTGTACGCTCAAAATACGTAAGTGCATCCATGAACACCAATCCTGCATTAATGTTGCAGATTCCCTTGCAAAGTCGTTCCGTATGACGGTTCTTTAATAAGAGCACCATGTCATCGATGACTTCCTCTAAAGGTTCAATCCGGCAGGTAATGTAATCATTATCCTTTTCCAATGCTTCAACGGTAAGTCTTAGGATTTCCTGTACCGCATCTACTAACACATCTAGCTCCTGCTGCGCACTTTCCGAAAAGCTAAGGGAGGATTCACTCATCTTCTTTGCCATCTCGTCAAAGTTAATCGCGTAATCCCCGATTCGCTCAATGTCATGGATACACTGCATCAGCAAATTACGCTGACGGTTTTCATTCTCGGATTCCATATTATTGGATAACTCAATCAGATAATTGTCTGCATTATCCGCAAACTGGTCTAAGCGTTCTTCTGCCGCATATATTTTTCCGGCACGCCCTTCATCATAACCTTTAAGCTGACGAATACTGTATTCCATATTCTTCTTTGCAGTCAATGCCATAGAAACAGCTGCCTTTGTTGTCTCACCAAGTGCAACTGCCGGTACTGTCATTAACTTTTTATCCAAAGCTGCAATTTCAGGATAAACAAATTCTTCCTCTTCATCATCTTTTACAATGGCACATGCGATTTTTACCAAAGCTCCGGTAAACGGAAGAAGTACTAAAGCGGTTACCAGATTAAAAATTGTCTGGAAGTTTGCGATACCGCCACTGTCCACAATACTTTCCCATAAATCATGGAAACCACCGAAATGACGGATTAAGGACATACCTATCATAAATAAAATCGTACCGATGGTATTAAATACAATGTGTACAATACCGGTTCGTTTTGCATCCTTGGAAGAACCGATAGAACAAACCATAGCCGTAGTCACACAGGTACCCAGATTAATACCCATAACAATTGGATATACCAATTCGAAGGTCATGACGCCTGTAGAAGACATTGCCTGTAAAATTCCTACCATGGCAGAAGAGCTCTGAACAATGACAGTAAGCACCAGACCTGTTACAATTCCAAGCAGCGGCATATCACTAAAATATCCTAAAATGTCTATAAAAGCCTGTGAACCGGATAACGGTTCTACTGCATCTGTCATGGATAACAGACCCGTAAAAAGCACACCAAATCCAAGTGCTATCATACCTACATTTTTGCTCTTTTCCTTCTTAACAAACATAACCAGGATAATACCGATAATCAATGCAAGCGGTGCAAGGGTATCCGGCTTAAAGAAGGTCAAAATAGAGCCGCCGGAAGAATCAATATCCATAAGGCGGATAATCTGAGCCGTCACGGTTGTACCGATATTCGCTCCCAAAACAATACTGACTGCCTGCCTCAGATTTAAAATACCTGCTCCAATCAAACCTACAGTTAAGACAATCGTCGCAGTTGAGCTCTGGATGACTGCTGTTACAATTGCACCGGTAAGCATACCCAAAAGTACATTATGGGTCAATTTGCCAAGTGCATTTTTAAGCGCAGCACCGGAGCCCTGCTTTAATCCATCGCCCATGATTTCCATTCCGTATAGGAACATCGCCAAACCACCAAGCAATTTTATAATCATTAAAATAGCTTCCATTCAATTTCTCCTTTGTATATGCAATTATGCCCACTATTTCAATGATACATTAGAAAATAGTCTCTTGCAAGAATTTTGTAAAATTTCGGTAAAAAGTATGTAAAATTATTAATATGACGCTATTTTCGGTCAAAATGCTAAAAGGAGGTACCATCCTGATACCTCCCACTTACAATTACGCTAATTCCAATGCAATTTCCATCATCTTACCGAAACCAACCTGACGCTCGTCTGAGCTTAATTCTTCTCCGGTATAGAGATGGTCTGAAATAGATAATAAACAAAGTGCTTTCTTACCTGCCTTTGCAGCATTCATATATAATGCTGCCGCTTCCATTTCTACGCAAAGCACACCCATTTCTTTCCATTTATCATTTGCAGTAGCGTCTGCATTATAAAATGGGTCAGAAGACAGAATATTACCGACAACGACTCTGGTTCCCTGCTCTTTTGCAATGTCAATTGCTCTCTGCATCAATTCATAATCGGCAATTGGTGCAAAAGTTCCCGGCAGTCCATACTGTGCTGCATAATTAGAATTCGTGCATGCACCCATTCCGATAACGACATCCTTTAACTGTAATTTGTCGCTGAAACCACCTGCCGAACCAATACGGATAATACTCTCTACTCCATAGAAGTTAAATAACTCATAGGAATAGATACCGATAGATGGCATTCCCATGCCACCACCCATAACTGAAATTTCTTTTCCTTTATAAGTACCTGTAAACCCGAGCATGTTACGAACAGATGTTACAAGTCTTGGATTCTCTAAATAGGTCTCTGCAATATATTTTGCACGGAGTGGATCACCCGGCATTAAAACGGTCTTAGCAAAATCTCCTTCTTTTGCCCCAATATGTGGTGTTGGTACATTACTCATAATACAATCTCCTTTCGCCGCAGCTACTTTTTCTTGTACTCTATTTTACCCTATCTTTTAACTTTTGAAAAGGAATATAGTCTTAATTTTCTCATTAAAAATCAGCCCCATGCACGCATGGGGCTGACCAAAAATTTAAATCTTACGATTTTTATTTGTTTGCAATAGCTGCCTGAGCTGCTGCTAATCTTGCGATTGGTACACGGAATGGTGAACATGATACATAGTCCAAACCAATCTTGTGGCAGAATTCTACGGAAGAAGGATCTCCGCCGTGCTCTCCACAGATACCAACATGAAGTTTTGGATTAACCGGTTTACCAAGCTTGATTGCTGTTTCCATTAACTTACCAACACCTGTCTGGTCAAGTTTTGCAAATGGATCATTCTCGAAAATCTTAGCATCATAGTAAGCATTTAAGAACTTACCTGCATCGTCACGAGAGAAACCGAATGTCATCTGTGTTAAGTCATTTGTACCGAAGCAGAAGAAGTCAGCTTCTGTAGCGATTTCATCAGCTGTAAGAGCAGCTCTTGGAATCTCAATCATAGTACCAACTTCGTACTCTAATTCAACGCCTGCTGCTGCGATTTCAGCATCTGCTGTCTCAACAACGACTTTCTTAACGTATTTTAATTCTTTCACTTCACATACAAGTGGAATCATAATTTCCGGTTTTACTGTCCAGTCAGCATGTTCTTTCTGAACTTCGATAGCTGCACGGATAACAGCCTTAGTCTGCATCTTAGCAATTTCAGGATAAGTAACTGCAAGACGGCATCCTCTGTGACCCATCATTGGGTTAAATTCATGTAAGGAAGTAATAATTGCCTTGATATCTTCTACGGATTTACCCTGAGCATCTGCAAGTTTCTTGATATCTTCTTCTTCTGTAGGAACAAACTCATGAAGAGGTGGATCCAGGAAACGAATAGTAACCGGGTTACCTTCCAGAGCTTCATATAATGCCTTGAAGTCTCCCTGCTGATATGGAAGAATCTTTTCAAGAGCAGCTTCTCTTTCTTCTACTGTATCTGCACAGATCATCTCACGGAATGCAGCAATTCTGTCTTCCTCGAAGAACATATGCTCTGTACGGCAAAGACCGATACCTTCTGCACCAAGCTCACGAGCTTTCTTAGCATCTGCAGGAGTATCTGCATTTGTACGAACCTTTAATGTACGATATTTGTCAGCCCAAGCCATTACACGTCCAAATTCACCAGCGATGGAAGCATCAACTGTTGGAATTAAACCAGCGTAGATGTTACCTGTTGTTCCATCGATAGAGATTTCAGAACCTTCTACGAATGTCTGTCCTGCTAATGTAAATTTCTTATTTTCTTCATCCATGTTGATTTCGCCACAACCGGATACACAGCAGGTACCCATACCACGAGCAACTACGGCTGCGTGTGATGTCATACCACCACGAACAGTTAAGATACCCTGAGATACTTTCATACCTGTGATATCTTCCGGAGATGTTTCAAGACGTACTAATACGACTTTTTCTCCTCTTGCAGCCCAGCTTTCAGCGTCTTCAGCTGTAAATACAACTTTACCGCAAGCAGCACCCGGAGATGCACCAAGACCTTTTCCGATTGGTGTAGCAGCTTTTAATGCAGCAGCATCGAACTGTGGATGTAATAATGTATCTAAGTTACGAGGATCGATCATAGCAACTGCTTCTGCTTCTGTCTTATGTCCTTCATCAACAAGGTCACAAGCAATCTTTAATGCAGCCTGAGCGGTTCTCTTACCGTTACGGCACTGTAACATGTATAATTTCTTGTTTTCTACAGTGAATTCCATATCCTGCATGTCATGGTAGTGGTTCTCAAGGATATCACATACCTTAACAAATTCATCATATGCTTCTGGGAATTCTTTTTCCATCTGAGCGATTGGCATTGGAGTACGAACACCGGCTACAACGTCTTCACCCTGAGCGTTAATTAAGAATTCACCCATAAGTTTCTTCTCACCTGTAGCAGGGTCACGGGTAAATGCAACACCTGTACCGGATTCATCGTTTAAGTTACCGAATACCATAGGCATTACGTTAACTGCTGTTCCCCAAGAATATGGGATATCGTTATCTCTTCTGTATACGTTTGCACGTGGGTTGTCCCATGAACGGAATACAGCTTCGATTGCTAATTTCAACTGTGTAACAGGGTCAGATGGGAAATCTTCTCCTAACTGGTTCTTGTATTCAGCCTTGAACTGTTCTGCTAATGTCTTAAGGTCAGCAGCAGTAAGTTCGATATCAAACTGAACACCTTTCTCTGCTTTCATCTTGTCGATAAGCTGTTCAAAATACTTCTTACCAACTTCCATAACTACGTCAGAGAACATCTGAATGAAACGTCTATATGAGTCATATACGAAACGCTCAAATTTTGGATCTGGGTTGCCGGCGATCATTGCTTCTACTACTTCGTCATTTAAACCAAGGTTTAAGATGGTATCCATCATACCAGGCATAGAAGCTCTTGCACCTGAACGAACAGATACTAATAAAGGATTCTTAAGATCCCCAAATTTCTTTCCGTTGATCTCTTCCATTTTCTTAACGCCTTCCATAGCCTGAGCCATGATTTCGTCGTTAATCTTACGGCCATCTTCATAGTACTGTGTACAAGCCTCTGTTGTGATTGTGAATCCCTGTGGTACAGGAAGTCCGATACTTGTCATTTCTGCAAGGTTAGCACCTTTACCACCGAGCAGGTTACGCATGGTCATGTCGCCTTCGCTAAACATATACACCCATTTGTTTGCCATTTTTAATTCCTCCTAATATTTATATCTTCTAAGTATGAGAGAATCAGATTCTCCATAATCAGCAATTTTATGTCCGCCTCAAAGCGCACACATCCATAATATCACAATTTTACCAATTGGCAACCATTATTTTCTCTTATTTGACACTTTTTTTGTTCATATTTCACAATTTAAAACAACGTTTCATATTATGAAACTCTCGCTACTAAGTTGTCGCAATTCACAACTATTTTTTACTATTTATCAATAAATTCTGAAAAAAAAGCCAACCGGCTAAATGCCGATTGACCTTTCTTTTTTCTTACCATTCAAACTTCTTTGCAAAGTAAGCATCTAATTCTTCGATTTTAATTCTTTCCTGTTCCATCGTATCACGGTCACGTACGGTTACGCATCCGTCTGTCTCTGAATCAAAGTCATAGGTAACACAGAATGGTGTACCGATTTCATCCTGTCTTCTGTAACGTTTACCAATGTTTCCTCTGTCATCAAATTCACAATTATATTTCTTAGAAAGTCCCGCAAATACTTTTTCTGCGCCTTCGTTTAATTTCTTTGATAGAGGAAGCACACCAATCTTAACCGGTGCTAATGCCGGATGGAAATGA
This sequence comes from uncultured Roseburia sp., assembly GCA_945787015.1. Lineage (GTDB taxonomy): Bacteria > Bacillota > Clostridia > Lachnospirales > Lachnospiraceae > Roseburia. Next base: position 47,550 of record CALZGM010000010.1, read on the forward strand.
AGAACTGTTCTCATATCCGGTTTTTCTTCAGTTCCGATGTTCTCCTCATCATAAGCTGCACATAAAAATGCCAGTACGACACGGTCTGCACCAAGGGATGGCTCTACAACATATGGTACATAACGCTCATTCTTCTCATCATCAAAATAGCTCATATCCTGTCCGGATACATTCTGATGCTGGGTTAAATCATAGTCTGTTCTGTCAGCGATACCCCATAATTCGCCCCATCCAAATGGGAATAAGAATTCAATATCGGTTGTTCCTTTACTGTAGAAACACAATTCTTCCGGCGAATGGTCACGAAGACGCATTTCATCTTCTTTGATACCGAGAGATAATAACCAGTCACGGCAGAAGCCTCTCCAATACTGGAACCACTCTAAATCTGTACCCGGCTCACAGAAGAATTCCAGTTCCATCTGCTCAAACTCACGGGTACGGAACGTAAAGTTACCCGGTGTAATCTCGTTACGGAAGGATTTACCAATCTGTCCGATACCGAATGGAATTTTCTTTCTGGATGTTCTCTGAACATTCTTAAAGTTTACGAAAATACCCTGAGCAGTTTCCGGTCTTAAGTATACAGTATTTTTGGCATCTTCTGTAACACCCTGGAAGGTTTTAAACATCAGGTTAAACTGACGGATATCAGTAAAATTGTGTTTTCCACAGGTTGGACATGGTACGTTGTGTTCCTCAATGAAATTCTTCATTTCTTCCTGTGACCATGCATCTACAGAACCTTCTAATGTAATGTTATTTTCTTCGCAATAGTCTTCAATTAATTTGTCTGCACGGAAACGTTCATGACATTCCTTACAATCCATCAGCGGGTCAGCGAAACCGCCAAGGTGACCGGAGGCAACCCATGTCTGCGGATTCATTAAAATCGCACAGTCTACACCAACGTTGTATGGATTTTCCTGAATAAATTTCTGCCACCATGCTCTTTTTACATTATTTTTCAACTCCACACCAAGATTACCGTAATCCCAGGTATTTGCAAGTCCTCCATAGATTTCTGAACCCGGATATACAAATCCTCTTGATTTTGCCAGTGCTACAATTTTTTCCATTGACTTTTCCATAATTAATTTCCTCGCATTTCTCTATTTATATATGATATAAGTATATTTATCAGATTCCAGCGATGGGTTTTCCTCATCGCGAATAGATACGGTATCTTTTGCTGTTACGGTTACATTCTCCGTAGAAACATACAGGATTTTTCCGCCAACCTTCACATCAGTATTTGCTCCGATAATCACTACATGTAATTTTTCAGATTCTAAAATCTCTGATTTGGCTGCGGTTCCTACAATCTCGCCCTTCTCCACCTTTGAAAAAGAGGTATCAAATTTATACCCGGCCGCATAAGCCTCCGCTACAGTTCCCTGATATAACGGAATGTCCGTAAAGTTACTGTAATCTGCTATCGATTTGAACTCCATTTTTAATTTTGCTACATCCTCTTCGATAGCAAATGAAGTTAAAGTTACGGAATCCACTTCATGTTTTTTATTATAAGTATCAATTGCATCCTCAGCAAACGATTTAAAATCCTCTTCAGTATAGTAGGATTTATCAAAGGCTTCCACGTCGATGCTTTGCACCTTTCCCTTTTTCCCTACGATAAGAATCGTTTCATCACTGTCAGTAGCACCACACCCGGCAAACATGCAGGTAAACATGCATAAAGCCAACAACATGCATCCGAATTTCTTCATACGAAACACTCCAATCTATTTCGGTTAATCTAGCCCATTATACCCTTTTCGTCACATGATTTCAACTGAAAAAACGTGAAATACGATGATTTCGTAAAATCAAGTGATTTCTTCCAATATCTTCAATGATTTGAACGAATGATTAAGATACAGATGCAGATATTCATCCAGCATCCTGCGCAATTCCGATAATACCGTATCAGAAACAGCAAAGGTAAAGAGCTTCGTGATATCCGAAGAAATGATATACTGCATCGTATACACCGTTGATTCCGTCATCTTCCATGCATCCTCCGCTTTCTTTTTACAGTCCGCACAAAGCATACCGCCTTTTCTTACCGAAAAATAAAACAGCTGCTCCTTCTTTCCGCAGGAAAGACAACCAAACACATTTGGTGCTTCCCCGTTTACCGCTAATGCCTTTAATTCAAAAATCGCTCTCACCAGACGGTTATCGTAACTGTTGCTCTCCAATGCCCTAAGACTTTGGTACAGAAGCTTTAGCATTTCTTTTTCATCATTATTTTCTTGACAGTAATAATCAGAAAACTCCAAAAAATAAAATCCGTAGTAAGCTGCCTCCGGATCAAGCGCCAGTTCCCTGAAATAATTGGAAACAGATGCTTTTGCAAGCGTATATGTAGAACGTCCCTCAAAGAGTTCAAACTCGCCAAAAGAAAAAGGATTGGTTGCAGCTAAAAGCTGGCTGTTTGGCCGGCGCGCCCCACGGGCAAAAGCTGTAATCTTCCCTCTTTCCTTGGTTAGCAGCGTTATTCTTTTATCATACTCACCTATTGGCATGGCACTTAACACCAGCCCCGTCACGATTAGGTTTGCTCCCATCCGGTTCTACTTCCTGCTTTTCTCTTTCTTTACAAAATTTCAAATAATCTTCCACCCTTCCGGTGGTGACAAAGTGCTTCCAGGTTTCCTCCAAAAGTTCCTTCCTCCATTTCCTTCTTTTGATAGAAATAGAATCTCCAACAGAGAAAAACCTTATACCTCGTCCTTGTTGTAACCAAAATTTTTCATCAGATAATCGCTGTCACGCCAGTCCTTTTTCACCTTCACCCAAAGCTTTAAATTCACCTTTGCATCCAGCATATGCTCGATTTCATAGCGGGCATTGGTGCCGATTTTCTTTAGCATGGCACCGCCTTTTCCGATAATAATTCCCTTATGGGAATCCCGTTCGCAGACAATGGTCGCATCTATATCAAAAAAATTCTGGCCTTTTCTCTGCTTCATCTGGTCAATATATACCGCAATACCATGCGGAATTTCATCATCTAATGCATGCAGCGCCTTTTCACGGATAATTTCAGCCACAATTGCACGCTCCGGTTGGTCGGTAATCGTATCTTCGTCATAGAATTGTGGTCCGTAAGGAAGATATTTAAAAATCATATCAATGACTGCGGGGAGATTTTGTGCTCGTAATGCAGACACCGGAATGATTTCTGCAAAGTCGTAAACCTTACGATAGGTATCGATGTATTCAAGAACCTTTTCCTTTTCTACGGTGTCTACCTTATTAATAATCAGTATAACCGGTGTATCTACTTTCTTCAGCTGCTCAATAATGTGCTGCTCACCGGCACCGATAAAATTTGACGGCTCGACCAGCCACAAAATAACATCTACCTCGCTTAAGGTGCGCTCTGCCACATTTACCATGTATTCGCCCAGCTTATTTTTCGCCTGGTGAATTCCCGGCGTATCCAAAAAAACAATCTGGCCCCGTTCCATGTCTGTATAAACCGTCTGGATACGATTACGGGTGGTCTGCGGCTTTTTGGAAGTAATGGCTATTTTCTGACCAATCAAATGATTCATTAAAGTGGACTTTCCCACGTTCGGACGTCCGATTAAGGTTACAAATCCGGATTTAAAATTGTTTTCCATGTATTTCCTCTCGTTGTATGACTAATATAAATTTTTTAATTCTTTAAATAATGTCTTTTCCTGCTTCAGCTTCTCTTCATTTCCAACAACGCAGATATTCTGCTCGTCAAGTACCGAAGCCACCAAATCCTTTAAGTTACGGATATCGGCATCCGTCGCTCCGATGACCTGGTCACGTTCCTTTTGTAGTTCCTCAAAGGTCAGCCCCTGCAAATAAGCTGTCATGGAACGTTCCCCTTTTGCAAACGGATTCATCGGCGTATCCATCTCACTAATGGTTCCGATAATATATTTGGTCATTTCATGCTCATCCGCCGTAAACTGTTCCAAGAAAGCCGGAATGCCATCATAAACCTCGTTGGTTTTGCTTAAGTTCGGATCACGGTAGGATACAAAATACATATCACCGTTTCGCATACAACCATTCATACAGCCATATGCTCCTCCTTTTACACGCACCTGATTCCAAAGATAATCATAGCCTAAAACCACCTTTAAAATACGAAGTGCTCCCTGATAGTTAAAACCATGCGCCCGGTAATTACCGGCTCTTGCTACATACTGCACCTGGGAAGCATCCATAAATCCCTCGTTCTTCTGTGTAAAGGTAAATTCTGCTGCCGGTCCGATGCCTTCGCCTTCCTTCAGTTTTTCCTTCACATCCAAAATCTGTGCCTCGGCTGTTTGATAGTCCTCTTTACTACAGGTTACACTGACAAGCAGTCTTTCCTTTGTAAAAATCTGATTTGTAAGAGAGGTAAGTTTTTCTATCAGCATGTGTTTTTTTGTTTCAAAATCTGCTTCTATCTCATCCACAACGCGATAGAGTTTGATGCTGTTTCTATATGCAGCTGTCTTTGAGAAATAGCTCATTGCACGGGTGGATGCCACAGAGTGTCCGGCACCGCTTAATGCCATCTGTAATCTCGCCTTCAACTCAGCTAAGATTTCACGCAGACGTTTTTCATCCTCCAAGCGTGAAGTAAGCACCATCTCTTCCACCAGTTTTATCGCATCCGGTAATTTATCCGTCAACGCCTTCGTGCGGACCTCAAACATCGCTTTTACGTCATCTTTATCCGTAACACTCGGATAAAGTCCCATGGTAGTGCTCACTCCACCGGTATGGAAATTCACCTCATCGGCAAAGTCTGCATAAGAATAAGATTCTGTATCCACATAGCCTAACACGGACTTTAAGATACCGATATATGGAAGATCCTCTTCCGGAATATCCTTCATATCAAACAAAAGTGCCAGATAAACGATTCCGTTTGTAAACATTTCATGATGCATCACCATCGTATCGCCAATGAAATGTTCTTCATTCGAAAACGGCATAGCTGCTTTTTTCATATCGGCTCTTTCGAGCATTGGTATCTTGTCCAAATCCTCTTTTGGTGACGGCTCCTCCTGATAGGCTGCAAGCTGCTTTGTCTCTTCTACCAACCGTTTGATTTCTTCTTCGCTTAGGTTTTCCTTATATGCTTTCAGTTTCTGCTCCAATGCGGCCTCGTTCTCTGCATTTAAGCCTTTTTTCGGCTCTACGATGACAACAGAAGCATGGGTATTCCAAAGGAAGTATTTTTGAATCAGTTCTTCAAAATAATTTGTTTCTACCTGCTTTCTTAAATAAGCATAAACCTCGTTTGCCTCCAGATGTAAAAATGCAGCCGAATCGTCATATAACCAGCTTTCCAGACACTGAATACCGTAGAGAAGTCCTCTCGGTGAAGAACCATAATCTGCTTCGCGATAGCGGAACTCCGCACTGTTGATTCCTGCCAGAAGCGATTTTTTATTCAAGCCTTCTTTTACAAGCTGCTCTAAGGTCTCTCTGATAATGCTTAAGAACCGCTCTTTATCCGATGCATTTGCATTTTTTGCAATGATACTAAAGGTCGGCTGTTTGATACTGCTGTCATAGCCGCCACTAATCTCACTGCCGATTCCCGCATCCGTAAGTGCTTTTTTAATCGACGCACCCGGTGCTCCAACTAATACATAATCTAAAATATCAAATGCCTGATACAGTTTGGCATCCAAGGTCGTTCCCAGCACCAGGTTGTAAGACAGATAGGTGTTATCCTCTTCGGATTCCCCGGAGGAAATGGAGTAGTTTTTAGTAAGCTCTACCGGTGTCGCAAACGCTTCCTGAGTTTTAATATCTGAATCCGGCTCTGTTTTTTCATAATGACATAAATATGCTTCATCCAGCCACTGCAGGCGCTCTTCCACATCCATGTCTCCGTACAGGTAGATGTAGGAATTACTCGGATGGTAGTATCTGCGGTGGAAGTTTAAGTATTCTTCATACGTAAGGTCCGGAATGCATTCCGGATCACCGCCGGACTCATTTACATAGCAGGTATCCGGAAACAGGGAGTTTAAAATCTGTCTGCTTAAGACATCATCTGCGGAAGAAAATGCCCCTTTCATTTCGTTATATACGACACCATTAATAGTGATTGGACTATCTTCGTCTTCCAGCTCGTAATGCCAGCCTTCCTGCTTGAAGATTTCCTGATATTTATAAATATTCGGATGGAATACTGCATCCATATAAACGCTCATCAGATTAGAAAAATCCTTGTCGTTGCAGCTGGCTACCGGATAGATGGTCTTGTCCGGATAAGTCATCGCATTTAAAAAAGTATTTAAAGAACCCTTTGCCAGTTCAATAAATGGATCCTTTACCGGGTATTTTTCGGAACCGCACAATACCGTGTGCTCAATGATATGCGCTACACCGGTGGAATTCTCGGTCGGTGTACGGAACCCAATCATAAATACCTTATTCTCATCATCGTTACTGATGACTGCGATTCTGGCACCGCTTTTCTTATGCCGAAGCACCAGCCCTTTTGCATTTAAATCACCTAAATTTTTCTGTTCTTCTACTTCATAAGCAGATAACTCTTTTACGTTCATGTTTCTATTTCCTTTTCTTATCAGCATGTTGCCGGTTATTCTATCTATTCTGTAGTTTTTACAGGATACCTATACTCCATTCTATCATTATTAAATTTGAAATGCTATCCTAAGTTTAGCCTATCAATTCATCTGTTTTACCTGCTAAGTAAAGCGGTATATTTGTAATCATACCATTTTTTAGATATCCCCTCTGTGAAAACCGAATCGCACAGTCAGGCTGTTTTTCCTCGATGTACTTCTTAAAAGTGGGTGCACTTCTGTCTTCTCCACTTTTAACTTCTATTGGTATAATTTCCATTCCTTTCTGAATCACAAAGTCAATTTCCCCATTTCGCACAGAATAATAACGGGGAGCAATTTCACAACAACCTTTCAGTTGCTGTAAAACAAAATTTTCTGTCAGAGGTCCCTTAAATTGAAAATCAGATTTCAACAAAATTGCACTGTTATCTACTCCCGCCATGCACTTAAGAAGCCCCGTATCAAACATGTATAATTTAAAGCAATCCAGCCGGTCAAACGCTGCTAATGGATGTTCCGGTTTTGAAACATTATATACACGATTTAGCATTCCTGCAGATACTAACCACTCAATTGCCTCTTCAAAATCTCTCGCTCTTCCGCCTTCTCGGACTGCACCATACATAAATTTTTCGTTTTCTTTTGCCAACTGGGACGGAATACTCCGAAATACCATCAGAATACGTCCGCTATTAACTTTTCCGTTATGCTTTGAAAAATCATTTTCATATACGGTAATCAGGTCTTTTTGTATTTGAAGTATCTTCCCCGGATCTTTATCTTTTATCCATGAATTCACGCACTCCGGCATTCCGCCTATAATCAGATAGTAACGATATGCATCTAATAGGCGGTTATGAAAGATTTCTTCTATCTGCTGCCCTTGCCTTACAGAACGAAAATATGCATAGAGCGCCTCATCCGTGGCTGCAAGATATTCATCAAACGTAAGGGGCGAAACCTCAAGTAAGTTTACCATTCCAACAGGATATGATTTTGGCTGTGCTAACAATGTTCCAAGCAGGCTCCCGGCAGCTACTACATGATATTCATTTGCTTTTTCCTTAAAGTATTTTAGTGTATTTAATGCTTCCGGGCATTCCTGAATTTCGTCAAAAATGATTAATGTTTCAGCCGGCTCAATCTTTATTCCTGCTATCATCGATAACAGTTCCACAATTCGATATGGATTTTTATTTATTTCAAAGATAGACTTTAAGTCTTCCGACTCATCGAAGTTAAAATAAACAGAATTCTTATAATACCTACGTCCGAATTCCTGCATAAGCCACGTCTTTCCGACCTGTCTGGCTCCTTTTAAAATAAGCGGCTTTCTATCCGGATTATCCTTCCATTCCAACATTTTAAAAATGGCATTCCTCTCCATAGAAGATATCACCTCCATATAGAAAGTATGCCACTTTTTTCACATCTTATCAACTATTTTTGCACATTTTTTCATGTTTTGCAATTTATGTTTTACACATTTTTTCAAGATTTCAAATAAGAATTCATAAATTCTGCACTCAACTGCAGAGACTTTATTGGGGATTTTTCTACCCAGTTTTTATGACTTTCTAAGATAATGGCATCTACATTCACACTTAATGCCTGCTTTACCAGCTCCTCAAGATTCATATTTCCGTATCCAAGTTCCATACTGTCTGATTTTATGATAGGTGTCATGGAAGGACCTTCGATTCTCGTTCCGCGGTCATTAATGTGATAAAGCTTCAATCTGTCTCCCAATTGCTTCATCAATGCAATCGCAGATACCCCCGCTTCCGTTGCCCAGTAAGAATCCAGTTCAAAATTTACATATTCCGGATTAGTTTCTTCAATTAATAAGTCAAATGCTGTTTTTCCAGCCTCTACTTTTCTAAATTCACAGTTATGATTGTGATACAAAAGACGAATGCCACCCTCTTTTAGTCTTGCACCTGCTTCGTTTAAGTCTTTTGCCAGTTTTAAAACCGCTTCTTTGTCGGAATAATCAAAACGGTACATTCCGGTGATAACTACCTTATCAGTTCCAAATTTTTTTGCTTCTTCTATGACATGTTCCGGTTCCCTTTGAATGGTTCCCAAATCCTCATGTACACTGACAACGGACAATCCTGCCTCATCAAGCATCCTCTTCCAGTCATAATCACCGCCTTTTCCCACCGGCATTCCGGCCATTTTTGTCATCATACGGACCATGAAAGAGGTTGGACGAATCATAAAACCATTTAACTCTATTCCGTCATAGCCAGCCTCCTTGATTGCTCTTAATGTCGCTCTTGTCTGTTTTTCGTTCTTTGTTACACTTCCTAACATAATCTGTTGTACTGCTTTTATTGCCATATTTTCACAATCCTCCATTTTACTTTTTTTAAATTCTACTTCTTTTTTCTTTTTTTTGTGTTTTATTATTCGTGAAAATGTGTTAAAATTAGCTATATGATTTTGATAACGAATTTTAGAACACGTTCCTTGATTTTTAAACCCCATATTTTTTGTTATTGACTATAATAACCATAACTAAAAATACATATGGAGGAATGATACTATGACAAAGTTTTCAAAAGATTTTTTACTGGGTGCTTCAACTGCGGCTCATCAGGTAGAAGGAAACAATACCAATAGTGACTGTTGGGCGATGGAACACATGGAGCATACCAGCTATGCAGAGCCGTCTTTGGATGCGGTAGACCACTATCACCGTTATGAAGAAGATATTAAGTTAATGGCAAACGCAGGATTAAACACCTACCGTTTTTCTCTGGAGTGGGCAAGAATTGAACCGGAAGAAGGCCATTTTAATGAGGAAGCCATTGAGCATTATCGCGATGTCATCCGCTGCTGCAAAGAAAATGGTATTGAGCCGATGGTGACCCTTCACCATTTTTCAAGCCCGATTTGGCTCATCGGAAAAGGTGGTTGGGAAGCGATTAGTACTGTAGAGGACTTCGCTCGCTACACCCGTTACGTGATTGAAAAATTGGGCAGCGAGCTTCACTATGTCTGTACGATTAACGAGGCAAACATGGGATTACAGATTGCTGCCATTGCAGAAAGAATAAAACGCCAGATGATGGCACAAATGGCAAAGGCACAGGCCGCAGATGGAAAAGATGATGCCGACGGAACCGTTCAGGTCGGTATCAATTTGCAGAAAATGATGGCGGATCAACAGGCTGCTGCTGAAGAAAATAAAAAGGTATTTGGTGTAGAAAAGGTTGAAAACTTTACCTCTATGAGAACGAAGGAAGGTGACATCCTTGTTATGAAAGCACACCAGGCAGCCAAAGCTGTTATTAAGGAATTAGCTCCTCATATTCAGGTTGGTCTCACCTTAAGCTTACATGATATGCAGGTAGCAGAAGAAGGCGGAGAACCTTTTGCCGAGAAAGAATGGGAAGACGAATTTACCCATTATCTTCCTTATATTGAAGGGGATGATTTCTTAGGTGTACAAAACTATACCCGCTCCCTGTTCGGGCCAAACGGTGGTCTTCCTTATCCGGAAGGGGCCGAAATGACACAGATGAACTATGAATTTTATCCGGAAGCCTTAGAGCATGTCATTCGTAAGGTTGCAAAAGATTTTAAGGGGGATTTGATTGTAACGGAAAACGGTATCGCTACTTCTGACGACAGCAGACGTGTGGCCTTCATTGAAAAAGCGTTAGCCGGTGTCAGAAACTGTATCGATGACGGTATTCCGGTAAAAGGCTACTGCCACTGGAGTCTTATGGATAATTTTGAATGGCAGAAGGGTTATTCCATGACCTTTGGTCTGATTGCCGTAGACCGTACGACACAAACCCGTATACCAAAAGAAAGCTTATCCTATTTAGGAAGCTTCCGATAGGACTTACGGAGGTTTTTTCATGGAATATACCTTTCCTTTTAACAATACAATTGATTTGAAAGAGTTTCTTGAAGATGTAAAGAAATGTGAAAACGAAGTTTTTTTCGAATCGACAGAGGGAGATAAACTTGCACTGCACTCTGCTTTAAGCCAGTTCATTTTATACTCCATCTGTAATCAACCGCAGCTATCGGCAAATGCCCTCATCCGTTGTTTTGGTGAGCATGACAGAGAAATTCTACTTTCTTATTTTGAATAAGCTGTTTTTGCGAATATAGAGGTTGGGGTCTTAAGAGATAAAGTGACTAACGTACAGAAAGGGAAAGCACGATGAAAACAAATGAGAAACTGTCTTTTTTCATGGAACTGATTAACTGCAATTATGACCTGCATTATTGGAATTATGACGCAGACTTTCATTTATTGGAAACAGACTGGACAAACGATTTGTTTGCAGGTGCTTTCTTTGACTTTATCGGATTCAAGGATCTGATTCTGAAACATTTATCCAACGGAAATCACCATCCGCTTATTTTGGAAGCAGAATCCAATCTGCTTTGGATTGCGGGATTTGACTTTGAAAGAAATATCCCTTGTAGCATTTACCTGATAGGGCCTATCTTTAGTGGACGCGATACCCATCTTCTGCTTCGCAAAAAACTGGATACTTATGAGTTGTCCGTAAGCCTTCGGGCTAATATTCATAGAATCTTTGAGAATATTCCTACCATACCATCGAATATTCTCATGCAGTATGCTGTTATGTTGCATTACTGCCTAAACAGTGAAAGAATCAGTATAAATGATGTCACATTCATCAATTCAGCCCCTTTTGAACAGCCGGAGCCTGTTTCTTTAAGTACTAATTCCCATGCCGGTATCTGGATGAACGAGCAGCTGCTTTGCAAGATGTTCGCAGATGGCGATCCGCGGTACAAGGAAGCCCTTCAGAAATCCTTCTCTATGAGTAGTGGTGTAAAGGCAGACATTGGGGATGCACTTCGTTATCATAAAAACAACTGTCTTGTGTTATTGACATTGTGTTCGAGAGCCTGCATCAGCGGTGGCTTATCTCCTGAGATTGGCTATGACTTAAACGACTATTACGCACAAAAAATTGAATACTGTAAATCCATGACAGATGCCAGCAAGTTATGTGCCGAGATGTTAGACGATTATGTGAGTCGCGTGCAGGAACTTAAAAAGAATCCTTCTGTCTCAAATCTGATTCGCAATGCTTGCGAATACATAAAGAGTCATTTAACAGAAGACATTTCGATTCAGGAATTGGCAAAACGAACCGGATATACCGAATATTACTTTTCACATAAGTTTAAAAAAGAACTTGGTTGTAGTGTGAATGAATACATATTGAACGAAAAAATTGAACAAGCCAAGCTTCTGCTTGCGGGAACGACCGATAGTATTCAGTCCATCAGTGACAATCTGGCTTTTAGCAACCGGAGTTATTTTTATACCTGTTTTCAGAAAAAAACAGGTGTATCACCAACCGAATATCGAAAATTACACAAAAAATGATAGAAAGGATTTACAAAATGAGGAAAAAGAAAAATGTTAAAAATTATTCTTGCTATTCTTGCGATTTGGTTACTTATCCAACTAATTGTTTTGGGATATTTTGGCATATGGGGGCCATTTAAATTCATCCATACAAACCGCCTTTCCAAAATTCCCGGCAATGCAAAAGAATATCATTTAGAAAACATAGAAACTCTTGCAGACTCCCCACTTAAAGGAAAGCATCTTCTTTTTTTAGGTTCCTCTGTCACTTATGGTTCTGCTTCTATGGGAGTTTCCATGTGTGACTATCTAAATGTACTTGATGGTTGTGAAACCACCAAAGAAGCGGTAAGTGGAACAACTCTGACGGATAACAGCTCTAGCTCTTATCTGTCACGCCTTAAAACCGTAGACACTTCCCTAAAGTTTGACGCTGTAATTGTTCAGCTTTCAACCAATGATGCCTCTAAGAAGCTTCCTCTTGGTGAAATTAGTACTTCCACAAATTTGGAAGATTTTGATACTTCTACTATAATCGGTTCCATGGAAGCAATCATCTGCTATTGCTATGACACATGGAATTGTCCGGTCATTTTCTATACCGGTACGAAATATGATAGCCCCGAATATCAGCTAATGGTAGATTCACTCTTAAAATTGCAGCAGAAATGGGAGCTTGGCGTCATTAATCTTTGGAACGATGCTGAAATGAATGCTATATCAAAAGAAGATTATGACTTTTATATGAATGATCCGATTCATCCCACTCAGGCAGGATACCTACTCTGGTGGGTACCAAAATTTGAAACATACCTATATGAATTTCTAAAATAGTTGCAAGGTTCCAAAAGATGCAGCCATCATCAAAGGTTGCATCTTTTTGTTTCTATTTTCGATTTTATGTTCTTATATTCATCATTTCCGCTCTGTTCCATGATTTTTCAAACATTTTCGCGAAAAATCGAATGCCGTATTTTTTTGTTTTTACTATAGTGTAACTAACAAAGAAACGTAACGCATCAGCTATCTGATGAAAAAAAATGGAGGAGATTCTATTATGGCAAAAGAAAAAAAGCTTACACAAAGCGAAATTGACGGTGTGCAGTACCGTCGTGCAAAATTATGGCAAATCATTTTATATGCCTGCAATGCATTTGTAGGTATGAGTATCTATTCTTTAATCGGTATGGCAAGTTATACAGCAAGTATCGGTTTTGGAATCACCACCGCGGCAGTCGGTGCTATTTTAACCTGCACCCGTATTCTGGATGCAGTAACAGATCCAATGCTGGCATTCATTTATGACAAAGTCAATACCCGGTTCGGAAAAATCCGAATTTTGTTAGTTACCGGTTTTGTCATTGAGGCGCTTGCCCTTCTTGCAATGTATAGCTGGGCTGCTGGAAAAGGTCTTGGAATGTTTACCTTTATTATACTTTACGTAGTATACGTCATTGGTTACACCCTTGCAAACATGACTGCGCAGACCATTCCACCCCTTCTTACCAATGATCCGAAACAGCGTCCGACCCTTGGTGTATGGTCAACCGCATTAAACTATCTGATTCCTATGACACTTAGTATTGTATTAAATGTTGTATTACTTCCAAGATTTGGTGGTACATACAATCTTGAATTCTTAAGTGCAGCCTGCAAGGTATGTTTACTGGTTGCTACAGTCGGAATCGTACTCGTTTGTATCTCAGTATCTGAATATGACAAACCGGAAAACTTTGCCGGTTTAACAGCAAAGAAAGAACCATTAAAGGTAAAAGATATGGTGGAAGTGTTAAAAAACAACCGTCCACTACAGTGCTATATTGCATCTGCTGCATCTGATAAAATCGCGCAGCAGACAGCAAGCCAGGCTGTTATTACCACGATGGTTTCCGGCATTATCATTGGAAACATGGGACTTGCAACCATCCTTAGTGTAATCGGAATGTTTCCTTCTATCATCTTTGCAATCGTAGGTGCAAGATACGCTGGTAAACACGGTAGTCAGAGAACCATTGTTACATGGACGAAAATCAGTATTTTGGTTTCCGTTGTTACGTTCCTCTTCTTCATCGTGATTGACCCGAGCCAGATTGCAAACATGGGCATCATGACCGTCATTTATGTTGTACTAACCTTATTCAAAAACGGTGCCATGATGTGTGTTACAACTGCAAATACTTCCTTTATGTCAGATATTATCGACTATGAGCTTGACCGAAGCGGCCGCTATATTCCTGCCGTTGTCACAGGTACCTATAGCTTATTAGACAAGATTATCTCATCTGTAAGTGCTTTGATTGCAACCGGCGCAGTTGCTTTAATCGGCTATACCACAACCATGCCACAGCCGGGTGAAGCCTGCACACCACAGATTTTCTGGTTAGCTATGATTATTACCTTTGGTTTACCAATCCTTGGCTGGATTTGCACTTTAGTTGCCATGAAATTCTGTAAGCTTGATAAAGCTGATATGGTAGAGGTTCAGAAACGAATTGCAGACAAAAAAGCTGCTGCAAAAGCCGAAGCTGCAAACTAACAAAACTTCTTCTAAAAGGATAAGAGGCACGCGCTACGGTTGTAGCCGTGCTTCTTATTTTTACTCTATAAAACCAACGAAAGGAATATGAATTATGAGAAACATCGTATCTTTTAATGACAACTGGAAATTCTTAAAAACCGCCGGTAATGCCAACGAAGCTGCTACTGCTCTCGGAGAAAGCATTACACTGCCTCATACCTGGAATGCCATTGATGGTCAGGACGGCGGAAATGATTATTATCGTGGCACCTGCTGGTATGTGAAGGAATTTGATAAACCGGCTGTAAATAATTCTGACCGTGTCTATCTGGAATTTCTCGGAGCAGCCATGACGGCTAACATCTATATCAATGAAGAACTGGTCTCCCATCACGAAGGCGGCTATTCCACCTTCCGTGTCGACATCACAGAAAAGCTCCAGGATAAGAATGTACTTGTTGTCTCCGTAAATAACGAAAACAACACCATTGTTTATCCACAAACAGCAGACTTTACCTTCTATGGCGGGCTATACCGCGATGTCAATCTGATGATTGTACCGGAAGTTCATTTTGAACTCGATTATTGCGGAACACCGGGTATAAAGGTAACCCCTTTGGTAGATTTGGGGGCAAAAAAAGCTAGCGTAACCATAGAAGCATGGGTGTCAGGTTCTGCTTCCTCCGTAAGCTTTACAGTAAACGGCGAAACCATTGTTTCCTCCGTTGCAGACAACCACGCGCAGGCTGAATTTGTAATCGAAAATGTTCATCTTTGGGATGGCATCAACGACCCTTATCTTTATACAGCAACAGCATCCTTAGAAAGTGGCGACTGTATCAGCACCCGCTTCGGCTGCCGCAAATTCCACATAGATCCACAGGAAGGCTTTTTCTTAAACGGACGTCCGTACCTGCTGCGCGGTGTATCCCGTCATCAGGATTTTAAAGGGGTTGGAAATGCACTTACTTTAGAGCATCATATAAAAGATATGGAAATCATTAAAGAGCTTGGCGCTACTACCCTTCGCCTTGCCCATTATCAGCACGCACAGGAATTCTATGATTTATGTGACGAAAACGGGCTTATTGTGTGGGCGGAAATTCCATATATCACCATGCATATGAAAGACGGTCGTGCTAATACGCTTTCCCAGATGGAAGAGCTGATTGTGCAAAACTACAATCATCCGTCTATTATCTGCTGGGGACTTTCCAATGAAATCACGGCTGCCAGCGCGGTAAATGAAGACTTATTGGAAAACCATAAACTTTTAAATGACCTGTGTCATAAATTAGACAGCACACGCCCTACTACCATGGCAAATGTATTTATGTTGGAAATGGATTCTCCGATTTTAGAAATTCCCGATATCAACAGTTACAATCTTTACTTCGGATGGTATTTAGGAGAGTTGGAACAGAATGATGAATTTTTTGATGAATACCATGCGAAATATCCGGACAGAGTCATTGGCTTCTCTGAATATGGTGCTGATGCCAATCCGCAGTATCAGTCTGCTGCTCCTGAAAAAGGTGACTATACGGAGACCTATCAGGCTGTATATCATGAGCACATGCTAAAGATGATTGAAGAGCGTCCATGGCTTTGGGCAACGCATGTCTGGAATTTGTTTGACTTTGCTGCTGACGGAAGAGATGAAGGTGGAAAACATGGTGAAAACCAGAAAGGTCTTGTAACCTTTGACCGTAAGACAAAGAAGGATGCCTTCTACCTGTACAAAGCTGCTTGGAATAAAACAGAACACTTTGTACACTTATGTGGCAGCCGTTATGTAGATCGTACCGAAGACGTAACAGAAATTAAGGTGTATTCTAATCAACCGGAAGTTACCTTATATGTTGACGGTAAAGAATTTGCTACCCAGTCCGGTAAAACAATTTTCAAATTCAACGTCCCGATTACCGGAGAACACGCGATTACCGCAAAGGCAGATTCCTGCGAGGATAACATTACTGTTAAAAAGGTTACAGAAGAAAATCCTTCCTACATCTTTATTAAACGTACTCCGGTTACTAACTGGTTTGACGCAGATGAATTGGACCCGGAATGCTTCTCTATCAACGATAAATTAGCAGATATTAAAGCAAATCCGCAGGCAGGCGCTATTATTGATGAGATGATGGCAAAAGGAGCCTCTGACCGGGGTGATGTAGCGGATGCTGTTAAGGATAATCCTGGATTACAGCGTATGATGGGACGTATGACCTTAGTCAGTCTATTAAAACAGGCTGGCACTGATGATGAAAGTATTAAACAGATTAATCGGATTTTACAGGGAATTAAAAAATAAAAAAGAATCGTGACAAAAGAGCCATGGAAACTTAATCCATGGCTCTTTTCCTATTTCCTTATTCTAAAATTTCCGGATGCTTCCAGGTAGAAACATTCTGATGTCCTGCTGCCAATGCTCCATCCACCGGAATGGCTGCTCCTGTTATGTAACGTGCCATATCACTTGCCAGGAACAAGGCTAAGTAAGCACATTCCTCCGGATTTCCCATACGTCCTGCCGGGCAGTCCTTTGCAAAGAAAGCCAAAGCCTGCTCCGGAGCATCTCCGAAAATGGAGGTCTTTGTATAACCCGGGCAGATAGCATTTACTGTAATTCCATAAGGCGCATAATCCAAGGCTGCGGACTTCGTCATTCCAACCACTCCATGTTTTGTTGCAGTATATAGTGCCTGTCCACGCTGCGGCATAATTCCTGCAATGGATGCCACATTGATCAGGAAGCCTCCCTCGCTATGGGATTTAAAGATTGCTTCAGCACCGTATTTCATACCGGCAAATACGCCTTTGCTGTTTAATGCAAAAATCTGATCATAGTCTTCCATTTCATATTCATGCAGTGGGAAACCACCCTGTCCGATTCCGGCATTACTTACGATACCGTCTAATTTTCCATAATGTTCTACTGTCTTTTCGATTAGTGCTTTAATCTGTTTGGTATCGCTGCAATCCGTCTGTACAAAAATAGCATCTCCGCCCTTTGCACAGATTTCATCTGCTACGGCCTGTCCCTGCTCAACACTTCTTGCAGCACAGACAACCTTCATCCCATTTTCTGCAAAAACCTTTGCGATTGCTTCACCAATTCCTCTGCTTGCACCTGTTACAATTGCTACTTTTCCTTTTACACTTGAAAAATCCATTTCATTTCCTCCTTTTATGATTAAATTTTTTTAAAGTTCTTAGCATTAATACTTCCGCCATCACAAAGAATATCGACACCTGCCAGATATCCGTTTCTCTCATCAGCCAATGTTGCTAACGCATAACCTAATTCTTCCGGAGTCCCCATACGCTGCTCAGCAGTATATGGTATCAGGTCACCACCTGATTCTTTCTCTAAATTACCCATATCTGTTGCAATCAATCCGGGGCTTAAAGACACCACTCTGATTCCTTTTTGACCATACTCATATGCACATTTCTGTGCATACCAAATCACAAAATTTTTAGAAAATGCATAGGCAAATCCTGCTTTTTCATACTGACCTTTAGGAAGATTACTTATTTTGATTAGTTTTCTTAGGAATTTTTCTTCATCCGTTTCTGCCAGGGCATATACTTTTTTATTAATTAGAAATTTTGGCAGAATATAGGCAGAATTTGAAGACACATCTACTATGACACTTCCCTTATTCATTCGTTTTGAAAATTCCTGATTTACATATACAGTGCCTAATGCATTTACGCGAAGTAACTGTTCCTGTCCGGTCATTGCAGGAGACATTCCTGCAGCATTTATTACATTTTTTATTTCTCCCATGCACGCTGCATATTCTGCAAGCTTTCTTACACTCTGGCGGTCTGAAGTATCGCAGGCATGTGCATATGCTTCATATCCCAATTCCTTCAATTCGCTAACTGCCTTTTCCAGTTTTTTTACGGTTCTGCCCGATACAATGATTACTTTATCCTTGGGCATATATTTGGCAGCCGCTAATCCCATACCACTGCCTCCACCTGTGATAACGCATATTTTTTTATTTTCTTTTGTTTCCATCTTTTCTCCCTGTTTCTTTGCCACTATACTGCTATTCTATGTTCTAATCTAAGCCACTCAACTTCATCGTAGATAGTCTCTGCAAATGGTCGTGTCTGGTATCCTAATTCTTTTTTAGCCTTACTGCTGTCAAATTCATTGTTTCTGACTAAATTGTAAAGCATTAGCTCGGTAATCAATGGATCATTTTTTGTAATCTTTCCTATCATGACGCTTGCCTTGACAATCAATCTTGTAACAAACATAGGAAGTATCGTTGTTACCATTTTTACGCCACTTGCATTGCTAATATGTAAAAGCATGTCCTTCATCCAGACAACGTCATTTCCTAAGATATATCCCTCTCCAATTCTTCCCTTATCTACGGCAGCAATCGTTCCGGCAGCCAAGTCTCTTACGTCAACAGAATTGAATGAGCCCGGAAATCCCACTTTGCTCTCTCCATTACAATATTGTTCGATGAAAGTTGAAACCGGTCCGCCTGCATAGTCATTCGGTCCGCAAATCCCGGTTGGATATACTACTGATGCTTTTAAGCCTTTTTCTTTCACGGCATCAAATACTAATTGTGTAGCCATTGCTTTTGTTTTTCCATAATAGCCAACAATTTTATCCAGTTCAAAACTTTCTGGTTCTTTTATCTTTTCCCCATGCGGAAGTTCAGGTATGGTTCCGGTTGAGCTGACATAGACAAGCTTCTCTACATCTTTTTCCAGACACATATCAATAATATTCTGTGTTCCATCCACATTTACATGATAGACAAATTCACTTGGTTCTTCTTTTAAATAAACAATGCTTGCACAGTGAATACAGACTATCCTGCGATTCTCAACCGTAAAGAATGTTTCTAAAGAAGCCTTATCCGTCAAATCGCCATATACAATCTCCACACCTTCCGGAACATGCTCTACGGCCTTGTCCCCCTTTAAAACTAACCCGCGCACATCGCATCCCTTTTCAACAAGCTGCTTTGCGATATTGTTCCCTAAAAATCCTGCTGCACCGGTTAATAAATATACTCTTTCGTCTTTCATTTTGTTAACCCATCCTTTCAGATTCTATGCTTTCTATCTTTACTCTTACTTCTGGTATAGATTAACGTATGAATATAAACTCAACATAAACTTTTGCGTTACAAATAAATAAAAAAAGAAGTTCCTTTTCCCAAGGTACTTTCCACCCGAATCGATCCTTTGCACAGATCAACAATTCTCTTTACAATAGAAAGTCCTAATCCAAATCCTGCCGTTTCATGAGAAGTATCCCCCTGATAATATCGATCAAATAAGTGTAACTTGGTATCTTCATCCATTCCCTGTCCTTCATCCCTCACTTCAATCCGAATATATTCCTCCGTTGCCTTTCCCTCAATAAAGACAGTAGTTCCTTCCGATGAATATTTTCTTGCATTATCCAACAGATTCACCCAGATTTCTTCTAAAATTTCCTCGTTTCCTGTATACCAGATTTCCGGCAATTCTACCTTAAGCTGTATCCTTTTTTCTTCAAAGGATGGCAGCATGAGAATCACACAATTGCGAATCTGTTCATCCAACCGGTATTTTTCCTTATTTCGAATCGACTCCATATGCTCCAGCTTTGAAAGGAACAGTGTATTCTGTGACAATTGTGCCAGACGCCCTGCTTCCTTTGCCATAATTTCCAGGTATTGCTTTTCTTCTTCTCTTGGAAGTTCATTCGCATACAAAAACTCAGCAAATCCCTTTATTGAGTTAATCGGTGTTTTAAATTCATGAGAAAAATCCTTCATGAACTGCTTCTGCTGTTCATCTGCATTTTTTAATTCCCTTACCATCTGATTAAAGTTTTCAAAAATAACCTTGTATTCTCCGGCATTATCCAATGAGATTTCTAAATCCAGATTTCCCTTCGCTACTTCCTCGATTCCGTTTAGTAATTTTTCCATTCTGCGGTACAACATAAGAGCAATCATTGTTATCACCACACCGGTAATACTTCCCATGATTTGGTAAATAGCAGTACTCCAGATCAGAAAATTATCATTTTCCCCATCAAAGTACATATATCGGATTCCTGAAGTCAGAAGATAGGAAATAACTGCAGAAATCGTAATAATGATGGCCAGCGCAACTGCCCATCGAATCGTTCCGATTCTTTTTCTCCCCTTCGTAGCCGCATCCATCATTTTTTGATTTCTCCTTTATATCCCAATCCACGCACAGTAACAATCTCAAATTCCTGATACCCGGCGAAACGCTTTCGCAGCCGGTTAATATGAGTTCTTACTGTAGTCTCGTCAGAATCTGTTTCATATCCCCAAATCGTATCCAAAAGCTGAGACGTCGTAAAAACCTTATTTGGATAAGATAATAACTTAAAAAGCAGTTCAAATTCTTTCTTAGGTAATGTCATACGCTCTTCTCCCCGGATGACCATATTACTGTCTTCATTTATGATGACATCCCCAATGATTATTTTCTTCTCATCATTAATTTGTGCTCTCCGTAATAGTGCGCGCACTCTCCACAATAATTCTTCGTAGTGAACCGGTTTTGTCATATAATCATCAATGCCGAGTGCAAATCCATTCTTCTTATCCTGCCACTCCTTTTTTGCCGTCAAAAGAAGAACCGGCGTCGTCTTGTCCGCCATCCTCAGCTGCCTCACAAACTCATACCCGTCCATATGAGGCATCATAACATCTGCAATAATCAGGTTCACCTGCTGACGTTCCAATAGTTCCAATGCCTCTATTCCATTTGCTGCTTCTAAGATATGATACTCATTTTTCAGGTGTAATTTTGTAACCAATCTGGTACTGTTGTCATCTTCCACTATCAATACTGTAATCATACATCCTCCGCAAAATGCAACTTGCCATTCCTGATTTTACGATACTGCCAGATACAGATGGCAACTGCTATCCCAACTGACAGGAAATCCGCAATGGTATGGGCGGCTGCAATTCCCGTAAAGCCCATCAGACGTTCCATCAGATAAAGGCATGGAATTAATATTCCTCCCTGCCTCAGCACCGAAACAATAGTCGCAGGCAGAGCACTTCCGCAAGCCTGTAAGAAGCTTGTACTCAAATAGTAGAACCCTATAATCGGACTTGCGATTACCAAAAAGATGACTAAGTTTTCTCCCATAGTTGCCGCGTCCGCATCCTTTAAAAACAACCCAATCAACGTATGTCTTGCCAAAAAGCATCCTGCGGTAACAACAAGGCCAAATACAAAGGTAAGTATTCCAAGTTTTTTTAATATCTCCTTTAATCTTTTCTGATTTCCTGCACCATAATTATATGCCATCAAAGGCTGCACACCCATGCAGATTCCCATCTGAATCATTGCTATCAGCATTGTTGCCTTCCCTGCGGCTGCCATTGCTGCTATCGCATTTGTTCCGTAACCGGATAGCAGCTGATTCGAAAACGTGGATGCAAAACCGGACAAAAGGCTGCTGATACCGTTTGGTAATCCCACCCCCATAATATGAAATAATGCTACCGGATTTTTCATTGCATACCCCGGAGTAACACTTAAAACAGATGCTTTTTTTAATATGTAGGAAAGATA
This sequence comes from uncultured Roseburia sp., assembly GCA_945787015.1. Lineage (GTDB taxonomy): Bacteria > Bacillota > Clostridia > Lachnospirales > Lachnospiraceae > Roseburia. Next base: position 69,634 of record CALZGM010000010.1, read on the forward strand.
ATAGCCGCTGCTGACCACGTTTCCGATTGCGGTAGCAACCGCCGCTCCTGTCACTCCCTGATGAAGTATGAGAATGAAAATCGGGTCTAAGATGATATTAAGCACAGTCCCCACCATATTACCAATCAGACCTTCTTTTATTGCCCCTTCTGCCCGCAGAATGGATGCAAACGCTGTGGAAAACAACATAAAAGGTGCTCCCAGAGCAAGGGCCCGCATATAAGCGCGTGCCGGTGCCATTATTTCCTCATTTGCCCCTAATATTTTTAGAATAGGGTCTGTAGCCGATAACATCACAACTGCACAGAAGATTCCAAACAGAACAGATGTCATACAGCATAAGCTCGAATAGGTCTTCGCTTCTTCTTTTTTCCCTGCACCAATCGCACTTGCAATCACGGAGCATCCACCGATTCCAAGCATGGTAGCTGCCGCCATCACCAGAGAGAACACCGGTCCTACCACAGAAACCGCCGCTACCTGTGCGGTATCCCCCAGCATTCCGACAAAAAACATATCTGCCATGTTATAGATTACCATAATCAATATAGTGATACAGGACGGAACCGCCAAAGAAAAAATAGCGCTCCATACCGGCTTATCTTTAAATAAAGTTTCGTTTTTCATACTCACGCCCCCCATTTTTTAAACATGTGTTGATTTATTTCCTATTGTTGATTATAATTCATAGAAGTAGAAAAACAATCAGCAATGTAATAACAACTGTTAGATAAGCAACACATTTTCATATCTGTTGAAGAAAGGACAAATTTATGAAAACTGATGCCCGTGTACGATATACCAGAATGATGATACAGCAGACGTTCCTGGATTTATTAAAGAAAAAAACCATTTCCAAAATAACCGTAAAGGAAATCTGTGACATTGCACAGATCAACCGGGCTACCTTTTATAAGCATTATCAGGATACTTACGACCTTTTGGAACAGTTTCAGAATGAAGCCATCCAGGGGTTATTAGCTCTGATAGAAAGTTCTTCCGAAAAAAGTACAGAGCAAACCCTTTTTTCTATCTTAACTGTCATGCAGGAGAACAAAGAAATGTTCGCAAAATTTGCTACAATGAAAGAAGATAAAAGTTTTTCCTTCCGCTTAGCAGTCAGCTGTTTTGAAAAAATGAACGAAATGCGTATGGAAAATGGCAGTTCTGCGCCTGCTTTTTCCGGCATTTATTTTGGCTATATCGCAGGGGGCACAAGCGGTATCATTGAGTACTGGCTGCGAAGCGGCATGAAGGAATCGCCTGCCGACATCGCCAAGACGATTTTGAAACTGAACAGTACCATAACACAAGCTTTTTAAATTAAATGCCCCAAAATGGGGCATTTTTCAAATACATATTTATAACCGATAGCTTCCCGCTGTCAGTATTTCTATCCTTCCATCCGGCAAAATGACTTCTGCCTCTGTATTGGAAGGTATCTCTATTTCATAAGATACTTTCTCGCCTTCATATTTCCATCCACTTACGATTTTTCCAAGCGGTGACTGATAGCTTGCTCTTGCCTGTTGTAACAACGGATGCGGCTGTGGTTTTATCGTAATCTTTTCCTCTTTCAACTGAATACCACAGACCCCTGTAAACAGCCAGCCTGTGATTGCACCATAAGAGTAGTGGTTCAGCGAAGCCTTCACCTCTCCTTTTTCGTTGATGCCATCCCAGTTTTCCCAGATTGTGGTAGCCCCCTTCTTTACCGCATACAGCCAGCTTGGCATGGTATCCTGTAACAACAGCCTGTATGCCGTTTCCAGATATCCATACTGTGCCAATACCGGACAAAGGGATGGTGTTGATAAGAATCCGGTATTCAAGTGATAACCATTCTTTACTACCAGTTCATTTAAGTCAGCTGCAGCCTGTTTTTTCTCCTCTTCCGTAAGAAGGTCAAAGGAAATGGCACGCACATATTCCGCCTGACGGTCAGAAGTAATCCTTCCGTTTTCCGTAGCAATATACCGGAACGCTTTTTTCGCCTGCTCTGCAGTCTTATTATAGTTTGCGGCATCCTCTTCTTTCCCTAAAATCGCAGCAATTTCCGCCAGCAGTTTTCCGGAATAGGCAAAGTATGCTGTTGCCACTTTTCCCTGCGGTGTCCGCATAGCATTCGTGCTTTCTACATCCGGCTCACACCATTCACCATAATCGATACCGGTCTCAATGGTAAATCTGCGGTACGGATTCCGCTTCAATAATTTTACAGGATTCATTGGCTTTTGCTTCGCCCGGTTCGTAAGGAACTCATACCATTTCTGCATCATTTCATAGTTTTCTTCGAGAATCCGTTTGTCTCTGTATCTCTTATAAAGTGCATACGGCACAATGATACAGGCATCGCCCCAGCCAACAGAGCCTGCCAAAAGCCCTGAGAAAAAGCTTGGTTTGTTATTCTTTGGTGCAATATTGGAAACCTTTCCATCCTCATGCTGGTTTAATCTGCATTCGCCTAACCACTTACGAATCACCGGATAACAGTCCTCTAAAAAGATTCCTGTTTCTACGAATACACCCATATCACCGGTCCATGCGGCACGTTCTCTGGTCGGGCAGTCGGTCGGCACATCACAGAAGTTGGATTTCTGGCTCCAGATACTGTTTTTTACTAACTGGTTAACGTCCGCATTCGAACACTCAAAGGTACCCAGCTGCTCCAGCTTAGAGTAAACTGCGATCGAAGTAAAGCTTGCAGAAGACAAATCCAGTTCCGTTTCTACCTTTGCATAGCGGAAGCCCCAGATGGTAAATTTTGATTTATAGTGGTTTTCTCCTTCTTTACAGGTATAAATAACCTGCTGTCTGGTGCCGCCCTCCTTGTGTCGCTTTCTGTCCTGAAAATTCTCTGCTGTAAAATTCCCGTTCTCATCCAACGACTCGCCATGGGTTAACACGATTTTATCTCCCGCATGGGCATTTACGGTAAATTCTATGTAGCCAGCCAGATTCTGTCCATAGTCTATGACCGTCTCGCCATTCGGAGTTTTTATAATCTTTCCTTCAAAACGCTCACACTCCACAATCGGAGTACAATCCGAGCACGCGAAATTTTCTACCCCGAAATTTTCCACTTTTACTTCGTGGTAGTCTGTCGGCTCTTCCATTCTCGCGTCAATGACCTCGCCCTGTTGCATGTCGTTCTCCCGAATCGGACCGGACTGTGAGGCCTGCCAGGTCTCATCTGAAATGCAGACAGGCTTTCCGTCTATCTCTAACTGGAAGTATAATGCAACATCTTCTCCATATAGATTTCTGTCCCCATCCACACCGGAGCAGCTGCGATACCAGCCATCTCCTAAAATAACCTGTACTTTGTTTTCTCCTTCTTGTATGAGTTCCGTCACATCATAGGTCTGATAAGCCAGTTTTTTATCATAAGTGTAGGTACCCGGTGCAAGCACAAAATCTCCCACCCGTTTTCCGTTAATCGATGCCTCATACAAACCGTGACAGGTAATGTAAAGTCTGGCTTTTCCGGTTTTTTCTGCGGTAAAAGAAGTCTTTAGATAGCTTGCAGGTTTATGTACAGTAGGGTCACAGGTAAGCTCCGGATTAATCCATTTTGCAACAAATTGGCTCTTTTCTAAGATGCCCATTTCAAAATAAGCTTCCTCGCTCCATTCTCCTGCTGTATCGGTTTCATCCCATAACCGCACCTTCCATGTAACATGCTGTTTACTTGCTACAGCCAAACCGAAACAATGATTCATTTTGTCTGAAGCGATTTTTCCGCTGCTTAAAATCACTTCACCATCTGATACTGCTTCGATTTCATAAGCGGTCTGCTTCTTTCCTCCTTCGCAATTCCAGGAAAGATAAGGAGTTCTGATATCAATTCCAATCGGATTTACTAAATGCTCTGTTCTTAAATTAATTGCTTTCATATGCGCTCCCTCTATAATTTTACAACCTGACCTTTGGTAATACCATTTTCGTTATAAGCATCCACCCGTACAAAATATTCCTGTGATTTTACCAACGCACCAATACGTTTTTTCATAAGCGCATCCTTCTTTTCCCGTACATCTGCCACTTCGCGGTAAATCTGATAGCTGTGATACAATTTTCCCTCTTCATGTCCCCAGAGAATATTGTAACCAATCGCGTCCTTTGTTCCTTCAATCGTTACCAGTAAATCCAGTCCATCCTCACTTCTTGTTGCCTCAAATACCGGTGCCTTTGCTTTTTCTTCTGTACCGATACCAAAGACGCGGAGTCCGGAAATACATGGTGTCACATCATATGGAATTTCTACAATGGTTAGTCGAATAAATCGTACCCTAATTCCTTCTTCCTTTACGATAAAATCATGTGGCAAATCTGTCTCTGCTTTCGATTTATCCTCAATTAAAAAGTACTCTTTTCCATCCAAGGAACCTTCTAACTTCCATCTGGTATGCAGGTCTCTTTCCTCAATATATCGCGGCTGTGTTGCGGTTCCTTTGATTTTCCCCGGTGAAGCAATTGGCAGTGCATCATCTGCAAAATTAATCTGAATGGCTCTGACATCCATCGGCTTTTCCAAATCTACTTCTATCCACTGACAAGACTCTGCAGTTTTCGCTCTCCACCAGGTCTTTGCATCCTCATTCACTGCCTGATCTGCTCCCTTTCCTTCCGCGGAAGAAGAACAGTTTGTTGGCTTCGCATAGCTAAGCAGATACCACTGCGGTTCTCTCCACGGGTCCTCCTGTCCCTCGGAAACGGCAATCGGCCAGTCTCCATAGTTCTGATTGCAGAACAATTCGCCTTCTGCATCAAAGCCTGCCGGCCAGATACCGACACGACGCTCAAACTGATGATTCACGCTGATGCGCATGGTAGAGGTATGCCATAGATTGTTTTCTTTGTCACGCATCGTTGAACCGTGTCCTGCTCCCGGCATGTAGCCGCCCGGATGATAGGAAAACGGATTATTTTTTGCCAGTTCAAATGGCCCTAACGGGGAATCGGATACATACACACCATCCGCGTACACATTATACTCTGCTCCCGGGCAAGCATACTGGAGATAATATTTTCCATTGTGTTTGTCCATCCACGGTCCCTCGATAAATGGTCTTCTGGTAAACATCCCCCGAATCTGCGGAATATATTGTACAGGCAGCTGTTCCACCGGAACACCGCTTTGCTTTACAAACCCCTGAAACATCATCTCGACTTCTTCTTCACTACGTGGGAATTCGCTATTGTCCTCGCCCATCCGCTCATAGCCTCTTTCATAGCCATCTCCTGAGAGAAGCTCGATACGCTCACTCTTTGGCTGCATGGTCGTCGGATCTAGTTCCACACCCCAGACAGGTGTAATATTGGAGCATCCCCAGTAAAAAAACACCCTTCCGTCATCGTCAAAGAACAGATTCGGGTCCCAGAAATCAAAGGTACCCGGAATCTCTTCATACGGCCCGTTTATAATATCTTTGGTTCTATAATAGTTACAAATCTCTCCTTTTTTTGACGCACAAAAATACACGTAATCACCACAAACTCTTACATCCGGTGCATAGTCGTATAACGGAAGATTTTCCGGCAGTCTGTGTGCCTCCCAATTTACCATATCTTCGGATACCCATACGCTTAAGTTCATGGATGCGAAAATATAGTATTTTCCCTGAAACAGAATCATGGATGGGTCTGCTGCTTCTCTGTCAATCTGAAGCTTTCCGCCGGAACGCGGATCCATGTTAAACTGATAACGATATGGGACATTGATTGGATTACAATAATATTTCATACGCCATTTCTCCTTCGCAAAAATAATCGACCTATTCTGTTATTATATTACTTCAATTATTTCATTTCTGCGTTCTCTTTTTCGTGTTTGTGTTCCTGTTTTTCACTTTATTATCTGCACATAAAACAAAAAGGCCTCCAAAGTCGGATATAAAATCTTTTCTTTGGAGGTCATTTTCCTATGACATTATTGCACTAACTTATTTGTTCCTGTTTCCAATACCTTTCCATATATTCTGCTGCATCTTCTTCGGAAAGCCCAAATTTTATCTTCAGCCTGTTTATCGTATCTTCCTTCGTTGCATGAAATTCCTGGCATGTTTCAATCAAAGTACCCATAACTTCTTCACGTCCCTGGGCAAGTGCCTTCTTTTCTATTAAGCGTTTTTCTTCCCACATTTTCATATAACTAATGCCAACCTCCTTCCGATGCTTTGCTTTTTCAACCAACTCATGAATTTTAAAAATATCTGCATTGGTCACATTTTCAAGTTTTGTATTCTCTATGTATTTTAGCATATCCTTGAGAGATTGACTAGGATTTCCTTCTGTTCCTTTGGTGTATAAAAAAATCTTTCTTGCACCATCCTCATATGGTATATCAGGTTCTTCTATGCATTGATTTTTTACCGTATACACCATTCGTTTCAAACCGAATGGGTCATAGGGTAAAATAATTATAATAACTACCTTTGGCAATTTATCATAATCTATACCTGTATTTAAATGTTTTGTATCAATTAATCCATGATAGTATCTCATACGTTTTGGCAGAGTCTCTTTTTCATATTCTTTATTTGGTTCAATATCATAGATATCTGGAATAATCTCAGCATCAGCCATTCCGCATTCCGGCAAGTTCTCCATATCAGAAATATCTTCCACATAAGCATCCATACGAATTCCATGTTGATTCGTATCAAAACCAAGGATGCTTTGCTGCGCGACTACATGCACTTTGCGAATGCTTTTGCCCAAAACCGTGCTAAGAATAATTCTGCAAAATAACATTTTTTACCATTTCTTTTGTGTTTGCCATAGGCATACTCCTCCTATTCAATTAATAAATAATGTGATGTTTTGGCGAACCGCCAAACCGGCCATGTAAGGCTAAGACTGTGTAAATTTCTATCCCAAATAATCTACACAAAAATCAATGAGCCCGATTCTTTTCTAAAAAACAGAATCAGCTTAGAATTGATATAGCTATTATAATACATTTAAAAATAATAACAAGTCTTTCCGATTACTTTCGTACGATTAAATCCACATTTAGATTATGAGCGCACGTAATGTGCGGTGTATCGTTCCTATTTCCAATTTGCAACGTGGTGCGCATCATTCATTGCCAATAAATAAAGGCAATATTGATTCATACTAATTCCTTCTCTTTTCGAATGTTCTGCTAATTGTTTATGCAGGCTTTTGGGTATCCTAAGCTTAAATTGTCCGGAATAATCTTCTAAATTTTCCGGCACAGGTATTGTTCCTCCTTCTACTAATGCAACATTCATCCATTCCCGCTTTGCATCCTCAATATTCTTCATCGCTTCCTCTAAGGAATCACCACAACTTAAGCACCCCGGCAATTCAGGGCAGGAAACTGCATAACCGCCCTCTTCTATATCCGGAACCAATTCAATTTTGTATGGCAATCTCATATAATCCTCAATCTTTTCCATTTTCTTCCTCCTTCTCAATAATCTCTCGTACCAGTTCAACATATTGACATTCTGGCTTTCCTTTATTATATAGTGGTGTCGTATTTGGTGTCAAATAGACTTTATAAATAATGAAGAAGCCAAAAAAGCGTCCCTACTGTGTCCAAATTTACAGTACGCAAAGTAAATCAGCGACAAATCTCATACAGTGCGCAGAGTATTTTAGCATCCTGAAGAATTTTTTATTCAAGTACTAGTCCCTTGAATAAAACTCTTCCCCAGTTTCCAAACATATTCCTGCCAATCTGCCATTTTCTAAACCAGCACCACAATCGATTGCAATGTGATGATTTGCCTTGTATATATACCCCGGCTTAGGATTGCCAATGATATACTGCGTCGGCGTATGACCGGTAATTACAATTTTATCCTCATAATACGGAATCTCATAGTCTGTCCGCGTCCAAACCAAATCGTCAATCGAATACTCCTCCATCGCCTTTTCTTCAGAAAAATCATTCAGACCGGCATGCACCAAAAGATATTTTTGACCATTAACCACTAACTTGGCATATGCTTCAAAATCACCCATAAAATCCAGTACATCCTTTCTATCTTCCAGTGACAATTTTGTAAATTCTGAAATCGTACTCGATGCACCGTTACTAAGCCAATCCGAAAGCTGTCCGATATCTGCCATTGTTAAATGATTCAGAAAATCATCTGTAATCTCATTTAATAACAGCTTCAGGTTCGTTAGCGCCATAAGTTCATGATTTCCTGCAATGCAGGTGCAGTTCGGTAATGTCATCAAAAACTGTAACGCTTTCACAGGATTTGGTCCCCGGTCAACCACATCGCCAAGAATGAACAATTCATCATCCTCTTTGAAATTCATTTTTTATACGTAAAATTCCTTCCTGTCATTTAACCTGATTGCACCAAGTTGACCATTACACTGATAGCACTTGTACCCAACTCCGCAGTCAATCCGAATGGTTCTTCCTGATTCAGATTTCCAAATCTTTCTTTCCTCCGTTGCAGTATGCCCTACCACAGAAATAAATGCATCATTTTCTTCTCTGCCTCTAATAAACTCCTCATAATGGCCATCGCCCATATACAATTTACTTTTGTCCCAAAGTCTCTCAGGAGTTAAATATGTTTGAGCATGTGCTATCTGAAATTTTTCCCCATCTAATGCTAAATTGATATAATATGGTTTACTATCAATCCATTTCGCCAAATCAATCATATCAACCGGAGTTAATCGTTGTTCCAATAACGAAACTGTATTATAAGAAATATACTCACCGACTTGTTCGTTTGCATATTTTTCGAATATTTCCCTTTTAACCCAGACATCATGATTTCCCTGAATTACATAAATATTGGGATGTTTTAGAATCTCAAAATACAGTTCCACCGGCTTATCTCCCCGGTCAAAAATATCCCCGTCAATAATCAGGGTATCATCAGCAGAAAAGCCTATCACCTTGAGCATCGCTATAAAGCCATCCGCATCATTATGAATATCAGAAACTACATATACATTTGAATGATTAATCGTCAAATTCATTTCCTTGTTTTCTCCCACACCTCACGATAAAACCTCAAGTACATTATAACATAGTGTTTCCGTAAGATGTTGCCACTTTTACATAATGAAAAAAAGACCATCACATTTCTGCAATGGCCTTTCCTATTACAATCTTTTTATGCGCCTTCATTTTCTTCATCGCCCAATCATAGTGACTGCTGGTAACGCTGATGAAATAGGAGCCAATATTACTGCCACCTACCCATGGATAAAAGCTTTTCGTGAACAATTCTTCCTCTGAAAACTGCTCCAGTGCTTCCATCATCTGCCGGTGTGATTGCAGGAATTTAGAAAGCGCTTCATCCTCAGTAACATCCTGACACCGCTCCCAGAACATGCGGTTCATATCACCATAAGTCTTCCATGAATAACCTTCCAAAAGGAAAGGTTTATTGCTTCCATTTTCACGGTTCTTAATCCACTCTAAAAGCAGCAAATGCCACTCATTCAGATGCATGAGTACATCCCGCAGGTTTTTATCACGATGCCAATGCGCTTCTTTCTTCTTTTCATCTTCAGAAAAATCATAGGGTACTTCCTTTTCTTCAAAAGCTCTGTTTTCAATCATTGTTATCAGTTTATTATAATTCGTATTCGCTGCTATCCGCAGCTCGTCCTTTGTTTTCGGTCTTGGCATATTTACACCTTCTTTCTTATCGGATGCCTGATTACTGTCCTCCATTTTTCAGGATTCACTTTACGCGCATCTGACAAATAGATTTCATGGTGAAGCCTATCTTTGGAAAAATCATTTTCATATCCGTTCTCAGCCAAATACATATCCATCAGTTCCACTGTGGCAGGCTCGTTATCAAACGGTCCTATGTGCATAATCTGCACACACAAGCCTTCTTCCATCGTCAAAAATTCTGCCAATGAACAATCCATCTTTTTCTTCTGTTCCGCAGTTTTCACAGCCCACTCAAAATCTGCTTTTGAAATAAACTCCGGAAGTCTGATGACGGAAATCCAGTTGAACGTGTTCTTGTCTGTATAATCAATTCCTTCTATACCCTCCTGCCACCAAAACCCTTCCAGAGGCGGAACAACATATTCATAAAACCCTTCAATCCGATAATCTGTCTTGTAACTCATTTTGAGAGTATAAGCAACGGCATACAAAATGCCAATGGCCTTTTGATATGCACCACCCTCTTCATTCGGATTTCCTTTTCCTCTTACCGCAATATAATTAGCCTTCGGCACAGTAACAATCTCAGGCTTGTTCTTCGGCATATAGTACTCTTTATACTCCTTCTTAAAATCAAATGCCATGTTTATTTTTCTCCTTCTCTTCCATAGATTTTTTCCATATTTGTTGCAACCCTCATAAGTTCTTCTCTTAATTCTTCCGGTTTTAGGATTTCCATCCGGTCACCAAAGGTAAGGGCCCATGTTAGCAGACTTTCCATATCAGAATAGAACCCGTGAAACAGCAGTTTTCCATCTTCGCTCTCTTCATAACAGTAAGGACCATACTCCTCTATCAGACGCCATTTCATAGAAGCGTCCACAATGGCTTTCACCTCTATCTTAGATGGGTAGAGCTTCGATATCGATAAATCCGGTGCGGGTACTTCTCTTAGCTGAAACTTCTGTTCCAAACACGTGATTTCTCCCATTCGGTTCAGTTTAAACATCCGAAAACTCTGTCTGGCTCTACAGAATCCATAAACATACCAGCTTGACCATTTAAATATTAGATAATATGGCTCCACTTCCCTTTTGGTTTCGCCGGTTGGTGCATAATAGTCAAAGGACAACAGCCTTCTCCCTTCGATGGCATCCAAAACAAGCGATATATTTGGAGCTAACCTATCCTTGCTCCAAGAAGACAGGTCAATCAGTATCGAATCGCTTCCTGAAATCATCTGAGAGGAACCGGGTTTTATTTTTTCCATAAGCCGGCCATAATAATTACTTCCGCTTACACTGTCAAGGCTGCGAAGTCCTGCCAGAATCATCTTCATGTCTTTAGACGTAAGAAGCGTCCTGTCCATAGCAAAGCCTTCCATGATGCGGATGCCACCACCGACGCCTTGGGTCGTCTGTATCGGGATACCCGCCTTGCAAAGGTCTTCGATATCTCTTTGAATGGTTCTTCTGGACACTTCAAATTTTTCAGCCAATTGCGGAGCAGTCATATTCTCCTGCTGCAATAAAACGGATAATATACCGATTTGTCTGTCTATCTTCATTCTGTACTCCTTACATGAATCATATCACAACAAACATGTCATCTGTATGTCATGTTTATCATATCATTTTATAGAAAAAAAGAAAAGGACTCTATCCATTGTTTTCACAACGAATAAAGTCCTAAACTTCCAACCGTATATTTCGACGGATAAAACTGCTAAAATGCCTTAAAATCATAACGATACGGAACGGGAGCTTTTTTTGAATATAAACTTTCATATAATTCACTCCAAAGCTTCGCAAGAGAATCTTCTCCTTCACGGATATCATCAATCACAAGTCCGCCGTTTTCCTCTAACATTTCATAAGCTTCCTCATTTTTTCCAATCTTATGCAAAGCAGAAATATAGTAAAATTTCAGTTTTCCTATCTCCTGAATTTTGCTGTTTTGGCTCTCATAAAAAGCAATCAGTTCCTGATAGGCTCTGCAAAGGAACAGGATTCTAAATCCTTCTTTTAAGTAAGAGATATTCTCATTTTCCATTTCCAAACCTTTTAACATCCATTCCGCTGCTTCCTCATTTTTCTCAGTAAACAGGCCGATACAAGCCAAACCATGACACGCCCATGGATTTGCTTCCAAATTCCAGGATTTACGCAGTAATTCTTTCGCTTTCAAGAAATCTTCCTCTGCCACACAACCGATTCCAGCCTGATAAAATGCATACCAGTTTTCTTTATTCGAAGAATCCAGTGTATTTAGAATGAAGTTCAGATTTTCGCCATCAATAAGAAACTCATCCGGTACCTCTTTAACAGATGGCTTATGTAAAGCGCCGGTTTCAAAAAAGCTCTGCCACTTTTTCAGGGAATCAGATGATGCAACAAATTCCAGATGTTCGGACCACTTTCCTCGTTTAGTTAGCGCCCCGTATCCGCTGCCGTTTAAGACAAGCTTTGCTTTTTTCTTTGCCATTGTGGAGGTTTCCTTCAGTTTTCTCTCTAACTGCTCATCACTTTTGGCCGCTGTCAAAATACCGGTTAAGGTTCTTTCCCGCTCTTCATGCGATTTTTCCGTGATAGTTCCGGATAACTGTATCGGGCCATACTGCTCCAGCCATTCCCATGCCGTATGCGGTGCCATCGGAATACATCCATACTGTGTTTTTCCTAAACCTGCCTGGATTTCAAGATATCTTCCTGCTTTGTCCGTTAAAAACTCCTGCCAGTGATTGGACCCCTGTCCGTTTCCCCAAGAAAAAAGCTTTCAGTCTTTGTGTTGAAGTTTGTAAAAGTCCATATCCCTCTTTATTTATGTTGGCGATGTACTTCGGTTTCTTCTCATCAATTGCAAAGAAATAATCGACTGATTTCGGAATTTTCTGATAGTCGGTAACATCCACACCATTTACCATCGGAATATCTACTTTATAAACTACCCCATCTCCATTGGTGAATGCCTTGTCTGCCGGAACCACAATTCGCCCATTTTCGTATTCCGGAACAGCCATATTGCTCCACCAATACATCGGTATAACATCATCGCTTTCATTAACAATCCGCATTCTGCAGTTTAAAACCTTATCTTCCTCTTCCAGCCAGAAATCCATTTGATATGGCACTTTTCTGATACGCTCATATTCGTACATACGAAGAACAGGCGCACCTGTATCCGTTTCAGTTACGGCTGTATACAAAGGTGCTGTGGTATATGATGTGTGTCCAATAATGCCTATATTCCATTCCACTCCGCCGCTAAACCATGCATTGCGGATTGCCAGATTACTAAACCGGATAACGTCATTCGTATATAGCAGATTTACACCGGTCGTCTTATCCCACAGTTTCCAGAGTCTTCCTCCGTATTCCGGTAAAAATACTGCCTTCAAATACGAATTTTCCAAGACAGCGGTCTTCATTTCTTTTTCCTTCAATTCTCTGGTATAGCTATGATACTGCCGATATGGATAGGCATTTTTTCTGCGTCCATATCCATCATAAATCTCATCCGTTTCATCCAGATAAAATTTTAAATCATTTTGAAGAATATGCTCTCCAAGTAAATCCGGTACGCAAGACTCCTCTCCCAACTCTGCTCCCCGTATTTTCATAGTTTCAAATCTCAGTTCTGACATACTTTTGTACCTCCTCCAATTATTAGTTTTATACCTTATAAAAACATCGCCATGTAAATTGGCAGATGAGCTACATCATCTTTCACCAAAATATCCTTTGTGTACAAAATATATGGTTGTCCTATCTTACCCCTAAACTTACTTCTGAATTTATCCAGTGAAGAATGTTTTCTATATAATCCTGATTTCACCTCTATCGGGCATATTTTTCTTTTCTTTCGAATCAGGAAATCAATCTCAATATTGTTTTCCCGCTTATTTGTGTCCGATCTGGAATAAAAATAAAGTTTATGCCCGCTCGCCCGCAGTTCCTGTGCCACAATATTTTCCATGAGCATTCCTTCATTTACATGTAACCTGTCTAAAAGTATATCTCTATACAATTCATTATCTGTAAACTGATCATCCATAAAAGAATGAGTTACCAAAAGACCTGTATCTGCCATGTAACATTTTCGTGTTGTATGTTCTTCACTCATGGACAAACCTACAGTTGGTTCAGTTGCATTAAAACAATTATTCATTACCATAGCTTCCGTAAGCCACATAAAAGCGTTTTCATAATCACGAAATCTTGCTCCATTACTTATACTGGATAATTTATACTTCTTTTCAGTTTTAGATAGTTGTGACGGCAGTTCATCAAAAATTGACAACACTTTCGCTTCATATCCTTTGGCAAACTTCGTAATATCCTGTCGATACAACGTTAGGATACGTTTTTTTATTCTATCTACAGATTCAAAACTTTTTGTTGTTCTATATGCATCAACTGCCTGTGGCATTCCACCCACAAGAATATATTGCCGAAAGTCATTCATTACTCTTTTGTGCATAGCCTGTCCTAGAGGCCGAAGTGTTTCAAAGCATTCCCGCAGATACGGAACTGTTGTTTCATCTCCCATTGCCCACAAAAATTCCTCAAAGTCCATAGGAAACATCTCTATATGCTCCTCTTCCGAAGGAATTACAATATTTTCCACATTCATTCTTAGAGAAATTAATGATCCTGTCTCAAGGTAATCGTAACGCCCATCTTCAACTAAATACTTAATTAGTTCCCTTGCCTTTGGATATCTCTGAACCTCATCAAAAATAATAAGAGATTCTCGTTTGTATAGTATTTTCCTGTAATATGCTGACAACTTATTGAAAAACAGGTCAAAATCATTGATATCATTTTCAAAAATTTCACGGACCTCCTCTGGCAGATGTGCAAAATCAATCAGCAAATAGCTTTTATATTCGTTTTTTCCAAATAATTCAGCGATATAACTTTTACCGACACGTCTTGCTCCATCTAATAGCAAAGCGCAGCTTCCATTATCTTTTTCTTTCCATTCTAACAAACGATCATATATTTTTCGTTTCAAAAAAGCGCCTCCTAGTTCTTGATATTGTTATTATACTCACAAAAGGCAGTTTTATACAATATCTTTTTTCACGAAAAGGCACTTTTATTTACTATTCACCCAAAATAATTGAAAATGAATTCTGCAAACTTTCCATTACTATAAATGAAGAAACGCTCATTTTCTTACCCTCCTTTACTGTTAGGATAAAAAAATAAGCGTTCCTTTTATTTCTTATTCATTTTCGCACTCAACCCATTTTACAATGTTAGAGAATTCAATTTCAAGTTCTCCATCAAAAATCCCTACCGGAACCGGCTGGTCCAGTCCATAAATCACCGGGCATACTTCACTTTCAAAAAAGTAAACCAAAAGCTTTTTTTGATACGGATCTAAAATCCAGTACTCCCGCACACCTGCTTCCATATATTTTGACAGCTTCTTTGTATAATCTTTGCGCCTGGTTGATGGAGAAATCACTTCTAATACAAAATCCGGCGCCCCGTAAATGCCCCATCGTTTCATTTTATCTCTATCGCATAATATTGCTACATCCGGTTGTACTATAGTTTTCTCATCACAGTCTAATTGCACATCAATAGGTGACATAAATGGGATGCAGCTTCCACCCTTTTGCAAAATATAATTGGCAATCTGACGATGAATATCTCCGGCAAATAATTGATGATATGTCGTAGGGGAAGACATATCATAAAAATAGCCATCAATTAATTCGACACGCTTTTCATCAGGTAATTTATAATAATCTTCAATCGTATAACTTCCCTGTGTGTGAGCCTCAGTTTGATATGCAATAGACTCTTTTACCACTAGCTTTTCTGTGAACAAAGCCTCTAAAGCTAACAATGTATCATAGCGGGGGCTCGTTGTTTCCCCACAGAAAATCTTCTGTACCGTTCCAAGCGGTACCCCTGATAATTCTGCTATCTGCGCATAGGTATAGCCCTTTTCCTGTTTTTTCTTTTTCATCTCCTGAATTGTCATAGAATTCCTCCATTCCGAAGCGTCACAAATTCAAGTGCGAAAAATAAGCTATCGAGCTTATTTTTCACACTAAAACCTCCTATATACATAGATTTATTCCTACTTTCAGTATACATCATTGGCTATCTTATTTCAACCGTTTTGTATCCTTTATTCAACCGTTTTACCGTTTCATTTCCATTTTTGTGCAGTGGGGACGTTCCTTTTGTCTCGTTTCAAAATGAGACAAAAGGAACGTCCCCACTTCACTTGTACAAAAAAAGCGCCCACATACGTGAGCGCTCCTTCGGTTCGTTAATTCATCTCTATATTCGCAATTAAGCAAGACGTGAAACGTTAGCTGCCTGAGGGCCTTTATCGCCATCAATCACTTCGAATTCAACCTTCTCGCCATCCTTGAGCTCTTTGAATCCATCCATGTTCAGTGCGGAAAAATGAACAAATACGTCATTTCCCTGCTCGTCTGAAATAAATCCGTAACCTTTTTTTGCATTAAACCACTTTACAGTTCCCTGCTGCATAACTAAAATCCTCCTAATACGGGAAAGCCTCCGCTTTCCAAAAATACTTACATGATAAAACTTACCATATTTGACAATTTTTGTCAACATTTTTTATTTTTTATTGTTTAATCTGTACATCAATTTGCTGATATGGAATAGAAATATGATTTTCATCCAAGATATACTTGATATTTTCCGTCAAACGCCACTTTGTATCCCAATAATCTTCCGATTTTACCCAGATACGTACCCCGATATCAACAGAGGATGCACCCAGATTATCAACAAAAACAACTGCATCCTCTTCCGGCAGCCGGCTTTCGTCCTTCTGTGCCAACCGATAGAGAAGTTCCTTCGCCAGCTTAATATCTGCATCATAGGAGATACCAACTGTCACATCGACCCTTCGCTTCTCCATATGGGAAACATTTGTTAATGTATTGTTGGAAAGGATTCCATTTGGAATCACAACCACCTTATTATCAACGGTCTTTAACTTGGTATAGAAAATAGATATCTCATAAACGGTACCTTCATTGCCACCCTGAATGATATAGTCTCCTACCTTAAATGGTTTTAGAAGTAAAATCAAAACACCACCTGCAAAGTTCGCAAGACTGCCCTGTAAAGCCAGGCCGATTGCCACACCTGCCGAGCCAAGAACAGCCACCACAGATGTCGTTGCAACACCAAACAGGCTTAGAATCGTCATAATCAAAACGAGATACAAAGCATACTTAATAATAGAACATAAGAATTGCTTTACTCCGGTATCCACGCCATGACGCTCCATACCCTTCTGCACGATTTTAATAATCCACTTAATCACCTTTACAGATATTCCATACAGTATGACTGCCAATACAACCTGCAATGCAAAACTAATCAGAGTTGGTATCATGCCCTCCAGATAGGTTGCCAAAATCCCCGGATTTTCTGCTACCTCCTGAATACTTTCTAAAACAGCTGATTCTTCCGTCGACTGTACTGCTTCAAATAATATTCCTGTCATCTTTTATCCCTCAATTTCATGAATAAATAATCCGCTTCTAAGCTTTGGCTCAAACCAGGTTGATTTTGGAGGCATCAAAAGTCCTGCGTCTGCCACGGCAAATAACTCCTGAATGGAAGTTGGATACATAGCAAAAGCCACGGCACAATCCTCGTTGCATCGTTTCACTAATTCATCCAAGCCTCGAATTCCTCCTACAAAGTCGATACGTGCATTCGTTTTCGGATCATCAATCCCCAACACCGGTTCTAACAATAAATTCTGTAATAAAGAAACATCCAGTGACTTCACCGGATCATCCGGAATATCCTTATGCTTGATTTGGCATGAAAACCAGCGGCCATCCAAATACATGGTAAAGCATCCCTTTTCCGTCGGGTGTTTCTCTTGCCTGTCCGTGATTTCTTCTACATCAAACCGCTTTGCAACTTCTTCATAGAAATCCGAAACCGTGTAACCATTCAAATCCTTTAATACACGGTTATAATCCATAATGTAGAGCTCATCATCCGGGAATAAGACGGATAAGAAATAATTAAACTCCTCTTCTCCTGAATAGTCCTGATGCGCTTCCCGTCTTTTCATCCCAACCTTCACGGCAGAAGCACAGCGGTGATGACCATCAGCAATATAGATTTCTCCGATTCCTGCAAAAGCTTTCTCCAGCTCAGCAATCCCGGCATCGTCTGATATCACAAAGACCCGGTGTCGGATTCCGTCCTCAGACACAAAATCATACTCAGCCTCTCCTTCTTTTACCTGCGCCACAATCTCATGAATCACATCATTTGCACGATACGCCAGAAAAATCGGACCTGTCTGGGCACTGCAGATATCCACGTGGTGAATTCGGTCAATCTCTTTCTCTTCACGTGTATTTTCATGTTTTTTGATGACATTGTCCCTATAATCGTCAATCGATGCGCATGCGACAATTCCTGTTTGCACTCTGCCATTCATAGTCAGCTCATAAATATAATAGCAACGCTTCTTTTCACGAATAAAATCGCCTTCTTCTACACGTTCCCAAAGCAATTCTCTTGCTTTTTCATAAACCTCCGGTGCATAAGTATCCACTGAATCTGGGAAATTGGTCTCCGCCCGGTCAATTCGTAAAAAAGAATCCGGATTTGCCTCTACCACTCTTTTTGCTTCTTCTCTGTTATAAACATCATAAGGGAGGGCAGCAATTTTTGCCGCCTTCCCTCTATTTGGTCTGATGCTTATAAATGGTTTGATATTCGCCATTTATTTTACCTTTCGTACACGAAGTACTCCTTCTGTTTGTTCTAATTTCTTTAATACCTCATCTGTTATAGGAGAATCAATATCCAGTAAAGCATATGCATATTCTCCTTTTGAGGTATTTGCCATGCCGGCAATATTAATACCTGCTTCGCCAAATATCGTTGCATACTGACTAATCATACCGGATACATTGCGGTGCAGAATACCGATTCTTCCTGCAGTTGTGCAGGCTCCCATGCTGCAATCAGGGAAGTTTACGGAATGCACAATGTTTCCGTTTTCCATATAATCTCTGATTTCGCGAACAGCCATCATCGCACAGTTATCCTCAGATTCTGCGGTAGAGGCACCAAGATGTGGTGTGATAATACAACCCTTTTTGCCAACAGTTGTCGGATTTGCAAAATCAGAAACATAAGCCTTAATCTTATCCTCTGCCAAAGCCTGAACCATTGCTTCTTCATCCACTAGTAGGTCTCTTGCAAAGTTTAAAACAATGGCACTCTGTTTCATCATACCAATTGCTTTTGCAGAAATCATTTTCTTTGTATTTTCTAAAAGCGGAACGTGAATCGTAATATAATCACAGTCTCTGTAAATATCTTCTACATTGCTGATGTGTTTGACACTTCGTGATAAGCTCCATGCGGCATTGACGGAAATATACGGGTCATAACCATAAACCTCCATACCAAGATGAGTTGCAGCATTTGCTACCAGTACACCAATTGCGCCAAGACCGATGACACCCAGCTTTTTCCCTGCAATTTCTGTTCCGGCAAAATTTTTCTTTTCCTTTTCTGCCGTCTTTGCAATGGCTTCATCATCCTTATTTGCAACACACCATTCAATACCGCCAACAATATCACGAGATGCATAAAGCATGGCTGCAATCACCAGTTCTTTTACACCATTGGCATTGGCTCCCGGTGTATTAAATACAACAATTCCTTTTTCAGCGCATTTATCCAAAGGGATGTTGTTGACACCTGCTCCGGCTCTTGCAACTGCGCATAAGTTTTCCGGCAGCTCCATTTCATGCATGGAAGCACTTCTGACCAAAACGGCATCTGCCCCATTTATATCTTCCACTTTTTTATAATCTTCTGAAAATAAATCCAATCCAACAGAAGCGATTGGATTTAAGCAATGATACTGAAACATTATGCATTCTCCTCCTCGAACTTCTTCATAAAGGCAACTAACTTCTCAACGCCTTCCTTTGGCATTGAATTATAAATAGATGCACGCATACCGCCTACTGTTCTGTGACCTTTCAGATTCACAAAGCCTGCTGCAGCAGCTTCTTTTACAAACTTGGCATCTAGTTCTTCATCTCCGGTTACAAATGGTACATTCATAAGAGATCTGTCTTTCTTTTCAACCGTACCTTTAAACAACTTGCTTTCATCTAAAAAGTCGTACAGAATCTTTGCTTTTTCCTCGTTGTGTTTCTTCATGGCTTCTAAGCCGCCCATTTTCTTTAACCATTTGAATACTTTTCCACAGATGTAAATACCATATGCAGGCGGTGTATTATATAAAGACTGGTTATCTGCATGAATTTTATATTTCAACATAGTCGGTGTACCCGGAAGGGTGTCTTCTGTAATTAAATCTTCGCGGATAATGACGATAACAACACCTGCCGGTCCGATGTTCTTTTGAACACCACCGTAAATAATTCCATACTTACTTACATCCACCGGCTCTGATAAAAAGCAGGAGGAAACATCTGCAACTAATGTATGGCCTTTTGTATTAGGAAGTTCTTTAAACTTTGTTCCGTAAATGGTATTATTTTCACAAATATATACATAATCTAGATCATCCGGAATATCCAAATCAGAGCAATCCGGAATGTAAGAAAAAGTCTTATCCTCGGAAGATGCTAACTTCACTGCCTCTCCGTAAATCGAAGCTTCCTGATATGCTTTCTTTGCCCACTGTCCGGTTACAATGTAGCCGGCTTTTTTGTTTTTCATCAGATTCATTGGAATCATGGCAAACTGCTGGGATGCTCCACCCTGTAAGAAAAGCACCTTGTAATTATCAGGAATATTCATCAGTTCTCTTAAATCTGCTTCCGCATCTTTGATGATTTTGTCATATGTCTTGGAACGGTGACTCATTTCCATCACTGACATGCCGCTTCCCTGATAATCGAGCATTTCATCTGCTGCTTCTTTTAATACTTCCTCCGGTAATACTGCCGGACCTGCTGAAAAATTATACACTCTGCTCATTTTAACTTCCTCCTCATTCCTTACCCTTCAAATCCTCATCTGTAAATGCCGTACTGATTGCTTCACCCGGTGCCACCATTGGCCATACCTTATCATCACAGTTAATGATACAGTCAATCAAAACCGGTTTCCTCGAAGCAAGTGCTGCCTTTAATGCTGCATCAAATTCTGCTCTGGTGGTCGCACGATAACCTTCTGCTCCCATTGCCTCCGCTAATTTGACAAAATCCACTCCGTCGTCTAAGACCGTTGCCGAGTAGCGTTTTTCATAAAACAAATCCTGCCACTGACGTACCATACCAAGTACATGATTGTTTACCACAATTTCAATCAATGGTAAGTTTTCTCTTGCTGCGGTAGCAATTTCGTTCATATTCATACGGAAACAACCGTCTCCTGCAAAATTGATAACCTGTTTATCCGGATTTGCAATCTGTGCTCCGATTGCTGCTCCTAAACCATATCCCATGGTTCCCAAACCGCCTGACGTTAATAACGTTCTCGACTTACTGTATTTATAATACTGGGCTGCCCACATCTGATGCTGTCCTACTTCCGTTACAACAACAGCTTCTCCTTTTGTCGCTTCATAAACCTTTTCCACAAGATAAGGTCCCGACAATCCGGTTTCCGGATATTTTAATGGGAATTTTACTTTATAATCCAACACATGGGCAATCCATTCTGTGTGATTTAACTGTGTAAGTTTTGCATTTAAGCGAGTCAAAATCTCCTTTACATCGCCGATGACGCAGGCATGTGCCCGGATATTCTTATTGATTTCTGCAGGATCTACATCAAACTGTAAGATTTTTGCCTGACTTGCAAACCTCTTTGCATTCCCTAATACACGGTCAGAAAAACGAACACCGATTGCAATCAACAAATCACATTCACTCACTCCCAAATTGGATGCTTTCGTTCCATGCATTCCAAGCATACCGGTATATAAATCATGCGTTCCGTCAAATGCCCCCTTGCCCATTAAAGTATCGCATACCGGAGCATCTACCTTTTTTACAAATTCCTTCAATTCGGCACTTGCTTCCGAAATCACTGCTCCACCACCTACAAATATGTATGGTTTTTTTGCTTTCTTTATCATGGAAAGTGCATGCTCTACCGCTTCCTCTTTAATTGTATCAGATACACGCTCAATTATTTCCGCCTCTTTAAACTGGTATTCCGTTTTAGTTGCCGTAATATCCTTTGGAATATCCACTAGCACAGGACCCGGTCTTCCCTTCTTTGCAATGGTAAAGGCTCTTCGGATGGTATCAGCCAGCTTTGTCACATCTTTTACAATAAAGTTATGCTTTGTAATCGGTGTGGTAATACCTGCAATATCAATCTCCTGAAAACTGTCCTTCCCAAGTAACGGAACCGTTACGTTACAGGTAATTGCTACCATAGGTACGGAATCCATATAGGCTGTTGCAATACCCGTAACCAAATTCGTAGCACCGGGACCTGAAGTTGCAAAACAAACTCCTACTTTTCCGGTACTTCTCGCATAACCATCTGCCGCATGGGAAGCCCCCTGCTCATGAGACGTCAGCACATGTCTGATTTCATTTTTATGTTTATATAACTCGTCATATACATTTAAGATGGCTCCGCCCGGATACCCAAAAATGGTATCAACTCCCTGCTCTTTTAAGCATTCGATGACAATCTGCGCACCTGTTAATTGCATGATTATTAGCTCCTTTCAAACGTTCCCTTTCTGCCTTATTCTATCTTGGCAGTTCTAAGATTGCTCCTCTGTTTCCTGATGTGACTAAAGAAGCGTATCTCTTTAAGTAACCGTCTGTAATCTTTGGTTCTCTCGGCTGCCATTTTGCTTTTCTTGCAGCAAGCTCTTCATCCGATACCTTCACGTTCAATGTCATTTCCGGAATATTAATCTGGATGATATCGCCTTCTTCTACCAAAGCGATTGGTCCGCCGACTGCGGCTTCCGGTGAAACGTGTCCGATGGAAGCGCCGCGGCTTGCACCGGAAAAACGTCCATCTGTAATCAGCGCCACCGAAGATCCTAAGCCCATACCTGCAATGGCTGAGGTAGGATTTAACATCTCTCTCATGCCCGGTCCGCCTTTTGGTCCTTCGTAACGAATCACTACGACATCACCTGCAACAATCTTACCGCCTTTAATTGCTTCAATGGCATCCTCTTCACATTCAAAT
This sequence comes from uncultured Roseburia sp., assembly GCA_945787015.1. Taxonomy (GTDB): domain Bacteria; phylum Bacillota; class Clostridia; order Lachnospirales; family Lachnospiraceae; genus Roseburia. Next base: position 92,470 of record CALZGM010000010.1, read on the forward strand.
ACTCTTGCCGGTCCCTCATGCACCATCATTTCTTCTACAACCGCAGAACGTTTTACTACGCTGCCGTCAGGTGCTAAGTTTCCTTTTAACACTGCCAACCCGCCTGTCTTACTATATGGGTTATCAACCGGACGGATTACCTCAGGATTCTTATTTACTGCATTCTTGATATTTTCACCGATTGTTTTGCCGGTTACTGTCATGCAATCTGTATGTAATAAACCGATGTCAGCCAGTTCTTTCATCACTGCATAGACACCGCCTGCTTCGTTTAAGTCCTCCATATAGGTTGGACCTGCCGGAGCAAGATGGCAAAGGTTTGGTGTCTTCTCACTGATTGGATTTGCAAAAGCAATATCAAAATCAAAACCGATTTCATGCGCAATTGCAGGTAAATGAAGCATACTGTTGGTAGAGCAGCCAAGTGCCATATCTACGGTTAATGCATTCATAATCGCTTCTTTCGTCATGATATCTCTTGGACGGATATTTTTATAATACATATCCATAACAGCCATACCTGCATGCTTTGCAAGCTTAATACGCTCTGAATAAACAGCAGGAATCGTTCCGTTTCCGCCAAGTCCCATGCCAAGTGCTTCGGTTAAACAATTCATGGAATTGGCTGTGTACATACCGGAACAGGAACCACAGGTCGGGCAGACCTTTTCTTCATATTCTCTTACTTCTTCTTCTGTCATGGTACCTGCTGCATAAGAGCCGACTGCTTCAAACATCGAAGAAAGACTTCTCTTTTTCCCTTTTACATGTCCTGCCAGCATTGGTCCACCGGAAACAAATACGGTCGGCACATTGATTCTGGCTGCAGCCATAAGTAAGCCCGGTACATTCTTATCACAGTTTGGAACCATAACCAATGCATCAAACTGATGTGCCTGTGCCATACATTCTGTAGAATCTGCAATCAAGTCTCTGGTTACAAGAGAATACTTCATTCCAGTGTGTCCCATTGCGATTCCGTCGCAAACTGCGATTGCCGGGAAGACCACCGGAACACCGCCTGCCTCCGCAACGCCAAGTTTTACTGCGTTTACAATTTTATCAAGATTCATATGGCCCGGTACGATTTCATTATAAGAACTAACAATACCGACCATTGGTTTTTTCATTTCTTCTTCCGTAAATCCTAATGCATTAAATAAGCTTCTATGAGGTGCCTGCTGCATCCCCGTTCTACAATTATCACTCTTCATGTAATCCTCCTTGTTTTGCGAAGCAAAATCCTATTTTACGAGGTAAAATTTGTCCTCTGACGAGGAGAGGATTTGGCCTCCATTATCATGAATATCATTATCATATCACATTATTTGATTCTTTCACAGATGAAATCACCCATTTTTGCGGTACCGACCTGTGTCACAGTTTCTTTATCCTTCTGTGGCATAATATCAATGGTTCTGTAGCCATCCTTTAACACCTGTCTTACTGCCTCTTCTACCGCATCTGCTTCTTTATCCAAATCAAAGCTGTAACGAAGCATCATAGCTGCACTTAAAATCGTGGCAATTGGATTTGCAATGCCTTTTCCCGCAATATCCGGTGCTGAGCCGCCGCTAGGCTCATATAAACCAAACTTTGTATCATTCAAGCTGGCAGAAGAAAGCATTCCGATAGAACCGGTTACCATACTTGCTTCATCCGATAAAATATCACCAAACATGTTCTCTGTTAAAATCACGTCGAACTGCCCCGGATTTTTCACTAACTGCATTGCACAGTTATCTACTAACATATGCTCATAGGTTACTTCCGGATAATCCTTTGCAACCTCTTCCACAACCTTACGCCATAATCTGGAAGAATCCAAAACATTTGCCTTGTCCACGCTTGTCACCTTTTTTCTACGCTTCATGGCAATGTCAAATCCTCGCTTTGCAATGCGGCGAATTTCATTTTCATTATAAGTAAGTGTATCCACAGCGGTCATCACGCCATCCACTTCTTCTGTTTTACGTTCTCCAAAATACAAGCCGCCTGTCAGTTCCCGCATAATCATCATATCAAATCCATCACCAATGATATTATCCCGCAACGGGCAGGCTTCTTTTAATTCTTCATATAAATAAGCCGGTCTTAGATTTGCAAACAAATTTAACGATTTTCTTAATTTTAGCAATCCAGCTTCCGGTCTTAACTGCGGTGGAAGCTGATACCACGGTGAAGTCTGTGTGTTTCCTCCAATAGAACCCATCAGCACTGCATCCGATGCCTTTGCTGCGGCAATTGCTTCATCCGTCAGTGGCACCCCAGTCGCATCAATGGAACATCCTCCCATTAAAATTGCTTCATAATGAAAACGATGTCCAAACACCTCACCGACTTTATTTAAAACCTTCTGTGCCTCTGCGACAACCTCCGGACCAATGCCGTCCCCTGCAATTACACCAACCTGAAACTCCATATTTCTCTTCCTTCTTTCTAGGGTATTTCTATTATCATAATGTATCTTACAAAACATTTCAACCTTCCACGCCATTGAACTTTTTTATATTTCTTATAATTTCTTGTTATAGTTTTAACAAAAAAACTGCCATTGCAGAATTTCTGCACATGACAGTCTCTTTTTTACAATTATAATTATATGTTTTTATGCCTCTTCCGGTTTCTCAAGTGCAGCAATTGCTGATTTCTGCATCGGAATACGGCAGTTCTTGTTGCTTCCAAACTCTACAATAACAGTATCATCTGTAATATCAATGACTGTTCCGTAAAAACCACTTGTTGTTAAAACAGTATCTCCGGTTGCAAGTTCAGAAAGCATGGCATCTTTTCTCTTCTGTTCCTTCTGCTGTGGTCTGATTGTTAAAAAATACATTACTGCCATTAAAACCACTAACCAAACAATTGTGAACATTCCGCCTGCTGCAGAGCTGCCTGCTGCAGCTGCATCTGCTAAAATTAATAACATTACGCTTCCTCCTAAAACAATTATTCAAGAATGCGATTCTTTTCATCGACATACTAACTTATATTGTACACAAAATATCTGTTTTCGGCAATACTTTCTTACTTTTTTATTATCTGCCGGTTTCTTTTTTCTCTCTGTCTATCTGTCCCATATTGTATAACTTCTCTTCCTTATAGGATTTAAAGTTACCTGCATCCAGTGCATCACGGATCTCTTCCATCATGGTATTGTAGAAATACAGGTTATGAAGTACGCAGAGTCTCATGCCAAGCATTTCCTTTGCCTTTAATAAATGACGGATATAAGCCCTGCTGTATCTTCTACATGCCGGACAGCCGCATCCTTCTTCAATCGGCTGCATATCTTTTTCATACTTCTGATTAAACAGGTTAATTTTGCCCTGATTGGTATAAACATGTCCATGCCGTCCATTTCTGGATGGATAAACACAGTCAAAAAAGTCCACGCCACGTTCTACTGCCTCTAAAATATTGGCCGGTGTTCCCACTCCCATCAGATACGTCGGTTTATTTTTCGGCAAATAAGGAACTACCTCATCTAAAATATGATACATCTCCTCATGGGTCTCTCCAACTGCCAAGCCGCCAACTGCATAACCGTCTAACTCCATCTCAGATATCCGCTTTGCATGATCGATTCGGATATCCGGGAAAATAGCTCCCTGATTGATACCAAACAACAACTGATTTTTGTTTACCGTATCCTCCAGAGAATTTAAACGTGCCATTTCCTTTTTGCATCGCTCCAGCCACCGTGTGGTTCTGTCTACTGAGTTTTCTACATAAGTCCGGTCTGCCAGTGCCGGTGCACATTCGTCAAATGCCATTGCTATGGTAGAACCAAGGTTTGACTGAATCTGCATGCTCTCCTCCGGTCCCATAAAAATCTTCGCACCATCAATGTGAGAGTTAAAATAAACTCCCTCTTCCTTGATTTTACGAAGCCCCGCAAGAGAAAACACCTGGAATCCGCCGGAATCTGTCAAAATCGGTTTATTCCATGACATAAACTTGTGCAGCCCGCCCACTTCCTTGATGAGCTTATCACCGGTGCGCACATGCAAATGATAGGTATTGGATAATTCAATCTGACATTTTATCTGCTCTAAATCTTCCGTGGAAACAGCTCCTTTAATGGCTGCCACCGTCCCCACATTCATAAAAACCGGAGTCTGAATATCTCCATGGACCGTATGAAATACTGCCCTTTTTGCTCTGCCTTCCTGTTTTAATAATTCGTACATAATTCCTCCAAAAGTTCAAAATAATTTTCAAATGTTTTTCTGCAGCAATTCGGATGATCAATCACAATCCCCTCTGCCCGAAGTCCGATTAAAGAAAATGCCATCGCCATACGGTGATCCTCATAGGTTTCTACCACCCCGGCTTTCGGTTCTCCCGGATAAATGGTAATCGCTGCTTCTTCTTCCTCACACCGGATACCAAGTCTCTTTAATTCTGTAGCAATCCCATGCAGTCTGTCAGACTCCTGTAAACGGATGTGACCAATTCCCTCAATATGCACCGAATCCTTACAAAATGGTGCTATCGCTGCCAGCGTCATTGTCTGGTCTGAAAAGTCATTCATATTCACAGAGATTCCTTTTAGTTCTCCCTGCTTGGGTCCGTAAACCGCAATCCCCTCCGATTCTTCCACTATCTTAGCTCCCATCTTTGAGAGCACCTCAAGAAACTTCAAATCTCCCTGTGTATTGTTCTTATGCACGTTTCGTACCAGCGCCCGTCCGCCGGTTATGGCTGCTGCCGCATAAAAATAACATGCCGCAGACATGTCCGGTTCAATTGTATACTCTTTCTTATGATAAACTGCATCTGCCGGGGAGAAGTAATCTTTTCCGTCAAATTCCGTCACCACACCGAATTCTTCCATCATCTGGCGGGTAATACGGATATAGGAACCATCCGTTTTCTCACTGGTGATATGAATATGGATACCCTCTGCAAACATCGGCGCAATTAGAAGCATGGCGCTTAAAAACTGTGTACTTTTGCTGATATCAAGCTCTACATAAGCCGGTTGCTCCTCTAATGACGATTCTGATATCTGTCCATCTGTCCGGTTCACCTGCAATCTACCCCGGCATCTGCATCCGTTTATCCTTACCGGCAAAAAATACTCCTGCTCTAAATAAGAAATCTCAGCTCCCATCTGTTCTAACAGTTCAAACAGAGGCTTCATTGGGCGCTTTTTCATTTGCTCAGATGCCAGAATGGTATAGGTTCCATCCGAGCACCCTAACATTGCTGTCAAAAAACGTGCTGCTGTTCCGGCACTACCCACATAAATTTCAGCTTCCTTCTTCGGGATTTTCCCGCCGCAACCTTTTAATATAACCTGCTTTTTGTTCTCATCTATCTGTAAAGCAAACCCCAGGGATTGCAGCGAGCCTAAAAACACTCGCGAATCGTCTGAAAAAAGCACTCCCTCCAGTGTCACCTCATCGTCTGATAACGCTGCAATCAAAAGTGCCCGATTTGTCATACTTTTTGACCCCGGAACCGTTACGGTCCAATCAATCGGACGGGTCAGTTTTTTCACCTGATACTGTTCCCTTACGTTCATTTACTGCCTCCCTTTCATTCCTACTTACTTTATCATATTTCAGGTTTCCTGCAAAGGAAATCTTTCAGTTGTCACAAAAGGAGAAATCTTTTATAATCAGATTTATGAATATTATATTTGACTGATACAGAAAGGAACATACACCATGGCTGGCTCTACATTTGGAACAATTTTTAAAATCACAACCTGGGGCGAATCACATGGCGCAGGTTTAGGTGTCGTTATTGATGGCTGTCCTGCAGGCTTATACTTATGTGAAGAAGATATTCAGGAATTTTTAAATCGAAGAAAACCTGGGCAATCCCATTTTTCCACCCCTCGTAAAGAAGGCGATACGGTACAGATTCTCTCCGGAGTCTTTGAAGGGAAAACAACCGGTACTCCAATTTCCTTAGTTGTATATAATGAGAACCAGCGTTCTAAGGATTATAGCGAAATCGCTTCCTACTTCCGCCCGGGACATGCCGATTATACCTTTGATATGAAATATGGTTTTCGTGACTACCGCGGTGGCGGACGCTCTTCCGGTCGCGAGACCATTGGGCGCGTAGCTGCCGGTGCTATTGCTGTTAAAATATTAAATCTACTTGGCATTACATTTACTACTTACACCAAGTCTATCGGACCGGTTAGCTACAATCCAGCTTGCTTTGATGCAACCCAGATTTTTCAAAATGCGCTTTATATGCCGGATGCTGAAGCCGCGTCAAATGCTTCTGCTTACCTGGAAGCCTGCATGGCTGACCATGATTCCGCAGGCGGTGTCATTGAATGTATCATCTCCGGTATGCCGGTTGGCATTGGCGATCCGGTTTTTGAAAAGTTAGATGCAAATCTCGCGAAAGCAATTTTCTCTATCGGAGCTGTGAAAGGATTTGAAATCGGAGATGGATTTGAAGCCGCAAAAGCCACCGGCAAGACAAATAACGATGCTTTTCGCTTAAATGAACTTGGGCACATTGAAAAAGCTACCAATCATGCAGGCGGCATTTTAGGCGGTATGAGTGACGGAAGTGACATTATCTTACGTGCTTCTATCAAACCAACACCTTCGATTGCAAGTTCGCAGCACACCGTCAATAAAGCCGAGGAAGAAATCGACATTAACATCCATGGCCGTCACGATCCTGTTATCGTACCTCGTGCCGTTGTTGTCGTAGAAGCCATGGCGGCGCTTACGATTGTCGATGCATTGTTTGTCAATATGAGTGCCAGGATGGATTCTGTGAAATCCTTTTATGATGAACTCTAATTCATGACAACAGAAATGGGAATGTCCACTACTTTTTAGTCGACACTCCCATTTCCTACGTTTTACCAGATATTAATCCATGCATCTACGATATATGCATAGGAAATTTCACCTTTATCTAATAGCTTTAAAATTGTTTGTGGGCTGGCTTTTACATAACAGCCATAAGTATATACTCCATTTTTCTTCACATAATCAAGCACTTCTGCATAATAATTGTCCTTAATTATATCAATATCCCTATCTTCTGTTTGACAATCAGCCATATATTGAAGTAGTGATTTAAAATGCTGTTCATAGTCCTCTGCGGTTATCTCACCTTCATATTTCATTTGAAACAACGGATATTCATCGTTGATTCCTTCCCGATCAATTCCTCCGGTCCAGGGTTCTATTCCACATAAAGGCATCTGTTGTGTATCATTTGGAGCATTGCGAATGCCTATCCAGCAAACCTGACCATTTTTCATGTCCAAATTAAATTTTATCAATTCTTCCATATTAAGGTCCTCCGGAAAGGATACAGCTGCATAAACCTGAACATATTCCGGTAATTCCTGAAGCTTTTTGTAAGTCCTGTTTTTCTTATATTCATCTACCATATAATATGGATAAGTACCACGCTCAAAAATATTAACAGGATTTGTGTCTAATTCTAATTCATCCGGAATGAATAATTCATTTTTTACAAGAGTTGCGGATGCATAGTTTGTATCTCCAAATCTTACATTATCAAAATATTGTATTGACAAATCATAGGAAGCAAAGCCTGTATGCTTCGCAGTTACATTCTTAATTGTCTGCCCTGCAACAAACAGTTCATTATATGCTGCAAGCATCAACTCCAAATCATTAGAATACGCACAGTCAAAAGTATTCTCTTGCGGATTCCAATATCGTTTTTCCAATGCCGGAATCACAGCATAAATGGTTCCGAATATAACTGTAACAGAAAGAAGCAAGCTAAATAAAATAATCGTCACATTCCGACGAAATAGGCTCTTACGAAGTTTTTTCATTTCCGTGGCAGGTGCCTCTTCATTCTCCATTTCCTTCTCCCACTGCTCATCCAGATATTCAGATATTAATTGACTCTTTTCTATTTCCTGTTCGACGTACGCTCTTTCTTCTTCACTCGCATTTCCCAATCGATAATGCTCCATTGCTTCTCTAAATGTCATATCCCTGTTCCTCCATTCTTAATTTTAGTGTTTGTCTAAGACGGGTCAGCCTTTGCCTAACCGCTACATAGCTTTTTCCCAGAAGTCTTGCAATTTCTTGCAATGGTATTCCCGAAAAATAATACATGGTGACAATTTCCCGGTCAGTTGGTGACAAGCTTCTCATTGCATTCCACAGACACAAGTTCCGCTCCTTTTTCAAATACTGCAGTTCCGGTGTATCCGTATCTGCCACATAAGGGATATCCTCATCTGATGTCAGACGTTTTTCTTTTCGCAGATAATCAATCCAAAGATTCTTGCAGACACGGAATAACCAGTATTGAAAGGATGGAATTTCATCCGGCAGACTCAAATACGCTTTTACAAATGCTTCCGCAACAAGATCTTCCGCCAATTCCTTCTTTCCGCACAATGCCAGACAATACAAATATGCCGAATTGTAATAACGGCAGTATAGCGTTTGTAGAATATCATTTTCCGTAGCAATCCCTCCTTTCACTTTAGAAACGATTGAAGGACAAAAATGTGACATGATAGGTATTCAGTACAGAATTTGGATTTATTGTTTCGTATATTGAGGAAGAAAGAAAGAGACTGGCTTTTTTCTATTCGGATGTCCACATATAAGAAGTTCTATTATCCATATAGATATGTTACTTCATGTTTACGCGCCGCATCGTAGCGGAGTCCATTCCGCACGATGCTGAAAATGACATCGTGTCATTTTCGCGCTGTTTTATGAAATATGGATAAAGAACTTCTAATATGCTCCCAAACGAACAGAAAAATGCCAGTCTCTTTCTCTCTTCAATATACGTAACGATAAACCAAATTTTGCAGCAAAATACTAGCATTTCCAAGACTTACGAAGCTTTTAAAGTTATATTTTGTTTCAGTAAATTATTTTCATAACGTAAATTTAAGAAAAAAGAGGAA
>CALZGM010000011.1 GCA_945787015.1 uncultured Roseburia sp.
TTTTCAGCATCGTGCGGAATGGACTCCGCTACGATGCGGCGCGTAAACATGAAGTGACTTATATATATGGATAATAGAACTTCTTATATGTGTACATCCGAATAGAAAAAAGTCAGTCTCTTTCTCTCTTCCTCAATATACGAAACAATAAATCCAAATTTTGTACTAAATATCTATTTATCCATTTTCTCTTTCTTCACCTTTTCCGGTATCTCACACTCTTTTGGAACCTTTTTCTTCTTTAAACATTCTTCATCTATCTCATAAACACTATTTTCATCAATAACCAGCATATTTTACTCCTTTTAACTCTTCCCTTTATCATATGCATAAAACAAACATATTTCTCATAGGATAAAATAAAAAAGGATCACATGGAAAACGATACATATCTTGAGCCAACGATTTTTGATACATTGACACAAACACGCGAAATTCAAATGCTAAAAACTGCTATTCCTTATATGAAACAGTCACAAAAACGCCAATTTGCCATATTAATTAAATATATGGAACTGCAAAGAGCTGTACAAATTTTTTCTCCCGGCAACGCCAGCCTTGCTGCCTGCGAAGTGCCTGAAGACCAGAACAACAGCTTAAATATGCTAAATGAACTACGTAAATATGCAACCCCAAAGGAATTAGAGACCATCGATATGTTGACTAATTTGTTCTCTATGATGACACTCTATACCGACCTATCATAATGTAAAAGGAGTAATTGTGGATCAGAATTTTTTTCAAAATAATTCGGCATTTCAAAATCTTTCACCTGAAAAGTTACAATTTATTATGAACTTTGCGAACATGAAAAAACCTACACAAATACAAGAAATGGTTCCCTTTCTGTTAGCATCTATGAATCGAGCCCAAAAAGAAAATATTCAATTTACACCTACAGAATCTGATTTATTAATTGAAGTTTTAAAACAGAATATGTCTCAGGAAGAAGCCATGAAGGTAGACAAAGTCGTACAACTAATGAAACAAAGAAGGAATGGCTGATTTGCCATTCCTTCTTACCATATAGACGCTATTTCAATTTCTAATAATGAATCTAATGGAGAAGAACTAACTCCTTTTCCATCTGTCCCTTCAAAATATTTTTCACTTGCCGATTCAAATAAAATGTATAATGAACCATCTAAAAAGACTACCTCTTCAGAACATGGAGGCATTTCAATTTCCATTGCCGGATTTGACGGATTTTTATCAAGTGCTATTAACGAAGTATAAGCTTTCAGATAAGATGAATTTTTTCTTCCCAGTGAAGTGCTTAAATAGACTGAACCATCAGTATCAAAAGCTACTCCCTGCACTTTCTGTGGAATATGATATTCCGATAATGCGACCATCTTACCCTGCTCTTTATCAAATTCGTAAGAAACCATTCTTCCATCAAATACTTCTGTATGAGTTGCTACCCAGATACGTCCCCCATAACAAGTAATGCAGGAAGGTGTATTTGATATCGGATATTCTTCCGAAATTCCTGAAGCATCTACACAATATTTTGCACCGGACTCCGCTATATAACGGATAAACGCATACGAAATTCGTTCTAATGTCTTACTTTCCGAATGACAAATCCAAATATTTTCACCATCATATGCGATACCGCCCAAATGACTGTTCTGTTTCATTTCCAAAGATACCAAATATTCACCTGTATCTTTGTCAAAAATCATCAAGGTACCTGGTGTAGAGCTTGACTCCGTATAAGCCGTCATAAGGATGTAATCCTGTGTATAACACAGCCCCTGCATAATCTGCTCCGCTTCTTTAATGTATTTATTTTTATAATCACTTTCCCTTGTCGATGGCATACCGGGAATAGTAATATACTCTAAGAAATGATAATTACATTCCTTTAGGGTTTTCTGATTTCCTTCTGAAAAACGATCCAATTCATAAGAATACATTTCTACATTATAATAATTATCAATGTTCTCAGTCCATTTTGCATACAGCACAATTTCAGAAAGTTCATAATTATTCAGTTTTGTAATCTTATTCTGATAATTACTGTCAGTATACCAGCCTGCAAAATTATAACCTTCTCTAGTTGGTATTTCTAAAGCTACCGGAAAATCCTTCTTGTAAATAATTGTTGAATTATCTTGGTGATTCGTTCCGCCATTCAATGCATAAGCCACATGAAGACAGGCCTTATCGTCGTATTTATCTTCTGCCTGTATAAAAACACTCGCGACAAAATCTAACATGCCGTCTAAAGCCCGTTCATTATTTGGCATGTCTGCCAAGTGGATTCCACTCAGCAGACATATCATCACATATAAAGTTACCAGAAGTTCTTTTCCGATATTCAAGTAAATATCCCCTATTCTTCAATATTCTCTAACTTGCTGGCTCTGCTTTCAATTTCCTTCTCCTGAACATCAGATGGTGCCTGTTCATATCTTGCAAATTCGTATGAATAAGTACCGCTTCCACCTGTCATAGAACGCAAATCTGTATTGTATCCATATAATTCCATGGTTGGAATATCTGCTACGATTTCCTGATATCCATGTTCGGCAGGATTCATGCCTAATACACGACCACGGCGTTTGTTTAAATCGCCCATGATATCTCCTGTATATTTATCCGGAACCAGAACCTTCAAAGAAGCAATTGGCTCAAGAAGAACCGGAGATGCCTCCAAAAATCCTTTCTTGAATGCCTGACGAGCAGCTGTCTTGAATGCCATTTCTGAGGAATCTACCGGATGATAAGAACCATCATAAAGGACGGCCTTTACACCAACTACCGGATATGCAGCTAAAGGACCGCTCAGGCAAGATTCCTGAATACCTTTTTCAACTGCCGGGAAGTAATTCTTAGGAACTGCTCCACCTACTACAATCTGTTCAAAAATATATGATGTTTCCATATCACCGGACGGCTCAAACGTCATCTTAACATGACCATACTGTCCGTGTCCGCCAGATTGTTTTTTGTATTTATATTCCACATCAGCCTTCTTCCTGATTGTCTCACGGAATGCTACTCTTGGCTTCTTTAATTCTACTTCTACTTTATAACGTGTAGCCAGCTTACTTACTACAACGTCTAAGTGCTGATCGCCCATACCATAAATAAGTGTCTGTCCATTTTCACTGTCGTTTACGGCACGCAAGGTTAAATCTTCAGCCATTAATTTCTGTAATGCCTGTGAAATCTTATCTTCATCACCTTTATTTACTGCTTTATATCTCATATATGTATATGGTGTGGAGATAGAGGTACGAATATACACAATCGGGTTCGCTTTCGTAGAAAGAGAATCTGTTGTAGCCGTATTGGCAAGTTTTGCTAAAGCTCCAATATCACCTGCATGAAGTTCTTTTACTTCTTCCGGTTTATTGCCGGTCAAAACATAAAGCTTACCGATTTTTTCTTCTGTATCTTTATGGTGATTCCAAAGTACGTCGTCTGTCTTTAAAACACCTGAATTTACTTTAATTAATGAATATTTACCAATGAATGGATCAACGATGGTCTTAAATACATAAGCTGACTTTGGTTTTGCAAAATCAAAATCTGCATTATAGACTTCATTTGTTTTCGCATTGATACCTGTACAAATGCGTTTTTCCGGACTCGGAAGATATTTTACGATATCTACTAACAAGGTATAAATACCACGAGCAAGGATATTTGATCCCATTAATACCGGAACAATGCTTCCTTCTGCTACGTTCACACGAAGCGCCTGACGGATTTCATCTTCTGAAAATTCTTCGCCGCCAAAGTAACGGTCCATAAATTCTTCGCTTGTCTCTGCAACAGCTTCCATTAAAGCTTCACGACAAATTTCAAGATTTTCTTTTGAGTAATCCGGAACATCAAATTTTTCAACGGATCCATTATCTAACCAACGTTTTGCTCTCTGTTGTAACACGTTAACATATCCAACAAACTGTCCATTCTCGCGAACCGGTAAATGGAACGGAGCAATCTTCTTTCCATATAAATCCTGCAAATCTGATACTACCTGACGATAGCTTGCTTCATCAATATCCATATCTGTAACAAATACCATTCTTGGTAATTTGTATTTTTCACACATCTCCCAGGCTTTTCTGGTACCGACTTCGATACCTGCCTTACCAGATACTACAATAATAGCCGCATCAGCAACTGCAACTGCTTCTTCTACTTCACCAACGAAATCAAAAAAGCCCGGTGTATCAAGAATATTAATTTTGGTATCACCCCAGATGATTGGAACTACCGATGTATTGATAGAGAAAACACGCTTGATTTCTTCTTTGTCATAATCACTGATAGTATTACCGTCTGTAACCTTTCCCATACGTGTGGTCTGGCCTGCCAGATATGCCATAGCTTCAACAAGGCTGGTCTTACCGCATCCCCCATGTCCTAAAAGGACAACGTTTCGAATTTTGTCAGTTGTGTAAACGTTCATAGCAAAAACCTCCAATACTAGTTGTATATTATTATGATAGATATATTTTACTAAATAATTCCGTTTATTACAACTTATTTATTCAATTTTACTAACAAAAAGTATACTAGCATTTTTTTGTTTAGATAATATGTACCTTTTTTGAACATTTTTTATCGTTTTTCTCTGTTTGTTTACACAAATTTAACATTTAATTTCATTTACTTTTTCACTTTAAAGTGTTGACTTTTCACTGTGAATTGATATATATTAACATTTGTATTAAAATAATTGTGAACAAAATCATTTGAGAGGTTTATTACATGGTTTTAAATAAAGTTGGTTTTATTGGTTTAGGATTAATTGGCGGCTCTATTGCCAAAAAAATACATATTGAATACCCGAATGCAAAGCTGATTGCCCTCTCAGGTCATCAAGCTACCATTACAGAGGCATTTCAGATGGGGTTAATTGAAAATGAACAGATGTGTTCTATATCAGATTTTTATGATTGTGACTGTATCTTTTTATGTACTCCAGTTCAGAAAAATATTGAATATTTACGTCAGTTAAAAGGAAATATTAAACCGGCCTGCATCATTACAGACGTTGGCAGCGTCAAATCTGATATTCATCGTGAAGTCATTGCGCTTAATATGGAAGCTAATTTTATTGGCGGTCACCCGATGACAGGCTCCGAAAAAACCGGACTCTCCAGTGCAAATGAATATCTATTAGAAAATGCTTACTATATCATCACGCCAACAGTGAAGTCTTCAAAAGAAACCATTCATGATATGTGTACCTTTGTCGCAACTCTTGGCGCTATTCCTTTGGTTTTAGACTACAAAACTCATGATCATGCAACAGCAGCCATCAGCCATCTGCCACATATTATCGCCTATTCTCTTGTCAACCTCGTAAAGAATCTGGATGACGATCAGGAAACCATGAAAACCATTGCGGCCGGCGGTTTTAGAGATTTAACACGTATTGCCTCTTCTTCGCCTGTCATGTGGCAGAACATTTGTCTCTCTAATCAGGAGCAAATCGTAGAATTGATTAATGACTATATCTCTGTCTTATTAAAAACAAAAGCAGATATTGCTAATGCTAATAGTGAAGTTCTTTTGGAAGATTTTCAGTCCGCCAAGGATTACCGTGACTCCTTCACCATCAAGAGCAAAGGCATTATTAATAAGGTTTACGAAATCTATCTGGATTTAATAGACGAAGCAGGTGGTATCGCAACCGTTGCTACGATTCTTGCCAGCAACAACTTAAGTATTAAAAACATTGGAATCATTCATAACCGTGAATTTGAAGAAGGTGTCTTAAGACTTGAAATGTATGATCAGGAATCCCTCGGTAAGAGTCGGGAACTATTAGAAAAATATCATTATACTGTTTATGAAAGATAAAAAAGGAAGCTATTAAGCTTCCTTTTTTATAAGTCATTAAATATTTGATAAATATCAATCTTTAACGCATCTACGTCTGTCATTCCAATAAAAACACAGCCATATTTGTATACATCACCGGATTTGTCACAACGAACGATTTCTACAACGGCATCCACAACTTCTTTTGTCCAAATCTGAATCTTTGTATCGTAATAAGTACCAACTGCTAATTCCTGACGTGAAGTAAATCCCAATCCACTACGTGAAATATCTGTCACATCAACATGGATATATTTTAAAGTGGTAACACCATCTTCGTCTAATCGTTCCAATTGAACAGACACATCTAAATCCAGTCGTTTATTACGTCTTTTTTCTTCCATGTTTCGACCTCCAACACCTTTATATATCTTTATTCTATACCATCTCCACTCGCTTTACAAGTACTCTTTTCGTCTATGCCTGTTTTGATAAATCACACACAAACATTGCATCACCAAAGCTAAAGAATCTATAGCGTTCTTTTACTGCTTCTTCGTAGGCATGTAATACATGTTCTCTACCTGCCAAAGCGGATACAAGCATGACAAGTGTAGACTCTGGCAAATGAAAGTTTGTAATCAATGCATCAATCACTTTAAACTGATAGCCCGGATAAATGAAAATCTCAGTCCAGCCGCTTTTTTCTGTTAAAAAACCATGCTCATCTGCAGCAGATTCCAATGTTCTGGTACTGGTTGTACCAACAGAAATAATTCTGTGGCCTTCTGCTTTTGCCCTATTAATCTTATCAGCCTCAGACTGTTCGATACGATAAAATTCTGAGTGCATATGATGATTCAATACATTGTCCTCTTTTACCGGCCGGAAAGTTCCAAGTCCTACATGAAGTGTAACTTCAGCAATTTCGACTCCCATATCACGAACCTGCTGTAATAACTCAGGGGTAAAATGTAGTCCTGCGGTTGGTGCAGCTGCTGAGCCATCATATTTTGCATATACTGTCTGATAGCGGTTTTTATCCTGTAACTGATGCGTAATATAAGGTGGAAGCGGCATTTGTCCAAGCTTATCCAGAATTTCTTCAAAAATCCCATCATAATGGAACTGAATCAAACGATTTCCTTCTTCTACAATATCGATTACTTCGCCCACTAATAAGCCTTCTCCAAATATAATTTTGGTTCCGATTTTGCATTTTTTACCGGGTTTCACTAATGTTTCCCAGACATCATTTTCACGTCGCTTTAGTAACAGTACTTCAATTTTTGCATCGGTGCCTTCCTTTGCGCCATATAGACGCGCAGGAATCACTTTTGTGTTGTTAATGACCAGGCAGTCACCCGGTTTCAGGTAAGATACAATATCTTTAAAAATCTGATGTCTGATTTCACCGGTATTTTTATCTAACACCATCAATCTGGAACTGGAACGATCTTCCAATGGGTCCTGTGCAATCAGTTCTTCCGGCAAATCATAGTAAAAATCGGATTTCAATAATTGTTCCATATTAACTTCTTAACTCCGCTCCAAATTTCTTGTTCATTTGTTTTAATATCTTTTTCACGAATCCATCCACAGATTCTGCACCAAATGCTTCTTCTTTTGGCGTAAACAATACTGTAAATGCCATACTCTTCTTATCTACACCAATCTGCGCACCTTCATAGATATCGAATAATTTGATGTTGGTAATGTATTTGCAGGCTTCTTTCATGGTCTCTTCGATTTCACCACAAGTGATGTTTTTATCTACAACGATAGCCAAATCGCGCTGTTCCTCCGGGAATTTTGGAAGTGGAGTGAACATTGCTTTTTTGCCATAGTATTTTGATAATACTTCTAAATCGATTTCCATGATATACATTGGTGTACGAAGGTCACATTCTTCAGCGATATCATAAGCCAATTTACCAAAGTAACCAATTTCTTCTCCATTACAGCTGATGCTTGCCGTCTGGAACGGATGTAAAAATGTATTTGTTGTATTTGCATAAGTAAATTCTACATGTAATACCTCTGCAACTTTTTCAGCAATCCCTTTCATTGTGAAGAAATCTTCTTTTGTACCGAATGTTGCTACGCAAAGTGTCTGGCGTTCATCCGGATACTCTACTAATGGAAGTTCCTTTGGAATGAACTTTTTAGCAACTTCGAATAATCTTCCTTCTAAATTGCCCTTCTTCTGGTTACGAACAACGGCATTAATCATAGAAGCAGCCAATGTAGTTCTCATAAGTGACAACTCTTCGCTGATTGGGTTCATAATACGGATTGCATGACGTTCTGTGGCGTCTTCCGGCAATCTTAATAAGTCCAAATCAGATGGTGAGAAGAATGAATAGTGGATACATTCATGTGCACCAACACCACAAAGTGCTTTTTTCAAGCGTAATTCTGTCTTCTGAACCACATTTTCGCCACCTACTGTTACCTGTGCTGTTGGCATGAAGGTTGGTGTGATGTGATCATAACCATACATACGGATTACTTCTTCTGCTACATCTTGATACCCTTCCATATCTTCACGATATGCAGGAATCTGTAATGTTAATGTATCACCATCTACCTTTGGCTCAAAGCAAAGGTTTGTCATAATACGAATAATATCTTCGTTTGGAACAGTAATACCAAGAACAGAATTTACTTTTGCGATGCTTACTGTCAATTCTCTTGGTTCTACGCTGTTTCCTGTGTTTACATCTACGTGTAATTTAGAAACTTTACCACAGCCTAATTCTTCGATTAAATGAAGGGCACGTTTTAAAGCCATAACTGTTGCATATTCGTCTACACCTTTTGCATAACGGGCACTTGAGTCAGAGGACTTACCTACTGCTCTTGATGTACGGCGGATATTGTCCCGGGCAAATTTTGCAGATTCAAATAATACTGTAGTTGTAGTATCTCTGATTTCTGAGTTCAAACCACCCATAACACCTGCTAATGCAACCGGTTTTACACCGTCACAGATAAGCATATTTTCTGTTGTTAATGTTAATTCTGTCTCATCTAAGGTTACAATTTTTTCGCCCTCTGTTGCACGACGAACGTTGATTGCATCACCTTCTAATGTGGTATAATCAAATGCGTGCATCGGCTGACCAAGTTCTTTTAAGATATAGTTTGTGATATCTACTACGTTTGAAATTGCACCGATACCAACTAATGTTAATCTACGCTTCATCCATGCCGGAGATTCTGCAATTTTTACGTCATGTACATAATGTGCGCTATATCTTGGGCAAAGTTGTGGACAGTCAACGGTTACTTTGAAGTTATCAATTGTTACGTCATCTGTTGTGTAATCTAAAGCCGGAGCTTTGAATGGTTTTTCTAATACAGCGGCGATTTCTCTTGCGATACCAACGATACTCTGGCAGTCCGGACGATTTGCTGTAATAGCAATGTCAAAAATCCAGTCATCTAAGCCTAAGATTGGCTTCACATCTGCGCCAATAGGTGCATCATCCGGTAAAACTAATAATCCGTTATAACCCGCACCCGGATACATGTCTTCGCTTACGCCAAGTTCTACGCCGGAACAAAGCATACCAAAAGATTCATAACCTCTTAATTTGCCTTTGCCGATAGTCATAACACCTTCTACCGTTTTATGATCTTTCGCTGTTGCATAAACCGTTGCGCCAACTAATGCGGTTGGGAATTTACCACCTGCATGTACGTTATCAGCACCACAGCAAATCTGGAACTGTCCATGCTCACCACAATCCACCTGACAAACATGTAAATGTGTATCCGGAATTGGTTCACATGTTAAAACATGACCAACTACTACTTTGCTAATGTCTTTTCCAACTTCGTACAATTCTTCTACTTCAAACCCACAGGAGAATAATTTTTCTTCTAATTCTTGTGGAGTGATATCAATATCAACATAATCTTTTAACCAACTTAATGGTGCTATCATATCTATTTACCAAACCTTTCTTATTTATCGTTCAACTGATTTAACACTTTGATGTCTGATTCGAATAATAACTTGATATTATTAATACCGTATTTAAGCATTGCTGTACGTTCAATGCCGATACCAAAAGCGAAACCACTGTATACATCTGAATCGATACCACAGTTCTCTAATACTTTCTTATTAACAACACCTGCGCCAAGAATCTCAATCCAACCGGTACCTTTACAAAGCTTACAGCCTTTACCGCCACATTCGAAACAGCTACAGTCTACTTCTACAGACGGTTCTGTGAATGGGAAATAAGAAGGACGAAGACGTGTCTTAGTGCCTTCACCGTAAATCTGTTTTACGAACTCGTCTAACATACCCTGCAAATCACATAATGTAATGCCTTTGTCAACAACAAGACCTTCCATCTGTGTAAACATTGGTGAATGTGTCGCATCATCATCTGAACGGAACACTTTACCAGGTGATAAAATCTTGATAGGTGGCTGTTTTTTCTCCATTACATGAACCTGACCTGCAGAGGTCTGTGTTCTAAGCAAGAATTCCGGTGATAAGTAGAAAGTATCCTGCATATCTCTCGCCGGATGATCCTGCGGAGTATTTAATGCAGTAAAGTTATAGTAATCTGTCTCAATTTCCGGACCTTCGAAAATTTCAAAGCCCATGCCTGAGAAAATATCAATGATTTCGTTACGTACCAATGTAATTGGATGTAAGTTACCTTCTGCAATTTTTGTAGCCGGCAAAGAAATGTCAATTTTCTCTGACTCATAACGAGCCTGTAATTCTTTCGCTTTCATTTTCTCATCAAGTCCACTTAAGAATTCTAAAGCCCATACTTTTAATTCATTCACACCCTTACCATACTCTGCCTTCTGGTCGTTTGGAATGTTCTTCATTTCCTTCATTAAAAGACCAATTTTACCGGTCTTTCCGTCTAAGAATTTCTTTTTGAATTCATATACCTCTTTTGATGAAGTTAAGTTTTCTGCTCCCGCAATGATTTCCTGCTTAATTTGTTCTAAATTTGCGTTCATCTCATTCTCCTTCTTCTTTATTTTTTGTCATCTTTGGTAGAAACTCGCATAAAAAATCCCTTGCATATTTCTATGCAAGGGACGAAATAATCCGCGGTACCACCCTAATTCTTTTCTAAAACCTTATAAATCAAGTTATTAGAAAAACACTCAAAATGCGTAACGTGCATTAACGTCATTTGCTACTGAAATTCACAAATGCAGCTCCTGTGTGAAATTCGATTCCTACCTTACCTTAAGGGAACTTTCAGCCGATGATTCCCTCTCTCTGAAAAAAGTGTAGTCATCTATGGCATAAATGCCTGCACAATCTTCGCTTTTATCTTTAAAATCTTTTGCTATTTTAGCATACTTAGTTTGAAACTTCAAGCATTTTCTATTTACCACCCAAAATCGAAACATCTCGCATTTGTCCACATACGATTGATTCTGGTGTTTTCCTCAGGATCAAAATAATCCATAACCACACAGTGCTCCATTACATCCTTTGTCGGATACTGTGCAAAAAGCTGCCGTCTGGTCTGGCTCTCTACTGTAGTGATGGTATAATCATCACTCTCTTCATCACCAAAGAAAAATCCAATCGGATACTCGACTAATGGCTCCTCTTCCTCATCTTCTGCTCCGTAGCACCAGTCAATATACTGTAATATGGTATCATCTTCTCCGCCTGCAATGACAGAGGTATATCCGATATAATACATATTACGCACAACATTTTCTGGCTTTGAGATAAAGTTAATAAAGGCTTCTGCCGCAATTTTCTTATCACGGTTTTCTGCAATTCCTGCCCGAATCATACACCATCCGTCGAACCATAGATTTGTTCCCTCTTCCGGTGCAGAATAACATAATTCCACTCCATCTTCTTCAGCCTGATCTAAAGTGTAAACGGCATCACCGGACCATTGCTGATTTGCAACTACTTTTCCGGTTACCATATCTGCTTTACCACTGTCTGTTTCAAACGAATAAACGTTATCTTTAATTTCACTTAAGATACCTTCTACCGCATTCACTGTTTTTTCATCTGTAGCGTTCAACAACTCAGATAAGTTATTCAGATAATTTTCATCCTCCAGAAAGCTTTTTGAGTTTATAATTTCTTCATTTAGGATACAGCTTCCTGCGAAAAAAGCATCTCGTACACTATCTTTAATTGTTATCCGTTTGCTATATTGGTCAGAAAGCAACAGATTCCAGTGAGAAGCATCTTCCGCTGATACTACCTCCGGATTATATACAATCCCCAAGGTTCCCCACATATATCCGGCTGCATACTTACTTAATGGTTGGTCATTGATGGATAAATCATCGAAAACACTCTTAATATATGGTGATACACCTTTTATATAATAATTTTCTTCCACTGTCACATCATAAAAATCAGAAGAAAAGGGTTCTAACATGCCTTCCGCCATCAATTTCATAATCATATATTCCGAAGGGCAAACCAAATCGTAGGTGTCTCCCATGGTCATCTGATTATATAATTCTTCATTGGTACCAAACGTTGAATATTCCACTCGTACCTTCATTCCATAGGTCTCATAGAACCATTCCTCAAAATTTTCCACCAAACCGCTTTCCGAAAAGATGACTCTGCCATCCGCAAGTTCGATTTCATCGCCTTCTTCCCAGTCACCTTCATCGATATATTCTTCCCAACTGTTTACACGCAGAACAATGGTATTATCTTCTTTTTTCCCACACCCGCTAAACAGTAAAGTTGCCATAAGACCTAAGAGAAAGACTCCTGTTATCTTTTTCATAATTCTTCCTCCTCTTTTGGTAAACGATTTGCAGCGATCGTCATAACGACAACCAATACAAAGATGATGGTTGACAATGCCCATAATGCCGTCTTTATTTCCGTTTGCGATCCCTTTGTTGCATTTACCACATAAGTACTAATAGTGTCAAAGGTGGCCGGTTTTGTATAAGTTGCAATAAAATAATCATCCAGAGATAAGGTAATCGCTGTCATGAAACCTGATAAAACAGCCGGCCAAATCTGAGGCAGAGTAACCTTCATAAGTGCCTGACTTGTATTGCATCCCAAATCCAAAGCTGCCTCATAAAGATGCTGGTCCATCTGCTGTAATCTTGGCATTACCTGTAAATATACAAAAGGTGTGCACAAAGTCATTTGGCCAATGACTAATGGAAAAAAGGAATCCTTTTCTATATTAAAAAATGCAATCAATAATATACAGATAGAAAAACCGGTAACAACATCAGCATTTACAACCGGTATCTGATTTGCCAGTTCAACCGCATGTTCCGTATTCTTTTTCGAATAAAAAGTTCCGATTGCACCTGCTGTACCAAGAATTGTGGACAAAATTGCAACCACAAAAGCCAAAGCGACTGTTCCAAAAATCATCTGTAACAGTTCCGGCGTTGTAAATAAAGTGATATAATTTTTTAATGAAAAGCCCCGAATTGAGCCAATCATTGTTGATTCGGTGAAACTGTATATTCCTAAAATCAGAATCGGTGCATATAAAAATAAGAGCACCATCCCAATCCATGCGTATTGTAAAAACTTTTTCATCATGTATTGTCCCCTCTACGCAGTACGTCTTTTCTTTGTTTCCGGTTCCGGTTCAAACCTTGTCAAGCGATTTGAAATAAATGTAATCATACATATAATCAACAACAATACCAGAGAAATGACCGAGCCATTATGCCAATCGTACGCGCTAAAATAACTACCAATCAGACTGCCCATAATATAGGTACTGTTATATACTAGGTCTAATACGACATAGTTCGTCATGGATGGCAAAAATACCATTGTAATACCACTCACAATACCAGGGATGGACAATGGGAGAACTACTTTTAAAATGACCTGTAATCTATTTGCACCAAGGTCTTGCGCTGCTTCCATCATACTGTCATCAAGCTTTGTAAGTGCATTATATAATGGTTGAATCATAAATGGAAGAAAGTCATATACCATGCAGAAAACAGTATTAAAAAACGGATGATAAGCAAGATTTCCTTCAAAAAAAGTCAAAATCTCTTTCATTGCCGTAATACGTAAAGTAAAGTTAATCCACATCGGAAGCACGAATAAAAACAAAAGAGAATGCTCACGAAATATTTCACCCTTTGCAAGAATATAAGCCACCGGATAACCTAATAACAGGCAGAAAACTGTTGTCAATACTGCAATTGCCGTACTGTATAAAAGCGTACCAATTGTTTTTCTATTCTGAAAAAAATGAATAAAATTCTCAAAGGATACCTCACCGTTTCCATTTGTAAATGCATATGAGATGATTACAAATAATGGTAATACAACAAACAATACCAGAAATACTGCATAAGGAATCATCAACTGCTCCCTTGTAAATTTATATCTTCTCACTGTTTTTCCTCCAAATGTCTATTACATGCCTATGAGCGTACCACACGGAAGGTAACTTTATCTTCCGGAATCACTAAGCTGACAAAGTCTTCCTGATTCCAAAGGTCTACATCATCTACCACATAATCCTCTTCTGACTTCGTACGCACTGTATAAGTATAATGATCATCTACATAAAGGAAGGATACAATATTACCGGTAATCACACCTTCCTCTGCATCATCGCTTAACTTCATATCTGTTGGTGCAATATATGCTTCCACACGTACATCATCTACACGGATCGCATTGCCGGAAGCATCCACTACGACACCATCTTTCACAGATGCGCCCGGGAATACCCGTTCCGGTTCCACATACCATGTAAAATCCGCAAATGCAACCTGTAAACCTTTTCCTTCATGATATCCGTATACCATACCATCATAATGGTTAATACTATTGTCATATGGAATAATATGAATATTATCAGCAGCAATCTTCATTCCCACTTCTGTACCCGGTTCATAATATTTTAAACTGTTGGCTTCGATTTCTGTCTTACCTGAGCGAACCACAACATTGTAGAATGTCCCCTTAAAGTCTGCAGATAATACTTCGCCGGTAATCTGGCCTTTTTCAACCTCTGTAATCTTAATATCTTCCGGACGAATTACAGCATCAATTACAGTACCTTTCTGATATGGATCCACACAGTTAAACTCTGCTCCGCAGAAAAATGCCTTCTTAGGACCTGTCATACGGCCATGGAAAATATTACTTTCGCCGATGAAGTCCGCCACAAAAAGATTCGCCGGTTCATTATAAATTTCTTCCGGTGTACCAATCTGTTGAATTTCTCCATCTGCCATAACAACGATTTTATCTGACATCGTCAGAGCTTCTTCCTGATCATGCGTAACAAAAATAAACGTAATACCTAGCTGTTTATGCATACTCTTTAATTCCAACTGCATTTCCTTACGCATTTTATAGTCGAGAGCGCTTAAGCATTCGTCCAAAAGCAATACTTCAGGTTCATTTACAATTGCCCTGGCAATGGCAATTCTCTGCTGCTGACCACCGGAAAGCGTATGGATACTTCTCTTTTCAAATCCTTCCAAGTCTACGAGTTCTAATACCTTTCTTACTTTTTTATCCCGTTCAAACTTCGTCATATTTTTAAGCTTTAATCCAAACGCAACATTATCATATACATTTAAGTGTGGGAATAGCGCATACTTCTGAAATACGGTATTAATCGGACGTTGATTTGGTGCCAAATCTGTAATATCCACTCCATCCAGCAAAATCGTACCCTCTGTTGGCTTATCAAAGCCACCCAGCATACGTAAAATGGTTGTCTTACCACATCCGGAAGGACCTAATAAAGTTACAAACTCCCCTTTTTTTATCTCCAAATTAAAATCTTCTACCACGAGTGTATCCTGGTCGTAAACTTTTTTTATGTTCTTTAGTTCAATCAGAATATCATTTCCCATTCCCATTCTCCTTAAGTAGTAATATAAATGAAACAATTGAATTTTATATTATTTATTAGCTCTTTTCAATCCCCATTTACGGAAATTCTCACTAAATATTGCATTCAATTCCGCGCATAAAAGCATGCTGTAAATACAAAAGTATAACCAGAGCATCAATAAAGCAATTGTTGTAAGACTCCCATACATAGAAAATCCATTAAAATAATCGATATAAACCGACAGTAAAAATGAAATAGCATACCATGCCAAGGAACAAAGTACTGCACCCGGAATCTGACTCTTTAACGACACTCTTTTACTCGGAAGCAATGCAAACACTACATCAAAGAAAACAGCAAGTACTGAAAATAACAACAACCCGCGAAAACTGGACAAGATCACGGATAAATCTTGTAAAATCGGAAGATACTGTAACGCTAAACTTCTAATTCCATTTCCAAAAACCATAACTAGTAATGTAAAAATAATTGCAATCATAAAAATAACCGTATCCACTACCGCCCAAAAACGCAGAACAACCCAATTTCTTTTCTCTTCCAAATCATGTACTGCATTAAGCCCTGCTGTAAGATATTGCATTCCCTTAGCAGCCGACCATATTGCCACCACAGCCGTTACAGCTGTAATACCCATAGAGCGATTATAGATTTCATCCGTAATCGAGATAAAAAAGGGAGAAATATACTCTGGAAGTCCTTTTTTAAAAATAGCCAGCAACATACTTTCCGTAATTGGTGTAAACTGTAAAAAAGCTAAAAATACCATTAAAAAGGGGATGATTGCCAAAAGAATAAAAAAAGCAGTTTGCGCTGCATAAGCATTCAATTTATCCTCTCTGCATTCTTTTAAATATTTTGCAACGCTAAAAATCATTTTCCAAATCATACCTGTCATTCTCCAATATTTGCCAATTCAATATTCTGATAGAAATAATGCAAAATTTCCTCATAAGTATATCCATTATGGGCCAGACCATTTGCACCATTCTGGCTCATACCAAGCCCATGTCCATATCCCCCTCCACACAGCAGATAGGTTCCGTCTGTCTGCTTTTCCACAGTACAAAATGCGCTTGGTAAAAGCGAAATATTATTATTTTCGCTTCCGTCCTGATACGTTATTTTTTTTGCTCCGACAGCTAAAATCTTACGAATATTATACTCATTTTTCACAATAGCGCTGCCGTGTTCAAATTCTACTTTTAAAGTGAGAATAGAGCCCGCCTCACTTCGATTTACCACACTAAGGCTTTTTATTCCACCAAACCCTTTCATGTTCTCAGTTTCCGTCTTACCATCTTCTTTATAATATGTAATATGACGTCCTACTGCCGCCTTTCGATTCGTTAATACTTCCTTTATTTCCTCCGTCAAATCCCTATAATCTGCCTTGATTTGCCAACGAAAATATTTAATATTACTATCGCAACCGGTTACCTCCTGCGTCAGATATAATTTAAAATCCGCTTCCCTGGATAAATCGCCCGTAAACTCCTGCTGATTTAAGCAAACCTGTTTTAAATAACCGTAATTATCTTTTTCCTGTACATTCCAAACCTGTGCCGTATCAGTATAACCCATAGAAGTGGAAAAATAAAAGGCTTCTATCACATCACCCTGATACATCATAATTTTTCCTGCTGTTTCATCCACTGCACGAACGGATGCTTCTGTTTTTGCAACATTATTATATACCTGATAAGAAGTACTGTCATTAATATGTGCTCCATATGCCGCCAGATCAGCCCGCATCACTTGAATGTATGCATAACTTCTTGCACATACAGCCTGCGCTTTCAAAGCCTCAGGTTCATAGTTCGATGGCATTTCACTTGGAACAACCGAGTATAAATATGTTTCAAACGCCACCTCATTTACCACACAATATCCTTGATGATACTTACGGATTTCCATTTGACCGGAATATGGATTTGATATCTTTTCTCCGTTTGAATTACAAAAAAATAAATATTGACTGGCAAGCTCCGTTGTTACACTGAGGGTATCTTCTTCATCCTTCAAATAATCATCTGCATTGATGACGGTTCCCGGTTCCAAATGTATCGTCTCTTTATTATTACATGATAACAAAATATCATCATCTGAGGTCATATAAACGGATTCTCGAAACTTTCCTCCGTCTTTTGAGAGCAAAAGTACTCGCACATTCTGTACCTTTGCCGGTGTCAGAAGCAAAATGGCACAAACTTCATTTTCACCAATTATGTATTTCACTTCCATATTTCCTAATACTATATCAGAAATTGATTTTTCTTCAACTCCCGTATATGTCTGATACACAGGAATTATCCCGCGATGTGCCAGTCTTCCATAGCCTTCTATTTCGATTGTTGTATCATCATAAGACAATAGATTACCGACAATATAATCCTGTTTCTGTCCAATTGCACTTATTTTCTTTTCTTTTACAGTTATGTCTGCAACCCCTTCATCAATTTTATATTCCCCATAATTAGCTTCCTTTTCATAGACATTGCCCTGAAAAAGGAAAGACAATTTTTCATTTTCAGCAGAAATAATGTATACATTCGGTATGACCGTCTCTTTATTAAGTTCTGTTTCCACACCTACACATGCTTCTCCAATGATATAAACCAAATAAGTTTCCCACTCTGAAAAATAGGATGTTGGAAGTACTGTGGAAAATGTTCCTTCATTTGTGTAAATATTACTTCCATTTTCAGTTATTTCTGTATTTAAAATCAAGATTTCCTTTGATACCACTCGATCAGTCATATCCAAATAATCAATCAATTGCCTATAAATCTCATACCATTCCGTTCGAGTGACAGCACGCTGCGTTCCTCTTTCTGTAAAAGGAATTAGTTCTGAAACACCAAGCTTTTTTAAAACAGCAGTCACCATTTCATTTGTCAAATATTCTTCTTTATATGTATTAAAAAACGATTTCCATTCCTCATTTGTATATACAGAAAACTCTAAAGCTACAGATACTTCTTTTACAGATACATAGGATTCCGTCATCGTTTCTTCCTCAAAACGTGCAGTCCATTTTCCAAATAATACAAAGAGAACAGCAGCCGTTAAAACCAATATGATTTCTATTAGATAAAATTTTCTGCGTTCCCGATTATCTTTTTTCATGACACTCTCTTTCCTTTCTATGATAACAGATTGGACGCATGGCGAACTTTCTATTACCCTGAATACAAAAGAGGCTGCCTAAAAGCAGCCTCCCTTTTCTTTTGTATCTATTAGCATTCTCTTTTGTGTCTTCGTACTCTTTTGTATCTAACAGTCTCTTTCGTATGATAGGAATTATCTTTTGTAAGATTCTTTTGGACTTTTAAGATTTTTCTTTTGTAAAATACCCAAAATGCCGTTTCCTACAATTTTGACGCCTAGCCAAAGCTAGGTGGGTAACCGCAGCCAACCTTCTGCCTTCCAACGCTCGCCGAAGCGAAATTACTTTGGCCTGACTTCCAGCTTGTTCATATAGGAATCCCATAAACGTAAATGTAGGTTCAAAATAGTAGGGTTGTCGTACATCCCAGGCCTTTTCTTGTTTTTATTATACTTTAATATGCCCGTTTCTACAAGTAAAAATTATAGTTTTCTTTATGAAAAATCTTGGTTAATTTTGTACAATTTTCTTACAGCCAAAAAAAGCAGGCAGCCTAAGCTGCCCGCTTCCATAACCCTATATTGTTAAGTTATTTCTTATAAAGCTGCTAATTCATCAACAAGCTTCTGTAATGCTGCTAAAGCTTCATCCGGTAACTTGTCATAGCCTTCCTTCTTAACAGCGAAATCTGCAACTGCATTTACACGAGTCTGCATTGCTGCTTTTAACTGTGAAACATAGTCTGCATCCTTTAAGTCAGGTGTGAAATCAGCTGTCTTTCCTGACCAGTCATACATGATTTCAATATCTTCAAACGGTCCCCACTGTTCGAATTTAGCTTTTCCTTCAACGATTGTTTCGAGAATGCCTAATGTATCAGCAGGTTTACATTTTGTACCCATGAAATCTCCTGTATTAACAATGTAGCAATCTACATTCTTCTCTTCTACTAGCTTCTTAAACTTCTCATAGTCGTTTACTAATGGATAGGTTCTGAATGGATTAGCATATGGTACGATACGGATTGCATTTAAGTCTGTACCGGCTGCAACACGTTCAGCAGTAGAAGTCTTTGTAGCAAGGGTAGCGCCCATAACAGATGCTAAAGCTGCACCTTTTAATTTCACTACCGGTGGAATGGTCGGGTCTTTCATAATCCAGAAGATTGCATTAACCGGAGCCTCAATCTTATCTACACGGTTTGGAGACCATAATTTAGATTTGATTGCACGTCCGTTACCATTACGGATATCTTCTGTTACTAACTGAATCTTGCCTTCACTATCCATGGTAGCAGAACAGTTCTGAGCTGATAATAAGTATTCGTTATCCGGACAGCCTGTTGGGTAATCTGCTGTCTTATCGAAATAGGTTGGCTCCAATGCAATGGATGCACAGGTATCAGTATTGATAATGAAAGCATCATCATGAAGTACTTTAATACCGCCAAATGCATCATATTTTCCACCATGTTTTGCATGTGTTAAAGTAGACTTTCCGGAACCGGATAATCCGTAAACAGATGCTACGAATTTCTTTCCGCCCTCTAAAGAGTATTCCTTCTGTCCACCATGGCAGGACGCATAACCGTTTCTGTTAGCAAGGGCCCAAGCCATTGTTAAGGTTCCTTTTTTATGTTCTCCAAAATATCTCATACCAAGAATTGCTGCACAGTTCTGGTTTGTATCAAAATAGCAAAGTGTTAATGGATCGCTTAAGCAGCTGTAATCAACGTCCGGTGCATCGTGTGGTGCCCACTGTGGATCAGAGAAGATGTAAATATCCGGTTCATTTCCATCAGCAATCGGTTTAGAATTCTTGTACATCTTTACATATTCATCAGACATATACTGGAAGTTTAACATCCAGTTGTAAAGAATATTTTCTTCGCCTTCCGGAATAAGAAGGTGAGCCTTTACCATGAATTCCGGATCAAGACCAATGAAACACTCCGCATGATATAATGTCTTCCATCTTGCTTCGTATACAGCATCCATAACTACTTTATCAAGTTTTGTATCATCTACACCCGGTTCGCCTTTGATACGACGAGCTGCGGCATAACGGCCTGTTACAGCGCCATCATTGAATAATAAAACTCTTGAATCCTTTTCAAGTCCAAAAGTTTCACCATCTTTGATTTTCATATCTGTTACGATAGTTCCCGGTGAATTTTTTGCTAACTCATAAGCTTCTTTTAAGGTATTAACCTTCACAACATTGTTGCCATAAAAAGCAGCTTCGATGATTGAACGTGTCTTGGAAAAGCCAACTTTTCCGGCACCAATCTCGTTAATTGGATAATAAGCTTTTGTTGACATATTATGTCCTCCTTTATTGAAATAACTAAGTAGCTAAAACAAATTTTGCTACTTTAAATTTTACATAATGTTATTTTTTTGTCAATCCATTTCTGACAAAAAATTCTAAACATTCTATAAACGCTGTCCTTTTGCCATCTCCTCTGCATTGAATACTCCTGGCATCAGTTGTTCTAATGTAAACACTTTGTAATCTTCTGTATTATTTGCCACAATTACTTCAAAAGTTTTTAAATCACAGAACTCAACCATCACCTGCCTGCATACGCCGCAAGGGAATAAATAATCATCTGCATCACCATTTACAACAATTGCCTTAAATTCCTTCTCTCCTTCTGATATTGCTTTAAAAAATGCAGTCCGTTCTGCACAGTTGGTTGGTGTAAATGCAGCATTCTCAATATTGCATCCACGATATATCTTACCACTTTTTGTCAGCAGTGCAGCGCCCACCCGGAAATGCGAATATGGTACATAAGCCATTTCCTTTGCTGCAATTGCTTCTTCAATCAATGCTTTATAGTCCATTGCGTAAACCTCCCAAAACTCTATACATCTATTTTATCACAAAAAAAGTCAAAAAAGTAGTACTCCGTTCCCTAGTTGTGAATTTTTTCTAAACCGAATTTTAAATTTCTTTAAATTCGACACATTATTCTTGTTTACGTCAACTGATTTATGCTATCATAAACTAACGCGTTAAAGAATATCAGTAAAACAAACAACAGGAGGGATAAAACTATGAACAAAAATGCAACAAATCCTTATTCGCAAATCACCCCTGCATTGCTTGAGTTATCTGAATTAGGTAAAAAAAGTGCTTCATTTGACCCAGAATTATATGCAGTCTACGACGTAAAGCGTGGTCTGCGTGATATAAACGGTAAAGGTGTACTTGTAGGCTTAACACAGATTTCCGATGTATGCTCTACTAAAATTGAAAATGGTGTCTCCGTTCCTGCTCCGGGTGCACTTTACTATCGTGGCTACAATATTAAAGATATTGTTGCCGGAATCGATTCAAAGAGTCATTTTGGCTTCGAAGAATGCACATATCTTCTTTTATTTGGGAAACTTCCTACAAGGGAAGAACTCATGAATTTTGCCTTGATGCTCAGCGAATATCGCAGCCTTCCCACAAATTTCGTTCGGGATATTATTATGAAAGCTCCCAGCAAAGATATGATGAATACGCTGGCCCGTAGTGTACTTACCCTATATGCCTATGACGATAAAGCAGATGATACTTCACTGCCAAATGTTTTGCGCCAGTGCTTACAGCTAATCAGCTTATTCCCTATGTTTTCAGTTTATGGTTATCAGGCATATAAGCATTACCACGATGGCGCAAGTTTATATATTCATCCTCCGGTTGCAAAATACTCGACAGCAGAAAATATTTTGCACATACTTCGCCCTGATAGTAAGTTTACACCATTAGAAGCAAAAATATTAGATACAGCACTCATTCTTCATATGGAGCACGGTGGTGGTAATAACTCTACCTTTACGACACACTTAGTTTCATCCTCAGGAACTGATACTTATTCTGCCATTGCCGCAGCCATTGGTTCTTTAAAGGGGCCAAAGCACGGCGGTGCGAACCTGAAAGTTGTTAAAATGTTTGAAGATATGAAACAGGTTGTAAAAGACTGGAACGATGAAGAAGAAATTGAACGGTATTTAACTGCTCTTCTCCATAAAGAAGCTTTCGACAAAGCCGGTTTAATCTATGGTATGGGGCATGCAGTTTATTCACTTTCCGACCCAAGAGCTGAGATTTTCCGTAGCTTCGTCGAACAATTATCCACCGAGAAAGGCATGGAAAAAGAGTTCAAGCTTTATTCTGCCGTTGAACGTCTTGCTCCACAAGTCATTGCAAGAGAACGCAAAATTTATAAAGGCGTCAGTCCAAACGTCGACTTCTATAGTGGTTTTGCTTATAGCATGCTTGACCTTCCAATGGAACTTTATACACCTATTTTTGCAATTGCAAGAATCGCAGGCTGGAGTGCTCATCGTTTGGAAGAATTAGCCATTGACGGAAAAATTATGCGTCCTTCTTATAAATGCGTTTGCGAACATAAAGAATACGTTCCCATTGATAAACGATAAAAAAGTGCCGGAATCCGGCACTTTTTTACTGTAAAAATAATTCTCTCGCTTTTTTTAATGAATAAAAGAACCAAAGTAATGCTGTAATTCCAACTATCACACCAATGTATGGAACAATACCTGCATTTTCTAACAAATCATTTGCAATTTCCGCTACACCTAATAATATAATAGCCCCGCCAACAATCATTTCTCTCCAATACATGAAAGCAATAAAGCCTTTCTTATCCCTGCATTTTTTTACTTCTTCCTCTGCAAGAATCATAGTTCCAATTTCATTTTTTCGTTTCATGGAAAGACCTGCAAAAATCATATAAACTCCAACCAGTAGCATTGCTGCACCAAAAATTGCCAGCACTTTCATATCTATAAAACCGCCTTTATCCTTTGTGCAATACAGTATAACCCTTTCGTATTCTGAATGCAAGCTAACGAAAACAAACCTACAGCAACTGAATGTAATTAATAATTGCATTGCTAATAAAAGTATTGTACAATAGTACTATATACAAAGCTTTAAGGGGGCGTATCATATGAAACTTGAAGAAGCCAAAATTTTGATTAGTGATGATTCTATCCTATCAAGGAAACAGTTAAAGGATGCCATTCTGCACCTTGGAACTCCTACATTTATCGAAACGTCAAATGGTCAGGATGCCATTGACAGTTATAAGCGTGAAAAGCCAGACCTTGTATTCCTTGATATTGTTATGCCGGTAAAGGATGGAAATGCTGCAATTCGTGAAATTCGCGAATTTGATCCAAAAGCTGAAATTATCATCGTTTCTTCTGTCGGTACTCAGGCACAGTTAAAGGCTGCCATTGAGGCTGGTGCAAAAGATTTTATCCAAAAGCCGATGAACACAAATCAAATTGCATCCATTATATCTTCAAGATTTGAAGGGAGATAATCCATGTACGCTCAATTTTTCGGAAACTTTTTACTTTCTCACGAGGTAATTACAAAAGAACAATTGCTTACAGCTATGGAGCAAAAAGCTGCACATCGACCAAATTTAGGTACCCTTGCTATTCACGCAGGCTATATGAGCGCCGGTGAGGTAGAACACATTCATATTCTGCAAACACACCAAGACCTCAAATTTGGTGAATTAGCAGTCCAGACCGGAATACTTACAGAAGCTCAGGTGAATGAGTTATTATCAATGCAGGCTCCTGATTATCTTGCTTTAGGTGAAGCTTTGGTGTCCTCCGGAATCATTGATAATTATGAGTTAGAACGTCTCATTGTAGAATATGCTTCAGAAAATGAAATTTATGACTTGGATTCTTCAGAAGATTCCCGTGAAAAAGTAGAACAATTATTCAAACACTATTTGCACACAAGTGAAAAAGAATCTGTTAATGAATTCGAATTATTATATAACACACTTTTATTTAATAATCTTGTACGATTCATAGGTGATGACTTTACACCGATTCTTGGTTCTAAATGTTTGGAATACCCAAAGAGCTTTTGTGTATCACAGGAAATCAGAGGAAAATTCCATATCAAATTATATATTGATATGCCGGAAACCACCTGTATAGCATTTGCTTCCCGATATACAGGCGATGATTTTGAAGAATTTGATGAATATGTTGCAGCATCATTGGAAGACTTTGTAAACCTGCATAATGGTCTGTTCTGTGTGAATGTATCTAACGATTATAACATTGAATTGGAACTTTTGCCGCCTATGATTGAAACAAGTCCTCTCTTTGAATTTAAAAATGAAGCCTTTTTAATGCCGGTTATTTATCCGTTTGGCACCATTAATTTCATTTTTGAATTAGATTGTAATGAAGAATAAACATGCAAAAGACCACATCGTCGAACAATGTGGTCTTCTTTTATTCTTATCAGCCTTATTTATTCCATTCCTAAAAACTGCTTTACAACCTTTTGCATTTCTTCTACTTCACAAACAGTATCATGAAGAACCTTAGCATTTCTGATTTCGTCAATTGCCTGCGGAACTTTTATATTTCCGATTCTGCTCAGTTCATCTACTAAAGCAAAATCATCCATGGTATCATATTTTGCATCAATTGCATTCATCACGCTTCTTGTAAACTTAAATGGGCTTGCAGTGGAAGCAATGACCGTTTTTGTCTTATCAGCAGTTTCCTTTTGGTACTTATGGTAAACACTTGCTGCTACTGCTGTATGTGTATCTATTACATAACCTGTTTTTTCATATAATTCTTTTATAGTCTCAGCTGTTTCTGCTTCGCTTGCATAATTCCCATAAAAGTCATTTAGCTTTGTTTTCATTTCAGGTGTAATTTCATATATTCCGTCAACGCTTAACTTCTTCATCAACTCTGCATTCTTATTTGCATCATCTCCTGCAATGCGGTATATAAGACGTTCTAAGTTGCTGGAAATCAAAATATCCATGGATGGAGATGAGGTGAGCATAAACTCACGGTTTTTATCATAGGTACCGGTTTTGAAGAAATCGAAAAGTACCTTGTTTTCATTCGATGCACAAATTAATTTTGCAATCGGTAACCCCATATTTTTTGCGTAAAATGCCGCTAAAATATTTCCAAAATTACCTGTCGGTACAACTACATTGATTGCTTCTCCTTCCTTTATTTCCCCATTAGCGTATAACTTTGCATATGCATATACATAATAAACAATCTGAGGAACCAGGCGTCCAATATTAATCGAATTTGCAGAAGAAAACTGATAACTTGCCTGCTCCATTTCAGCGGCAAGTGCTTTGTCAGCAAACATCTGCTTTACACCCGTCTGTGCCTGATCAAAGTTTCCATGGATACCCACTACAAAAGTATTATTACCTTTCTGGGTTACCATTTGTTTTTCCTGAATCGGGCTGACACCATTCTTTGGATAAAAAACAATTATCTTTGTACCCTTTACATCTGCAAAACCGGCTAATGCTGCCTTTCCCGTATCACCGGATGTAGCTGTCAAAATAACAATATCATTTTTTACTTCATTTTTTCTTGCAGAAGTAATTAACAGATGCGGTAAAATAGACAATGCCATATCTTTAAATGCAATAGTAGAACCATGGAACAGCTCTAAATAGTATGCTCCGTCTGCATTTACAAGCGGTGCAATTTCTTCCGTATCAAACTTACTGTCATAAGCTGCATTGATACAATTTTTCAGTTCTTCTTCTGTAAAATCCGTAAAGAAGCGTTTCATTACTTCAAATGCAGTCTCCTGATAAGACATTTTTGCCAGCTTATCCATAGAAATGTCCAAAGCCGGAATCTGTGTCGGCACATAAAGACCGCTGTCATTCGCCAAACCTCTTAAAATCGCTTGTGATGCAGTAACTCTCTCACTTGCATCCCTTGTACTCGCATACATCAATTCCATATGTTCATCCTCGTTTTCTTTATCAGTTATTTTCGTACATTATATAAGATATTTCATACCTCTGTCAACGCAAACCCGCATATACAATTATGATAAATATCACTTGCCGCCATCCTATGAAAATGCTATTCTGTACTTAGCGCATGCGTGCAAAGTAATCAAAAGGAGCATTTTATGTTGCAAGGTGTATTTCAAGCACAAAAAAAAGATGGAACCTACTATTATCGTGCCAGCCTAACTTATCACAACAAGCATATCAGCCTCGGCAGTTTTTCTTCCGAAAAAGATGCTTCAAATGCATACCTTATGGCTTGTAAAATTCTATGCGAATCTGAGATAACCATTCATAATTTTCATGAGAATCCTGCCATTTTAAGCAGTGACAAAATGGTAGTTCTATTGAATTTTCGTGATAATGGTCTATATTTTAATAATCCAATCTATCTTAGGAAAGGATATTTCAGTTACTTTCTTTCTTCAAATATTGAGTTAAAATTTGATAACGATGATTTGTTTTACTATTCAGAGCATCGTATTTTAAAGCGACAGGGGCATCTTTATGTAAATGATTATGGCATGCAGTACTCCATTCTTGCCCGATACGGCATTAAGCCATATGCAGTTGCAGGTAGAGATTACACCTTTGCTAACGGTGATGAAACAGACTACCGCTATTCCAACATCATTGTTATAAATCGCTATCATGGTGTCTGTGAATACACAAAAAATGGAATAAAACGTTATCGTGTCAGCATTCATATCAATGGGAACTATAAAATCGGGACATATTCTTCCGAAGATAAAGCTGCCATTGCCTATAATAAAGCCGCAGACCTTGCAAAAGCCCACGGCATAAGGAAAGCTTTTCCTGAAAATTATGTAGAAACAGTTTCTCCCAAAGAGTATGCTGATATCTATAATAAACTTTCCATTTCTAAAAAATACATCAATTATTTACAGACGGTTACAAATGAATAAACGATTTATTTTTGATTTATATAGTTTACAAGACCTTCGCAATCGATAATTTTTTGCATAAACGGTGGAAAAGCCTGACCCTTAAAGCTTTTTCCTTTTGTTTTATCTGTAATGATACCGGTATCAAAATCTACTTCTACTTCGTCTCCTGCGGATATTTCTTTTGCTGCTTCCGGACATTCAACGATTGGTAGTCCGATATTAATGGAATTACGGTAAAAAATTCTCGCAAAAGTCTCTGCAATTACGCAGCTGACACCGGCTGCTTTGATTGCAATTGGCGCATGCTCTCTCGATGAGCCACAGCCAAAATTCTTGTTTGCAACGATAATATCTCCCGTCTTGACATTCTTTATAAAATCCTTGTCAATATCCTCCATACAATGTGTTGCGAGTTCCTTTGGATCAGAGGAATTCAGATATCTTGCAGGAATGATAACATCAGTATCAACGTTATCCCCATATTTAAATACATGTCCACATGCTGCTTTCATTTTATGCCTCTCCTTTACACCTCATTAGGATTAGAAATCTTACCTGTTAAAGCACTTGCTGCTGCCACTGCAGGACTCGCGAGATATATTTCTGATTTTACATGTCCCATACGTCCGACAAAATTACGGTTTGTTGTAGAAACACATCTTTCTCCTTCTGCCAGAACACCCATATATCCACCTAAGCATGGTCCACAGGTAGGTGTGCTGACAATTGCTCCTGCCTCAATAAAGGTTTTTAGCAATCCCTCTTCCATCGCATCAAGATAAATCTTCTGTGTTGCCGGAATAATGATAACTCGAACACCTTTTTTCACCTTTTTCCCTTTTAAAATAGAAGCTGCAATTCGAAGGTCTTCCATACGTCCATTTGTACAGGAACCTATCACAACCTGATCTATCTTTATATCTCCTACTTCATCTATCGTTCTTGTATTTTCCGGAAGATGTGGAAATGCTACTGTAGGTTTTAAGTTACTTAAATCAATTGTGTACTCCTCATCATATTCCGCATCCTCGTCTGCTTCATATACTACATATGAACGGTTCGAATGTTCTTCCATATACTTTTTCGCTAAATCGTCTACCGGGAAGATTCCATTCTTTCCTCCGGCTTCAATTGCCATATTTGCAATTGTAAAACGATCATCCATTGTCAGATAACGAATTCCGTCACCCACAAACTCCATGGAGCGATATAAAGCACCGTCCACACCTATCATACCGATAATATGTAAAATAATATCTTTTCCGCTAACCCATTTTGCAGGCTCTCCTGTCAGGTTAAATTTAATCGCTGACGGTACCTTAAACCATGCCTTTCCGGTTGCCATACCCGCTGCCATATCTGTACTGCCAACACCTGTAGAAAATGCACCCAGTGCCCCATAGGTACAAGTATGCGAATCTGCGCCAATAATGACATCACCTGCCACCGTCAGTCCTTTTTCCGGTAACAAAGCATGCTCAATTCCCATTTCTCCTACATCAAAATAGTTTGAGATTTCATGGCGACAGGCAAACTCACGCACACATTTGCAATGTTCTGCCGATTTTATGTCTTTGTTTGGAACAAAATGATCCATTACAAGTGCAATTTTATCTTTATGAAATACTCCGTCTACTGCCATCTTATCCATTTCATGAATTGCAACCGGTGAAGTGATATCATTTCCTAGCACTAAATCAAGGTCCGCTTCTATTAACTGTCCTGCACTAACCGATGGAAGTCCGGCATGAGCTGCCAGTATTTTTTGTGTCATAGTCATTCCCATCAGAAAAACCTCCATATCATGTTTTTTACTAATGTCATTTTAGCATAAGAAATATTATAAAAGAAATACATAATAAACATAATGACTATAACTATATTTTATGATGTCACTTGACTTTTAGTTATGGTAGGTATAACATATGTTTATGTTTAAATTTTTACAACGGAGAAATTACTATGAATCAAAATTTATCTTCTTATCGAATTTTTTATACGGTAGCAAACAGCGGAAATATATCAAAAGCTGCCAAAGAATTATATATCAGTCAGCCTGCTATCAGTAAATCCATTCAAAAGTTAGAAGAAAGTGTTGGCTGCAAGCTTTTTTCCAGAAGCTCGCGGGGTGTCGTATTAACTGAAGAAGGCCGCCTGCTATATAGTCACGTTAGTGAAGCCTTCGAGACTTTAACTCTCGGCGAAGAAAAATTAAGACGTTCGATTGAACTCGGTGTAGGTCATTTAAAAATAGGTGTCAGCACCACGCTTTGTAAATATTTGCTGCTTCCGTATTTAAAAGAATTCATACGCGAAAAACCGCATATCTCTATTTCCATCTCCTGTCAGTCAACCAATGAAACGCTGAAACTTCTTGAGGATAATAAAATCGACATCGGATTAATCGGAAAACCTGGCAGCCTAAAAAATATTCACTTCGATTTTTTGGCAGAAATCGAAGATTCCTTTGTTGCAACCAAGGATTACCTTCGCAATTTAAGAGCCAGAGGAGTTGCGCCTGACCAGATTTTACAGAATTCTACTCTCATGCTTTTGGACAAAAACAACATGACAAGACAGTATATTGATGATTACTTTCTCAATAATGAGATTCATGTGAAAGACTCTATTGACATCTCTGAAATGGATTTATTAATTGAATTTGCCAGAATCGGTGTTGGTGTCGGCTGTGTTATTAAAAATTTTGTTAAAAAGGACTTAGAAGATGGTACGCTTGTTGAGATACCATTAAAAGATCCAATTGCCAAGAGGGAAGTTGGCTTTGCCTATAATACCAATACCCGTGCTTCCAAGTCACTTGTTGAATTTATTAATTTTTATAAGAAATTTATTCATGTATAAAGACAGAGGGACGCTTCTTTTGTCACGATTTTCTGTAACAAAAGAAGCGTCCCTCTATCTTTAGTAATTCTCATCCAAATATAGCTGCACACGGCTTTGGATAATCTTTGCTGCTTCTTCAGCTGCTTTCTCCCCTTCAAAAAATGCCTGCAGTTCTTCAGAGACAATTGTAGATATTTTTCCAAGACTACTCCGGTTCGACAAATGAGCATGTTCTATCATATTCATAAACACAGAATAGGTATCAATTGACATATTATCATCAACATAGTTAATCACAGGACTATTCGGTTTTTTTATAAATTCTTCAAATGCTTCTTTACGAACAGGAAAACTCCAGACATCTGCACCATACCAGTCCTGGGAATCCTCTGAAAGCATAAATTCAATGAATGCCCATGCACCGTCTTTGTTTTTAGAACCTGCATAAATCGAAAATTGCATATTCGGATATACACGGTAGTATGGCTTTCCATCCGTTGTCGGGAAGCCTACATTTCTAATACAGCCTTTATATTTACTCTGTAGCTGACGATAACGATATGGCGTTATATAGTAATCATTTTTCAGCAGAGAATCCTTGGCTAACAAAACTGCAATTGCCTCATCTTCCTGATATAAAGTCGATTCATCGTTACCGTAATCGAGACTTTTAATACGTTTTATCAGAGTTACAAATTCCTCGCTATTGAAATGACAGGTTTTCTTTTCCCAATCAATAAATCCTTCCACACTTACGTCTCCAAGTGTTCGGAAAACGGTCCAGCAATTATAGTAAAGCAATGGCTTGCTTTCCGGATACTGCTCCTGTAGTGAAAAAAATTCATCAATTGTCCAGCCGTTTTCTGAAATGGTATCAGCCGTTGTTACCAGACTTTGAAAATAAAAATTCGTAATCATACTGGTTATTTTCCCTTCATTTTCACACATATCCCAGATTGACTTTAGAATATCCTCTTTTTTCACAACATCACTTGCTTTAAAATAAGGCTTCAAATCTTCCAGAATTCCTTTGTTTTCCAACATGGAAGAGGATGTTACACTTATATCCAAAATATCCGGAATCTCATCCTGTCCAAACAGAAAACTCTGCACCAATTCCTCATCATCTGCATATTCTTTTATCACTACTTTATATGCTCTGCTATTTCGGTTAAATTTACTTACCCAGTCACTTACATCTGAAATTGCTAATGTACCAAGTACAACTGTTTGTTTTTCCGGGAGATAAGCCCTGTCAATGTAAGAAATCTCTGCCATTTCAGAGTTTCCATTGTCATAGCACCAAACGGACATAAATGGTCCATCTTCCGTTTCATCATGGAACTTAATCTCTTCAACAGTCGTCCCATAGACGTTCATATTGCTGTCTTTCCAGTCAAACCATTGCTCTACTTCACCTGTATTAGGATTATATTTCCATAAAGCATCTTCACTGGATAACAAAATACCATGTTCCTTACCGCTAACTATCTTTAAATTATCATACTCCTCTAAATAATCAGACATATTAAGCTCCGGTAAAGTTTCCAATCTCTTTTTTTCATAGTCAGGCTTTAAAAGACTGACGCGACAAGTCATATAGTCATAAGCAGCAAAATAACTCCCTTGTTCCCCTGCATCTACAAAGTTTACATTCCAGAATTCACCCGGTACCGATTCTTTCCATACAAAATTAAGATTTTCATCAAAAAAATACGCATGGTTTTCATAATCTGTCATCACTAAATGTGCAGCATGATCTAAATATATTTTTTGAACAGCATTTAATTCATTGACAGCTATCTGTTCTGTATCAGGCTTTACACAAAGTATTTCCTGCATATTTATATCATATTTGTGTAACGTAAATTCTCTCGTATCACCAACAGGTTTCCATTCAAGCGTATAAAAATTTCCTTGCTGTCACCACAGCCTGTATAAACGTTTATCAGCATAGCAGCTGCTAATATACAACTGATGATTTTCTTTTTAACTTTCATTGCAAATACCACCTTTCATTTTGAATACGAATGAAATACGAAAATGTGACAAGCTATCTTTGCAAAGAAAAATTCTTTAAATTATTCCTTTAGCATTTCAAACCCATGTACCCAATCGACCTTTAAATAATAAATCAGGAAAATCGCGGAACTAATACTCCAGGTCATTGGATATGCCCAATATATCGTCTGTACAGCCGGAACAATCCGGACTGCAACAGTAATATAAGTGATTCGAATCGCACACCATGAAACCAGCATTACATACATCGGTACGGAAGATTTGCCTGCGCCTCTTAGAATTCCTGAAATACAATGTGAATAAGCCAAAAGGAAATAAAATAAGCTTTCTGTCCTCGCCTGTAAGGTTGCAATTGCAATCACATTCGGATTGCTGTCAAAAAGAGATGCTAAAACCGGCATTGCAAAATAGACGATTAATCCAACTGCTTCCGCCAGAAGAATGGAGCAAACCACTCCAAACCTTGCACCTTTTTTTGCCCTGTCAAATTGTTTCGCACCAAGATTTTGTCCAATAAATGTTGTAAGTGACATGGAAAAACAGGTAATTGGCAAAAATACAAAACCCTCTATTTTTGAATAAACACCGCTTCCCGCTACTACCAGCATACCAAAGGCATTAATATTGCTCTGTACTACTACATTCGCAATTGCAATAATCGAATTTTGTAACCCCGTTGGTAACCCCATACTGATTATCTGCCTTAGCATTTGCGGGTGAAATCGAATGTCTCTGATGCAAACCTGATAGACCTCTTCTGACCGTACCAGACGTAAGAAGCATAAAATAGCACTTGCCGCCTGAGAAAGAACGGTTGCTAACGCAGCAGACGCAATCCCCCATTTAAATACTCCCACAAATAGTAAATCCAACAATACATTCACAACAGAAGAAAAAATCAAATAATAAAGAGGATGCTTACTATCACCTACAGCCTGTAAAATGCCCATCACAATATTATACATAACAAATGCAACAGAGCCTGCAAAATAAGTACGAAAATAAGCGATAGAATTCGGCAATACTTCCGTGGGTGTCCCCATCCACTGCAGCATCAAAGGAGCAAGAAGCATTCCCAATGCCGTCAGTATCACCCCTGCCGCAAGACCAAATGCCACATCTGTATGCACGGCTTTTTTTAAGGTCTCGTAATCTTTTGCGCCAAAATATTTCGAAATGACAACACCGGCACCTATTGCAATTCCATTAAAAAATCCAACCATCAGAAAAATAAGGGAACCGGAAGACGTAACTGCAGCCAGCGCTTCACTTCCCAAAAACTTTCCTACTATGAGTGAATCTACGGTATTATATAATTGTTGAAATAAATTTCCCAAAAAGATGGGGATTGCAAAACCTACAATCCCCCTCCAAATTGAACCTTCTAATAACTTTGTTCCTTTTTTCTCCATCGTATTGCATCCTGATTTCCTATGATAAGAACTATATTACGCCTACATGATTATTTTTTCAACTATTACTCCACTTTTAGCATAGAAACATCATAATCGCTACTACAGTAATTAGTAAAAGAACACAGCCTATTCCAAC
Organism: uncultured Roseburia sp.; assembly: GCA_945787015.1. Taxonomy (GTDB): domain Bacteria; phylum Bacillota; class Clostridia; order Lachnospirales; family Lachnospiraceae; genus Roseburia. Next base: position 33,940 of record CALZGM010000011.1, read on the forward strand.
AGATAACTTTGCGCGTGTCTGTAAAGAAGTATCGCCTTCTATGGTGCTAATTCTCGGATTTTTCAAATCATATAGCACAACAACCTCCTGTCCGATCTTCCAAGTGCCTTCCCAGACTCCTTCACCCATAATACGGCATAATTCTTTTCCATCTACTTTATAAGTAACACATGGAAACCATGGTGGAATCCGCTTCTTTAGCATGCCGCCCCAAAACTGTTCTCCCTGAGATACATCCCAGCCAATCAGTGCGTCACCCGGTACATCACCATGTATTTCGTTACGGAACAAATGAGACTTTATAAGACCTCTTATCACACCCGATGTTCTTTCTTTCAGCTTTTTTAGCTTTCTATTCTGAAGTAAATCATATACTCCCAGTGCAATTGCAAAAATCCCAAGGATTCCCGGCAGTGCCATAAGTGCAAACGCAATCTGAATGATTTCAAACATGCTAAAGCGTTCCCCCAGATATTTTGTTCTTCCTTCTACTGTGAAAGCCAGCTTTTTCCATTCAAAACAATTATCATAAATATCTAAAAACTGTGAAAGTTTTCTCCCCTGTTCCGTAATTGCTTCGTTATCACTCACAATCTGCCATCCATACGTTTCATAATTTTTATAGGTGTATTGCGATAATGGAAGGAAATGATATTCCTTCTGCAGGTAGGATATGGCATCGCTATAGATTATTTTTGCCTGTCGCATTGCTTTTGCTGTATCTACAAATACCGGCTGTCCCGTCCTGCTTAATCCCATCTCAAAAGCAGAATGCTTAGGGAACTGATCTTCCCATTGACTGACATCTCCACTTTGATATGGTACTTCCGCAAAAAACACAGAATTCAAAAGAAGCCATACGAAAAGCAGTATAAATATCACTCCGGTGATTGACAAATAGAATTGATACTTACTTTTTTTAATTTTCTGTTCCGAATATGCTAACGTACTGGCAAGGGAAGCCTCCGCTTTTTCTGCAATTTTTTCCTGTCCTATGTGCTCTCCACTCAACAATTCGTTGAGAGATATATCAAGCACTTCACTAAGTGGCCAAAGCAGGGATAAGTCCGGCATATAATTTCCATTTTCCCACCGTGAAACTGTTTTATCTGATACACCAAGTTTTTCTGCCAGCTCTCTCTGTGTCATACCCAACGCTTTTCTGTTTTCTGCTATAAATTGTCCGATTTTCTTTGTGTCCATAAGTGTCCTCCTGTTTACCATCATAGCATTTTTAGGCAAAAATAACACCCCACAGATAGCGAATTCTCATTTTAAAGAGAAAAGACAGACTATCTAAAAGATATCCATCTTCAGATAATCTGCCTTTCTTCATAAATAAATTTGTTCTTTATTTTACAACAATGTTTACAATTCTGCCCGGAACATAAATCTCTTTTACAATCGTTCCTGTTACTTTATCTGCTATTGCTTCTCTTGCTTTTGCAAGAACTGTATCCTGTGCCTCATCACGGTCAATAGCGATTGTCGCTTTCATTTTGCCATTTACCTGCACAGCAATTTCGATGGTATTCTCAATCGTCTTTGCTTCGTCATACTGTGGCCAGTTTTCGTATGCAATCGTATTGTCATGACCAAGTTTTTCCCACATTTCTTCACCAGCATGAGGGCAAATACAAGAAAACATCTTAACGAAACCTTCTGCATATTCTTTTGGGCACTTACCAGCCTTATAAACTTCATTTACAAAAATCATCATCTGGCTGATTGCAGTATTGAAGCCAAGCTGTTCGAAATCGCTTGTAACCTTCTTAACAGTCTTGTGATATATTTTTTCAAGGGATCCATCGTTCTCTTCTGTGATATTATCTAGGTTGGTAAAGAATGTCCATACACGCGTGATGAACTTTCTCGCGCCGACAACACCACTTGAGCTCCATGGTTTTGACACTTCAAGAGGTCCCATAAACATTTCATAAAGTCTCAAGGTATCTGCTCCGTATTCCTCAACAATATCACTTGGATTTACAACGAATTCAGGGAATCGTTTACCCATTTTAATGCCGTTCTCACCCAAAATCATACCCTGATGTACCAGTTTCTTAAATGGTTCTTTTACAGGTGATAAGCCGTTATCATATAAGAAGCGGTTCCAAATACGGGAATACATCAGATGACCTACTGCATGCTCCGGTCCGCCTACATATAAATCAACCGGTAACCAGTGTTTCAAAAGTTCCTGATTTGCAAATTCTTTATCGTTATTTGGATCAATATATCTCATATAATACCAGGAAGAACCTGCTGAACCAGGCATGGTAGAGGTCTCGCGGATACCCTTTACACCATTTGCATCATATTGTTTCCATTCTACTGCATTCTCAAGTGGTGCTTTTCCATTTTTACCTTTGTAATCTTCAAGTTCCGGTAAAATAAGTGGTAATTCTTCATCCGGAATAAAGTAAATTTCACCATCTTCCTTGTAAACACATGGAACCGGCTCACCCCAGTATCTCTGACGAGCAAAAATCCATTCACGGAAATGATAATTTACCTTTCTTCTTGCAACACCTTTATTTTCTAATTTCACAGTAATTGCTTCTTTTGCTTCTTCTACAGTAAGGCCTGTAAACTCTTCAGAATTGATTAACTTACAGCCTTTTCCAAGATAATCCTGCTTTTCAAATGCATGCTCAGAAACATCGCGTCCTTCAATAACCTGAATCATATTGATATTATGTGCAATCGCATACTCAAAATCACGCTGGTCATGACTTGGTACTGCCATAACTGCACCTGTACCGTAGTTTGCAAGTACGAAGTCACCGATAAAGAGTGGCACTTCTTTGCCGTTTACCGGATTGATAGCATATAAGCCTTTCAACGGACAGCCGGACTTTGTCTTGTTCAATTCTGTACGATCCATATCATTTTTCTTCAATGTCTCATCAATATATGCCTGAACTTCGTCCTTATTCTCTACGCGGTCCATAAGACCTTTCACAATTTCTCCGTCCGGAGCAAGTACCATGAATGTGATACCATAAATAGTCTCTATACAGGTTGTGAAAATAGAAAAGTTGCCTCCGCCTACGATTTCAAAATCAACTTCAACACCGGTACTCTTACCAATCCAGTTTTTTTGAATCTCTTTGGTAGAAGCAGGCCAGTCAATTTCTTCTAAACCTTCTAATAATTTCTCTGCAAATGCAGGCTGGTCAATTACCCACTGCTTCATATTTTTTCTAACAACCGGGTAACCGCCACGTTCTGATTTTCCATCAATTACTTCGTCGTTGGATAAAACTGTTCCTAATTCTTCACACCAGTTAACCGGCATATCGATATATTTCGCATAGCCTGCTTCATATAACCGTTTGAAAATCCACTGTGTCCATTTGTAAAATGATGGGTCAGAAGTTGCTATCATCTTAGACCAATCATAGTCAAATCCTAATTCTTTCAACTGTTTAGAGAAAGTCTTGATATTCTCCTGGGTAAATCCATTTGGATGATTTCCTGTTGATACTGCATACTGTTCTGCAGGAAGACCAAAAGAATCGTATCCCATTGGATGAAGGACATTGTAGCCCTGCATACGCTTCATTCTGGACATAATATCAGTCGCTGTGTAGCCTTCCGGATGTCCTGCATGAAGACCTACACCTGACGGATAGGGGAACATATCAAGCACATAGTATTTTGGCTTTGAAAAATCCCATACATCTGTTTTGAAAGTCTCATTCTCTTCCCAATATTTCTGCCATTTTTTCTCGACTACTTTATGATTATAAAGTTCAGCCATTTTTTATCCTCCTTTTTTTTCGAAGAAAAAAGTCCCCGTCTCTAAATTAATTAGAGGCGAAGACTGTTTATTCTCCGTGGTACCACTCTATTTCGTATAAAAACACACTTCGGTTTTACCGCAGGTATTCTATGAAATACGCACTTGATATCCTTAACGCGGATATTACGCTTTTTCCTACACACCATTTATGATAATAACAGGCTTCTGAAAAAGAACTCAAAGGCGAGTTCAGACACTTTGGCTTACCATCTCACACCAACCGACGGCTCTCTGAAAAGCTTTCGTACTTACTACTCCTTGTCAACGTCTTATTTTATTCCCATAAAAGAAAGTATGCTCAGCGAACTTTCTTTTATCATGTATAACATGATTTATTTTATCATAACAAATCATTTTGTCAACACTTTCTATCTTGCTGCTAAGGTCTGTATACCAAAAAGCCGCTCACATTCACTTCTGATAAACTCTAATACTTCTTCAAAAGAATCACATCTGCATGCACACTCTTCTACCAGATGTTCATTACATTTTGCATTCATACAGATTACTTTTGTAATATCATGCATCGCTACAATGTTATCCGGATCATCCTCTACCATATAACTGACATGGTATTTTTTTAATGCCGGGAGCTTGTCCTCATCACAAAAAGTAATATCCTCATAACGAATACCGCTCTTTTTCAGCCAATGTCTGACAGACCATCTGGCAAGCTTTCCAATCACATTATCTTTTGTACTAAATGCACGTGATGTAATAATATATATCTTATGTCCATTCTCGTATGCCCACTTTGTAAATTCAGCAGCGCCTTCCCTTACCGGGTCCTTTATGGTATACTTTACCATATGTTTCAGCCAAAACTTTGCTTCTTCTTTCTTTGTGCAGTCAAATAACTGCTGTATCGTCTTTCCTCTTTCATTCACTAACTGTTTATGAAACTTTTTTTCAAAGAATGGAATTCCGTATTGCAAATGGAATTGTTCGATATCGGTAAGGCATCCATCAATATCCAATCCTATATTCATCTCTAATACCCCATATAAAGTAAAACATAAAATTATTATAACATGTTTATGTAATTTTATCATAAAAAAAAGCCCGAATCAATTCCGGACCGTAAAAATACTGTGAATAAAATGTAAAAAGGAGCATTTCTGCTCCTTTTCCATAATATATAAGATTAGTTATTGATGAACTTATCTTCTTCATTATTCCAGCTGTAAAGCTTACGAACTTCTTCGCCGACTTTTTCGGATGGATGTTCTGCTGCTAATTTTCTCATAGCTTTGAAGTGAACCTGACGTCCTGCAGGAGACATATCCAACAAGAATTCTTTTGCAAAAGAGCCATCCTGAATATCAGCAAGAATCTTCTTCATAGTCTTTTTGGTCTCTTCTGTAATAATCTTTGGTCCTGTGATGTAATCGCCATATTCAGCAGTATTTGAGATAGAGTATCTCATACCTGCAAATCCTGACTGATAAATCAAATCTACGATTAACTTCATCTCATGAATACATTCAAAGTATGCATTTCTTGGGTCATATCCGGCTTCTACTAAAGTCTCAAATCCTGCCTGCATTAATGCACAAACGCCACCACAAAGAACTGCCTGCTCACCAAAGAGGTCTGTCTCTGTCTCAGTTCTAAAGGTTGTCTCGAGAACACCGGCTCTTGCTCCGCCGATTGCCAATGCATATGCCAACGCTAAATCTAAGGCTTTTCCTGTTGCATCCTGTTCTACTGCTACTAAGCAAGGAACACCTTTTCCTGCCTGATATTCAGAACGAACGGTATGTCCAGGACCCTTTGGAGCAATCATAGTAACGTCTACATCTGCAGGTGGTTTGATACATCCAAAATGAATGTTGAAACCATGAGCAAACATTAACATGTTACCCGGCTCTAAGTTTGGCTCAATATCTTTTTTGTACATATCTGCCTGTAATTCATCATTGATAAGAATCATGATAATGTCTGCTTTTTTAGCAGCTTCAGCAGCTGTGTATACTTCAAAGCCCTGTTTCACAGCCTTATCCCATGATTTGCTGCCTTCGTAAAGACCGATAATTACGTTACATCCGGACTCCTTTGCGTTTAATGCATGCGCGTGTCCCTGGCTACCATAACCGATAACCGCAATTGTTTTTCCTTCTAAAAGTGAAAGATTACAATCTTCCTGATAATAAATTTTTGCTGCCATGTTTTTAGTCCTCCATATCATGTTATTCAAACTTTTTCACATCGGCTGTGCCTCTTGACAAGCCTGTTATTCCGGTACGTGCCAGTTCTAATATTTCGTATCCGGATAATAAATCTAAGAATCTGGTCAGTTTATCCTGCTGGCCTGTCAACTCGATTACCATCGAATCGTGTGTAACATCCACAATTTTTCCTTTGAAAATCTCTGTTACATTAATAATTGGCTGGCGTTCCGTATCCTTTGCACGAATCTTAACCAGAATCAATTCTCTTGTGACAGAACAGCCCGGCTCTAATGTCTTAATATCCACTACATCTTCCAGCTTCGCAAGCTGCTTTTCAATCTGCTCAAGAATTTCTTCGTCTCCGCATGCTACAATGGTAATTCGTGTATATAGCGGATTCTCAGTTACACCGGAAGAGAAACTATCAATATTATATCCTCTCCGACTGAATAAACCGGAAATATGACTGGTAACACCCGGATTATTCTCAACCAGAAGTGAAAATACCCTTCTTTTCATAAGAAAACCTCTTTCTGCCTAATTTTTCAGTGCCAAATAGCAACTATCAAAATCATAGCATATTCGTTTTTTTTGTCAATAAATGATAAGGAAAATGGGTATACCTATTAGGAATACCCAAAATAACTTATTGTTCTTATTTCAGTCTTCTGCCTTTTCCGTCACGGTCTATTTTCCCGCATAAAATTAAGATACCTTCTACAAATGACCAGATACGGACTCCCACTATAATCATAATAACCAAAAATGTTCCCAACGCCAAAGCACCGGCCGATTCATCTGACATATACGGATCTGAAATAATCATAGAAAAGATAAATGAAAAATAAACGATGTACGATCCGAGTACGCTAACCAATTGTATCACTGCTTTTTTGATATAACCAAGATAAAAGTTATGTACACCAAATACACCTAAGAAAATACCCAGTAATCCGGCCGCAATTTTTGATTTCACACCCACTTCACCATAATGATCCATCTCTACACCGCAATTCGTACAGATTTTCTGTCCCGGTGTTGTCTGAGCTCCGCAAAATGGGCAAAAATTTGTTCCTTTTCCCTTTGGAGCCTGACATCTCGGACACATTACCGCCTCATCTGTCATATACTCTAATCCACAATGTCTACACTTATACATAAAATCTTACCTCTGCTTTCTCATACTTTTGAATTATTGTACCATAACTTGTTTTAATGTAAATAGTTTTATCTCAGAAAGTAATCAGTCATCAGCCAGATTACCGCTGCCAAAAATAACCAGTAGCCCAAGTTTCTGGTTCGTTTTACTACCTCTTCTTTTTCTCTGTCCTGCATTTTAGTCAGTAAGCGTGGAAAAAAAATCATACATGTACCTGTTAATACTAAAACTGCCTGAATAATATTCATATGTAGCTTTCCCTTTCTCTCATTTTATTTATTGTAGCATTGAACGTCCACCTAGGCAAGGGAATCGATTTGCATCTTTTTAGAATACTTGTTTGTTGTATATTATCCTAAACAATGATAGAATAAAATGCAGTTAAAGTTCTAAGCCTAATAATAGAACTACAAGGAGGTTCACACATGGAAGAAAAAATATACAAAACAATGGGCTCTACCGGAGCTGCCAATCTCACAATCGGAATCTGTCTTTTAGTCGGCGGTATCGCCGGAGGGGTTCTTTTAATTGTAAATGGTGCAAGATTAATTAAAAACAGAGGAAAACTTCTCTTTTAATGCATAAGGTATCAATTTAATATTAAAAAATAAAATTGACCACATGGTCTATTTGTGCTAAACTTTGCAAAATAGACCATGTGGTCAATTTTTTGAGGTGACACTATGAAGCGAGAAGAAAAGAATCAGCAGACCAAACGCCGTATTATGGACAACGCATTGGCTGAATTTGCAAAACAGGGTTATGGTGCCAGTTCCGTCAATACGATTTGTGCCGCGCAAAATATTTCAAAAGGTATCATTTATCACTATTTCAAAACCAAGGATGAACTCTATCTGGCTTGTGTAGATGAATGTTTTGAATTGTTGACCAAGCATCTTGAATGCTGCATCACTTTAAACCAAGGATCAGTCGAAGAACAGTTAGAAGAATACTTTACTGTACGTATGGCTTTTTTCCGTAAAAATCCTATCTATCAGCCTATTTTTTGCGAGGCAGTCATCTCGCCTCCGGCTCATCTAATCTCTGAAATACATGTCAGAAAGCAGGCTTTTCATGTAATATTCTCACTCTTTGCACAAAAACTCTTTGACCTCAAACAAACTGCCAAAGATATATCTTGCTTTTTCCTTCATCTCCTGATTTGGCTTAAGCATATCAGGAACCATAATTGGTATCAAGCCTCCTGTATATGCTGCGCGAATTCCATTATAGGAATCCTCAACCACATATGTACTACCCACTGTTGCACCTAATAATTCTACAGCTTTCAAGAAAATATCCGGACTGGGTTTACTTCGCTCTACCATATCACCGCCGACAATTACATCAAAATACTTGCTTAAACCCGCATTTTCTATCTGCTCTTTTACAATTTGAGTTCGAGTTGAAGAGGCAATTGCAATCTTAAAACCATTTGTTTTCAGTCCTTCCAGCAATTCAACAATTCCCGGTTTCATTGGGAGCTTTCCATGATCATATTTTGTATGATAGTTTTGTGACTGTTCTTTGCAATATCTATCATATGGAAAATCCTGTCCATAATAATCCAAAAAGATTTGTTTTGCCGTAACTGCATTCACGCCTATACATTTCATATATGGAACTTCCAGATTTTCAAATCCATATTTGGCAGCAAGTTCTTTCCACCCATCAAATACAGCCCGCTCAGAATCAAAAATAACACCATCCATATCAAATATAATCGTTTTGAGCATTTTCAAATATCTCCTTAAAAAAAGGACAAACCATGTCCTTTACGACTTGGTTTGTCCTCAAAGTTCAACTTTTAATTTTTTAGAATTTACCAGCTTTTGCAGCTTCTTCAACGGATACAGCAACTGCAACAGTCATACCAACCATTGGGTTGTTACCAGCACCGATTAAGCCCATCATTTCTACATGGGCCGGTACGGAAGAAGAACCAGCGAACTGTGCATCTGAGTGCATACGTCCTAAAGTATCTGTCATACCATAAGAAGCAGGACCGGCTGCCATGTTATCCGGGTGAAGGGTACGTCCTGTACCACCGCCGGATGCTACTGAGAAGTATTTCTTACCCTGCTCGATACATTCTTTCTTGTATGTACCTGCTACCGGGTGCTGGAAACGTGTTGGGTTGGTAGAGTTACCTGTGATAGATACACCTACGTTCTCATGATGCATGATAGCAACACCTTCCTGAACATCATCAGCACCGTAACATTTAACTGTTGCACGAAGACCATTTGAATATGGTTTTTCGTAAACGATGTTTAATTTAGCTTCTTTGTAATCGTATTTTGTCTCAACAAATGTGAAACCATTGATACGGGAAATAATCTGAGCTGCGTCTTTTCCTAAACCATTTAAGATAACACGTAATGGTTTCTGACGAACTTTGTTTGCTTTTTCAGCAATACCGATTGCACCTTCAGCAGCTGCGAAAGATTCGTGACCTGCTAAGAAGCAGAAGCACTCTGTCTCTTCCTCTAATAACATTTTACCAAGGTTACCATGTCCTAAACCTACTTTTCTGTGGTCAGCAACAGAACCCGGAATACAGAAAGCCTGAAGACCTTCACCGATTGCAGCAGCTGCATCAGCAGCGCGTCTGCAGTCCTTTTTAATAGCGATTGCAGCACCTACAATGTAAGCCCAGCAAGCATTTTCGAAACAGATTGGCTGGATACCTTTTACCATATTGTAAACATCAAGTCCAGCGTCTTTTGTAATTTTCTCAGCTTCTTCGATAGAACTGATACCATAACTATTCAACACAGCATTAATCTGTGGAATTCTTCTCTCATATGATTCAAATAAAGCCATTTTCTTTTCTCCTTTCTCTTTTCTCGCATGCTATGCATGCGAGCGAAACTCGTCGTTCGTCAACCATGCAAGCATGATGACTCACTTCCACTCGTTTCTACTCGTGACGTGGGTCGATAATCTTAACAGCATCTGCTACACGACCATACTGTCCTTTTGCTTTTTCCCAAGCGGTATTAGGATCATCACCTTTTTTGATGAAGTCAGTCATTTTTCCAAGAGAAACGAACTGGTATCCGATTACTTCATTGTTCTCATCAAGTGCGATACCTGTTACATAGCCTTCAGCCATCTCAAGGTAACGAACACCTTTTTCCTTTGTTGCGTACATAGTACCAACCTGAGAGCGAAGTCCTTTTCCTAAGTCTTCCAGACCTGCACCGATTGCAAGACCATCATCAGAGAACGCACTCTGTGTACGGCCGTAAACAATCTGTAAGAATAATTCTCTCATAGCTGTGTTGATTGCATCACAAACTAAGTCTGTATTTAAAGCTTCCAGGATTGTCTTGCCCTGTAAAATTTCAGCTGCCATAGCTGCTGAATGAGTCATACCGGAGCATCCGATAGTCTCTACTAAAGCCTCTTCAATGATACCGTTCTTTACATTAAGAGAAAGCTTGCAGGCACCCTGCTGTGGTGCACACCAGCCAATACCGTGTGTAAAGCCTGAGATATCTTCAATTTTTTTGGAATGAACCCATTTTCCTTCTTCCGGAATCGGAGCTGGTTCATGTTTTGCGCCCTTGGCAACAGGACACATGTTTTCAACTTCCTTTGTGTAAATCATTATAAAACTCCTTTCACATAAATAGATATGTAATGATTGTATCTGTTAAACATCGTTATACATTTAACATACTGCAATCATTTTCGCATATTTTTTTCGAATAGTAAAGTCTTATTTTAGCCAAAAAAGTTTAATTCTGAAAAAACTTCTTCAGCAGGTAGACCAATATTCAAAATATTCCCATCTTTTACCTGAATATAGCCTTCTGTACCATCTTTTCCACGAACTAAAATCCACTCTTTTAAATCTGTCTTTATAAAATAGACTTCACTCTGTGCTGTTAAAGTACGGGTTGGTGATTCTTCATCCATGGCATAATAAACAGGGATATCCAGATAAAGTTCATGTGCATTATACCATTTATAACTATATAGTCCGGAATCCATTCTCATAATAGTCTTATTTTCACGGTCATACCAATAGTACATGTCCACATAAGCGGTTTCAATCAAATCAATTCGGGCTTGTCCCATAATACCATTTTGGCCATTAAAGCCATTAAGATACTCCTGCTTTTCAAATGGGAATCCCTCAACTTTCCCAATATAATGTAAATTACCATCATACTTAAAGAAATACGTTTCTAAGTCATCACTCGGACCATAATCTAAAACAGCAATTTCCAAACCATCTTCTAATTCAGGGACACCAAAGTTTTCGGAAATATCTGTAATATAGAATATATCTGCTTCCGGTCTGATAATATCTGTATATTCATTTATTTGATATTCTTTCTCATCAATCGTCAATATGCAGGTATAATCATCACCTCTCTCTAAAACCTCATATCGAACCTTCTGTATTGTACCGTCCCCTCGCAGAGGTACCGATACGCTTGTTCCTGCTTCACATTCTTTCGGGTATGGATGTGCCATTTCATAAGCAGACTCAGCAGCAACTATCAAATCAAGATTTGCCAGTTCCATCTCGTTTAACTCACGTTCTGACACGTCCGTCTTTCCCTCTTTGGGCTGATACCAGCTGCAGGCATTAAAGTATGCTTGTAAATATTCGTTCTTAAAAAGTTTCCCGTGTCTTGCATAAATTTCATTCCGGGCAATCCAAAGTTCATTATCTGACAAATTCGCCATATGATAGCTTTCCAGTTTCATAATACTGCTGACAGGAATAACATACTGACTAACATCATAAAATACATTTGGGGCAGCAATCAAAACACCGCTTCCAATCCATGATACCCTTTCCGTCATCTTACAATATTCTTCTACAATTGCTTCATCATCCGTGTAGCAGGTCACATCTGTCGGCTGCATCAAATAATAACATATTCCTTCTTGTGTATAGGCCAGCAATGTATCTCCTGCGCCGGCATTTGAATAGGTATTACTTTTATAGATACCACATAAATATCCAAGACTTGACTCAATATCACAGGAAGCCTTCTGGTAAAAGGAAAAACCATTTGCCTCTTCTTTTATAACATATAGACCTTTCCAATCATCCGGAATTGTTATTGTAATCTCATTCCATGTATATGTCTCGCCTTCATATTCAATCAGATTCACCGGTTCTTCCACCTCAGAGAAAATCCCCTCTGTTGACATCACACTTTCTGTAGCGGGCACCTCTTTTGTCCGATTTTGTCCATCTTCTTTTTTATCAGAACCACATCCGGCTAATAAGCATGAGCCCGCCAGTAAAAATAAAATCAGTCTCTTCCTCAAACGCACGCCCTCCTTTATGCCTCTTCTCAGCTTATTTTCTCTCATTTGTGCAGGTTCGTCAATTCGTTTCGCAACATTGTCATACTAATTTAATATTTCCGACAAAAGTTCTGCTTTTTTTGTACCGATTAAAAGCTGTTCGTTATATTTTAAATAACGTTCACAGGTATGCTCTGCCAAAAACATAACTGCTTCTTTCCCCAAAGTCAGTTCTGTTACAAATACAACCATTTCCTGTCCATTTTCAAAGGCCTGCTCCATAAAATCAAATGCATGCTCCAAAGCCTCTGCTGTCAAATCTTCGGTGTGTTCTAATACGATTTTTTGTACATCAAAGCCACGTTTTGCATTGAGGAAGCAGTTTTCCGCCACATTCTTTTTCTCGCCGAACATCGTAGCATCCATCTCTGTCAAGCCTTCTTTCAGCTTTCTAAGGAGACGGTTCTGTAGCTTAAGTTCTCTGCTGGTATAAAATCCGGCTTCTTTCATTGCTGTTAATTCTGCTTCTTTCTTTTGAAGCAATTTTTCATAATACTGAATCGGATTATCTGCTTCGACAATTCCTTTTCGATAGGTCTTTAAAAAAGCATACCAGTTATCTGTGATATATTTTTCTTCCCTGTATTTTTCAAAAAACGCCTGCAAGCCATCAATCAGCAGATTTGTCACTGCAAGTCTTTCATCGAAAGCCGCGGCATAAATACGGGCAAACACCTCCGGCTTCACTCTGCCGTTTAAAATTTCTTTGATTCCGTAATCATCCTGATATTTATGGTATAAATCAAAATAGGCTGCGGCATCCTCTGCAGCTTCTGTATGATGTATAAACTCATGTACCACAGTCTCATCAACCGGAATTCCCATCTCCTCGTATACCATCATAAGATTACTTAAGTCTTCCCAGCCTCGGGCGGTAACAAATTGCAGTCCATCCACATCTGCTTCCACGCGGTAGAAATTTTGAGGTCGCAGTTCCAGATAACTTAAAATTGCTCCATGTATATGCTGTGCTCTTGCATACTCCTTCCAGACCTGAAAATCTGCCTCAACCGTCAGATAACGCACACGGTCTAAGGTAACCATGTCAAAATCACGAACAGACTTATTGTATTCCGGCGGATTGCCCGCTGCTACAATCATCCAACCTTCCGGCACAGACTGATTGCCGAAGGTTTTGCATTGCAAAAACTGTAACATAGTTGGAGCCAGTGTCTCCGATACACAGTTTATTTCATCAATAAATAAAATTCCCTCTTTCTGCTCGCTATCACGGATTTTGCGATATACGCTGGCAATAATTTCACTCATGGTATACTCCGTAACAGAATAGTTTTTACCTTCAAATTCTTCTTCCCGGATAAACGGAAGTCCGATTGCGCTCTGTCTTGTATGATGTGTAATCGTGTACGCCACCAAACCGATTTTTTCTTCTCTTGCAATCTGCTCCATAATCTGTGTTTTTCCGATTCCCGGAGGTCCCATCAGAAGAATCGGCCGTTGCCTTATAGCCGGAATCTTATAGGCTCCCTCTTCTGTTTTTGCCAGATATGCCTGTACGGTATGCTTAATTTCATTTTTAGCCTGTTTAATATTCATCTTCTCTGACCTCCCTGTAAAAATTCTTCCGGTTCCAATTTTAGCCTGATTGCCCATGCCGGCACCTGTGTCTCATCATATTCCTCCAAAAATAAAAATGCCGTTTTGTAATCCGGTCTCTGTTTTGGATAAATTCCTTTTCCGTCCGTAAAGTACAATAAGCCACCCAAATTTCTGCACTTCTTTTTTTCCAACAGCTCATTTACATAGGTAAAGACCGGTCTGAAATCTGTTCCCCCGCCGCCAATCAGTTCAAACTGTTCCATAAACTGTATTAGTTCATCTTCTGTACGAATGACCGTATCATTTCGTACGGCATTATCGCATTGTAAAATCCGAATGACTGAATCCGCAAAGAAACTTCCGCTTTGATTTAAAATCGCAGCCGTCTCCCTTAAAAATTGTTTTACCAAATCTCCACTTGTGGAATAGCTGGTATCAATTACAATCACAAACTCACGAATTTTTTTACTTTCTCTGCTTTCCATTGGTTCTATCAGTGGCAAATTTCCATATACCCTTAAGCCATAGGTATAATAATTCAAATCAAACTCATCCGGATCAGAATGCAATTCTTCCCGAAGCACGGAAAATTTCTGCAAAAAATCCCGATAGTTTCTTCTGCTTTTTGCGGCCGCAAGCTGCAGTGCCAGAAGCCGTTCTCCTTCTTCCTTTTCCTCTCCGCGTTGTTCCTGCTCCATCCTGGTCTGTCTTACAATTCGATCCCACTTTTTATGATTTTCTGCTGCTATCTGTTGTTTTGCCTCATCATCCTCTTTTTTCGGCCAATAACAATGATCATCTGTATAAAATTCCGCTTCCAAACTTTTAATTTCTTCTTCCGATAATTCCCACAGCATCCGATAGATGACCGCCGCAGAAATGTTTCCCTTTTCCTTCTTCAGTATTTCGTATGTGCTCTGCCTGCACCAGCTTAATATTCGCTTTGTGCATGGTTTATTCATACCATCAATCACATATTCCACTGCAATGTCACAGGCCAAATTCCATAGCCTGCGATATTCGCCGGAATCCACATTCGTGGGCATAATCCACAGATGCGAAAAAATGCAGTGCAGTATGGTATGCAGATATAACCGGTCCAGAAAAAGGCTATTGTTTTGAAATACTCTTAAAACCTGTTCTGGCGAAAAACAAAGTGCACTTCCATCCGTTGCAAAGGTATGAATTGCTTTATCATTTTTGGGAGTCAGCGCAGACAAGGCAACATTTAAGAAACGAAAATCCAGATAAATTTCATTCCGTACGTAATCCAATACTTTTATTGACATCTCTGTTTCCCATTCCTCCTGGGTTTTCACATGCTGCACTTTTTTCACTTCCTTCTTCTAAAAATCCTCAAAATCATATCTTCCAGTTTTTTCCAGTTGCGGAAAATACTGATCTTTTAACCGCAGCAAAAACGCTACTCCTTCTGCCCATTCGTTTTCAGCAGCTAATGCTATAAATTGTTCGAATGTTTCCCTGTTTACCAGTTGCTTTTCACATAAAAACTGTAACGTTCTCATATCTCTTGAGCCAATTACTTTCTTTCCAATTACATCCATATGTGATTTTGCAAAATCCATATATTGTCTCTTTGCAGTTTCATCCAAACCGACCGGATAAAGCAGACGGTTTAGTGCCATTTCGCATAAAGTTGTAACCTGTTCTTCTGCACACGCTTTTTGAAAAATACCATCATAGCGGTTATATTCAAAAATCCCTTCTTTAAAGCATTGGCGTGCCCGGAAACCTTCCCCCTCAATATTGCGGCCAAACAAATGCGCAGGAGCTACTTCGTCATAAGTCTCGTAATATTCAGGAAAAAGAATTACCGCCTCTTCTTTTCCCATGCCACCCATAAAATGTACGCGCATATCGGATGAAATCTGTTGCAGTACCAAACGGGCGCCGCTTTTATCATACGCACCGCAACGAATCACAAGGCTATGCAGGTTATGACAATTCATAAAGGCATCCCCGCCAAGTTCTGTTACAGCCGCTCCCATTTCCAATTCCTTTAAGCTTGTACAATTATAAAACGCCATTCGGTCAATCTTTTTTATCGTATCCGGAATCGTAACACGCTCAATAAATTTATTATTTTGAAAACAATAAGGGCCGACCTCTGTTAACGGCAGCCCTTCTATGTTCTCAGGCAGTACCAGCTCAGCCTCCATTTCTTCCAAGTGCAAGAGTCTGGCATTACCCTCGTTTGTTTTTTCCCATTCTAATTGATACATTTTACTGTTTTTCCACAATTTCTGTCTTATTTTTATAAATGGAATTT
This sequence comes from uncultured Roseburia sp., assembly GCA_945787015.1. GTDB lineage: Bacteria > Bacillota > Clostridia > Lachnospirales > Lachnospiraceae > Roseburia. The sequence continues at coordinate 50,268 of CALZGM010000011.1, forward strand.
GCCGGCACCACACCGCGTACGCAGGAAGTTGGATACACATTACTGTGTCTTCCGATTACCGTTCCCGGATTCAATACAGAGTTGCAGCCAACTTCCACATAGTCACCTAACATTGCACCAAATTTTTTCAGTCCTGTTTCAATCTGTTCCTCTTTATCCTTTACTACGACCAGAGTTTTATCTGATTTTACATTTGAAGTAATGGAACCTGCACCCATATGTGATTTGTATCCAAGCACTGAATCACCAACATAATTGTAATGCGGCACCTGTACGGAATTGAAAATAATGACATTCTTTAATTCTGTCGAATTTCCGACTACAGAACCTTTTCCGACAATAGCGCTTCCTCTGATAAATGCACAGTGACGGATTTCAGCGTCCTCATCAATAAGAAGTGGTCCGTTTAAGCAGGCAGTCGGTGCTACTTTTGCACTCTTTGCTACCCAGATATTCTCTCCACGCTGTTCAAATTTCTCTGTATCTAAGGTTGGACCGAGTGTTTTAATATAATCGCTGATTCCCTTTAAGGCCTCCCATGGGTATGTAAACTGTTCTAAATATTCCTTTGCGATTGTCTGTTCTAAATCGTATAAGTTACAAATTTTTGCGTTTTCCATGTTTTATTCCTTCCTCGTTCATAAACTTATGAATTGATTTTATATCTCTAGGCATTGCATTGCAATAGATAATTCTTCTTACGAATTTTCTTCCGCTAAAAAGGTATCCCCTAATATTTGCTCCTGCATTTCCTGCTCCTGGTATGCCGCGATTTCGTCTGCCATGGCATCATAGAATGCCGGAACATCGTCTGAGATGTATTGAGCATTTTCTAATTCCTCATAGAACGGTCTGTCCCCACCAGCGGTTGTACTTCCCGGATTATCAAAATCAAAAGAAATCCGATCATCTTCAAACTTTAAGCAGGCATCAAACACATTTCCTGCCTTCGAGGTAAAACCAATTACTTTATCCTTTGTTTTCCCGGTTTCAAACAGTTCTTTAATTACCTCTTCAGAAAGCTCCACTTTTGCTATCGTATGAGACACCTTAAAGCCACACTCACATTCATAGTACCATTGTGATTTCTTCATCATTTTTTGACACTTTGGGCAGGAAACGGTTGTTTCTACCGGCTTTGGTTTTTCCGGAAAATCAAAAGCAATCTGTCCGTCTTCCGTTAATTTTAATGGTGCATCAAACATCATGCCTGTTTTTGCCACAAAACCTTTAATAACTTCCGTTTTCTTATTTAGCAGAAGTTCTTTCACCTGAGCTTCCTTTAACTTGACTCCTGCAATTTTCCCAATGGAAAAGCGACAACTGTCTGGGTTATCCTTCGAATAATTTGCACATCCAAATCCAAACGGTGTCTGTACGATATCACCACCGCACAGTGGGCATTTCACATCCTTCACCTTTGGTGCTTCTAAATCCGTAAAGTCAAATTTCAGACCGATTACCTTCCCCGTCTCATCTTTATTTATAGCAACTCTTGCATCAAACTTCTTTCCTTCTTTAGACTTAAAACCGCGAATTGTTGAAGTCCTTCCAAAGGTCAGTAACTCTTTTACCTGCATTTCATTTAGTGCCTTATCTGCCATTTTTCCAATTGAAAAACGACAGCTTTCCGGATTATCCTTGGAATAGTTGGCACATCCAAATCCAAACGGAGTCTGTACAATGTCCCCATTACAAATTGGACAACGGACATCCTTCACCTTTTTCGCTTCCACATTCTCAAAGTCAAATTTTAGTCCTTTAATGGTTCCATCTTCCGCTTTATCAAAGGTGATGCAGGCATCGAATTTTTTCCCGGACTTTGATTTGAAACCGCGGATAGTCGAAGTTCTGCCATTTTCTAACAGTTCCTTCACCTGTGTTTCGTTCAAATCTTTATCAGCAATCTTTCCTATCGAAAAATCACAGCCATCCGGAGTATTTGGATTTCGGTTTGCACACACATAACCAAAAGAAACTACCAGAATTTCTCCACCACATTTTGGACAGAAGGCATCCTTCACTTTTTTCATTTCCACATGTTCAAAATCGAATTTTGTGGTGTATTTTCCGGTCTCATCCTTTTCCAATACAACGCAGGCATCGAATTTTTTGCCACTTTTTCCTTTAAAACCACGAATGGTTGAAGTAATTCCATTTGTCAAAAGTTCTTTTACCTGTGCAGGATTTAAGTCTTTCTCTGCCATCTTACCGATTGCGAAGGTACAACTTCCCTCTACATTCCGGTTTCGATGTTCACAGGCGTAGCCAAATGGTGTTTTTACAATCGCACCACCACAGGCAGGGCATTTCACGTCCTCAATAATTTCCGGTTTATTTTCAGAAAAGTCAAAATTAACAGAGACTTTTCCTTCCTCATCTTTTTGCAAAACAAGGGCTCCACTGAATTTCTTTTTATTCTTGGACACAAAACCATTCATCACTTCGGTCCGCCCATTTGTAATGAGTGCTTTAAATTCCTCTTCGCTTAAGTCTCGTCCTGCCACAGTTCCCAGAGAAAACTTACAGCCGGTTCCGTTTTTTTTATAGTTGCTGCAGCCATAGCCGAATGGCGTAGTTTCTAACTCTCCTCCACATATCGGACAGGCAACTCCCAGTTTCTTTTTTGCAGCGGCTCCTCTTGCACCTTTTCCTGTTAACGGCTGTATCTGGGTAATCAACTGCTGTTTGCGGTCCTGTTCAATCATCGCTAAGGTTTCTTTTCGGATAAAATCCTCCAGTTTCTCGCGATAGTCTTCCATGATGACTGTTCCTCTGATAATCCCGTCTAAGCCCTTTTCCCAAGATGCGGTCATTTTTGGATTAAGCAGTGCCGGAACCGTCATATTCACAACCTCATATACCATCTCACCCATAGTTTCTGGAGACAGCACCTGTGATTTTTTATTCAGATTTATGTATCCGATGCGAACAAGCTTTTTAATAATTTCTGCTCTTGTCGCAGAAGTTCCGATTCCGGAACCTTTTATCTGCGCCCGCAGCTCCTCGTCTTCAATCAGCTGACCTGCATTTTCCATCGCTAACACCATGGATCCTGAGGTATAACGTTTCGGAGGTGAGGTTTTTCCCTCCTTTATTTCGAACCCATGAACGCTTAATTCGTCGCCGTTTTTGATACGTTGTGCTAATACGAGCAGGCCACGGTTTTCATCTTTTTCACTTTCATCGGTTTCCTCACTATTTTCCTCAACGTTCTTTTTATAGCCTGCAATCTCTAAGTAACCCGGCGATTTTAAAACCTTCGTAGAGGTATACAGTTTTTCCGTATAGTCGCTGTTTGCTCCCGGATGTGAAATCTCAACTGTTAGCTTAACTGTCTGATATTCCGCAGCCGGATAAAAAATACTTAAAAAACGTCTGACAATCAAATCAAAAACTGCTCTCTGCAAAGAATTTAGAGAACCAAGTTCTGTCAACTGTCCTGTCGGAATAATCGCATAGTGGTCTGTAACCTTCGAATCATCCACATAAGCCGTTTTAGCAATATTGTAATGAAGACCTTCCTTCATGATTTTTTCCACATATGCTGTTGTCGGCTCATAGCCCTTCAATCGACTGATGTTTTTACCGATTTCCTTTGCTACTGCGGTAGATAATACTCTGGCATCCGTTCTCGGATATGTAGTCAGCTTCTTTTCATACAAATCCTGGGCCACCTGTAAAGTTTCATCCGGACTGATTTTAAAACGTTTTGAACACTCTGCCTGCAATTCCGCCAGATTAAATAGCAACGGAGCCTTCTTTTTTGAAATACCCTGTTCAATGGAATTTACAATTGCTTTTTTGCCGGTCAATTCTGAAATCAGCTGTTTAGCCGTACTTTCCTCTTTGAATCCATTTTCTTTATATAAATATGGAGATTCAAAATATTTGGAACCTTCTACTGCTTTCCATTCCGCCTGTGCCACACCTGCTTCTTCTGTCATTTCGACCGGAGAAAAATTACCTACCACACGATAAAACGGAGTTTCCTTAAAATTACGGATTTCACGTTCTCTTATGACAACCATGCCAAGTACACATGTCATAACACGCCCAACTGCAATCGCTGTATAGTTATTTGTTCCCGCTGCATCGTTCAATAATTTCCCGTACTTTACAGACATGGCACGCGAAAAGTTGATTCCCATTGCATAATCTTCAATAGTACGCATGATACCGGATTTTCCAAGGTTCGCATACTCTGACATCGGCTTAGCTTCCCTGATTCCACGTTTAATTTCTTCTTCCGTCTGAGAATCAATCCAGACACGAAGTTCATTCATTCCTTCGCGAACACCGCCAAAGTTACGAATATTCTCTTCTATGGTTTGTCCTTCTTTTCCCGCATCACCTGCCCAATAAACAGTATCAATATCTTCTCTTTGCAACATGCCATGTACAATGTCATATTGTTTACTTACTGCAGGGATAACATCGTATTTATAATCCCGTGGCAAAAACGGAAGATCCTCTAATTTCCATTTTTTATATTTCTCGTCATATACTTCCGGGTACACCATTTCAACCAGATGTCCTACGCACCAAGTAATGACATATTTTTCATTTTCTAAATAACCATCTTGTCTTCCGGATACACCCAACACCTGCGCAAATTCTCGTGCCACACTCGGTTTCTCCGTAATAATCAATGATTTTCCCAATCTAGTTTACCGTCCTTTCCGTGACTGCATAGAAAAATCCCCATAAGAATTATACGAAAAAAATAACGAACAAACAACTGTCACTTTTCTTATTTTTTCATTTTTATAATATTAGGAACTATTCCCGAATAAAACACTGGGTTTGATTCATTTTAAGATTTCTGGAATCATAATTTCCGGAAAAAGATAATTTGATATTACATCGTATGTACTTATAACGGTTTTCTATCACTCGTTTGTTGTTAGCACTAAGTGTAACATGTATAATCAAAAAACACAAGAAAAAAAGAAGATAACAACGGCTTGTCATCTTCCTTAAAATCATAAATCTTATTTTTTAATGCAACTTTTAATTTGAATAGACGCTAAGCATCCCATAATACTTTGAAACAACGGAATCATCTCTCGTGTATTTGCCGACATCTTCAATTCCATATCTAAGTAAAAAGTAATCCATATCATGCAATGCTTTATATATATTATTTGCATGTTCCATCTCATGCGTTTCGGCAGCTAATTTCGTTTCATTAATAATATAGTCCATGTCATTTTGGAGTTTTTCGTTATGAACAGAGTTTTTCATGTCACTCATCAGCTCTATAAAATTATTTGCATCGAATCTATTATAGGTCATAACCTTTTGAGCATATTTCTCGTAGAATTCTTCTTCTGTTAAATTCTCTTTCTCGCAAATCTCTTTTTTCGATATTGACGCATCATATGCCCATCCAATTTGAATCTCTCCTTTTTGGTCAAAATAGTTCCAGTACAAATCATTTTTATCTTCTAATCGGCCAAACAAATTATCATATAGGTAACCATTTTCCATTTTGTTATTTGCAATTTTAATATTTTCTGTAAGTCTTTCAATTTCTTTTTCACTCATCCCCTCTAAAACCAGCGCACGCATTGCAAGTACTTCTTCTTTGGTTGGTGCTACGATTTCTCCATCCGTCTGAGTAGTTTCATTTTCAGAAACCCGGCTCACATCATCATTACTGACGGTTTGTTCTTCCTCTATTAAGTTAGTTGTTTCACTAACAGATGATTCTATTTTGTCATTTTGCGTTCTTCCGCACCCACTGAAACTGACTGTTGCAATTACTACTAATAAAGACATCATTTTTTTCCAATATTTTACCATATATGTATTTCTCCCTTTTTTGTATATTCTTCAACAGAAATCTATATTAATCCATCATTTTTCGCAACTCTTCCATATCCTTTTTTACTAGTGGGCTCATACTATCCTTATACTTTGATAAGTCCATTGCGTCTAACTTAGCTATAATCGTCTCGCACAACTCAGGTTTATATAGTACAACCGTATGGAGTGCCGTCAGGCATTGCCTTACAGCCGTTGGTTTTTCATCGTCAAGCATAAGAAGAATTAACTCCAAATTCTTTTTAATCTTATTCTCAACATCCCATTGTGCCTGTGCACAGGCTAGGCGAAACCCTCTGGTTCTCACAAAAGAACTTTTATTCTTTAAAAGATTAATGAAATCATCAAAATATTCATACAACGTATTTGATTCAGATGATTGTTTTTCAAGTTGTAAAAGCAGTTGATGCGCTTCCGTATCCTTTTTATTCTGTAATCCCGTAATAATATCCATAAGGCAATCCTCTCAAATGATACTACTATCTTTTCATACCACAGCTAAGAATTTATATCAAATTATAGCACAATATAAAGCAGGAGATAGACAAAAAAATTAGGCACAGAGAGGTATGAAAAAAACCCTGTGCCTAAAAGAATAGCAGTTTTTTTGCATTTTTGCAATTTTTTTGAAAAAGTTGGGCACATGAATTTGTTTTTTTGTGCAGTGCCTAATTTTTAGTATTTTTTAGGCACAACATATCATGTTAAGAAACATATGCCCAAAGCAAATTCTACATATGACGTTTCTTGCAGCAAACCAAAAGTTTCATAAGCACGCCCGACACAGCCAGGGCTTCATAAGAATGAAAGTTACGCTGTTACACAACAATCCTTATTTCTTTGTAATATATCCCTGTGCCTTCAACAGTTCAGCGCAAAGTAACGCACCACCTGCAGCACCACGAACCGTATTGTGTGACATTCCGATAAATTTCCAATCATAGACCGTATCTTCACGGAGACGTCCGACAGAGATGCCCATACCCTGTTCAAAGTTAACATCCATCGTAATCTGTGGTCTGTTATCCTCTTCCAGATACTGAATAAACTGTTTTGGAGCATTTGGAAGATTCAATTCCTGTGGAGCACCGCTATAGTTACGTAATGCTTCAATCAACTGTTCTTTTGTCGGTTTCTTTCTAAACTTTACGAATACCGCAGCGGTATGACCATTTAAAACCGGAACTCGGACACACTGGCAGGTAATCACCGGTGATGTAGCAGGAACAATTGCCTTTTTCTCATCATCTACATAACCCCAGATGCGAAGCGGTTCCTTTTCTGATTTTTCTTCCTCGCCGCCAATAAAAGGAATGATATTTCCAACCATTTCCGGCCAGTCCTTAAAGGTCTTTCCTGCGCCTGAAATTGCCTGGTAGGTAGTTGCGACCACTTCATACGGCTCAAACTCTTTCCATGCTGTTAATACCGGTGCATAAGACTGGATGGAGCAATTTGGTTTTACTGCAATAAAACCTCTCTTTGTGCCAAGACGCTCTTTCTGGTATTTGATTACTTCCATGTGCTGTGGATTAATTTCCGGTACTACCATCGGTACATCCGGAGTCCATCTGTGTGCACTATTATTGGAAACGACCGGTGTTTCAGTTTTTGCGTATGCCTCTTCGATTGCTTTGATTTCATCCTTAGTCATATCAACAGCAGAAAATACAAAATCAACTTCAGCAGCAACCTTCTCTACTTCATTTACATTCATAACGACAATGTTTTTTACTGCCTCCGGCATTGGGGTATCCATTTTCCAACGGTCACCAATTGCCTCTTCATAAGTCTTTCCTGCACTTCTTGGGCTTGCAGCAATTGTTGTAACCTCAAACCACGGATGATTCTCTAACAAAGAAATAAATCTCTGTCCAACCATACCGGTTCCACCAAGAATACCTACTTTTAACTTTTCACTCATGTCGCTAAATCTCCTCTTCGTACTCTATCATCTTGTCCGCCAGTCGCGAACAAATGTCTTTATATTTCAATATCTTATGCTTTTTTAATGAAAAATGCAAGATTTTTATATGTAAAAAAAACTGTTAAAAAAAGCGCTTTCTTGTGCAATTCGCACAAAGTTGTACTTAAGTAGCCTTATTGCTTTGTCATAGACGGATTCTTGGCAAGATATTCTTTTTCCAAAAGAATTACCTTTTCCATTGCTTCTTTACCGGGTGCACCAATGGTTAAACGTTTATTTACGCAGGTTTCCATAGAAATCGCTTCATAAATATCTTCCTCGAATACCGGGCTGATTGCTTTTAATTCATCAAGGCTCATATCATCAATTGCAATTCCTTTTTCAATGCAGTATAAAACTATCTGTCCCACGATTCCATGGGCGTCACGGAATGGTACTCCGTGGTTTACCAGATAATCCGCTGCATCTGTTGCATTGGTAAAGCCGTTGTTTGCAGAATTACGCATAATATCTTTATTAAACTTCATAGTAGCAAGCATGCCATTAAATAATGCAATACAGCCTTTTACATTTTCCATTGCATCAAAGGAAAGTTCTTTATCTTCCTGCATATCCTTATTGTATGCAAGCGGTATTCCCTTCATGGTAGTTAGCAAAGAAATTAAGGCACCATAAACACGGCCTGTTTTCCCACGTACCAGTTCTGCGATATCCGGGTTTTTCTTTTGCGGCATAATGCTGCTTCCGGTGCTGTATGCATCATCAATTTCTACGAACTGATACTCATTTGAATTCCAGATAATGACTTCTTCGGAAAAACGACTCAAATGCATCATAATGGTTGCACAAGCTGCCAGGTATTCAATTAGATAATCTCTGTCGGATACTCCGTCCATACTGTTTAGAGTCGGTCCGTAAAAGCCAAGCAGCTCTGCAGTATACTCACGGTCCAAAGGATAGGTAGTTCCTGCCAAAGCTCCTGAGCCTAATGGGCAATAATTCATACGTTCATAAATATCATGCAGACGTAATCTGTCTCGCTTAAACATCTCAAAATAGGCACCCATATGATGTGCCAGTGTAATTGGCTGTGCTTTCTGTAAATGTGTAAAACCCGGCATAATTGTTTCCGTATTGGTTTCCATAATACCCAAAAGTGTCTCTAAAAGTTCTGTTAACAATGCATCCGTCTGTTTTACCTCTTCTCTTGTAAAAAGGCGCATGTCCAAAGCCACCTGATCGTTACGGCTTCTTCCTGTATGTAATTTTTTCCCCGTATCCCCAAGACGCTCAATCAGCTTTGCTTCTACAAAGCTATGAATATCCTCATATTCAGTAGAAATTTCAAGCGTTCCTGCCTCCACTTCATTTAAAATATCCTGTAAGGTCTTTACAATCGCCAGCATTTCCTCTTGCGTTAAAATTCCCTGTTTCCCAAGCATTTTTACATGTGCAATGCTGCCTTCGATATCCTGCTTATAAAACTTGCGATCAAAGGTAATAGAAGCATTAAAATTGTAAACTAACTGATCTGTTTCCTTGGTGAATCGTCCACCCCATAACTGTGCCATAACATTTCCTCACTTTATCTGTTTTCTTTTTCTGCAATCTCTTTATCCCGTTCGGCCTTCGAGTAAACACAACCACAATAATACTGACGGTACATTCCGTACTCTTCGGATAGTTCTACCGAACGTTTATATCCATTTTTCTTTTTAAAATCAGAATTTAAATAAAGGCTGCCATACTTCTTTGCTATCCTATCGCCGATTTCATTTAGCTTCCCGGCATTCTTTAAGGGACTAATGGATAAGGTTGTCGTAAAATAATCCATTTCCATCTCTTTTGCAAGCTTTGCAGTTTCTTCCAGCCGAAGTTCATAACACTTAAAGCATCGCTCGCCACCTTCTTTACAATCTTCTAAACCTTTGACTGATTCATAAAAACGTTCCGGCTCAAAAGTGCCTTCCACAAATTCTATTTTATGAACTGCCGGAAGCTTATTTATAAACATCTGCTGTTCTTTTACACGCTTTGCATATTCTTCTTCCGGATAAATATTCGGATTGTAATAGAATACAGTAATATGAAAATAATTGGACAAATATTCAAGGCAGTATGAACTACATGGTGCACAGCAGCTATGCAACAAAAGCCGGGGTACTTCACCTGCCTTCGCATGTTTTTCAATTGTCTCTTCCAATACCTTCTGGTAATTGATACCGTTCATAAGCTTCCTTTCAAAAATGGCATGTATATTTATTATTTATATTTGTATAATTATACATTTCTATCATTCTACACTATTGCATTCAAAAACGCAAATATTTTTTAGATAACTTCTAGCAATTGTCTAGCACGGCATTCCCATGTATGTTTTTCCAAAAATTCCTGATAAGCTGATTCCTGAATATTTCTAAGCAGACTTGGATTCGTCATCAATTCCTCTGCCATATCTTTTATTGTTTTTGTATCCTTAAGCGAATACAGCATTATATTTTCTCTGTCCTTTAAGGTTCGTCTCAAATATGGATTTTCATCGGTCATGACCACACAGTGATTTGCCATACCCGCATAGATACGATCATGTGCTCCTCTGTTAAAAATCGGGGAATTATTCAGCAAAATATGTTCTTTCGCAATCTTTTCAAATGAAAGACCAAATTCCACTTCTTTCTCCCTGATTATGAAATCATCATAGCTGCTTTGGTACTTTTCCCAGCCCTCTCCTATGATTTTGACAGGAATTCTAGCTTTCACCATCGTTTCTATGGACATTCTGCGATAATAATTACGGATGAATGCATCAACCGCATACATCTGATTCATAAAAAGTGCAAACTTCGCATCTTTAAGTTCCAATCCTTTTTGCAGCAATAAATCTTCAAACGCCTGCTCCATCGGAATCTCCGGTTCTTCCATTCGCCGTTTTAGAATTTCCTTCATAAAGGACTTTAATGGTTCTGGAGCCAAATTCATAATTCCCCGTAATTTTTCTTCCGAATCATAAGAGCCAATAAACAAGACACAATCCGGTTTTTCTACTCTTTTCTCTTTTGTAAAAGCCTCCGTTGCACCAAGAGGCATCATCATGGTACTTTTCACATTCGGATGATACCGTTTTACATAGTTTTCCTGTCCTTCGTCCAGTAAAATTGCATGAAAATCATTTGCTTTCACAGACAAACAATTATAGTGAAATAAAGGATGATCCAGTATATAATCATAAAACGGTCCATGAATCATATTTAATACCGGTGTTCCATCTTCTTCAATCAATTGGGGAAGTAAGGAATTAAAGTCCAGCATAAGCTTATATGTTTTACCAAGATGGGGCTTTAATACAACATCAAAATCATCTTCTTTTGTAAATTCGCAAAAATCCACTTCCTGTCCTAATTTTTCAAAGGCTGCCGCTATCTGATGTGCAAAAAAGGAATGTGAATTATAACAAATTTCTCTGGATGTAAATACCAGAATTTTTTCATCTGTTTGTGCCATGTAAGCCTCCATATTTCAAGAAGTAATCAAAACACACATTGGTATCTTTCTATTATCGGTAGTGAGGTCCAGCTTCGCTGGACACACTGAATGAAAAAGAAGCTCCCGCTTTCTTGCGGCAGCCTCCTGCTTCTACTTATTCCAAACATTTAATGCCAGGATACCCACTACGTAAAAAAGTGCACATAATAATAGGAAAGTGGCTTTCCCAAAAATAACACCCACAACTACCTGTGCAATCGCAATAATTCCATGCAGCCAAATTGGGACATCCTGCATACATACTGACAAGCCAGCCTCGATTAACAACAGCACACAAATTGCAACAACCGGAAGCTTCCACACAAAAATCCCCATTAATATCACAAATAGCGCAGCCAAAACCACCCCAAAAAGTATCAACTGCTGTTTATTTTCTTTCACTAAAGCTTTTATATCATTCATTTTCATTCACCTTTCATCTCATGATATGCTATTATATCAATTTCTTTTAAAAAGGACAAGGTATAAGTTCCTCTTCACAATATGTTTTTCAACTGATATAATAGCTTTAAATGCTTTAGAACAAAATTAGAAAGATTGAGAGGATCTCTTTTCATATGAACCAATGGATTTCTATGTGGGGCAATGCGATTTCCTTTGCCGAACGCAGACCCGAAAGTTATGCCAAAAATATCACCCTGCGCTATCCCATCTATGTACCGTTTTCCGGGGAAGCACTTCGTTTTACATTTGATAATTATTGTGGAACAGAAAAGATTGATATAACAAAGGCAACTGTTTCTCTCTCGCCTGTTAATATGAAAGAAAAAGTTGGACTCACATGTCCAATGTATGAAAAGCAGGTACAGGAAATTACATTTTTCAGCAGTACGGATGTTACCATACTTCCAAATGATCATGTTGTCAGCGATCCGGTGTTTATAGATGTAAAAGCAGGTGACACAATCTGCGTCAATTTATATTTTGCCAATTACACTTCTATGCAGTCTGCCGTATTAGTAACCGGTCCTTTATCAAAAGGCTATTTTTCGATTGGAGATATGACAAAAGTTGGAAATCTTCCGTTAGAAGAAACGAAAGCGACTAATTGGTTCTATTTTCTCAGTAATATAGAGATTCTTTCTCCTATTGGGAATCACACAATCCTATGCTATGGTGATTCCATAACGGCACAATCCTGGCCGGATTATTTAATGCTTCGGGCAGCTACAAACGAAAATAATCATACTGCCATCGTCCGCCGTGCCGTTAGTGGTACCCGTGTACTTCGCCAATATGATTGCCTGACCTACCAGTCTTACGGTTTAAAGGGAACCAATCGTTTCCTTCATGAGGCGCCTACATCCGGTTGCGACACAATTATTATTCAACAGGGAATCAATGATATTATTCATCCCGTAGGAACTGAGCAAAACCCATTCCGTCCGATGAGTGATTTACCAACCTCAAACGAATTGATAGATGGCTTAAAATGGTATATTGAGGAAGCACGAGCCTTAAACTATAAAGTTTACATGGGTACTCTTCTACCAATTAAAGGGTGGAGAACCTTCGCGCCATTTCGTGAGGAACTGCGAAATGAAATAAATGCATGGATTCGCTCAACAACTGATATTGATGCATGTATCGATTTTGATTTGGCACTTCGTGATGTATCCGACCCTTCCGCTTTTAAAACCAGTTATGACAGCGGTGATCATTTGCATCCAAGTGCAAAAGCTTACAAGAAAATGGCAGACATCGTACCTTCTGATTTGATTTTTTAAAAGAAAAAGAGCACTATTGGTTCCTTAATGTAAGGCACCTAAATAATGCTCTTTTCTTATTTCATTATTTTTTTATCTCATATACTCTGATTCCAATAATGTACCATAGTCCGCGTATTGCCGCTGCCGCCACAAATCCATTATAGAAAGCCATCATATAATCAATATTCTGCTTCAACCATACAAGTACTACAATCTGAATCACAGTAAATGCAACAGTAAAAGCAAATAACCAAATAATTGCAGACATATCGTGCCGCATCAAGTGGGACATGATATCAAGTGCAAATCCAATTAAAAGACAAAGTGCCATCAGCATAACAGAAAACAGCATAAAGTATGCAATTGGCGCAGGCAGAACAATGGAAATATCAAAAATTGATATAACTGCTAAAGCAATTAATGATAATATCCCCAGACAACAACATATTCTGCTTGCAATTAAAAATTTATAATGCATGCTCCATTTCCTTTCTTTTTCTGTTCTAATCTAATGCACACTTACGCAGGTGCTTATGCACGCGTTCTATTAACATCTGTAATGCTACAACATTTTCTCCGCCTTCCGGAATAATAATATCCGCACGGCGTTTACTTGGCTCTACAAATTGTTCGTGCATCGGCTTTACCGTAGTAAGATACTGGCTGATTACACTGTCTAATGAGCGTTCTCTTTCTTTTACATCACGTAAAATTCTGCGTAAAATGCGTACATCTGCATCAGTATCGACAAACACCTTAATATCCATTAAGTCACAAAGAGCCTGCTCTGCAAATATAAGAATCCCTTCAAGCACTATTACAGGTGCCGGTTCCACAACCACAACCTCATTTGAGCGGTTATGTACCGTATAATCATAAACCGGCATTTCAATTGCCTTTCCCTCTTTCAACATTTGAATATGCTCACATAACAATTCCGTATCAAATGCATCCGGATGGTCATAATTTAGTTTTGAACGTTCGTCATAAGTCATCTCATCATGTCGTTTATAATAATTATCATGGCGTAGAATACTCACTTCATCGCTTCCAAAACTATCCACCAGTTTATCCGCTAAAGTCGTTTTTCCGCTTCCTGTTCCACCCGCAATTCCAATTAAAATTGTATCCATAAGGTTCCTCTCATGCGCTTTGCATTTTCTCTAGTATTACTTACTTTCCAATAATTGCAAGGGTAGCACTTGTTCCCAGTCTGCTTGCACCCGCATCAATCATTGCCTGTGCTTCTTTGGCAGAATGAATTCCGCCGGAAGCTTTTACACCCATTTCCGGTCCAACCGTTTTTCGCATAAGTGCAACATGCTCTGCCTTTGCACCGGTTGTAGAAAATCCGGTAGAAGTCTTTACAAAATCAGCACCGGCTTCCTTTGATAGTTCACAGGCTTTTACGATTTCATCCTCTGTCAAAAGGCATGTTTCTAAAATTACTTTTAACACTACATCTTTTCCACATACCTCTTTTAAGGTTCGGATATCGTTTAATACATAATCATACTTTTTATCCTTTAGTGCACCAACATTGATAACCATATCAATTTCTGTTGCACCATCTTCAATAGCCGCTTTTGTCTCAAATGCCTTTACTCTTGTATCAGACATACCGAGAGGGAAGCCTACTACCGTACACACATCAATGCCGGAGCCCCCCAGTTTCTCTGCAACAAATTTCGTATAATACTGATTGACGCAAACAGATGCAAAATTATTTTCCAAAGCCTCATCACATATTTTAGCAACCTGAGTTTCTGTCGCATCAGCTTTCAAAATTGTATGATCAAAATATTTTGTTGAAATCATTTCTTTCTCCTATCTTTGTCCTTTATCGTAAGGTATACCTTCTGCTTTTGGCGCTCTTGATTTTCCTGATGTAAATGCCAAAATAATCATCGTAGCAATATAAGGAAGCATTTTATAAATTGCATTATCAATTCCAAGATTTGCAAGGAACGGAATCAATGGTACCGAATATGCAACCGTACGTAAGAATGCAAAGAACAGTGCTGCAAAGAAAATAGAAATAGGTTTCCACTGTCCAAAAATCATTACAGCAAGAGCCAGGAAGCCAAAACCGGCTACTCCGGTATGACCATTACTATTTCCATCCATAACACTGACTGCATAGAAGAAACCACCAATACCACCTAAAATTCCAGAAAGAATCACACCCGCATAACGCATTCTATAAACGTTAATACCTACTGAATCAGCAGCCTGTGGATGTTCACCACAAGCCCGAAGTCGAAGTCCAAACTTTGTTTTGTAAAAAACAATTGTAACAATAACCAGAATGAGAATACCAAGAATTACAGTCAAATACGTCTTCTGGAATAACAATCTTCCAATAAACGGAATATCTCCCAATACTGGAATTTTCTGAATATAAAATGCAACATTTGTGGTAACACCATCAGAGTTAAATGTCATTTTACAGAATAATAACATAATTGCAGGCATTAACATATTAAGAGCAGTACCTGAAATTGTCTGATCTGCCTTCATATGGATTGCTGCCACTCCTAAAAGGAGTGCATAAATAACACCTGCAATTGCAGCAACCATCATTGCTAAAATCAAAATCACCTGTGGTTCCATGCCAGAACCTTGTATGAAATATACAAATAAAGTGCCAATAAATGCACCGGCTAACATGATACCTTCCAAAGCAATATTGATAACACCACTTCGTTCACTAAACATACCACCAAGTGCTACTAAAAGCAGTGGAATCATTACTGGAAGAGTATTCTGAATAATATATACTAATGTATCCATAATTTACTCCTCCTTTCCTTCTTCCGGTAATACCGGACTTTCTGCGTTTACATTTACTTTTGCCTGGTTTTTGGTGAATCTATTTACAAATTTTGCTAATGCTCCACCCATAATCATCGAGAAGGATGAGAAGTAAATAATAACCGCAATAACAATATCAATAATTTCAGGCTTATATCCATATAGCGCAGACAGTGTACCACCACGCTGAATATAAGAGATAAAAATTGATGAAAAAATAATACCCAGAGGGCTAGAGTTACCCAGCAAGGCAACTGCTATACCATTAAAACCATTTGCTGCAATCACATTAATCGGCTCATAAGTAACACTGCTTCCTGCAATTGTTGTAGGCGCTAATATTGCAAATGCTCCACCAAGACCTGATAAAGCTCCGGCAATCACCATTGTAACAACAATATTACGTTTTCCATTCATGCCTGCATAGTGGCATGCTTCTTTGTTAAAACCGGTTGCTTTTAACTCATAGCCAAAGGTTGTCATATTTAAAATAATATATAGTAAAATTGCAATCAAAATGCCGAAAACAATTGCAATGCTTACATTAGAGCCCTCAATGCCAAGTGAAGGTATCTTAGCTGTTTCTGGTAAATACTGTGTTCGCGCTCTTACAGAGTCATACATAGAAGGATTACCTGTCACCAGCATATCTACCAGATACATTCCAATATAGTTAAACATAATTGCAGTGATTACTTCATTTACATTCAAAAATGCTTTAAAGAAGCCAGGAAAAATCCCCCATAACATACCACCAAGCATGCCTGCAAGTACACATACAATCCAGTGAATACCATCAGGCAAGTCAAACATAAAGCCAACATACATAGCGCAAAACATACCCATTGTATACTGCCCGGACGCACCAATATTAAACAATCCCATTTTAAATGCAAATCCTACAGAAAGACCTGTCATTAGTATCGGTGTTGCATAATAAAATACATCACCTATTTTTTTCATACCACCGGTCAAAATACTGCTAAATCCTAACCATGCATTTTCAGGGCTGGCAATTACCATTACAATATAGCCAAACACCAAACCGATTATAATTGCCATTAAGGTTGCAGTAAATGCAGAAAATCCTCTGCTGTCAAAAATCTGTTTCAAAGAAAATTTCTTATTCATTTGCTGCACCACCTACTTTCTGATTATTTTTCGCTCCTGCCATGTAAAGTCCTAATTCCTGTACAGTTGTTGTTTTTGGATCCAATTCGCCAACAATTTCTCCCTCATACATAACAAGAATACGGTCACTAACATTCATTACCTCATCCAATTCAAGGGATACAAGTAATACCGCTTTTCCTGCATCGCGTCGAGCTACCAGTTGTTTATGGATATACTCAATTGCTCCAACATCTAGTCC
The DNA here is from genome assembly GCA_945787015.1 of uncultured Roseburia sp. Classification (GTDB taxonomy): domain Bacteria; phylum Bacillota; class Clostridia; order Lachnospirales; family Lachnospiraceae; genus Roseburia. The sequence goes on from CALZGM010000011.1 coordinate 67,462, forward strand.
TCTGGTTGGCTGAACAGCTACTAAAAGTTCATGTTCCTTATCAATTTCTCTGGCAATAATAGCCTTTTGCTGATTACCACCTGACATACTTCTGGCTATAGTAACCGGTCCTTGTCCGCTTCGGACATCAAACTTCGCGATTAAATTCTCTGTATATTCGCGCATTTCTTTTTTCTTAATAAATCCAAATTTTTGAAATCTGGGTTCGAAATATCTTTGTAAAATCATATTCTCTTCTAAAGAATAATCCAAAACCAAACCATGTTTATGTCTGTCTTCCGGAATATGACTCATACCGGAAGTAGAACGCGTACGAATGGAAGCCTTTGTAATGTCCTTACCACATAATGTAATTTTACCACCACTAATTTTATCTAAGCCGGTTAAAGCGGATACAAATTCCGTTTGTCCATTTCCATCGATACCTGCAATACATACAATCTCGCCTGCACGAACTTCAAAAGATACATTCTTAACCACATCTTTTTTTCCCATTTTAGCAGGTACAGAAACATTTTCTACAGATAATACAACATCCCCTAATTTTTGTTCCTGTTTTTCAACAATGAAATTAACATCACGTCCAACCATCATCTTAGAAAGCTCTTCTTTATTCGTGTCTTTAATATCGACAGTACCGACTAGCTTTCCCTTTCTAAGTACTGTACAGCGGTCAGCAACTGCCATAATTTCATTTAATTTATGCGTAATAAAAAGAATAGACTTGCCTTCTTTTGCAAATCCTCTCATAATTTCCATTAATTCATCGATTTCCTGAGGTGTAAGCACTGCTGTAGGTTCATCAAAGATGAGAATCTCGTTCTCTCGATATAACATTTTCAGAATCTCAACTCTCTGCTGCATACCTACAGAAATCTTCTCAATCAAAGCATCGGGATCGACCTTCAATCCATATTGCTCACTTAATGCAAGCACTTTTTTTCTTGCTTCCTTTTTATTTAAAAATCCTGCTGTGTTTGGCTCCACACCAAGAATAATATTCTCTAATACTGTAAAAATTTCTACTAATTTGAAATGCTGATGCACCATACCAATTCCAAGTGCGTTGGCATCATTTGGATTGTTGATTTTAACAACCTCTCCATTTTTACGAATTTCTCCTTTTTCCGGTTGATACAAACCAAATAAAACACTCATAAGTGTAGACTTGCCGGCACCATTTTCACCCAGCAATGCATGGATTTCCCCTTTTTTTAAACGAAGTGTAATATCATCATTTGCAATAATTCCTGGGAATTCCTTTGTAATATTGAGCATTTCAATAACGTATTCACTCACGCCATTACTCCTTTCCGGCAATCAGCCCCCATTTTGTATTAAAAAAGGGAAGGTTCTAAAAACCTTCCCTTTATAATTAAAGGTTTTCACCTTTATTTTGCACCAAAAACTATCTTCTTTCAACTACAACTTTTACTAAATTAAGGTTTGTTTCTAATTCTTCAGCTGTAACAGAACCAGCATCTGCTGCTTCAAATGTACGAATTGGATCTACTGTTCCATCAACCAATGTTGCATAAACTGCATCGTACTGTTCTTTTGTGAATGATGTGAAACGTTCAAAGTCATCTGGAAGTCCTACACCATCATTAGCTGCTGAGAAGTATGTTGTTTTTCCAGCATATGTGTCAAATGAATCAGAGTAGATTGATTCAAGAACTGCCTGTACAGAAGCTCCAAGACCCTTAGTAGCAGATGTAATTACTGTCTCGCTGTCTGCCTTCTGGTTAACGTCTACACCGATAGATTTTGCACCAGCTTCTGCTGCTGCTGACATAACACTTTTACCTACAGAACCACCGCAACCGAAAATAACTTCTGCACCAGATTCAAACATTGCTTTTGCTGTTGCTTTATTTGCATCTGTTTCAGCGAAGTCACCTGTATAGTGATAGAATACTTTAACAGATCCATCTTCTAAGCCAAGCTCTGTAGCTGCATCTTCAATACCCTGTAAGTAGCCATAACCAAAAGCAACTACTGCCGGTACTGCCATACCGCCTTCAAAACCAAGTGTTCTCATACCATCCATAACTGCTGCATAACCTGCAAGATAACCAGCTTCTTCTTCTGCGTACATAACACATGCCACATTAGATTCTGTCTGGAATGTTGCATAGTCAGCTGTATGTGGTTCACCATCTAATAAGATAAATTTAACATCTGGATACATTGTCTGTGCATTATAAACAGCTACTTCAAATAAGAAACCTGGACAAACTACAACCTTAGCTCCACCATCTACTGCAAGGCTAATTGCTGCTAAATAACCTTCATCTGAAGCTTCTTCAGGTTTGTAATACTGGTGTGAGATACCATTTGCTTCTGCAAACGCTACAACACCTTCCCATGAACCCTGATTGAAAGATTTGTCATCAATATTACCTTTGTCGGTTACTAACGCAATTTCGTAACCTGTTGATGCATCTGCTTTCTCTGTACTTTCCGTACCATTTGAACTTGCATTGTTGTTTGATGAACCGCAAGCAGCGAACATAGAAACTGCCATTGCTGCAACTAACAATAAGCTCATTACTTTCTTTTTCATATTGTTTTCCTCCTAAAATATGTACTTTTGAATAGTTCCAAAAGCATAAATAGATTTCTCTATAAGAGAAACCTATTTAAAGCCGATAAGGGGACTCGAACCCCTGACCCACGCATTACGAATGCGTTGCTCTACCAACTGAGCCATATCGGCAAAATACATTCCCATAAAGAATGTCTGCTATCACACTAGGTTATTATATCGCAAAACACAAAAAAAGCAATTGCTTTTTCGCTTTTTTTACTAATTAAACAACGTTTTTTATCATTTTTTTATTTTTTTTGGGACTTGTGTCTTGAAATTAGAGAATTAATATGATAAATTTTTCTATGTGGTTTCCCATAGACCACATCTATATTCATCATGAAATAGAATTCCTGAGTCAAAAAGGAGCATTTCAAATGACATATCAGGAATTTAAAGACACGACCATTCGTGCGATTCAAATGAAACTCGGCAAAAATGCCAGAGTTACCATTCAGGATATCATTAAGAATAATGATACTCATTTAGATGGTCTTACCATCTTAGCCGATCAGAGCAACATTTCCCCGACCATTTATTTAAATCAATATTATGAACAGTTTCTGCATGGGAAAACGCTCTCCGAAATTTATACAGAAATTCTGTTAGCCTACGAAAAGCATTTACCGAAAAAAAATATTGATGTTTCATTTTTTACAGATTACAGTAAAGTAAAGGAACATATTATTTTTAAGTTAGTAAATTATGAGCGTAACAGAGAACTCTTAAAACAGGTACCTCATATCCGATATCTGGATTTAGCCATTGTTTTCAACTGTCTCATATCTGCGGACGAAGACGGTTGCGCTACCATTTTAATCCATAATCATCATCTGTCTTTTTGGAATGTCAGCACAGATGAATTATATGAACTGGCAAAAGTTAACACACCTAAGCTTCTGTCCCACAGAATTCATAGCATGTCTGATATTATAAAGGAGGTTTTTGATGATGAAGATTTGTCTGCTGTACTTTCCGAAGAAGCTGATGTCATTCCAATGTATATTCTCACAAACAGACAAAAACTCCATGGTTCTGCCTGCATTGTATATGAAAATCTTCTATCCAGTATCGCAGACCGCTTAAACAGCGATTTGTATGTACTTCCAAGCAGCATTCACGAAGTCATCCTGATTCCTTCCGCGTCTGCAAATTCTTATGCAGAGCTCTCTTCCATGGTCCGTGAAGTCAATGCTACACAGGTTTCCAGAGAAGAAGTACTCTCTGACCACGTTTATTACTATTCGCGCACCAGCAAAAAATTATCTATGTAACTATGTACTCTTAGATATATGTAAAGAAAAAGGACTTACCGGTTATAATCCGGCAGGTCCCTTTTTTTATTCTTCTTCATTTAGCAAATGATCTAATAAAGCATACATTTTTTGAATGTCTATTGGTTTACTTAAATGTCCGTTCATACCGGCTTCTAATGATTTCTTTACATCTTCCTCAAATGCATTTGCCGTCATAGCAATAATCGGTATCAGACGCCCATCCGGTCTTTCCTCCATGCAGCGGATTCTTTTCGTTGCTTCCAGTCCATCCATAATCGGCATGCGAATATCCATGAGAATCACATCATAGTATCCGGCTTCATGACCCATAAATGCTGTAACAGCCTCTTCCCCATTTAATGCCACTTCAACCTCAAAATGCTTGTGAAGCAGAATATTCTTTGCTATCTCAATATTAATATCGCTGTCCTCAACAATCAATGCCCGTTTTCCGGTAAAATCAAAAATACGTCTATCGCCTTCCTGTACCTTTGGACGCTTTTTACTCCTACGCTCTTTTTTCAAGGAAAAAGTAATAGAAAACGTCGTTCCAATCCCTTTTACACCTGTTACACTAATTTCACCATTTATAAGTTCCACTATATTCTTTGTAATGGCAAGCTCTAATCCAGAACCACTATGTAAGGTTCTGCTGTCACCATAAAGCTGTTCGAATGGTTCAAAAACCTTTGGCAAAAGTGTTTCTTCGATTCCCAGACCATTATCTGAAATCGAAACCAGAAGTTTCATTTCCTCTTCACTCTCAGCAAGAATATCTGCAACAAAAGAAATCGTTCCTCCTGACGGTGTTGTTTTTACAGCATTATCAATCAAATATCTGAAAGCCTTCGTTAATAATTTTTCGTCAAATACATAGCACCCTTCCATATTTTGAGGTATGGCAGAAGAAAAATAAATTTGTTTTTCCTCCGCCTTCGCTTTCAATTCTAAAAGTAATGCCTTAAAATAATCCTGTATATCGATAGAATCATAATCAAGCGCAATCCTGCCGCTTTCTAAATCGGATAAACTTAAAATGTCGTTCACAAATGATAACAGAAAATGTGCTGACTGCTCTATCTTATCCAGATTCTCATATACCTTTTCCGGCATTGACTCATTTTCTTTACTTAAATAGGATAAACCAATAATTGCATTTAAAGGTGTCCGAATCTCGTGGCTCATTCTGCTTAAGAAATCACTTAGCTTATGGTTTTCGCGCTTAGCCTCTTCTAATGCTTTTCGAAGTTCTTCGTTTTCGTTCATTATTTTACTCCATATCCAGAATCTGTAACCAAAGTACTATTTATTATAGCAAATATTCTTTATTTTTCAAGAATTAAATCAGAAAAACTAAGAAATCCGTAAGCCCTTGGGATAATGATTCTTTAATATGTTTCCGGCAAGTTTTCCCCATCCAACACTGTAACCGTCTGCTGTAATCAGGTACCATCCTTTTTCTCCTTCATAAGAAAGCGTTTGTCCATTTAAATATGCCCTTATCTCCTGACTATCAGCTGAAAAGTGAATCACATGCTTTGCAGCTTCCTCATGTATTGCCAAAGCGAATGCATGGGAGGGTTCAAAGCGATTCTTTTTCATTGTTCCAAGATGTAAGCCGGGACGTAAAACTTTCATTCCCTTTAAAGACGGCATATCTTTTGGAATCAGATAAAGTTGGTCTCCGAATTTCATTTTATTTCCTTGCGGTATTTCATTCAGATTTTCTTTGCAAAAATCCATAAATTCCTTATACTCACCCGGGGCAATTCCCTTCTCGGGTGCATTTTTACAATATCCGGTATCATCCGGTGACAGATCTCCTGCTTTTTTTAAAACAGCAAGATAATGTCCTTCACCCTTTAATTTATGAGGCCATAACCGAATTGTTTTTGAAATTTTTTCATGATAGATATCAAAATCCGTTATCTGTTCCTCTCGATACCACTCCAGGCGACCCGCCGTCATTCCGTCATATTTCATTACTTCCACTGTATCAAAATCGTTATGATGTTTTAGGAAACGGTAAATGCTGCCCTCATTCTCGGCAGGTGCAAACGTACAGGTAGAGTAAACGATACGCCCGCCCGGTTTTAGCATACCTGCGGCAAGGTCCAGAATCTCATCCTGCCTTTCTTTACAAAGTTTCACATTCAAAGGGCTCCATTCCTCACAGGCATCCTCATTTTTACGAAACATTCCTTCTCCTGAACACGGAGCATCTACTAAGATTTTATCAAAGTAATGTACAAAAAGTTCCGCAAGATGTACCGGTGTCTCATTCAGAACCACTGCATTTTTAATTCCAAGGCGCTCTATATTCTCAGACAATATTTTCGCTCTGGCAGGATGAATTTCATTACAAATAAGCATTCCTTTCCCCTGCATATAGGCAGCAATCTGAGTTGATTTTCCCCCAGGCGCTGCACATAAGTCAAGCACCCGTTCTCCCGGTTTTACGTCCAGATATTCCACCGGTGCCATCGCACTGGGTTCCTGAATATAATACACCCCCGCTGCGTGGTAGGGGTGCTTGCCCGGGGTATCTGCGCTTTTATAATAAAATCCGTTTGAACACCATGGCACTTCTTCCAAAGAAAACCTTGTCTGTTTTAGGAATTTCTCATTTTCTACCTTTAATGAGTTAATACGAAGTGCCTGGTGATTAGGACTTTCATAGCTTTGTTCAAATTCCTCATATTCACTGCCCAGCATATCTTTCATACGGCAGATAAATTCCTGTGGTAACATATGTTATGCCTCCTCATCTGTCTGTTTTAATGCAGCAAGTGTTTCTTCATCTGCTGCATCCAATAAATAATGATGCACCTTTTCCTGTGTCTGTACCATTGTCTCGCGAAGTTCATCGTTGGCATTTTGAATATCCGCCTCCAGTTCTCTTGCAGACATCAGAAAACATCCCTGTCCACGGATGATAATCTGTTCAAGCCCATCGGAGGTTGCAACCGTCACATGATATTTTCTTCCATTTTCATGCGCAAATTTTTCAATAAATGCATCCGCTGTTTCTGCTTCTTTCGTATATACCACATGAATGTTATGGTAATCATATAATTCCGTTTTATGACCTGCCACACGATATGCATCAAAGACAACAATGAGATTCCATTTTCGTATTCCCTGATAGTTAGACAACATATCCAATAGTTTTCCTCTGGCAGCATCCACATTTCTCTCCGCCAGTTCTCTCAACTTTGGAAAAGCAAAGATGATATTATAGCCATCTACAAGTAAATATTTATCTTTTAACTCCTTCTTCTGTGAAACAAAAACAGTAGAGGACTCCTTTTGAATTACTTTCTTCGTTTTCCACTTCTTCACCCCATCTTTATCATGTGAATTGGAGCGATAAGTACGATTCATGATTTCATCAATCTCATCCGCACCGATAGAAATCTCCTGTATCTTCTGTTTTGTACTAAGGGAAGGCATTCCCTTATCTGTGGAAGCATCTCTTCCTCTGCCAAGCAGCCTGCCCGGAAGATGCATATATTCTTTCACCAGATTCCATTCCACTACAAAGCCTGCACCATGAGCACAAAAAACAGAATCTGCCGAATTCTTCGTATCATGCAAAGGATCATAACCAATCCGGGTACACACTTCCTCTGTATTATGGCAGGTTTTATAACCGCCAACAGTCAAGGTAAGTCTACCCTCCCCTTTTGAATAAGCTGTTACTTCCTTCTGATAATTTTGCATGCAGGCTACCGGAGCACTTCCAAGCAGTACGCACTTCTCTCCTTCGTGAAAAGGACCTGTTACCTTACCATACATTTTCTCGATGTCTGTCATAGCCCTCCCGACAAGCATCTGTGGCAGTTCTAAGCGGAAATCATAGTATGGTTCTAAAAGCACAGACTGTGCCTGCATCAATCCTTGTCTGACAGCACGATAAGTGGCTTGTCTGAAATCACCGCCTTCAGTGTGTTTTGTATGGGCTCTTCCTGCAATCAATGTCATTTTTATATCCGTTATTTCAGAACCGGTTAATACCCCTATATGTTGTTTTTCTTCTAAATGAGTCAGTATCAGGCGCTGCCAGTTTTTTGCCAGTTCATCTTCGCTACAATCCAAGCAAAACTGCATTCCACTTCCCGGTTCCCCCGGTTCAAGCAGCAAATGTACCTCTGCATAATGACGCAATGGCTCAAAATGTCCAACCCCTTCTACTATATTTGCAATTGTTTCCTTATAAACAATATTGCCCGTTCCAAAAGTAATAGTAACACCAAAACGCTCTGCTACCATTCTTTGAATAATTTCAATCTGCACTTCCCCCATAATCTGTGCATGAATCTCCTGTAACGCTTCATTCCATAATATATGAAGCTCCGGTTCCTCTTCCTCTAGCATTCTAAGCTTTGGAAGCATTAATGCAGGTGCCACATCCTCAGGCAATATAATTTTATAACTTAATACCGGCTCTAACATCGGTAGCGGCGAAGGTTTTTCAACCCCAGCCGTCATGCCCGGCATCGAATGCTCCATTCCAATAACCGCACATACCATTCCTGCTTCTGCCTCTGAAACTGTTTCATATCTGCTTCCTGAATACACGCGGATCTGGCTGATTTTCTCTTCTCCAATGACATCCCTGACTCTAAGAGTTCCCCCTGTTATTTTTAAATAGGTAAGCCTTACATTCTGTTCATCCCTGGCAATTTTAAAAACCTTCGCACCAAACGCATCTCCATATTCCGGAATACTTACAAAGCGATAAAAGCCCTCTAGAAATTCTGCTACTCCTGTCAATTTCAGTGCAGAGCCAAAATAGCATGGATAGATGAAACGATTTTTTATTAAGTCGCGAATTTGCTCATCCAAAAGCTTCCCTGTTTCTAAAAAAGTATCCATGGCAGTTTCTTCCGCCATTGCCGCCTCTTCATAAAAACCGGTGCTGTCCGTTATCGTAAAATCGATACAGTCACTTGATAGTTTCCTCTTTATTTCTGTTAACAGAGCTTCCTTCTCGCATCCGTGCTGATCCATTTTATTAATGAACAAAAATACCGGTATCTCATAACGTTTCAGGAGTCGCCATAATGTCTTCGCATGTGCCTGTACACCATCTGCTCCGTTAATCACTAAAATTGCATAATCAAGCACTTGTAAGGTTCGTTCCATTTCCGAAGAAAAATCCACATGACCCGGTGTATCTAACAGTGTTAGTTCCAAATCTTTATAAGAAAATACCGCCTGTTTCGAAAAAATAGTAATTCCTCTCTCTTTTTCCATCCGGTTCGTATCTAAATAGGCATCCTGATTATCTACTCTGCCCATTTTGCGGATTTTTCCACTACTATATAATAATCCCTCTGATAAAGTTGTCTTTCCGGCGTCAACATGCGCCAATATGCCAACTACAATTCTTTTCATGTATCAACCTAATCTTTCTTAACTGATTTTATTGATTTTATCATATTGTTGGATAAAAAGAAAGATTCAGCAGCGGAAAGCTTCTACCTTCCACTGCCAAATCTCCCTAAAAGCAAAAATAATGATGTTCAATCTTTACATCCAAATCAGATGTCAATTTTGAAGTCGCAAAATATACGGTATCATCCCTTAAGATATCAGTTTGTCCACTTAGCACCTCATATATAGCATTATATTCTTTCTCTGTAGGTACTGCGGTATCTCTATGCTTCCATGAAGCAAATTGTACCGGTTTCTTCTGACTTAACACTTCATAAAGAGTGTCCGGAAATTCTTCCGATACCATACGGTTAAAAACGACCTCCACAATTGCTTTCTGTCCTTCTTCTGACTCTCCGCGGGCTTCCACCCAGAGAATTTTTGCTAATAAATCAATCTCCTCCTCGGTCAATTCGATTTCCCAGCGGTTATCAAATTCTGTATCTTCAACCCCTAATGTTACAAATGCAACGTTTTTTCTTTCAAATCCTGTCTTTTCATCTGATTCTGTCGTAAATGATTTCTCTGAAACTTCCGCAAATATGCCTTTATCGTCTCTTGCTGATACTGCAGCAGCACGTTCTCCGTTTCCCTGATAATGGAAGGAAACCAGCAGACAACCTATTATGGCAACTGTCTGTGTTATGTTCATGTTCTCATTTTTCTCCTTTCCTCAAGAATGATACACACATCTTACTGATTTTTTATCAAAAGTCAAATTTATCGGAAAGGAAGAAAATGGTTATTTTTGCCACCATTTTACCAGTTTTTCATAAGGTTAAAGCAACTTTGTCTACTTTTAATCTAGTTATATCTTTCATACATTAAATCGTGAAAGAGCATTTTGCACAAATGCATCATTTTATATTTGTGCATTTTACACAGTATTCACAATCTTTTTGTAGAGAGTAAGCGCATTCTCCCATGTCACATTTTCTACCTCTTTTGGTGGAATATGCTTTATTTGGGCGATTTGATCCACTATATATGGAATAAATCGAGAGTCATTTCGCTTTCCCCGATGTGGTTCAGGCGCCATATATGGACAGTCTGTTTCCAGCAAAATACGTTCCAATGGAATCTCTTCAACCGTTTCTTTCAGTTTTTTGGCATTTTTAAAAGTAACCACTCCGCCCACACCGATATAGTAACCCATTTTTATAAACTCTTTTGCCATCTCAGGCGAATAGGAATAACAATGAATCACTCCCGGGATTTCTTCCGCGTGAGCTTCTTTCATAATCTGCATAGTATCTAAAGCTGCATCTCTCGAGTGAACCACAATTGGAAGATTTGTTTCTCTTGCAAGTTCCATCTGACGTCTAAACCAGTAACGTTGATTCTCCTGTACCGCAGGTTCCTTGTCCCAGTAATAATCCAGCCCGATTTCACCAATCGCAACTACTTTTTCTAATTTTGTTAATTCTCTTAGCCATGCAAATCGTTCTTCGTTCAGTTGTGAAATTTCACTTGGATGAACACCAACTGCAGCATAAATAAAATCATATTTTTTTGCTAACTCAACTGTTTTTTTTGTAGATTCTATGGTAGATCCAACGTTTACTACACGCTTAATACCACAATCAGGCAGAGAAGCAAGTATTGCTTCTCTGCCTGAATCAAATTGTTCATCATCATAATGCGCATGTGTTTCAAAAATCATCTTATTTCTTATCGTCCTTTTTCATTTTTACATTTCGTTTTCGTTTATTATGAACGATAATTCCGGAAATTACAAGCAGTAATGCAAGAACTGCCACTCCGGCTGCAAGATATGTTCCTGTATGATTCTCTTCAATTTCTACTATCGCAAATGCTGCTTCAAATGGAATCTCTGCTACAACGTAGCTTCCATCCCATTCAGTCTCTACAGCCATCCATTTGTTTTCTTTAACAGTCCATACTTCAATTTCACTATTTCGAAATTCCTCCGGAATATAAAAGTGACCCTCTACAGTTTCATATTCTTTTTCACGGTTTGAAACAAGTGTCCAATCATGGAAATAAAGAATATTTTCTCCTTTTTCAGCAAGCAGGCTTTCTGTTACTGGTAAAAGCTTTATTTCTACCCCTTCATAGAAATGAGATACGACTATAAAAATCGGTTTTTCATCCATCTGTTCTGCTACCGCTACACTCTGGTTCCAAGGCACATACTCTGCTTCGATTGTTACATTATTTTTAATATCTGTATATATCGATTCATCAGGCCATTTTGCATAAGCATCTTCCCTGTCAATCAAAAGTGGAAAATCTTCTAAAGTCAGACTGGAACCATATGGTATCATACGCTCTGAAATCACTTCACCGTCAACTTCATAGGTCACACGGACACGTTTAAAACCATTTGGTACGCCATCTATCAGCATAATCTCTTCATAGGTTTTCGGTTCCGCAATGCCAAAATAACTGATATTATCAACGCCATCGTATTTTTCTTTCACAAAATAATTTGCTTCAACCGTACCGCCTTCTTCCAGGTTACCTGCAATGCCTCCGATGCGCTCTCCTTTTGCGTCAATCTTTTCAATGCTTAAACAGCCAATAATACTTGCGCCTTCCCCCACAATGCCACCAAGGAAATCCGTACCGCTTAAATCTGCCATACTATAAGATTTTTCAATCGTCCCGCCGCTTTTTCCTGCAATACCTCCAATGTAACTTCCTGAATCAGCAATTACATGCCCATAACCTTCACAACCATAAATAAGTCCAAATTCCTGGAGGCCGGCAATCGATCCAAGGCAATTTTTCTTACCTTTGATTTTTCCATAATTAATGCAGGAAATAATGACATCATTAACCCTTGAACTTGTCGCTATATCAATATCTTCTGACAGATTAAAATCTTCTTCCGGATCTTCGTCATATTCAACATTCATAGTTCCGGCAATTCCTCCTACGTTTAAATCACCTTCTATGATTCCTCTGTTTACACACTCCGAAATGACTCCATCCATGGTCGTTGCATTTTTTATTGAAGAAATATCCGTAATGAAATCCTTTTCTCCACGGATAACGGCTGTGTTGTCATAAATATGATTGACAGCTTTATCAGCCTGAGCAGTCAGACTGTCAATTCCCTTTGTAATGGTATCAATACCATCTAAAATAGCATCCGACAATCCGGTCAGATTACTAGTATCCGTATTCTCTGAACTGGTCGATATCGGTTCTTTATTATTGTCTGAAGCTTCCTCTCTCGAAATCTCCTCAAGACGTCTGGTATTTTCTTCAATAATTCTTTGCTGTTCTAAAAGTTCCTGTCTTTCTGCTTCAGAAAAACTTCCATCCTCATTTGCATCTAAGATTTCCTGAATCCGGTTTTGTGCATTGGTTATATTATCCATACACTCTTTCGTCTCTTCATTATCTTCCGGAATTGCATTCTCCATCTGGTCCAGACGGTCACTTAGACTTCCATTAGATGCCTCATACTGCTTGGCAAGCGCATCTGCATATTTCTTTGCTTCTTCAGAGGTACTCTCCAAACTGTTTGACATACTTGTAAGGGTGCGGTTCATGCGGTCAAGATCATTTTTCGTCTGTTCAATCTGATTAGACAGATACTCTGATTCAATATACGGCTCTGCCTGTCCTACAATACCGCCTACATCCTTACGCCCATATATTTTTCCATCATTGGTGCAATTATGAATGACTCCACTTTGGCTTCCTGCAATACCACCCACATTATAGCCGGTATGTGCATAACCGATTTCTCCATAGTTACGGCAATTAGAAATCACTCCTGTTGATTTTCCTGCAATACCGCCCATATTATTTCTGGTCACTACATTCTGTGTCAAATTTAGTGTTCCAAGATCAATTCCTCCTAAATCTAACACGGTTTCCAATTCTTCAATATTGACCCTGCTTTTATTAATACAATCATCAATGAGACCTTCATTGATACCTGCAATCCCCCCTGTAAAGTCCGTTGCTAATACAAGTGCATTTGAATTACAGCTAAGAATCTTTCCCATTGATTTATTCATACCGGCAATGGCTCCGACAGCTTCTATACCACAAACAGTTCCCTCAAAATAGCACTTACGAATCGTTCCATAGTTTACTCCGGCAATTCCTCCGACTTCTACTTGGGAACCTGTCGGCATCACCGCCCCGGCAACATTTAAATCTGAGATAATCCCCAGTTCTCCTACATATCGAAACAATCCAATTTGTGACCCCTTATCCTCTATATCAATACCAGAAATTGTAAAACCATTTCCGTGAAAAGTTCCGTTAAAATATGGTATTCCGGAAAAATCACTTCCAGAAAGGTTAATGTTTTCTTTTAATTCCACAACCTTCCTAATACTAAAAACATCAAGTTTGCAATTTTCAGCCAGTTCTAAAAAGTCTTCTACCGTATTAATTTCAATTACATTTTCTGTCTCATCCGCATATACCGGTGATATTTCAGTCAAACAGAGTGTAAGGAGCAGAAAAAGGGCAAGCAAACGTTCTATTTTCTGTATGAACCTACGCTTCATTACCATCTTCCTCCTTTCTATCTTGTTCTTCTATTGACTCTACGGTAGCATCATGCCCCGGAATTACTGATTTTAATGACACCTGCATATCTCCCTGGAAAACACCCTGAATGTCTGCGTCTATTTCACCCTGTACATAACCTCTCACATGGCCGGATACCGCAAGTTTTCCGCTTATCGCCTTACGTTCTCTGCTTAAATTAATATTAAGAGCTGTTTTCTCAATAATAGTATCACCCAATAATAAAATTTGAGGTAATACAAACATAACTAAGAAAATAGAAATCAATGTTCCTCTGCCAAGCGCTGTACCCATTGCTGAAGTTGTCGCATCAGAAGAAATATTACCGATTAGAAAACCTGAGCTTGCCATAATACTCCCCGAAGTAAAAATTGTCGGGAATGCCTGATTAATTGTTTCTCCTACGGCATCTTTGAGCGGCATCTTATATTTCAAATCCATATAGCGGCTGGAAATGACGATTGCATAGTCAATGGTAGCTCCCATCTGAATAGCAGAACAAATCAGATAAGCGATAAAGTATATTCCCTGTCCTTCTATTGCCGGAATACTAAAGTTAATCCAGATACTTCCCTGGATTGTCAATACAAGAAGTACCGGAAGCCCTGCAGACTGGAAGGTACAAATCAGAATAATTAATACAAATAATGCCGTTAAAATCGTAATAATCCAGTTATCAATTGCAAAGGAAGCCGCCAGATCTTTACAGCTTGTGGAGTTACCAACCAAAATAGTGGAGCCTTCTCCATAATATTTCTCTGCAACATCGCGAATCTCTTCCATTGCAGCATAGGTTTCTTCACCCTCTGCCGGTTTATCAATATTCAAGATGAATCGCACATAATTTTCACCTTTTAGCTGTGCAGTTGCATCATCTAACATGTCCGTTAGATCATCAATCATTTCTGCCAGATCTCCGCTTAATGTTACATACCCTTCCTTGTACTGATCGACTAAAAAAAGAACCATATCTAAAAGCGGCACTTCATATTCATCGATACCTGTTACCATTGGACCATATTGTTCTTCACTATACGCATAAGCTGTATATAAAAACTGTACGACTTCCATATCCAAATCCGTTAGTTCCGAAAATTCACGTGGTGTAATTTTTTCTGTCAATGTAATACCATCTGCAATTTCCTGATTTGCAAGCCCTAATGCGCTCTTTACATAATCAAGCTCCTCCAGTTCCTTTAAAACTTTTGCCTCTAACTCATAGTCTCCGCTTGGTACCATAACAACAAGTTGATTGCTCTTTCCAAATGCTGCTTCAATTTTCTCAGTAGCGATTTTAGCGGCACTCTTCTTTGCACTTTCCACATTGTTCATATCATAAACATACAGACAGTTACTTGAAACAAAGAAGCCAAGAATAATTACTACCAGAAAAATCGGCGGAATAATATATTTCGTCTTATTAGCAAATTTTCCGATAAAAGATACATTCGGTACAAGACTCTTATGTGCAGTTTTATCAATTAGTTTTTCAAAGGTCATCAGCATGCCCGGCATAAAAAAGAATACCGATGCCATACTTAGAAGAATTGCTTTTATTAATACAATACCCATGTCATAACCGATTCGAAACTGCATAAAACACATAGCGAGCATGCCGGAAACTGTCGTAAGGGAAGAAGAACTAATTTCCGGAATCGCCTTCGAAAGTGCTAATTTTAGTGCACTCTCGCTATCCATATGCTGCTTTTCTTCCAGGAAACGATCTAACAGAATAATTGCATAGTCAATGGCTAATGCAAGCTGCAGCACAACTGCAATGGAATCTGTAACAGAAGAAATTTCGCCCAGCAGATAGTTCGTTCCCATGTTTAAAATTGCTGCGATTCCAAAGGTCATCATTAAAACCGGTACCGCCATATAGGAAGAGCTTGCCAGTATTAAAACGATGATAATAATAACAACTGACAGAATCATGATAACGGAAATATCATTCTGAATCTGCTCTAACTGGGCTTCGTTTGAACCAATTGTAGTCGATATGTAATAATCATAGCCCTCTAATGCTTCTTTGACCCGATTCATGGTTTCAATATTTTCCGGATCCCCGTCTATTCCTTCTACATTCACGGTTATCAGCGCGTTGGTGCCCGAATAATAATCTTTTGTATTCTCTAAAAGAACAGAAGAAACTCCTTTTACATTTTCAATCAGTTCTGCCGCATCTTTGGCCTGCTCGTATGTTACATTTGCAATCATTACAGAAGCCATACCAAAGGTTGTAAATTCTTCTTCCATCGTTGTAAGACCTTTTCTTGTCTCACTATCCTCCGGAAGATATTTGGTAATATCCTGATTTACTTTTGTTAACGTAGATCCATACGCGCAGTAAATGGCAGCAAAAAGAAAAAGCAACAAAATTGCCTTTCTTTTATCTACAATAAAACTGGCTACTGTCAGCCAAAAATTTCCTTCAGACTTTTGCTCCTTCTTCTGCTCCTGCATGTAAGTCTCCTCCTTGTATTTTACAATTTCTGGTTTTTGTGTTGATTTATAGACATTCAGTTGATTTACAGAAAATTTTTTACTATAATAAAAATTATATTAAAAATATCATTTTTTTCAATCATCAAAGCTTTTCACTGTGTTCATTAATTAACATTTTTACCTTATTTGTTTATTATTTTACTTTTTTTCTAGGAAATAAGTACGAAAAAGGAGAAATCAACATGGGAAATGACCGACGTTCAAAACGTACGAAACTGTTACTAAAAAATGCATTTATTGAATTATTATCAATTAAAACTTTAAATGAGATTTCTGTAAAAGAACTTTGTGAATTGGCAGATATCAATCGCGGCACTTTCTATCTGCACTATCAGGATATCTATGATTTAAAACAAAATTTAGAAACTGAACTTTATGAACAGTTATTGAACATTGCCAATGCCGCTCCCCAAAATATAGATGAAGATACTTCTTATACCTTTTTTTTAGAAATGTTTCGTTCTGTTGAAAGGCAAAAGCCGCTTCTTAAGGCTTTTCTCGGGCCTAATGGCGACATCTCTTTTCTACGTCAGATACAGACTCTTTTTAAAGAACAGTATCTAAGTATTCTCTTACACGGGAAAGAAGCAAAGAATCTGACCGATTTGGACTATTCCTATAACTTTATCGCATCCGGCTTTATTGGTCTGGTGGAAGCATGGATATATGAAGAAACTCCTACTCCGGCAGAAGAAATGGCAAAGCTTACCAGTAAAATTGTATTTGACGGACTGCCGTCACTCGTTAACTTTTTATAATGCTTTTTATCATAAACTGAAAATGCGAGGCATGCAGCCTCGCATTTTCGATGAATATTTCTATGTATCTACTTTATATATTTTTGAATCGTAAAACTTCTCCCTGTAACTGATTTGAGATTTCCTTATTAGTATCAGCTTCTGTTTTAATATCAACCAAAGCTTCCACCAGTTGAGCCGTATTGGAAGCAGCCATAGAAACTCCCTGTGCACTCTCATCAATCGCCACATTAATGCCGCTGATACCATCCGCAGCCTCTGCCACGGTTGTTTCAAGGTTCTGTGCACTCTGATAGAATTCATCCAAAATTCCATTCAGGCTATCCGTATCCTCATGGTACTGCCCAACTACTTCCACGAATTTATCATAGTCCTTCAATACCGTCTCATCAATAAAGCTCAACATATCATTAGCATTCTTCGCCAAATCGTCTACAGCCTTTGTAACCAATACACTAATACTCTGAATATTATTAGCTGTATTCTTAGAATTTTCAGCTAACACACGAATCTCATCTGCTACAACTGCGAATCCCTTTCCTGCCTCGCCTGCTCTTGCAGCTTCAATAGAAGCATTTAACGCCAACAGATTCGTCTGACCGGAAATGCTTAATATATCGCCCGTCAATTCATTAATCTGATCTACACTGCGGCTATTCTCAATTGCCTGTTCCAGCAGGACACGGATATCGGCAAGCATTCGATTGGTGCTTTCCTTACTTGAAATGACCTCTCCCATAACACCCTGTGCGCGGTCTTTAATTTCACGGCAATACGCTGCACCACTTTCAGCTCTCTCGCTAATCACTTTTACCTCAGACAGTGCTTCCTTCGTACCTTCCGTCATATTGGATAATGTTGCTGCAATTTCTTCCATACTTGCGGATAATTCTTCCATAGCAGCAGAAACGCTGGTTGCATTCTCATTGGAGTCATTAATACCCAAAGTTATATTGTTCACCAGACAGTCTAAGTTCTGAGATTCCCCCTGAATCTTCTTAATTGTATCCTGAAGCAGATTTAAGAATTCATTAATTCCGATTACCAACTGTCCCACTTCATCCTGTGTCTTGACATCAATACGTTCAGTTAAGTCGCCTTCATTATTAGCCAGCTTCTCAATAATTGCTGTTAAATGGTGACTTGCATCTTTTGCAGGCTTCGCAACTGTCAGCATGACGATCACAATGACCATAGCTGCTGCACCAAGGTAAACAAAGAATAAAATATCATTAAGTGCATTTAATCCTTCGGATTTTTCAGCTCTTAAGTTAACTACTTCCATAGAACACTCATGAAGTGTATCAGAAAAGAGTGCCGACTTCTCAAGTACACCGCTAACAATTCCCTGCGTATTTCCATTTAACGTTACAACCTTTTCCCTGTTGCCGCTAAGAGCCGCATCAATCATTGCAGAAAAGTTTTCTTCCAGCTTTAAGCATTCTTCCTTATATGCGGATAATGCTAACTGTAAGTCTTCATCCTGCATCTCTGCCAGCAATTCTTCCATCCGTGTAAAGGTAGCGTCCATATTTTCAACAACCGGAGGTGCTACCTGTTTGGCAATGGCAGTAAGCGTCGTATCATCCTGCGTAAGTGCCATAATATTCGAATACAAACGAAACTCACCGACAATTGTTGCCATATTTGTATTTTCTTCCTCAACAGCAAGATAATAATTGCCTACTTCTGTAAGTGAAGTCAGAGTCTGTTTTGCCGAAAAACCACTCAATGTTGAACTTACAACAAACAAAACCATCAGCAATGCAATTAGTGTTACAACCTTAGTTCCAATGTGTTTTCTCATATGTTCTCCATTCCGAACTACCCGCTATAATACCTGATAGCCCTAATTTTCTACTGTTGATTTCTATCAATTTTCTTTCATATTATAGCACTTTTTTATACAATATTACAATACTCTCTCAAACTTTTTCTCATTTATTTGGGCAGTTTTTCTTTTTCTCGTCGACTTTATTGTACTGTTTCATAGAAATCCTCCTAAAAAAGCCGGCTTTCATTACTCTTCTATGGCTATTTCAGCCAGAAACTTTCCAATCGTTTGCATCAGTCCCTGATCCGTTACACCAAACTTTGGTGCACGGTTAAAGAAATCAAAGGACACCAGCGATACCGGCTTTCCATCCCGCATTCCCAGAAACTGAATAAACTTACTGCATTCCATCTTCACATTCGTCTCATATGCAAGAGGAGAACGTTTCTCCAAATGCATCATATTCGACTCCATAAAGCATCCGTTTTCGTCAAAAAGTCTCTGATACTCCGGTTCGAAGATACAGCTCATATACATAACTGGGTTCATATAACTTCCTCTCGAAACAAGCCGATGCATATCTTTCCCTGCATAAATTGTGATTCCGTCAATATCGAAATACGTCTGCATCTGCTCAAGTATTTCCTCTATGGAATCTTTGCCATTACGATGCATTTTTAGCAGCAGTTCCGTTACCAATTCGTGTTTTTTATCATCACTAATCGCTGCTTTCAAGCCAATGCTACGTTTGGAAATGTCATCGCGCATAAGGGCTCCATGCATTTCTTCGCGATAAATAATATAGCGGTTCTTTCCCTTATCTTTTGCAAGATAAAGGCATTTATCCGCTTTTTTTAATACTTCCTCATAAGTGTCTCCATCTTCCGGAAATTTGCAGATACCGATGGAAAAAGAAATTGTAAATCCCTCTTTTTCAGCAAAAGCCCATTTTGCATGTTTATCAAGTACTTTCATAATTCTGCGAAGTTCCGTCTCCTGATTCACCTTCTCTAATACAAGAAGGAATTCATCTCCTCCAAATCTGCCTGCCATACCTCTGTTTTGTGTGATACTTCGTAAAATTTCTGCCGTTTTTATAATTACCTCATCACCAAACATGTGACCAAAGCGGTCATTAATCTGTTTAAAATTATCAATATCAATGATGGCAAGGTAACCGCTTTTTTTACTATTCTGAATCTGTTCTACTGCATATTCATTAATTGCACGTTTATTAAAAAGACCAGTCATGGAATCACTCGCATATTCCGTCTGATAATAAGTTTTCCGCGGTCTTTTATTTCCGGTATAATGAATCATGCCAACCATTTTATCATGCCGGTCTTCTTTATAGGTTAACGCGCAATTACATTCCAAACGTACCCCTTTCATAGACTCAATGAAAACCTCTGCGTCTATGGATAGTTTAAAGCAATCCATTCCTTTGCGAATCGACTCTGCAAGGCGAAAGAATTCCTCCTTCTGGCATACAGTAAGCTGCTCAGATGCTTTTATCCGTGCTTCGGTCTGAGTCAATGTCTTATAATACATTCTTCGACTTTGTCCGTTATAATATTCATAAATTTGAATTCCATCATCATCATAACCGTATTCTAGAAACAAACCATCGTGCAGTGTCAGCATTCTACGGTATTTTCCAACCAGGTTTTCATAAAATTTATAGCGATTCAAAAGCATCATAATATCACTAATTTCTATGTCAAAAGATTGGAATCCACCCAGAACCTTTCCATTATAACTAAGCTCCATATAGAAATAACGATATCGCTCACTGCTTATCATAAAGCGCACAATCAAGCTCTGTGGTTCACACTCTAAGCACTTTACAGCTTCCATAAAAGATGCAACATCATCCGGATGTAATAATTCCGGCAATGAATAGCAGGTATTTTTTCCTACAAGATAATAAAAATACTCATCTGCACTTGCAATAAAGTATCCTTCTTTTATTGACGCTTTTCCATAATAAAATGTCAGCTCATCCGGTAGCGGTTTATACGCTGTAATATTCATGCAGTAACACTCCAATACATTATTTCTAGGAAATAACTCCCACTTTTATCATAAATATCTATTCATTAAAATGCAAGTAATTTCTTAGTTTTTAAGATTATTCCTCCTCTTCAATATGTTCTCTGCCCTGAGCAATAATGGTTCTTACATGGTCATCTGCAAGCGAGTAAAAAATGGATTTTCCTTCCCGACGGTTTTTCACCAGCTTACTCTGCTTTAAAATTCGAAGTTGATGGGAAATTGCAGACTGTGTCATATTAAGTGCTTTAGCCAGATCACATACACATACTTCCGTTTCAAATAATACAAACAAAATACGAATTCGAGTAGAATCTCCGAACACTTTGAAAAGTTCTGCCAAATCATATAATTCTGTTTCTTCCGGCATTTTTTCTTCTACGATTTTTAAAAGTTCATCATGAATCTCTTCTCCATCACAGATTTCAAAATTATTTTCTAACATTCATTTTCTCCTTTTTTTAATCCCTTAAAAATCCCGAGGGTTCTGGTTGCATTCAATACCGCGATTACCATAACTCCTACATCGGCAAAAATAGCAAACCACATATTTGCAATACCGATTGCTACAAATAGCAAACACAATAGTTTAATACCAATTGCAAAATAAATATTCTCATATACAATACTGATACATTTCTTAGAAATCTGAATGGCTCTCGCGATTTTAAGCGGATTATCATCCATTAGCACAATATCCGCAGCTTCAATTGCTGCGTCCGAACCAATAGCCCCCATGGCAATCCCAATGTCTGCTCTGGATAAAACCGGAGCGTCATTTACGCCATCTCCCACAAAAATTAACTTTTCTTTTGCATTCTTTTCTTCTAGCAGGCATTCAACCTGAGTCACTTTATCTGCCGGAAGTAATTCACTATGCACCTCGTCAATCCCAAGTTCCATAGCTACAGAATCTGCTACCGCTTTTGCATCGCCGGTCAGCATCACAAGTCGCTTCATTCCATTTCTTTTTAAAGCTTCCATCGCTTCTTTTGCTGTTGGCTTTAACTTATCCGAAATCACAATACTTCCTACAAATATTCCATCTATTGCTACATAAATTATCGTTCCGACAGCATCAGCTTTTTCAAAGGAAATCCCAAGAGAATTCATTAATTTCTCATTGCCGACCGCAACTGCTTTTCCAAATACCTGCGCTGTCACACCATTGCCGCTGATTTCTTTAACATCTGACACTTTCTCCATATCAAGCTGTTTTCCATAAGCCTTCTTTAAGCTTTTACTAATTGGATGCGTCGAGTAGCTCTCAGCCAAAGCCGCATATTCTAACAATTCCTCCTGCGGTATCTGATTATGATATACACCTGTCACTTCAAAAACACCCTGCGTTACAGTGCCTGTCTTATCAAACACAACATATTTTGCCTGCGACAATGCTTCTAAGTAATTAGAACCTTTTACAAGGATACCCTCTCTGCTTGCTCCGCCAATTCCTGCAAAAAAGCTTAGAGGAATACTGATAACCAATGCACAGGGACAGCTTGTTACTAAAAATGCCAGTGCACGATATACCCAGACACCCCACTTGGGATCTGCGCCCATAAACAGCATACGTACAAGAGGTGGTAATATTGCCAGTGCCAAAGCACTATAGCAGACTGCAGGTGTATAGTATTTTGCGAAACGAGAAATAAAGTTCTCTGAACGGGATTTTTTTGAGCTGGAATTCTCTACCAGGTCTAAGATTTTGGAAACAGTAGATTCCCCAAATTCTTTTGATGTTTTAACTTTAATCACACCTGTCATATTGATACAGCCACTGATTACTTCATCACCGAGCCCTGCATCTCTTGGAACACTTTCTCCGGTCAATGCACTGGTATTTAAGGTAGTGCTTCCTTCCACAATTGTTCCGTCAATCGGAATCTTCTCACCCGGTTGTACTACAATAACAGAACCAACGGTCACTTCATCCGGGTCCACCTGTTCTAATACTCCGTTCACTTCCACATTCGCATAATCAGGTCTGATATCCATCAATTCACTAATATTCTTGCGGCTTTTTCCAACCGCATAACTCTGAAACAACTCACCAATCTGATAAAACAGCATAACCGCGATTGCTTCCATATAATCGCCATCTGTGGTAATTGCAATAGCGATAGCGCCTACTGTTGCTACCGCCATTAAAAAGTTTTCATCAAAAACCTGCTTCTTTAAAATGCCTTTTATTGCTTTTCTTAAAATGTCATATCCTATCACAAAATATGGCACCATATAAAAAACGAATCTTAGCAATCCTATCGATGGTATCAATGCCAAAACTGCCATCAAAATGATTGTAATAATAATGCGGTATAATACTTTTTTCTGCTTTTTCGTCATATCAGCTTCTTCCCTTTATAAATAAATCTCACAATCATCTTCTACAATTTTGCAATTTTTTATTACTTCTTTCATCACGGAATTAATATCTGCACCATCTTCAAATTCTACATTCATTTTTAATGTCATAAAATTAACTACAGCGTCCTTCACACCGGCAGTCTTTTTTGCAGCCTCTTCCATTTTATTTGCACAGTTTGCACAGTCTACTTCGATTTTGTAAGTTTTTTTCATAACATCCACCCTTCTGAAGCATTTTGCTTCCAAATCATTTTATTCATTATCATATGAGCAATTATTCATATGTATAATTGTATTATAACAAGATAACAGCAATTGTCAATAGAAATATTTGAAAAATCACTCTTCCTATGTTAAACTTAATGAAATAGAAATGATTTCTACATTGGGGTGAATATTATGACAACAAATGAATCTGCAGAAAATTATTTAGAAACAATCTACCGGCTTGGCAAAGTACTTCCGGTTGTCCGTTCTGTCGATATTGCAAATGAATTGGGATATAAAAAATCAAGCGTCAGTATTGCAATGAAAAATCTTCGTGAAAAAAATCATATTACCGTTACCGATGCCGGTTTTATTTATTTGACAGCCTCCGGTAAGGAAATCGCGGAAATGATTTATGAACGACACGAGGTTTTAGCCGATTGGCTTACACGAATTGGTGTACCCGCTGACATTGCATCGGAAGATGCCTGTAAATTGGAACATGTTTTAAGTTCAGAAACCTATAATGCCTTAAAGCGCATCGCAACTCAATAATTACTACATAAAAGGGAAAATCTCCTAAGAAAGTTGATTTTCCCTTTTGTTTTATAAATGCGGCTGGTCCTTCTTACATCCGCAGTTTCCACTGCAGGTTCCACCATCCGGACAGCCAATACATGTTACACCACGTTTTTTCTGTTTTCTAATATACGCGATTGCCGCTCCTACAATTAGGACAAGGATTACAATAAGAATAAAATCTACCATCTTTTTTTCTCCTCTTTCTTGATTAAATATATCACAATTGCAACAATGACCGCAACTGCCAAAAGTCCCGGGAAGAAGCCGGCTCCAAAGGTACCTGTTGTAAGTAAGGTACCAACCTGATATACAAGAAACGCCACTGTGTAGCCGGTCGCAAACTGAAGTGCCACACCTCCCCAAAACCATTTTTTATCCTGCATTTCAGAGTTCATTGCGCCTAATGCAGCAAAACACGGCGGTGTAAAAAGATTGAACATTAAATAGGCTAAAGCAGCTACTTTTGTTAAGCCCATAGCCATTGCAACTGCATTTCCATCACCAACTAAAGCAAGTTCTTCTGTATCAATAAAGTTAGTAATTGCATAGGTAACGGCCAATGTTCCTACCACATTTTCTTTCGCAATGAAGCCTGTAACCGCAGCTGCTGCCAATTGCCATGCTGCTACACCTACAATCGGTACCAGCAAAACAGAAATAGGAGCCGAAATGGATGCCAGTATTGATGTATGTTCCATACCCTCTTCAACAAGCTGTAATTTCCAGTTAAAGGACTGCATAATCTGTACGACAGTATTGCAAACAAGAATGATTGTACCCGCTTTTACAATATATGCTTTTCCACGTGACAACATGGTAATACATGCTCTCTTTACACTCGGAAGCTTATATTCCGGAAGTTCCATGATAAAGAAGGATTTTCTGAATTTGTAGCCTGTGATTTTATTCACTAATAAAGCGCCCAAAAAAATTAGTAAAATTCCTACGAAATACATGAGTGTTCCAACCCAGGAAGCATCTGCAAAAAATGCACCTACAAACAAGGCAATTACCGGAAGTTTTGCTCCGCATGGCATAAACGGTGTCAGCATTGCTGCCTCTCTGCGCTCTCTTTCATTACGAATCGTACGGCAAGCCATTATTCCCGGTATTGCACAGCCTGTACCGATTACCATAGGTATCACAGATTTCCCGGAAAGACCAACGCGTTTAAAAATCGGATCAAGAACAACTGTTGCACGTGCCATATAGCCACAGTCTTCCAATAATGCAATCAAAAAATACATTACCATGACAAGAGGCAGGAAACCAACTACAGCGCCTACACCACCAATGATACCATCTACCAAAAGAGCATATAAAAAATCATTTGAGCCTTCTAACATACTGCCAACCCAATCCTGAAAGTTTTCTATCCAGCCAACCAGCGTATCTGCAAGCCATGGTCCAAAGGTAGACTGTGAAATATCAAATACTAAAAACATCACAACAGCAAACAGGAAAAGGCCCGAAACCGGATGTGTAATTGCTTGATCGATTTTATCCTGATAATTGAATTCCTTTGTTAATACCTTACGCGTTTCTACTTCTGCCACAATTTTGTTTACAAAAGCAAAGCGCTTTCTGTCTGCAGCTTCAACTTCTGATTTAACATTTAAATTAATATCCTCCTGCACATAAGGCGCCTTCTGTTCTTTTCCTTTTAATGAAACAGCTGCTTTTACCACGTCAGGTAAACCGTTTTCATTGGTTGAAGTAGAAATTGTATTTATCACAGGGCAGCCTAATTTTTGAGATAGTGCAGCTGCATCAATTTTATTTTCCTTCTTCTTATTAATATCGCTCTTATTCAACGCAACTACAACCGGAATACCTAATTCCAGTAATTGTGTCGTAAAAAATAGGCTACGGCTCAAATTGGTAGCATCCACAATATTAATGATTACATCCGGATTCTCATTTTTTACGTAACTACTGGTAATACTCTCTTCTGATGTAAATGGAGACATCGAATAGGCACCCGGTAAATCTACTGCAATCAGTTCTTCCGAACTTTCATAAAAATGTTTCCTGATTGGACTTTCTTTCTTGTCAACTGTTACACCTGCCCAGTTTCCAACTCTCTCATTTCTTCCTGTGAGTGCGTTATACATGGTTGTTTTTCCACTATTTGGATTACCTGCAAAAGCAATTCTCATTTGATTTTCCTCCTCTTTCTGCAAACTATTTGCGTATAATTCTAGTATGCTAACTTTAGATAGTTTAGTCTAACCTATGTTTTTAAAAATAGTGGTAACTGTCTGATTCATCATAGATAACAGCTACCACTAATTTCTATACAAGAATCGATTCAGCTAATAGATGATCAATGTTATATCTTCCATCTTTTATCGAAACCACACAGCCACCCTTCAAACGTGACACCACAGTAATTGGTTCTCCGCTATAGCAGCCAAGTGAAAAAAGGAAGGCATCCATTTCTTCATCATCGGTCTGTATCTCTTTAATAATATACTCTTCCCCCGTCTGTGCTTCTGTTAAATTCATACTTACCTCCTGTTTTCATGTAGTGATTAGTTTTATCTAACTCGTATTAAAGCACTCTAACAGGAGTATGTCAAGTATTACTTTTTATTTTTTTACTTTTTTTCAAAATTATGACGGTTCAAAGGAAAGATATTCTATTTCAATCCCCGGTTTTACCACCTCAAACTCCAGTGTATAATATCCCTCCTGTAAAGACACTCGCATCATTTTTTCCGTAATCCATCTTCCATCGGTTCCACAGGTTTGAATCGTTGTAAAAGGTTCTCCATTTACTTTTACGTTTGTACTGCTCTGTGATAAATTGGTCATTGGCGAGCTCATTTTTACAATGACATTATGAACACCGGCTTTCTCTACTTTCATTGTTACTTTTCTTTCATTTCCGACCGGTATCTCCGATTTTTCCGAAAGACGATATACCATTTCTCCCACCGGCACGCTTTTCCTGCTTTCTAATTCTTTTGCCGGATTCAGTGTCGCAAGAGGACGTTTCATAACAGGTGAATTAAAAAGGAATCGCAAAATATTCATGGCACAGCGTTGCAATTCTCCGATAGTGATTCTTTTTTCTGCAACTGCTTCCTCTAAATCATCCTGACTTGAATTAATCTCTGCTCCATTGTTATTAACTACCATATAAACATCGTTTTGGGCGCGTACCATAAAGGACAAATAATTGCGTTCTGCCTGTCCACCTGATACACAATCATTCATCTTAGCCCACCAGTCTGTCATAACCATCCCCTGATAGCCCCACTCTTTTCGCAAAATTGTGGTACATAAATCATAATTGGATGCTGTCCAATGTCCATTAATTGGATTGTAAGAGGTCATGATTGAACATGCACCACCTTCTTTTACTGCAATTTCAAAGCCCTTCAGATACAATTCTCTCAGTGCTCTTTCCGAAACAATACTATTCACATCAAATCTGGCTGTTTCCTGGTTATTTGCCGCAAAATGTTTTATAGTAGCATGAGAGCCGCCTTTTTCAATACCGCTTATCGCCGCCGCAGCAAAGCGTCCGGTCACAAGAGGATCTTCACTGAAATATTCAAAATTACGGCCGTTTAGAGGATGCCTATGTAAATTCATTCCCGGTCCCAATAGAGTATCTATTTCGTTATTGTACAGTTCTTTTCCTTCCAGCACATACAGTTCTTCCATCATCGGCACATTGAAACTACTTGCTAAAAGACTTCCGATTGGAAGCTGGGTTGCAAGAAGACCGTTTTCCATACGAATCCCGGAAGGACCATCTGCGCAACATGCCACAGGAATACCAAATGCGTGAAGATTATCACCTACACCTCCAAACGCTGATGCTGTTCCAGGCGTTACCTTCGGGCTGCTCATTCCTTCCCCACGTACAATTGTTACTAAATCTTTTACTGACAACTGCGCTGTAAAATCCTCCAAAGTAGCTGTCTCTTCTGCTACATCCTGTAACTTTATTCCACAGTCACCGGTAATGATCCGTTCTTTCGGAAGATGCTCTTTTATTCGTTCTTCCATATCAATGGTCTTTTCCGGTGTCGATTCATAACTTATTTCAAAAGTACCGTCTGCTTTTTTAGTACCCGGTTTCAAGCGTAAAAAGCCTTCCTCCGGTGCCAGTGCTTCCTGCAAACGCTCCGTTACAAGCAGATGCTCTAATTCAAAGCTTCCTGCTTTTCTGACGTTTTTTATACTGTTCCCGGTATATACCTGATATACTCCTTCTTCCAATACATAACAGGACTTATTTCCGGTCGCCCCACTATCGTCATAAGATGATAAACGGTGAAGCGGAATCTCAAATTCTAACGTTTCTGTTTCCTTCGGTTTAAGCTTCTTTGTTTTTGCAAAATCAATCAGTACTTTTGCAGGTTTACCAAGTTTTCCCTGCGGAGCAGAAACATAAATCTGAACAACTTCTTTTCCAGCGTATAAACCTGTATTTGTCACTTGAGTCTGCAATTTTAGTTTTGCATCCGCACTTTCCCCTTCAAGTTTCATCTCTCTTGCCTCTATCGCAAAGGTAGTGTAGGAAAGTCCATAGCCGAATTCATAACGCACTTTCTCCGGGCAAAAGGTTTCAAAGTACCGATAGCCTACATAGATGTCTTCCTGATAAATATTAGCATCCTTATTTCCAAAATTATTATATGCCGGATAATCTTTAAGTTCAAAAGCAATCGTATCAACCAGTTTTCCACTTGGAGTTACAACACCCGTTAAAACGTCGCAGACAGCTGCACCGCCTTCCATGCCACCTTGCCAAATATACATCACTGCTTTTATCTGTTCCCTTACTTCCGGCAAATCCATCCAGTTCATATCAATCAGGTTCGACACATTAAGAAGCACTATCACTTTGTCAAAATATGCACATACCATTTTCAAGTTTGAAATTTCTTCTTCTGTCAGATAATAACTGCCTTCTAAAGCAAGATTATCTTTATCCTCTCCTGCTGTTCGTCCGATGATAAAAAGCGCCGTATCCGATTCCTCACTTGCTGTTTTTGCGATTTCCTCTGTAACAGGCATCTCTTTTTGGAACCATGGTTCGCATGCCCAGCCACCGCCGCCATTGTCAAATGGGTGTTCTTTTAACCAGGACTCATAAATTCCGGCTAATTTCTCATTCACACAAATAGCATCTGATTTTCTTAATTCCGCCAAAATATTTTTAACATAAGGAACATTGACAGCCCCGCCCGAACCGGTTCCGCTACGATAATATTCTATTTGACATCTGCCAAACACAGAAATGCTTTCTCCCTTCTTCAAAGGAAGCGCATCTGCTTCATTCTTTAATAAAACGACTCCCTCTGCCGCCGCTTTTCTGCAATATTCGGCTAACTCAAGCAATGGAACCCCGATTTTTTTCTGCGTCATATGTACTCCTCCTTGTATCTCATAGTTCTCCATGATTCTATTCTACTGCTTTTTATTGGAACGGCCTACCATTTATTTCAAAAAAGGTTTCTTTTTTTTAGTTCCAATTTTCGGTTTCTTCATGTATAATAATTTCTAACAACATAAGAAAAGGGGTCTATCGCATGGGATTAAACTTTAGAAAGAGTATCAACCTTGGCAAAGGGGTAAGATTAAATATCGGGAAAAAAAGCGTCGGTGTATCAGCCGGAGTAAAGGGAGCCAGAGTATCCATGAATTCCAGCGGGCGAAAAACTGCCACCTTCAGCCTTCCGGGAACGGGCTTATCCTATACAATGAACCTTGGAAAGAAAAAATCTTCCAAGAAAAAGAACGCAAATGAAAATACAAATGAAATTAATATTAACCTAATCTTAGTTATTATTATTCTTGTTTTATTGATAATAATAGCCGGCGCAGTCTACGCTTGGTACACAGGATTAATATAAATAGATATTTAGTACAAAATTTTGATTTATTGTTTCGTATATTGAGGAAGA
>CALZGM010000012.1 GCA_945787015.1 uncultured Roseburia sp.
ATCTATGAATAGTATATTTTGAAAAATATGAATAACGGATAATTTCCAATTATCCGTCATTCATAATCTTAAGTAGGATTGGATTTTAATTGATTACATTACAGCTTATAGCATTTTTAGATTGGCTCTAAAGGGGGACATGGATGAAAAGAATAATTAATTTAGTTCAAGACAGAAAACAATTGCATATTGATGAACAGGAATAATAAGATCAATAAAGTGTTTTAAAAGAAATCTAAAATTGTAGAATGGGTGTTGAAAAAGGAAACATAATAGTGTTAATATAAAATATATAGCTAAAATTTGAAACTATATTTTAGAAAAGTTTGGAGGTACCATGCAAAAATTATCAAGTAGTGAAGAAAAAGTAATGCTAGTAATTTGGCAAACTAGAGGACCGATCACCTATATAGAAGTTCAAACTGGAGTAGAAAAAAGATTTGGTGATAAATGGAAAGGACAAACAGTATGTACATTTATTAATAGGCTTAAAAATAAAGGATATATATCGACATTTAAAGAGGGTCGTTTTACTCATTATGAAGTACTGATAAGCATTGAAGATTATAGAAAAATGCAACTTGATGAAATGATTGAAAGGTTGTACCAAGGAAATAGTGCTAAAATGATAGAAGAGCTTTCAGAATGAGTTGAACTTTTGGAATTATAAACAATATAAATATGGCAGATAATAAATAGTTATCCTTAACATATTTTATCAAATTGAAAAGCAATATCCATTATCTTTTACAAAAGGTGAATGATTTATGAATTTAGTAGATTATCAGGTAGAATTAGCTGACCAAATATACGATATATTAATTAAATCAGAATATGGAACTAATATAAATCTATATGGAAAAACTGGAAGTGGCAAAACAACTATCGGATTGGGCATAACGGAATATCTACAAGAAGATTGGAAAGTTTTTTATTTGTGTGGAATTAATTCTGAAATGTCCCCATATTTAACATGGCATGTTGGAACAAGAATTTTTTCACAAAATAAATTGAAAATTGATTTATCAGTTTCATTTGGTGTTCCTAATTTAGTATCACCTGTTGTAGAAGTTGCAATCCCTCTTCCTAAACTGGAAAAGACCAACTTTATTCTTAATTCATGTGAAGAGTCAATTATTTCCAGCATAAAAAAACAAACAGGGGGATGCTCAAAAATCCTTTTTATTATAGATGATTATAATCTCTGGGATATTCCATCAAAACAGTTAGTAGAAAAAATTATGCTGACATCATTGAACTTATTAGGGGAGTATAAGGTATCGTGGTTGTTTTTATCAACAACGGATAATGTAAATACTTCGACTGATTTGCAATGGAAAAACATAGAAATCGCTCCTATTTCAGATAGTAATATTTGTTCTGTTTTATACCAGAATGGTTTTTCGAATTTTGTGGATATTGCAGAAATCAAATCATGTGCGGGAGATAATTTACATCTTGCATTGTTAGCCGCAAATTATTATCAAAAGGGAAAAGACTCTTTTGATGATGTGTTAGAGGCGCGAATAGACAAGTTTTCAGATAAAGACAAGAAGGCTGTTAGTATATTGGAACCGTTATCCATAATAGATTCGGTTTTTTCACAAGAAGAAGCTGCATTTTTTCTTGATAATACATTTCTAAATAATTACGAGTTAATATATCAAGCAGATGAGTATTTAACAGTAGCCGAAGAACACAAATTAATAGAAGGTTTGGAAAACTACTATTTCTCTAATCAAAAAATTAGAAATTATTTCAAATTAAAGTTGGCGAAACGTGAAAAAGCATTACATTACCAGTTTTCAAAATTTCTACAGCAACGTCATCCAGAAGATTACTATAGCCGTGGGAGGCATATACAAGCTAGCATTATAAACAATCGTAGTGGCGTAAATAATGAAGCTTGGCAAATGTTGTTTTTGGCATACATAAGGTGGAACTTTAATTACGGTTTTGCTGAAGATAAATATAACATTTTGACTGAAATAAAAGGGCTTATTGATTTAAATCCATCTATTCAGAGAGAAACACAGATTGACACTTTAGAGAAACTCTTAAAAGGTTATTCTTCGTTCGCCAAGTATGACTATAAGAGTACTTTGCTTCAAATGCAAAGTATTAGTGAAGGATTACTATGTCCAGCCCTCCGGGCAGAATGCTTGAGAATAACACTTCTGTGTTTTTTGCAATTAGCTGATGATCTTACTACAGTAAAAAATTCTGCTGATAGTCTTTATCAATTGATTGAACGTGAGGATTTTGAAGAGGATGAGCAATACTGTAGGGCTGCTTTGGTGATGTTAGAAGTGTTTTCAGATAGATGTGTAGATACAAATAAATCAAGAGTTCTAAAAGAAAAACTTGCAGACACTATAAATAGACACCATTATTGTTCGGACTTTTTAGCGCTAAATGCTTGTTATAATCGCAAGGCTGCATTGTTTTATGTGGCAGAAATTGCTTATAATCAAACAATGCAAAGTATAGGCTTTTATAGAGAATATAACGATATTAAAAATCTGTATATGGCGTTGTGTAACAATGCTGCAAATGCGATTATTTGTGGAAAATATGATGCTGCAAACAAATCATTGACAGAATGTTTAGGCATGATTCAGAAATATACTCCAACATATTTCCCAAGTATTTATAAAGTAATAAATAACCTGATACTGTTGAAATATTTACAGAACGAACGTGATAATAGTGGAACAGATGAAGAGGTTATTAATTCAGCAAAAGAAGCATTAAAAAATTACAAAACGCTGTTATCAAAACCTTTAAAAGAAATATCACATGTTGCGTATCTTAATTGGCTGGGTTTATCTATTTTGTGTAACCAGAATGCATGGGAAGATGAACTGAAGAAAACAACAGAGTATTTTTCAGATACAGATTTATTTTACGAATACTATTTTAGAGATCTTAAATTTGCCGGTTATTTGCTCCAGCAAAATATATCCGCTGCAAAAGAGGAACTCGATATTCTTAATCGAATAAACGTTCCTCTATTGCAACCATATAAAGTGATTTTTCAGAAACGTCGTCAAGTACAGACACATTTGTTAGAGAACCCATCGGTAATAGATGGAAAGGCTATTAATTACCATAAACTTATGAAACGAGAATGCTCTCACATCCAAGATACATCTTGTGGCTTTTATGGACGTGGCTTTTTATTGTCAGACCTTCAGTTTTTATCTTTTTGATGATATTTTTGAATGGCGCTTATAATAATAGCTTTATAAATATCAGAATAGGAATATCCAAGTTCCTTAAAAACAAAAGATATTGAACTATGTAGTGTTGTATATGGAGTGGTTGATATGTCGAAAACGTAAGGATTACCGTTTCTGTCAATTCGGAAATCAACACGTCCATATACATCCATTTGTAATAAATTGAATGTTTGCTCTGCATATTTTTTGATTTGAGAAATGGTAGAGCTACTTTGGGTATTTTCTAATAAATAAAAGCCATAATTATATTTCTCTGAAGTATCTTCATCTAATATTTGTTTTCCCTTTAAATCAATTCCGATTGGCGGAAGTACATGGACTGAATTATTATATCTAAAAACAGGAACTTCACACTCCTCGCCCTCGATATAAGATTGAATAATGTAGTTTTCTGGTTTTAATGTTTTGAACTTCGAATCCGAGGCAGCAAAAACAGAATGCTCATTTATACCTTGACTGGCAGATTCAGAAGAAGGTTTACAAATAACCGGTATACCTTGTCTAGGTGCATCATGAACCCACTTCCCAGTATCATTTAGTAACCAACTTTGCGGTACCGGTATGTTATGTGCCTGTAAAAGCGTTGAAAAATAGTATTTGTTTCGACACAATGCACAGGTCAAAGAAGCAGATGTAGTATATGGTATATTATTCAATTCACAAAATGCAGGAATTATTGTTTTTTTGTTATCACCTAAGCCATTTCTTGCTAAGTTGTATACGAGACAATTAGTAAATCTATTTGAATGCTCAATATAATCAGAGATAAAATCCAATTCATTGAAATATACCGACTGAATATAAAAACCAGCAGAAACGATTCCTTGATATATTTCATGGAATTCTTCAACAGAAAATCTTTCAGTTGTATCACATTGTATTTGGTTACTATTAAGATATCCGCGTGGAGCTTGTACATGCGCGATTAAAATTATATTAATATAAGGACTATATTTTTCTACATATGACTCATTTTTTTTAACATACTCTTTATTCACTATTACTTCCTCCTGCATTCACTTATTCTCTATATTTCCTGGTAAAAATTAACGGATAACTATTTATTATCCATCGTTTTTGAATAAATTTGAAAAATAAAACTACAATGTTAGAATGGATGTGTTATAATATTAAGAAAGCACTTGGTATCTGAATAGAATCGAAAACATACTCGTTAATATAGGTGTGAGTATGAGTTTTTATGTACATAGTTAGTTGAGTAGCATAGTTGAAAATTCTATACATTATGAAGGAAACACGATATAATATCAGAAGAGGAAATTTCTTACAGTGCCAAGTGTGATATGTAAATACATGGTGCGAATGCTGCCATTGGCTTAGGAGGACAAGCAGTGGAAATATCATTTATTCATCTATCAGACATTCATTTTCGGAAAACAAGTGGAAGCAGTGTAGATATAGATGCAGATTTAAGAAATGCAATTCTAACAGATGTAAAGATTAACGCAAAACCAACGCTAGATAATGTAAAAGGTGTATTGGTTGGAGGGGATATTGCGTTTGCAGGGCAAAAGAGCGAGTATGACTTTGCAAGAGCGTTTTTAAAAGAGATGACGGAGCAACTAGAAATAGATGAAAAGAGTATCTATTGTGTTCCGGGAAATCATGATGTGGACCAAACACTGATAAAAAACTCAAGTACAATTTTTAACGCACAGAATGAAATTGAAGAGGCTGAAACGATAGATACTGCTGACTATATATTTGGAAAATATATTACAGATCAGGCATTACCTGGATTGTTGTATATGCCTATTAAAGAGTACAATGATTTTGCGGTTTCGTATGGTTGTAATATAAATCCGGATAGGATTGTTTGGACAGAAGAATTCATGTTAGATAATAATTTAAAGTTAAAATTACAAGGAATGAATTCGTGCATTATTTCTAGCCATAAAGATCATGAGGAAAAATATGAACAGGATGCACGCAAAATGATTGTTGGACAAAAGCAGATTCCTTCATATGAAGATAATGTGGTATGGGGATTAATTTGTCATCACCCTACTATGTTTTGGAAGTTTGAAGGAGAAATACTACCAAAATTGGATAAGCGTGTAGATATTCAATTATATGGGCACATGCACCAGCAAGCAATAGATGCTTCATCTGAACGCCTTGTTATAAATGCAGGTGCTGCTCAGCCAGTAAGGGGAGCGGACTGGTTGCCAAGATATAATTGGATAACTTTTTCTTGTGATTGTGTTAATGGAGATCGGATTGTGAGAGTAAAAGCATATCCAAGAGTACTTTCTAAAGATAGGGATAGATTTTTATGTGACTATGAAAGTTGTAATGAAGGAAAGTCTTTCTTTGAATATGAGCTTAACGTTGACGAAAAAAGAAGAAGAAATTTGCAAGATAATTCAGAAAGTAAGAATGTAAGAGTTATAGAAGAAAATAACAATGGTGCAATGCGACAAGGCCTTGAAAAAGAAATAGTTTATAGTTTTTTTGAGTTATCATATGTAAAACAAAATGAGGTGCTGAGTGAACTCAAATTGCTAAGAAGTGAATATGCCGGAAAACGCTATATTGAAGTTATAGGGTCAATTTTACAAGATGCACGTGCTAACAATTGCTTAGAGCAAATGAAAAGCCTAATTATAGAAAAATTATAGAAAGAGGAGAAGTAGGGAATGGAATTTGAAAAAGTATTTATTAAAAATTATAAAAAGGTTTGTATGGATATTACAAATGAACGGATAGAGAACAGAATAGAAGGGATAAATGCGGTTATAGAACAATTTGATTCGTATAAAAAAATTGCGGAAATTGTAAAGTTGTATTGGGGAATGGACTGTGATTCTGAAATAAAGGAAGAGTTTGTTAGTTGTTTTTATAATGTTGACATGACATTTGATGAACAGAATGCGGAAGAAATATCTGTTTTAGCAGGGTGTACATTGCTTAAAATAATTCAAGAAAATGAAGATGTTCAGCTTGCTTATTCCGTTAAAATTCTTGAAAGATTTTATGAAGGAAAAGTGGCTGATTTATCTTGCATTGCAAGCGAAGTTATTGATATGCAGACAAGAGCCGAAAAGCAAGTAAGCGTATGTCAAAGCCTTTCTTGGAAAAAGGAATGGGAAAGTGACATTATTGATGAAAATGGAAAAGTACTTTCAACAGCAACACAAGCTATTGTAGAGTTACTTAAGGCTGTTAAAACTCAGTTTACAAGAGTGAACAATTATACAAGATCTCTTCTAGAAATAAATGAAAAGTGTGAAGAAAAAATCGCAGTATTAAGCTGGATAATTGGGGAATGGAGTGATTTATTACAGAAACCATTAAGTGAAGTAGATGATGTTGAAGGGACTCTAGTGTTAGGTGTGGAATTGGCAGAGTTGGTTAATATACCAGGACCATTTGCAGCTGAAGCTTTTTTAAGCAAAATGCTGGCTAAATGTAAACACACAGCGAAAGAAATTTCGTTAACTGAATTAATTGATAAGCAAGAGGAAGGCATTAGACAGTATGTATCTGAAAACTATTGTGAAGAAGCAGAAGAGAAAAACTTGCTGATATTGTCAGCCGTAAAAGATTCTTTGACTGTTGATGAAGAAAAGGCATGGGTACCTGCATATAAAAAGAAATGGAAAATCAATCCAGACGGAGTGACGTTTACGTTGAGAGATTGGTCAAAATTAATTTATTTTGAATGTATGATTAGTAAATGATAGTTTAAGGGGATAGATGATGGATACTGTCGAAAAAACTGAAAGACAAGATACGCTTGACGATATTTTAAATGATGAGATAGATACAGAAGTGGAACAGGAAAAAGGAGAACAAGATTTTCTGGTATCACAAGATATGTATCAAATAAGTTCCGGAGAGGTGCTTAATAGCGAAGACTTTTATAATATTGCAGCAAAAGAAAGTACCAAGTTGTTATTGTTTCTAGGTCCAGTCGCAAGCGGTAAAACTACAATGGAGACAAGTCTATATCAATTGTTTCAAATAAATCCTGTAGGGAATTATTACTTTGCAGGTTCTGCAACATTGCAAGGATTTGAGCAAAGAGCCTTTTATACTAGAATTAAGTCTAAAGGAAGTTTTCCGGAAACACAGCGTACTAGTATTGATGATAATGCATCTTTTCTACATTTACGATTATGGGATCAGTCAAATGATATGATTAATAATTTGATTTTGGCAGATATATCTGGTGAAGCGTTTACAACGTATATTGGAAAAGTGGATAGTGTAAAGGAAAAATTCTATTTTGCAGAAAGAGCAGATTTTATTATTGGAATAATAGACGGGGAAAAATTGAGTAATAAGAAAACCAAGAAAAGTGTTGTAAATGAGATAATATTATTGTTAAGGACTTTCTTGGATGCAGGCGTGATAAGTGATCATTGTGTTTTACAAATTGTATTTAGTAAATTTGATTTGTTGCGTAAAACCGATAATTACGAAGAGGTTATAGAAAAGGCGAAAAATCAAATAAATACGCAATTATCCCAATTAGCTACTGATATAGAATATTTCTGTGTGGCAGCTATGCCAGATACTACTGAAGAGATACAGGTTGGTTATGGACTTGATGAACTATTGCAGAGTTGGTGGA
The DNA here is from genome assembly GCA_945787015.1 of uncultured Roseburia sp. Classification (GTDB taxonomy): domain Bacteria; phylum Bacillota; class Clostridia; order Lachnospirales; family Lachnospiraceae; genus Roseburia. Next base: position 7,843 of record CALZGM010000012.1, read on the forward strand.
AGAAATACGTATATATCAATTCTACAAGAGAAATTGAGCCTTTTGACAACTTGTCAGAATACGATAGATTATTTTATAAGTATAATGGAGTGAAGAATGAATAAAAAGTTATTTATTATGGGCGCACCGAATGCTGGTAAAAGTACATTTTTAGCTGCGTTGTGGCATAGTATTAACCAGAAAGATGTTCATACAGATTTGACGTTAGTAAAAATGACAGGAGATGTTAACTACCTCTATGGGATTGGTCAGAAATGGCTGGAAGTAGAAGATTTAGAAAGAACTGTTATTGGTCAAGAACAAGAAAGCATATCTATTTTATTAACAGATGGGGATATAGAGTTAGAACTAGAATTCCCAGATTTATCAGGTGAAACATTTCAAAATGTATATGAAAATAGAGAAATGTCAATTGAGTTAAAAGAAAAGATAGAAAATGCAGATGCTCTATTATATTTTATAAACGTAGACGATATTCACTCACCTGAATTCATTTCTGATGTAGCTCCTCAGTATCGTCAGGAGGGTAATAAGATAGAAGTAAGAAGTGCAGGGAAAGATGATCCGACGCAGGTACAAATAATAGATTTATTACAAGCAATATTGAACATAAAGAAGAAAGTTAACTTAGGGCTTGTATTTTCTGCATGGGATTTAGTAGAAGCTACAGAATCAAGCGATGTAAATTTGTTCCTGAAAAGAAATATGAATATGCTTTGGCAATATTTAGAAGCTAATAAAAATGTATATAATACAAAATTTTGGGGAGTAAGCGCAATAGGTGGTAAAATTGATGAGAGTGAAAGATTATTGGAGTTTGACGAACCAATTAAGCGTATTAAAGTCGTTAATGATAAAATGGTAACTTCATGCGATTTGACCTCTATTATTTTAGAAATGTCAGGAGAATTATAAAATGTTTGATGAGTTTTATGTTGAACAGGTGTTACACGGCTATTCAAATGGACATAGACTATTACAGGCCTCTTGCAAGTTGTCAGAACAAGACAGTAAAAAAATGATGACGTTAAGTGATTTGTCAGGAAATGAATTTGTTGGAGGGTTTGAGAGATATTTTACAGGGTATAGCTTGTCTAACAATCGAATCGTATTAGCATGTACATGGTATGCAGAGGAGATGAAAAGGCCAGGATGCGTGTGGACTCATTCGATAATAATTAATACTAAGGATTTGGCGTGCAATAGAATGACATCGCAGGCTATTATTAACCTATTTAGAAGACCGGCGATAGATGATAATTTTGAAATATATAATCAGACGTTAAAAGTTAAATGTTGCGAAGAAGTAAAACTTGATGCAGATAATTTGAAATATCTAATATGGTGTATTTGGGGAAATAAAACACCTTTAGTAGTATTTGATAATTCATCTTCGAATTTAGAAAAGGAGTTGTTATTTTTATTTCTAACCCAACGTGATTTACTAGAATCAAGTTTTGCATTTTGTACCGGCTCTTTTTCGCTTCGTGGTTATGACGGAAATGTTATGCAATTCCAAATTGCTCCGTACAAAATATCAAGAAGCAAGATGTTTATAGGCGAGAAGGCTTCAGAAGCAAAAGAAAAAACTGTGATAAAAAATTATCCACTATGGGTAAATAAGATTTATGACAATATAGAAAAAGATAGTATGACCATGTATAGAAAGTTTATGCAAGGTTTTTCTGATGAGTTTAAACAACCTTCTTATTTGCCATCTTTTGTAAAATTGTATGTCGGAGCAAAGGTCGATACAAATGACACTAATTTAATTGAACTATTAGAGATGGCATGTGCTATCTTCAACGAAAAGAAGAGAATTTGTACTGAAATAATAAAATTATATAGCAACCAATATTTTTCAGAGTGGTGTGGTACGGAAAATTATATTAGTGCGTTATCATTTTTTATAGAAAATATGTGGTTAGATATTTCTTCGATAGACCTCAAGTATTGGATAAAGCAAGGCTACAATTCAAATTTCTTGGGTTCAAAGTTATTGTTCAAAAAAATAATAGAACAAGATGAGGAATGTGAAGTAGAATTATATCTCAAAGCATATGCGCAAGTAATTTCTATTGATAAGTTTGCAGAGTTTACAGACTTGGAATCTGAAAGTTGCAGTACATTGATAAGTATTAGGAACGAGTTTGCTTTATGTAAAGATATTTGGAGAGAGAAAATCGGATTTCAGAAAAGAATAATTACTTGCCTTAACAAACAAGAGGAAATACTGGATGCAGAGATAATCGAAACAGTTTTAAATACTAGTGAGTATGATTTGTCTCATGATTTATATAGGGTGTATGAGAAAGAATGTTTACCGGTATATTGGGAAAGTTTGTTGTATCATCCAAAACGCAATTGTATAGATGGAATTACAGCTATTGTTAAAATGGATATTGTGGGTGGTGTCAAGAGAATACTAGCTAATTTAGAGCATAGAGAAAAACTACTCCGTTTGATGAATGTAGTAGATTCGTATAGCATGGCAGCTAAAGAATTAAGTAACGATGATATATGCAAAATCTATTACACTGTCAAGGAAGAGGAATGTTCAGACAGGGAGGAAGAAATACTGGCCAAATTCTTAGTGCCATTTTGCCTTGCAGAAAATTATACAATTGGAGTAGAAATCGCAGAATTTTCTTTTAATATGGTTAACCAATTGTTGGCAGTGCAGGCATTCCCAGATGAAGAATGGAATAAATTAGAAAAAATATTGCCAGAAGTTGCGTATTATAATAACTGGGATAGATGTAAGCGACTGCGAAAAGGATTTAGGAAAAAAGGGTATCCATTTGTTAAGAAAAAAGGGAGATAGCCAAGAGTTTCTATTTAAAGTCTGTTAGTTGAATATATAGAGATCTTAAAGCTTTTGAGTGTTACTAATGGATTTGCGAGACATTTTTTGGGGGTCTGACAGGAATATTAGAAAAAGGCACTTACACTTTGGTAGGTGCCTTTAGTCAGTTAAATTCAAATGTTTAAAATATAGGTTAAATGAAAAGCGTGTTTGACGGTTCATATACTATTGAGTTTTGATATATTGGTAATAAGGATTTATATACTAAAATCTTTTCTCGGATGTTTAGTCGTAAGAATATTTCTCTGCTTTGACATAGCAACATGTGTGTATATTTCTGTAACGTTGATAGAACTATGACCTAATATTTCTTGGATATAGCGAATATCGACATCTGCCTCTAATAGACTGGTGGCGAATGTATGGCGAAACATATGCGGGGTAATATGTAATTCTATAGCGGCGAGTGAGGTATACTTATTGATCATTCTTCTAACAGATTGGTCAGATAATGGTCGACCGGATTGATTAACAAAAAAATAGTTGCAACTTCTAATTATGGTTATGAAATTCTTTTTGTATTCCGCGAGAATGTTGATGACATCGTCATTACCAATTTGAATTTTTCTTTCTTTTGCGCCTTTTCCGTAGATTAAAATTGTTTTCTCATACAAATCTACATTGAGTGATTTTAAAGAGCATAGTTCGGAGATGCGAATCCCGGTTGCAAAAAGCAGTTCAATTACGGCAATGTCTCTTAAAGCATTTTTTTGCTGATAATCGGTAGTCGCATTGGTACGATAGGTGTAAATGGTGGATAAAAATGTTTCTACTACTTGCAAGGGGATTGTTTTAGGCAGGATGGTAGGCTCACGAAATTTAACATGTACACGATTGAAGGGATTTCGGTCAATAAATTCTTTGTACTCAAGATAGTGAAAAAATGCTTTTAGAGCTGCAATTTTTCTTTTGACGGTTTTGGGCTTATATTTTTCGTGCAGGGAGGCTATATAATTTTCTAATACATCACTGTCAATTTGACTGATTTCTTGTGATGGGACTTTGAGTTGAAATTGATGCAAATCAATTCGGTAGGCTTTTAGAGTTTTGGAGTCTAGGCGCTTTTTAGTCTGACAGAAAATCAAATATTTTTCGAGTAAAGTTTCTAAGTTGTTCATAAATTAAAATCTCCTTTGTGTTATATAGTTAAAACAACATGTATTATATAAAAAGTGCCAAATGAATTATAGCGTGGAAATAATTTTTTTAGAGAGCGAAAGCTCTCTTTTTTTGCGCAAAAATGACGCATAGCATGACTTATCTGGACGTGTGAATGGATTTTCTTATGAGATATCGTTATATCGGATGTTAAAGTAGGAATTCAATTTATGTAGTAGATAAAAAGTGCATTACACATATGAATGGCAGATTGCATTTATTAATGTCATAAGAGGACCACCTTTGTCTTTCATTTCAAAAAATGAAATGGAGGACAGAGAAAGTGTCACAGAGAATACGAATAAGAATACAGGATTTTTATAGTAATGCAATTGGGGAAGAAGAGTATACATATGTGACCCCAGAAGTTTATGAAGCATTATCTCAAACATTCCGTAAAGAAGCACATGCAGAAGAAATGCGTGATATTAGACATGTATCAAAAAGAAGATATGCGGAAGGAGACACAGAGGATATTCTATTTGATGCTGGAGAATCATTGGAAGATATTATTATCCGGCAGATGGAGATGGAAGTTCTTCAAAGTGCAATCCAGACATTATCAGATGTGCAAAAAATGCGTGTTCAGATGTATTATTTTGAAGGGATGAACATTACTGAAATTGCGGAAAAACAAGGAGTAAATGTTAATGCAGTATGGAAGTCATTGCAATTGGCAATTACACAGTTAAAGAAAATTTTGAGTAATCAGTTATAAGATACAAGAGAGGGATATGTTGCGAGTTTGCACATATCCCTCTCTTGTTGAATAAGTAAATATTCATTAATAAAAATACTAATAACAAGCAGTATCTTTTCTATGAAGGGAAAAATAGAAAGGTTCGCACTATGGTATACTTTCAATGTACTAGGAAAATCATTCTGTGCAATATCATCGTATAACGATTATTTTTATTGATATGCTTCTTGGCAATTTATTTTGTATTTATAAAACATTACAAAACAGAAGGTTTACACATGTAGAAAACGTGTGTTATATTGTAATATATAGAACTATAGAAATATATAATCAGAGGAATTAGCGTTGCATAAATTATAAAGAAAGAGGAAAATGGTATGACTGATCGTTACAAAAGCGGGCTAGAATCAGAAAAAGAAAAGAAATTATCGAATGCTGCACATGAAAATGTAATGAAATTTTATGAGATAAATAAAAAGCATTGTGATGATGCATATTCATATTATAAAGATTACGAATTAAATAAAGGGAAATATGTTGAAAAACCATGCAATTTGAAATTGAAAGAATTTAGGGAACTAGTTGGTGAAAAAAGCATATTGGTATTGACAGCAAATAATATAGAGGAAGCTATTTTTTTAATTTCTTTATATGATATGTTAAAGCAGCCTATTCAATCATATAGTGTGAAAAAATATGTATACCAAGTTATAAAGGTAGGAGAATATACAATTATTCATAATCATACAGAGAGAACAGGAGATGAATTCACAAGGCGCTCAATTAATGCAGCAACAAGATTATTTCAGCCAAGCTATATTATCTTACTTGGAATTTGTTATGGTATAGATTTTAAAAAACATGATTTAGGAGATGTATTTATATCTGAAACGGTTCATGGTTTTAGAGTTAATTTTAGAGATTCTGATTTAGAGGAAGAGGAACAAACATTTTATGAAGCGGAAACAGAATTTTTAGAGTTACCTGATACGGACATGATTTCTTTAATAAAGAGCCATTTCAATTATTACCAACCTACAAATGATATTTTGGGGGTTAGAATGAATATTATTATAGGAAAAATGCTGTCATCAAATAGTTTGATGAGCAGTAAAGCAGTAAAAACTGCTGTAATGAGTTATTTGGGGCAAGCTAGACCGAAACCTATAGGTGGAGAGATGGAAGCATGTGGTATTTTTAAGTCGAATTATTTTGAAGAATTGAAATTTAAGAAATGGCTTGTAATCAAAAGTGTATGTGATTGGGGAGAAAAGAAAAATGCATTGAGTTTAGATATAGAAGAAAATGATAGAATAAAGGATAGTATACAAGCATATGCAATGACAAATGCTTGTGTGGTATTTAAAGAGATTCTTAATGGAGAACTATTGAAGGAGGAGATATAATGTATAAATTTTATGGCACTGATATAGAGAAGATAAGTGAAGAGTTTTTATTAAAGGCAACTCCTTTTGTAAAAGATACACGAATTAATTTTATGCATAAATTAACACCAGAAATTTTCTTTGAAAATTTGTATACGGGTAGAATAACAGATGCTGATACAGAAATAAATAAAGAGAATCTTCGTTTTGAGTGTGATATTAATAATGCTTTGACATGTTTTGAAAATAAATTTGCAAAAGTAGATTTGATTCACATCGCTGGATATGGAGGGTGCGGAAAAACAACCTTTTTAAGATATCTGTTATGGAATCTAGGACTAGTTAATGAAACAAACGATATTGTTATTGATTTTGAGGGAGAGAAAAAAATTGATGAGCCATTAGTACATTGGGTAGCAACAATGTTTAGTGAGAATACAAATGATGTTTTAAAATACTTTAATAGGTTACTAAAAAATGAGATATTTAACTTGAATAGATTTCGTGATGTTGACAAAATAGGTACGTTGCTGATAGACATAGAAGAACTGATAGTACAAGGAGAAAATGTCAATAGAGAGGAAATAAAAAGTAAAATTTATAAACAACAAGAGATGTTTTCTTCATATGAAAAGTATTGCTATAATCTTATGCTGATGGGATTTTTGTTGCAGATATATAAATATATAAATGAGGATTATAAAAAACCAATAGTTATAGCGTTTGATAATGTAGATTCTATAAGTGACTTAGAAGAAGAAAAAACGTTAGTTTTGGCGTTAAAAGAATTTATCAATGATTGTAATTTTTTCTTTGGTATGAATGTCGAGAATGAAAAAATATATGAGAATCAAGTGTTATCAGATATTATAGCAAGAACTAAGTTTATCTTTTTTCTTACAACAAGAATGATTACGATAAAAAGATATTTAGAATTAGAACCAGATTTAGAAAATGTATATGGTTGGGTTAGTTTAAAAATGCCAGAACATTATTATAATCATCGTGCGATAATAAACAAACGTGCAACATATTATAAAAATATGGAGGAGGGGAAAAATGGAGAGAGAATCCAAGCTTTAATTAATATAAAGAATTTTGCTAATATAGTATATAGGAATTATAATTTCAAACGATTATTTAATGGTAATATTAGATTTTGTTTGGAAACATTATGTAAAATTAATAGAACATACTCAGCAACTTCGTTAATAAAAGAAAGTATGCAAATGTATGAAATGAAAAGTGACTGCCATGAAGTATTGGATGGAGCCAGCGGGATTGTGTTGGGGATGCTTTTTAACTATTTTAAGGATAATGGTGTATATAGTGAAAAGTTGCATTTGAGTGAATGTAGATGTGATTATAGAATAAGTCTTTCGAGAATTATTTTGACAGTTATTAGAGAAAAAGGAGGTTCGTGCTCATTACTAGAAATATTTAAACTATTGACTCCATTTTTTGGAGCAGAAGATATATGTAACGTTGTATGGGATTTGAGCGAGGAAAGCAGAGAATGCTGGAGGAGACTTATTACTTTTAATTTGCTTTTTCCCCAAAATCCTAAGGAACTACAAAAGCAAGCAAAATTATTTTTAGTGGGAAATGTTGACATTGAGCAATATACAGAACTCAATTTGTGCATTGCGGGTTTGGCATATATGGATTGTATGGTTCCACATTTTGAATTTATGTTAAGTAGACATAAATATACTGTGGATAATGTACAAAATGAAAATTATCAACCGTTATTTTGTAGAAATAGTGAAGATAGAATTCAGTCTGATGATCCTGGTATTAGGTATAGGTTTGAAAGAAAGATTGATTGGGTTTATGAGGCAGTTGCAGATTGCTGCGTAAATTCTACACATTTTGCAAAGAAAGTAATGGATGAATTCCACCTTAGTCGGGAAGAATTTGTAAATAATACGTATTTCAACTATCATGCAACTAATAGGGATGGAACTGCAGGTGCGAGGAGAAGTTATGAGTCAAGATTAATTTTTAGTCATATAGGTTATATTGAAAGATACAGACGCTATTTACTATTTAAGAATCGTTCGAAATTATCACCTTATTTAAGAGAGATAAATGAAAAGCTTGTAGTTCGAATAAAAAGATATTTGGATTTGTATTGTGATAGCGAAAGATGTTTTCATACTCCAGAACAGGATGAGGCTACAAAAGAATTGTATGATTATATAAATATAATTTCTAAAACAAATTATTTTGATTTTAGTACTAAAATAGAAGTTCTAAATTAGAATAATATCTATGATGATATAACTGATAGAGCACTGGATAGAAAAGTTTTGTTATATACATCGAGAAGAATAACAGTATATTAACCAGACTAGCAATGAAAAATATGAGCAGAGATAAGACAAAAAATCGTTTTATCTCTGTTTTTTGCGTAAAAATAAAAATTTTATAATTTGGGGTGTAAAAATCGTTCCTTTCTGTGAGTACTTTACGAGAGGAACTTTTTTAACAGATGATCTCTTTAGAAAATCCTCTCGCGGTACATTGACAAAAGCCGGAGAGGAAATAGAGTCCTGGTCCGAGAGCAACAAAGCTCACGCCATGTTGCCAGCCATATCCAGCAGTCCAGATACATTAGCCATTTAAGGAGCCGTAACCGGGGCGCACTGACACTCCTGCATTCTGCGCGAGTAATGAGCCAAGTAAAGTAAAGATGCTTGCATCTGTATTTGGCGAATACCGCGACAATCGGGCAGATTCTCTGACCGATTTGGGTGTAAAAAAGATCGCATCTAAGGAGCCGAGCGGGAAAGCCGGGGTACAGCCTGTCTGTGGTAGACAGGCGCGATGAGAGAAATGGCCTATAATGATACTCCTTGAGATTAGCCAGCACGCAGTGGTGGAGGTGAGATTCCTGTGATGTCTGTCTGCCAAATAAGGCAGGAACCGCAGACAGTCTGGATTGACTGCCTAGGAATGACCACGGACAGAGTGATGATTTTTTCGCTCTGTCTTTGCGCCGTTCCGGCTCCGGGGAGTAGTGTCGAATAGGAGCAAATCACTTTATACATGAAGTGAAGGATTATGGCAGTAAGACTTAATCACAGAATCCATGCGGCGGAGGGACATACTTCTGCCGTATTCTTGTGGGATTAAGCACCATGAAAGGAGATTTTGTAATGAGAAAAGAAGATATGGAAATGATTGCGAGGATTCTTGATTCAGAGAGAGTAGGATATGCCTATCTTTACCCACGTGACGGAGGGGCAAGACAGGAGTCCATGATTTCCACTACCCCGGAAAATATCGCCAACTATATCGGCAGCCATATGTTTGAAGCAGAAAAAATGGTTATCACGGATATGTGCGACAGGTTGGTGTTAGACACCTGTGGGTATTTTCTGAATAACTGCCCGGATCAGAACTTCTGTAAAGAGATTCACCCGTTCCTGATACCAATCCAGATGGGAGAAAAGGAGGCCGGAGAGGTTCTCGGCGTTGACAGGGATGTGGCTGATGAGTATTTTGCCGCGGAAGATGAAGCTGTGACAATGGCAGAGATGAGTATGCCATAAGTGTGTTTGTGCTGGCGGCGATGGCAGTTATAGCCGCCGGAAGTTATCAGATAGATTGATTTTGTAGAGAGAAAGCAGGTGGAGGTAGTGGAGAGCGGAGCCAATGAAGTGATGTACAAGATGGCAGAATTCTTGCTAAAAAATATGCAGGAAAATGATCTGATTAGTGAGGAAGAAAGGAAAAAAATCACTGTTTTGAACATTGAGACTTTTTCCCCGGAACTTGCCCAAGTATATCTGTAAAAACACTAGATATCTTCTGACTTGTGTGGTAGTGTATGTTGCTGACAAGGGCACAAACCCTTGAAATTTCAGGGAAAGGAGAAAAAGTACATGGCAAAGAAAGTAACCGTCATCCGGGGAACAGCCGGTACCGAAAAGGTGCTGGAAAGACCAAAGATGAGAGTGTGCGGATATGCCAGAGTCAGCACGGGAAGTAGCAAGCAGGCTGAATCCTACGCCACACAGGTAGAATATTACACCACAAAGATTGAAAGAAATCCCATGTGGGAGTTTGCTGGAGTTTATGCGGATGAAGCACTCACCGGTACAAAGGTAAAGGGCAGGGAAGAATTTCAAACCATGATAGAAGCCTGTGAGGACAGGGATATAGACCTGATTCTGACCAAATCCATCACAAGATTTGCAAGAAACACCGTGGAATGTATCCAGACTATACGAAGGCTGAAAGAAATTGGTGTCGGCATCTACTTTGAAAAAGAAAATTTGAACACATTAACGGAAAAGAGTGAACTGATGCTGACCCTGCTGGCATCCATTGCACAGGGGGAATCGGAAGACTTCTCAAGTAACAATCGCTGGGCAATCGAGAAGCGGTTCCGGGACGGAACCTTTATCATTGGAACACCGGCTTATGGATACCGGAAGGATGAGGATGGAAACCTTATCATAGAAGAATCCGAGGCAGAGGTGGTACGGTGGATTTTCGAAGCCTACTTAAACGGAATGGGAACCTACATGATAACAAAGGAACTGAACCAGAGAGGTATACCGACCATCCGGGAAAGTGAGAAATGGCAGGACAGCGTGATAAAGGAAATCTTAAAGAACCCGGTGTATGAAGGAAATCGCCTGCAGCAGAGGACGTATACGGAAACACAGTTCCCTTTTGTCAGAAGGAAGAACACAGGTCAGAGGAACCAATATCTTATAACGGATGCCCATCCATCGATAATAACCCATGAGGAGGCAGAGGCAGTAAGGAATGTCATGGAGTACCGTACAAACACACTGCATATGAATGAAACAGACTACCAGAAGCGGTATCTGTTCTCAGGCATAATACGATGTGAAGAATGCGGAAGCCATTTCCGCAGACAGAAAATATACATAGGGAAGCCCTACGAGAAAATCATCTGGACATGCCGCAGACATGTGGAGAACAAAGAGTCCTGTGCTATGAAAGCCGTCAGGGAGGATAGGATACAGCAGGCATTTATGGATATGTGGAACAAGCTGTTCACAAATCAGGGAACCCTGTTGGAACCCTTGCTAAGGGAACTGAGAGAGCTTGCAGCAGGCAGACCGAATACAGAAGAAATGGAACAACTGGATAGAGAAATACACAACTTAAGTGAGCAGAGCCGAATCCTGAATCAAGTCATGAAGAAAGGATATATGGACTCTGCTCTTTTTATGGAGAGCAACAGCCAGATTATCCAGAAACTGACAGAATGCAGAAGAAAGAAAATCCTATTATCCAGAAAGCAGAAGAGGACAAAAGAAATCGTCTGGACGGAACAACTTATTGGATTGCTTGCGGAACAGACGGAGCCGCTTAGTAAATTTGACGAAAACCTCTTCAAGCTGACTGTAAAAGAGATAAGCGTATCAAAAGAGCATGACATCACCTTCTGCCTTCATAACGGGTTGAAACTGACAGAGAAAGGGGCGGATGAAAATGCAGTGGCACATGCCGATTGGCTATAAGGTCATAGATGGAAAAATCACAGTATGCGAGGAAAACAGAGAGATTGTAGAAGAAATATTTAGGGATTATGCCAGTGGAGTCTCCGCTACAAGGATTGCAGAAGGATTAAAGGCAAGAGACATTAAAAATGCACAGGATAGGGTAACCTGGACCCATGTGTCTATTGGCAAGATATTGGAAAATCACAATTACCTCGGTACAGAATACTATCCGCAAATCATCGAAACAGAACTGTTTGACAGGGTACAGAAACGCAGGGAACAGATACGGACAGAAGGTGGCAAAGGCAGCCACAGACCGGACAGGGATGTGAGAATCCTGTTTGGAGGTGTTATCACCTGTGCAGAGTGCGGAGCAGTATACAGCCATATCCAGCCACGCAATAAAAAAAGAGCCTGTGGTATTCCAAAATGGAAATGCAAGAATTATGTGTATCAGAACCGCCTGACCTGCGCAGGGGGATTTATTTCAGACGAGCAGGTAAAGGATGTTTGTGTAAGCGCTATCAACCGAATTATACGGGATAGAAAGCTAATGAATCCGCCAAAAGAGGAAGAAGAACAGGTCAGTACAGAATACAGAAAACTGGACCGCAGGATAACAGAGGCAAAGGAGGCACAGTTCCAGAAAACATCACATGCTGATCTCATGGAACTTTTATATGACAGAGCATCGGAACGCTACCGGACATTAGGGATAAGAGACGGTGATTATAAAACAAAAGAAATGCAGCAAATCCTTGCAGGCAGGGAAGAACTGGTGGAGTTCGATGAAGAATTATACCGGAATCTGATTGCACAGATTGTGGTTTATAAGGATCAGATGGCAGAAGTGGTATTTATAAATGGAAGCCGGATTAAAACAGGATACGCCGACAAATAGGTATCCGGAAAGGAGAGACATATGGAAGAGACAGCAGTAAAAAAGAAGATTTCCATGATACCTGCCAAAGCACAGTATGACCGGGATGTCAAGCTGACGGAGAAGAAACTGAGGGTAGCGGCATACTGCCGGGTCAGTACGGAACTGGAACAGCAGGAAAGCAGTTACGAGGCACAGGTGGAGTATTACACGGAAAAGATAGAGGAAAATCCTAACTGGAAGAACGCAGGTATTTATGCTGATGATGGAAAGAGTGCAACGAACACTAAAAAGAGAGATGACTTCAATGCCATGATTAAGGATGCACTGGACGGAAAAATCGACATGATCCTTACCAAGTCCGTCAGCCGTTTCGCAAGAAACACGGTAGACGCCCTGATGACGATTCGAAAACTGAAAGAAAAAAACGTGGCAGTGGTTTTTGAGAAAGAGGGGGTTAATACTTTAGAGGGCACAGGAGAAATCCTGATTACCATCCTAAGCAGTCTGGCGCAGGAGGAAAGCCGAAACATCAGTGAGAACACCAGATGGGGAGTGGTAAGAAGATTTGAAAAAGGGAAGGTCATCGTAAACCATAATAAATTTATGGGATACACCAAGAATGAGAACGGAGAGCTGGTCATCGTACCAGAGGAGGCGGAGATCGTAAAGCTGGTATTCCGGCTTTATCTGGAAGGCTACAGCACAGCCAAAATCGGCAGTTATCTGGAGGAGCATCAGATTAAAACGGCGACCGGACAGGAGAAGTGGTATGACTCGGTTATCATGAAAATGTTAAAAAACGAGAAATACATGGGAGATGCCCTGCTGCAGAAAACCTACACGGTGGACTTCATGACCAAGAAAAAGGTAATGAACAATGGTATCGTCCCACAGTATTATGTGGAAAATGACCATGAGGCAATCATACCGAAGGAATTATTTTACCGGGTACAGGAAGAAATCATGCGGCGATCTTCCATGTGCAAAGCTGCAGTGACCAGAAAGAAGAATCAGAAAAGCAAGTATTCCTCCGGTTACGCACTGACCGGAATCCTGCTATGCGGAAAATGCGGACAGGAATACCGCAGAGTCACATGGGCGAGAAACGGAAGAAAGAAGATTGTCTGGAGATGCTCAAATCGGCTGACCAATGGAGTGAAGAAATGTGGTGACTCAGAGACATTGGAAGAGGAAGCATTAAACAGGGCGGTCATGGAGGCCATCCACCGGATTACCAGAAATGATGGAGATTTTGTAGGTGCCTTCCGACAGAATGTCATACGGGTGATTGGCAACTACGGAAAGGAACAGGAGCCAGATGAATATGAGGACAAGATAAAAGCAAAACAGCAAGAAATGGTGGCGCTGATAGCCGAGAACGCAAAGACAGGCTCTTACACGCAGGAATTTGATGAACGCTATCGGAGCATTGCAGAGGAAATCGAAATCTTAAAGAAGGAGCAGACAGAGGCCAGAAAGAAGAAAAGACTGGCAGAAAGTTATGAGCAGAGAGTAAAAGAAATGGATGCATTCATAAAGGGAAGCACCTGCCAGATACCGGAATTTGACAATGACCTTGTCAGAAGATTGATTTCAAGCATCAAAGTAGTCTCTGCAGAGAAACTGATTATCCAGTTTCAGTCGGGAATTGTCATGGAACAGGAAATCAGATATGACTAAGAAAAAGGCAGGGATGGCAACTGAATAAGGAAAGCGTTATTCCTGCCGGTTTGCGGTAATAATAAAATGCCCGATGGTTCGGGCGTTTTATTGTTGGCGTAAATGAAAAGATATAAAATACAGATTGTAGAAAGACAGTACCATCAAGTATAATATAGACAAGGATACAAAGATAGAGAAAGCAGTTGTAATTGGTATTAAGAAGGGAGCTTAAATGATAATTGATGTTTCAGATATAAGCACAATTCCTATGGAAATAGAACAAAAAATATTGGGGAGATTTCAAAAAATGCCTCATAGCATAGTATCTAAGATTAAGGCATGTAAAATTGAATATGATAAGGATGTAAATTGTGCAATAGAAGATTATATGGGACCGAGTTCGGCATATTACTTTTACAGAGAACTGTGTGTGCTGTTTGAGAAGTATGAGATGATTTGCTATCATTCAACTAAAACACTTGATGAGAATATAATTTTCACATCTGGTCTTCAGACGAATGAGTGGGATGCATATAGCGCACATATTATTAAAACATTACATACTCTTGAAGTTTCAGAGGAAGAAATTACTCAAGCAGTTGAAGCTATAAAAAGGAAATATGATTGGAAATATCCTTCGCATGGCAGAGAACTGCAACTATGCTTTTATTCAGATATAGGTCTCTTAAGTGAAGATATGCATGCTGGATACGAACAATTCTGCGAAAATATTGGTGGAGAATTGGCAAGGGATGCATTAAAGAATGAGTATCCACAGTTATATGAATATTTGAGAGTAAATGGAAAGGCATTTTTAGTAAAATTTAAAATACCGTTTTCTAGTATAAAGGATTATAATATACCAGTTTGTTTCTTATTTTGCAGGAAAGTATTTTTGGAACTATGATTATGAAATTCATTTTGACGGAAATACGGATAAGGGAATACCGGCAAGTAATATTGTAGAGCTTATACCATATACGGTAAATAGGTATTATTTTTATGAATAAGGGAAGGTAGATGTATGTTTAATCAAATGTATTTAGCAATAGAACAAAATAAACTTAAAAGCAGGTTTGGAGGAACAGTTACAACTGCTATTCTGGAAGTATTAAATAGGGAAACTGATGTGAAACATCAGGAATGTATCTATCAAGTGTTGTCCCGATTTAATGCTACAGTAAAAGCAGTAGAAGAGGCAATTGGAATTAGTCCAACAGAAGAAGAGTGGTCAGAGTACGAAGAAGAATACCACGATATGTATATCAACATTTTGTTGAATAATCTTAATAAGTTGTATTTCAGATTTGGAAAGACAAATTTTATGGAGGAGTATTCTCAAGTTTATTGGCAGCATACACAAGAATTTATTTTGCAGTTATGGAAGGAACTTCCAGATGGGAAAAGTGTTGCCGCTAATGAAGCAAGTTTTATAAAGATATTTGATGATTTTTTTTCTGAAACAATGAAAGCATTTCCGGATTTCATTGTAAAACAGTTGAGAGAATTCCAAAATTTATATAGAGCAAGTCGATATAATGTATTTGACAATTACAAATACATTATTCCTGATCCAGCATATTGCCATGATACTAGATGGAATGAAGATGGAGAAGCATTTCTTTATTTAGCATATGATAATGAAAGACAGGATTGCCAGAATATAAAGCTTGCCCAGAAAACATGCTTTGAGGAGTTAAGAGCTAAAAATGGAGAACAACTTTCGGTATGTAAATTTAAAGTAGTACATAAAAGAGTTAAGATATTGGACTTGTCATATGATGGTATTGATTATGATGAGCAATTAGAAAAATTAACAGAATCTGAGCATGATTACAAAGAAAAAATAATGCAGGTGATTAAGGATAAGCCTAAGCTAAAGAATCGAATGGTGCTGTATGCGAAGAATAAAGATGAGGAATCATTCAGAGCAGAGTTGGAACGAATACAGAAAAAGCTAGGCTTAGATAGAGAAATACACCAGCAGGTACAGTTACAACTTTCAAAGATTTTGATAGGAAATATCTGTGATTCGATTTTTTATGCTGTGGATAAAGAGGATGATCCTAAGTTAGAAGCATATATCCCTTTTAGAGCATTTAGCAGATACCTGATGGCTAAGGGATTTGGTGGAGTAGCCTACAGAAGTACAAGAATGGCATTGATTGGTTTGCAAGGAAAATGTGTTACTCTTTTCAATGTTGAAGATGCAACATATATTGACGGTGAGATGGAAGTATATGAGTATCAGCAGGATGGCTGCAAGTTTATAACAAAATACTAGAAGAAAAACAAAGATATATAAGGGAGAAAGAGTACAATGGAGAATCTAGAAAGCAGAAACGAATATGACAGAATCGGTGAGATGAATCATCAGCTGTATATTATGAAGAAGAATAATAAAGCACTTCGTTCAAAATGGAGACAATCTAGAGAAATGCTAGAAGAGGTCATGAAAACGTTGAGTGATAAAGAAAATAAGTTGAAAGAGGCATTAGATAATTCAATTACAGCATTACTCCGTATGCAGGTACAAGAAGATAATGCTCCATTAAAGAAAATCAAGTTAGATAAGATGAATGGGGAACCTGTATGGGTAGTGAGTTATGATCATGATGGAAGGTGGGGCATCGTCAACAGTAGCCGTGAATCTGTAATTTTCCCGACAATTGATGGAGTGGAAGAAGAATATTGGTTTGATGGTAATTACATCTTTCGCTTTAAAAAGGAAATTAAGGATTATTCAAAGCTATTAGAAAAGTATGGTTTGAAAGACGAAGAGTAATAAACTGTAGACTTGTTCAAGAAGACATTATAAATGAAGTTTTGAGAAAAAAATTAAAATAGTGGGGTCACGAAATGGAGGGATACAATGGCGATATCGGCATATAGAGATAATCTTATACAGACAGTGCTAGATAATTCTTATGGTAACACATGGGAGGAAGCTATTAATGAATGGGAAATTACAGACTGGGTAGAAGATAGAAGCAGGAAGGGAAGTTGTATTTGTGGAAAAGAAGAACTCAAATATTTATACGAAATACATAATGTTGTTACAGATAAATATTTGTATCCAATAGGAAGTTCGTGTATTACAAAGTTTGAACGAGAGGATTTGTGTGAAGAAACTTCCGTTGCGGAGGGGATGTTTAAGTTACTTCATGCCGTTGAACAAAATGCGTATCTAGAATTATCCCCAGATTTATTTAGCAGAAAACTGCTTCGAGCGTTATATGAAAGAGGAGCATTTGTTCCAAATAAATTTAATAATTATGATGGAGCAAATGATTATGAGTTTATGCTGAAAATGTTTAATAAGCGTGATAAAAGCGGTATTACTCCATTTCAAGAGAAAAAAATAAAAGCTATTCTTTTGAATTCTATAAAACCTTATTTACAGAGGAAATTAGAAAATAAAATTGTGCGGTAAAATAAGATTAAAATATAGAATTTGAATGGAAAACGGTGAAATAAGAAGAAAAGAAATTTACTTACAAAAATTGAGGATGCATATATGGATTATTTAGAAATGAGTTGAAAAGATATACGGTACCATCACGAACTTTGTTCGAAAAACATCGGATATATGAAACAAGTGGGAAAGTGATGGATATGTTTGAGGCTGTAAAGGTCAAATATGTTTATAAGGATGAATATGTATATATCCAGCTTGAAAGAAAAAGGAACAGTATGCTAAATATTGTGATTTTAAAATTCTTGATAGAAAAGATAAGTATAAACCTAATGAGGAATTTTATATTGGACTAGAATACAACGAAATTGGAATAATTGATTTAGACAATGAGCCGTCTGTTTATATTAAGAAGTGTAAGGTACCTAAGAAAATGGTTTTGGAAGAGATGGAGGTAAAAAAATATTGGTTAAAAAATGATTTCTTACTTAGAAGTAAGTTTATGATACGTTTTAGTGAGGTGCAATATGGAAGAGAAGTTAATGCAAGAGAGTTTTCATGATTTATATAATGTTTTTGCGAAAAGGGCAGAAGAAAAAAATAAGGAGATTAGAATAAAGTTTAAAGATAATCAGATAGGATTTGCTTCTAAAGAAATGATATCGTTTGTGGTGTCGGAGTGTCTAATGGAAGATGTAGAGACTATTTATGAGTTGAAGAACAAGGGTGCTAGTGATAGATACACAGATTGTATTATTAGAAATATGTGTGAGCAAGTAATTGAGTATATATACATAATGAATCATTCGGAATTAATTCCAGAATATTTTGGAGAAAATTTAAATGACGAGTGGAATGGAAAGAATTTATTTAAAGGTCTTAGACGTACTGGTGGAGCGAGGTTCAAAGAAAGAAAAAGTGTTAGTGAAATGTCGGTAGATATAGGGGAAAAAACATCTGATGATGAAAAGGTTTCGCTGTATGATATTTATAGTGTAAAAGCGGAATATGAACATCACTCCTACTTTCATCACATGTTGAATACAATATGCTACGTGAATGATGAAAATGAAAGTGCGGAAGAAATGGATTATATGTACCTAATCTATATTTTGACAGCTTTTATAAGGACGTATGATACAGTCTAAAAGTAAGCGCCCAATTATTGGGCGCTTACAAAGGAAAATTATGAAAGAAAGATTATTGGAGGAAATTGAAAATATTATTTAGATTCTAGTAGCTTTAATGGTCTGCCAATTTATGAGATAGATGACTATAACCCAGCAGAAATGATAGAATTAATAAATGAAGGGATGGTAGAAGCAATATCTGAAAAAGATGTATTGAATCCTCATATTAAAGAATTTGATATGAACTTACCTATAGAACATCAAATAGAAAGTGTCAAGAACTTGAAGTCGCATACATGTTTCTATCCAACAGCAAAAACTCTCCAGAGAGTAGATATGGATTATAAAAGACCATATACGGCTCTTATGCAAAATGGAAAGGCGCAGTTTGACATTATATTTTTTGATGTGGAAATTTTAGAAAGGTATAATAATAATCCTAAGTTTTTAATACTAGATAATGGATATTGAGGAAGCATAGTCATAAAGGATGAATTTTATGATGAAACTGGAGAAAGTGAGTACATTAAAGACTATGGAATGGCTTATATTGATGGAGATAAGTTGAATAGGCAATTGGTGTATTTGTAATAGATTTAGCACGGATGTCACCACGGATACAACTGCTGTGGAAAGGATTTGAATTAGAAAATCAGGAGAAGTGCATAATAAACTCTGGATTTGTGGAAAATTTAATAGAGGGACGTTGGGTAACAGAACATTGGATATTCCATACACCTTTAGAAGAAATGAAAGTTATTAATGCTCAGTGTAATGCGATGGAGCTGCCGAAGCTGTTTATTCGTACATATGGTATAAATTATGGTGAAAAACCAGAAGGTTATAGAAGTATTTTATTACCAACATTAAAGAATTACTATGACTTTGTACTGGTAATGGAAAAATTGGTAGTACATAATATTTCATTGAAAATCTTTCAAAAGGACTCACTATATATTGCCAAAATAGAACGTAAAGATGATAATGGTAAAGATAAAGGAAACATAGCCATGTTGCAAGAATGGCTAAAAAGCAACGTTGAAGCCGAGTTTGGTATAGATGAGGTCATTATTGAACCAATAAAATATATTAGAAAAATCAGACAAGTACCGGCACATGAACTAACAAATAATGAATACAATTTGGAAGTTTTTGAAATGCAGAAAGAGTTGATGATAAACACATATTCTGCGATAAGGGCAATAAGAATACTTTTTGCAGGACACCCATTAACAAAAGACGCTAAAATACCGAAGCACTTACTAGAAGGAAAAAATATAGTTTTCTATTAAGTTATTACAAGGAGAAGAAGTGATTATGTCAAAACTATATCAAGCAAGGGAGAACACCTTAACAAAGCCATTAAATAAAGATGAACTAGGATACTTATATAATGGAAAATACATTTCATTAATTATGGATGATATTAAAAAAAGAAAATATGGCTCTTATTTGGTAGGGGGTGTTGTTGGGACGGGAAAGAGTAGCCAGGTCGAGATTGCATCTAATCTTGCCATGGAAAATGCACTGATTATTCATATAAAGTTTGATAGTGAAGAAGAATGCCTTAATGGATTTGAAAGGAGATTGCTGATAGAATTATTGAAAACAATTGAAGAAAGAGAACTAGAGAAAGAGTTTAAATTACTTTCGAATATAGTAGGAATTTGTAATGAAAATTTAAATTATAAAATAGAGAACATAGATATAAATGAGGAAATAAGTGAAATAGAAGAGAAAACGAGTGTCTCTGAAAAGGTTTCTATGCTTGCAAAAATAGGAGCGGCTATTAGTAATATAATTCAAAGTGAAATATATGCTTTGACTGAAGAAAAGGAAGAGAAAAGTCAAACCAAAGATAAAGCTGAGAAACATATGCAAACAGTTACGCGGACGAAAATTCAAAAAACTTTACTGGAATATATATATCAAATCCTTGATATATTGTCAGATAAAAATATTATAGTTATATATGATGAATTGGATAAAATGGATGAGGATATCCTAAAAGTTTTATTTGCAAAATATAAAACTTTGTTTGTGGAAAAAGATATATTTAGTTTTTTTGTTGTAAACGATACTATTTATAGAAAGTATAGTGATTTGAATTTAATAATTAATCCTACATATTCTTATTTCATGGAGAGATATTATATTCCGTTACTTAGTTTTGAAGAAACTCTTCGCTATAGTAAAATGATGTTTGGCGAGGAGTTATATTTACGGGGGTTAGTGACCTATTATTTGTGTTTAGGGAATTATAGAATGATTAACCAAAGATATCTATCTGCTTATAGTGATAAAGATATTGATGTAGTGAAAGCGTATGTTTTGAAAAAAGTTCTTGAAAAAACTTGTCTTCCATATTACGACGACTATATGAGAGATGTATTAGTAGGAAAAATAAAAGCTGCTATTGAAAGAATAATCATAGTACGAAAATTTAAGGTGGTTGAACTGGCAACAGAAATGACCAAGGGAAGTAAAAGTGTAGAAACATGGCCGGATTATAATGTGATTATTGAGTATATAATAGAAGTGATTGAGAGTATGTGCTCTAAAGCAATTGAGATGACAAATGAAATGACTGTTGTTAAGTGTGAAGAATTAAACGAAAATTATTATTCAATTGAAGAATTAATCGAGAATGACAGAGACGTAGCATTGTCAGAAGAAGAGCAGAAAATGATTCATTTGAGTGATATGTATCGCAAGAATTATGAATATTACAGCCATAAGAATAAAGAAGTCGGTTATTTACATGAAGATCTAAAATTATTAAAAGTTGCGGATAATGAGCATATGAGTTACAAGGAAGCTCTTATAAATATAATGTATACAAATTTGATGGAAAAGGGCATTCAGGTTATTGCAATTAGAAGAGCACGTGGAGAAGAGTCATATTGTTCCAATGACTATGAATATACAGGAATGGTTATAGTTGACAGAGGAAATTATCAGATAGCATATTATGTTAATAAAGGAAGTTATGAAACGGATAAGAAAGAAGCTATTGATGGACTGATAAAAGAGGCAAAGAAATTAAATATAAATGTTAAGAAGTTAGTAGCATTAAAACCTATAGATATTGAAAAGGATATAGAATGTGTTAGAGGAAGATATAATAATCCGTTTTCTGAATGTTATGAGCATCGTAATGTTAAATATGAGAATTGGACATAATTATTAAAGGAGGGTTATAAAAAAGTATGAGAGGTATTGATGAAATGACAACAGACTGCATCTTTTTCACAGTGTCGAGGCATGTGGAAAATGTTGTGGCATTAAGCAGGTAGCGAAAGCAGGAAAAAGAGTGAAATCCGGAGGTTATGATAGTGGGAACAACAGTTTTAGAGCAGCAGCTCGAAACCTATAAGAAAAAAATCCAAATTATGGAGCATGCACTTTCCGCCAGTGCAGGCGCTTATTACAACATTAATATTACGCAAAATCTTGTTCCGGGAACGATGTACCAGGTAATTGATGATGTTGAATACAGCATCAATGAGGCAATTGGATTTCCGAATGATTGCAAATATTGGGATGTGATTGAGTATTGGGGAAAGCAGTTAACGCAAGAGCAACAGCCGGCGTATTTTGCGTTTTTTGCTATCGATCATTTGGTAGAATGCTTCGAAAAGGGAGAAGAACACATTTCCCATCGTTACTGGACAAAAGATTCTTTGGGAGAATCCATGTTAGCGGAGCAGCACATTGTGATGTATCGTGACTTAGTAAATCAGGACCTTTTGGCAATCACGTATATCCTTGATCATACAAAATTGGAAGAACTCCATGCCAGGGATGCTGAGCAGAGAAGACTTCTTGAAGAAGATATTGAAAAAATCGAAGGACTTGCCAGCCAGTATTCAAGCTTATATTTCATAAACTTTGATACCAAAGAGTATGCGAAATATGACATTGGCGAATCGGTACCAAAAGAACTTAAAGAGAATGATAATAAGAATTCAGATCACTATTTCAAAGTATTTAGAGAGTCAGTGCGAGCGTATACGCATCCGGACTATCGTGATGAATTGTTGAAGCTTGCGGATGAAGGATATTTAAAAGAATTGCTTCGCAACAAGAAAAGACATGCCTACAGATTCCTGCATACCGGAAAAAATGGGGAATATCAATGGCTGGAGCTTGTGCTGATAAAGTTTGCGAAAGTAAATGAAGAAGCATCAAAAATTGCATTCGCTTTTCTGAATGTCGACGAGGAAGAACGGGAAAAAGAGACACAGAGAAAGATACTGGTTGATGCACTTGCGGCTGCCGAGCATGCCAATAGAGCAAAGACAGCTTTTTTAAATAATATGTCTCATGATATTCGTACTCCTATGAATGCTATTATAGGATTTACAGCTCTTGCAGCAGCTCATCTTGATAATGTAGAGACCACAAGGGACTACTTGAATAAAATTTCTACTTCAAGCAGTCATTTGCTCAGTCTTATCAACGATGTGCTGGATATGAGCCGTATTGAGAGCGGTCGAGTAAAAATTGAAGAAAAAGAGGTGCATCTTCCGGATGTGCTGCATGATCTTAGAACAATTATTCAGTCAAACATTACTGCAAAGCAGCAGGATTTGTTTATTGATACACAGGATATCGTGAATGAAGATATCATAACAGATAAACTTCGCCTGAATCAGGTGTTATTAAATATTGTTAGTAATGCCATTAAGTTTACACCGGTTGGTGGAACCATTAGTATTAGAATTTCTGAAAAACCATGTGCTCTTAGTGGATATACAACTTATGAGTTT
This sequence comes from uncultured Roseburia sp., assembly GCA_945787015.1. Taxonomy (GTDB): domain Bacteria; phylum Bacillota; class Clostridia; order Lachnospirales; family Lachnospiraceae; genus Roseburia. The sequence continues at coordinate 31,303 of CALZGM010000012.1, forward strand.
CGCGTAAAGGATAACGGAATTGGTATGTCCGAGGAATTCCAAAAGCATATTTTTGAATCATTCTCAAGAGAACAGACTACAACCGTAAGCGGAATTCAGGGAACCGGACTTGGAATGGCGATTACGAAAAATATCGTTGATATGCTGGGTGGAACCATTAGCGTAAAGAGCGAAGAAGGAAAAGGTACCGAGTTTCTTGTAGTCTTTGACTGTAAGTTGTCAGATAATGTTGTGAAATACGAACCGGTACCGGAGTTGCAGGGGGCACGCGCATTGGTTGCCGATGACGATACAGATACCTGTATGAGCGTAAGTAAAATGCTGAAGCAGATTGGAATGAGGGCTGACTGGACGGTTTCCGGTAAGGAAGCGATCGTCAGAGCGAGAGAAGCCTATGATGAAGGTGATGCATTCAAGGCATATATTATCGACTGGCTCATGCCCGATATGAATGGGATTGAAACGGTTCGCCGAATTCGTAAAGTGATTGGAGAAAGCACGCCAATTATTATCCTGACGGCATATGACTGGTCCGATATAGAAATTGAGGCAAGAGAAGCCGGTGTAACAGCATTTGTATCGAAGCCTTTATTTATGTCAGAATTACGGGAAGTACTAACAAGACCCGTTCGTACCGAGAAAACAAGAGAAAAAGCAGCAGAGGAAGTTGATTTTACAGGAAAGAAAATTCTTCTGGTAGAGGACAATGAACTCAATCAGGAGATTGCATCAGAAATTCTTCAAGGAGCCGGATTTGTAGTAGATGTCGCAGAAGATGGCATTGTTGCAGTTGACAAAATGGAAAAAGCAGCTTCTGACCGCTATGATTTGATTCTTATGGATATTCAGATGCCAAAGATGAATGGATTCATGGCCACAAGAGAAATCAGAACATTAAGTGATAATAGAAAGGCTAATATTCCAATCATTGCAATGACAGCGAATGCATTTGAGGAAGATAAGAAGAGTGCATTTGAGTCTGGTATGAATGGTTTTATAGCAAAGCCAATTAACATCAAAGCGCTAATGGCCACTTTGGCTGAGATACTGCGGTAGAAGGGATGTTTCTTTTGCCTTGCACGGCTGTTATTTTCAAGATTTTTTGATGACAAAACAGAACTTTTGTACTATAATAAGTCTATCTTTAGAGATAATATAATATCCAAGTACAGGAAAAGGAGCCATAATCATGGGTAATAACAAATACGCAGGAACACAGACAGAAAAAAACTTAGAGGCAGCTTTTGCCGGAGAGTCACAGGCCAGAAACAAATATACATATTTTGCTTCCGTAGCCAAAAAGGAAGGCTATGAACAGATGTCAGCTCTTTTCTTAAAGACAGCAGACAATGAGAAAGAACATGCTAAGATGTGGTTCAAGGAACTGAACGGAATCGGTAATACTGCTGCTAACCTTGCAGCTGCAGCTGAAGGCGAGAACTATGAATGGACAGATATGTATGAAGGCTTTGCTAAGACAGCAGAGGAAGAAGGATTTACCGAACTTGCAGCAAAGTTTAGAGCAGTAGCAGCGATTGAGAAACATCATGAAGAAAGATATCGTGCACTTCTTAAGAATATCGAGACCGCTCAGGTATTTGAGAAGAGTGAAGTGAAGGTATGGGAGTGCCGCAACTGTGGTCATATCGTAGTAGGAACCAAGGCTCCTGAGGTATGCCCGGTATGTAATCATCCACAGAGCTATTTTGAAGTACATGCAGAAAATTACTAGTGATGTTTCTTTTGACACACAGAGAGCCCTTTGCCACGGTTTATGTGGCAAGGGGCTCTTTTTATAAGCAGGGACATTTCTTTTTTCACGATTTTCACAAAAGAAATGTCCCCAAGAAAATGCATACATAAGACCCGGCTGACACATAATAAGTGAAAAATGAAAGTGGAGGTTTTGATATGCAAAATAATATGGATTTGGGTTATGAAATGTTCTGCTACCAGTGTGAGCAAACCGCGAATGGCAAGGGCTGTACGAAAATGGGAGTTTGCGGAAAAACACCAGAGATTGCCAATTTGCAGGATTTATTAATTTTTCAAATTAAGGGCATCAGCTGTTATGGAAAGCAACTGGTGGAAGCCGGACAGCATATGGATAAAACGGTGGTGAGTTTTATTGAGAATGTTCTTTTTACAACACTCACAAATGTTAATTTTGATGCAGATGTGCATGTTGCATTACTGAGAGAATCGCAACAGATAAAAGAAAATCTGAGAAATATTGTGGGAGAATTGCAACATATTACGACGCATGCCACTTACAATCTGCCGGAGACAAAATCGGAAATGCTAAAAGATTCCCCTATCGCCGGTATCATGTATGATAAGGCGTTGGACCCGGATATCCGTTCCTTGAGGCAAACGATTTTATATGGATTAAAGGGGATTAGCGCCTATGGTCATCAGGCAAGGGAATTAGGCTATTATAGCGATCAGGTAGATGATTTCTATATTTTGGGACTGGAGGCTACGACAGACGATAATCTGACAGTAGAGGAACTCATCCGCATGACCATGCGTACCGGTGAGATGGCTATTGAAGTAATGAGGAAACTGGATGAAGCCAATACTTCTATTTATGGAAATCCGGCTCCGCACAAGGTAAACGTTCATATAAAAAAAGGACCATTTATTGTTGTTTCCGGACATGATTTAAAAGATTTGGAAATGCTGTTAGAGCAGTCGAAGGGTATGGGGGTAAATATTTATACACATGGTGAAATGCTTCCATGTCACGGCTATGAAGGGTTGAAAAAATATCCGCATCTGGTTGGTAATTTTGGCGGAGCATGGCAGGACCAGCAAAAACAATTTGATAATCTTCCCGGATGTATCTTAATGACTACCAACTGCCTGATGCGGCCGAGAGATAATTATAAAGACCGGATATACACCACAAACGTTGTGGGTTGGGAAGGCGTCAAGCATATTGGAAGGAAGGAAAACGGAGAAAAGGATTTTAGCGAAATCATTAGACAGGCTATCGAACTGGGCGGCTACACGGAAGATGAGGAACCGCATGAAATATTGGTTGGCTTCGGACATCATGCAACGTTAAGTTACGCAGATCAAATTGTAAATGCAGTAAAAAGTGGAGAATTAAGGCATATCTTTCTGATAGGAGGATGTGATGGGGCCAGACCGGGGCGTAATTATTATACGGAATTTGCCAAAATGGTTCCAAATGATTGCATTATATTGACATTAGCATGTGGAAAATATAGATTTAACAAGCTGGAATTTGGAGAAGTTGCAGGATTACCAAGATTACTCGATGTTGGTCAGTGCAATGATGTATATTCTGCCATCTGTATTGCTAGTAGTCTGGCGGATGCTTTTAATACAGATGTCAATGGGCTGCCGTTATCACTGATTGTGTCATGGTATGAACAAAAGGCTGTTGCGGATTTACTGGCATTGCTGAGTCTGGGAATTAAAAATATATATCTTGGTCCAACGCTGCCTGCATTTTTAAGTCCTAATGTATTGCAGTATTTATCGGATACGTTTAATTTGAAGCAAATAAGCAATGCAGAGGATGATATTAAAACCTGCTTGAAACAGAATATTTAAAGAGGAACGTTTTTTGCCATGCAGAGAGCCCTTTGCCACGGTTTTTGTGGCAAAGGGCTCTCTGCATGACAAAAGAAGCGTCTCTAAAGACGAGTTAATTCTGTGCGGTTTGCGCATCCTGTCTTTTTTAATATATTGCGCACATGAAACTTTACTGTGTTTTCTGAAATGTAAAGCTGTTTGGCAATTTCGCCATTCGTGCTGCCTGCTATTAATAATTTGAAAACCTCTGCTTCACGAGGGGATATCTCGTATTTTTGTATCAATTCTTCAAGAAGTTCTTCAGAACTTGGTGATGGTTCAGAAACCGGCATATAGAGTTTATTGTAAAGAACAAAAAATGTAATAAAGGTAATAACAAAGCAGATGCTTGAAATCAGTACAAGAAAAACAGGCTGATTACTAAAAGCCATACCGGTTAAACTGCCAATGGCATCACCAATTCTGCCAAACATCAAACCATACACAAGAACATAGAGAAAAATTTCTTTTGTACAAGCAATATCTGTAAAAACCACCACACGGAATACGGTAAGAAAACCAAAAAAAGCATATCCCAAAACCCATAGAACGATGCTGGCATGCAACTCATTTGATAAAGCAATCATTGCAAATGGAAAAACAAGTGCAATCAAACAACTGATTGCGCCATATTTTCTGCTACGGTCACCGATGCATCCGGCAATGATTAAGCCAAGAGCATAGAAGGCTCTGGAAAACTCAAGATTGATACCTTCTGAAAGATCAGCAATCGGAAAATAAAAACCGATTCCGCGGGTAAGACTTAGCAATAGCACTGTAATACCGGCCAGAAGAATAATACCGGTTGAGATAGTTGCCTTTGTGTATGTAACCGTTTCTATAGTGAAAGGCTCATTCTCCGATAAGATTATTCCAATCGTAATACAAATAAAAATTCCGTAGAAAATAAGTGCATAATCTGAACGTAGAAAGCTTGCGTCTTTTAAAAGAGAAAGCAGCCAAGAAGCAATGCTTGCGACACCGTATGCGCCTCCGAATACAAGAGAACGATACGAAGGTGCAACTTCCGTTGTAAGTAAAAACAGATAAAATCCTGCAATTATCCCGTGAAAGAAATTCATTAGATATCCAAAAATTAAGATGGTTATCATCGAATTGCTTAAAACCGAAAGTACAATAAAAACAAAATCAATTCCAATACTTCCGACAAAAAAAGATTTTTTCAGAACCCACTCTTTTCTATAACGTAGTGCCAGACTAAAAAGGAATAATCCTGCAGCCTGAAACAGATAACCAATGACTTCCGTGAGCCAGTCTGCGGTTGTTGGCTTTACAAAGTCCATTAGATGATACAACCATGACAAATAGCCGGTGGATGTCCAGAGAAAACATAAAGCAATGATAGAACTACACTGGAGGTTAGTTCGAAGGGTGGGTGATATTTTTTCTTTCGTCATTGTAGTTAAGTCCTCCTGATTTTGCATATGAATATTCTAAATGTTTTTTATAGCCTTTTCAATCATTTAATTGTTGGAATAGATGTACCTATCCTAAAACTACCCCACTGTCTTTGCGGCTTTTTTGATTACTGCCCTTTGAGGTAATAGAAAAAAGTATAAAAGATTGTACAATTAAAAAATAGGAGGTAGTTCGTATGAAAAAAATAACATGTATTATAATCCTGCTGCTTTACATTTTTGTCATGGCGGCATGTGGCGAGAAAAGTTCCGCAGTGAAGTTGTTCGAAATAGAGAGCACCGACCAAACTGCGAACTGCAATGTTTATGTGGTTTCTATCAATCCTCAGGCTGCAATTTATGAAGATGCCAGAACGTACAAGGTCGTAAATATAGTAATGTTAAACGACGATGCGAAAGAGCATTATGCCGAACTTTCCTTTGAGGGGAAAAGTGTTTCAGATGTTGTCAATGACATGGTGGATCTCTGCGTTGAGAAAAATCTGATTAACGAAGAAAACAAAGATGTGAATATCGTTGTTGCGAAATATCATGAGAATAATGAGGAACATCTGGAAACTGAAGTTCAGAAAATCAGAGATAGTGTTTCCCAAAACCACGGTGAAGGGATTATTGTCAATGAAAGTAAAGCGGATGTCACCAATGAGGACGGAGACGACGTAAACATTACAAGCCAGGAAATATGGATAGAATGTCCTGACTGCGAAGGTGGAATGGCAAATTGTACTCATTGCAATGGAGACTGGGAAACAGGTGTATATATTCCGGCTGAAGCGTGTAGGGAATGTGGTGGCAGTGGTGATATTGTGTGGATTGAAGAGCGAGAAGAAGAGGTAAGAAATGATTACGTCTGTCCAGTTTGCGGTGGAAAGGGCTGGCTTGATGATGGTATGCATGGAGGAAAGACAGCAGAATGTGGTCATTGCACCACAAATGGTGGCAATAGAGACTTCAATGATCTTGCATATGATAAGGTTATCGTAGAGGAGGAAATGCACGAAGTCTGTGGATCATGCAACGGGACCGGAATCGGGAATGAAGAACGCTACGAGGCATGCTACTACTGTAGCAATGGTAAGGTACAGTGCCCAACCTGCAATGGATCCGGTGGATGGATGATTTCCAACTAGGAACATTCCTTTTGCCCTAAAAAGAGCCCTTTGCCACGGTTTTGTTGGCGAAGGGCTCTTACTTTACTTTTTAGAAAAAAGGCTTTGTTCGAGACAAAAGAAATGTCCCTAAAGCAAGCTTTCAAATTCTGCCAGCGGCATCGGCTTATAATATAAGAAGCCCTGCGCCCGGTGACAGTCACATTTTAATAAAAATGCTTCCTGTGTTTTTGTTTCTACACCTTCTACGATGATATCCATTTCCAATTCGTGTAACATGGCAATGGTATGACTTAAGATACTCTGACTTTTCGGATTTTTGATATCAAGGATAAAACCACGGTCAATTTTAATCTCATCAACAGGCTGGTTCTTTAACATCGTCATGGAAGAATAGCCGGTGCCAAAGTCATCCATAGAAAGTGTGAAGCCGTATTGACGCAAAATTTTCAGGTTCTCATACATAGTAGATTCGTTTTCTAAAAAACCACTTTCTGTAAGTTCTAAAACAACATAACTTGGTGGAACCTTAAAATCTTCGGACAACTGAATCAGGCATTCACGGAACGCCTTGTCAAATACATGTGTTCTGGAAATATTAATGGAAATAGGAACAACCGGTAATCCATTTCTTAAACGTCCACCAATAAATTGGAATACCCGAGTCCAGATATAGATGTCTACATCAATAATCAAACCATTCTTTTCAAGCACCGGAATAAACTGGTTTGGAGTGACCAGCCCACGCTCCGGATGAATCCAGCGTATGAGAGCTTCACCACCAATGATCTGTCTGGTAGACATGTCAACTTTTGGCTGGATATAAACATGTAGCTGCTCTTCTTTTAAAGCTCCCACGATATCATTTTCAATCATCTTATTTAATAGCATCTGACTGCGCATTTTCTCGTCGAAAAAGGCATACTTCGCATAAAACTTACCTTTAATGGTATTTAGAGCCATCGTAGCATAATCACGCATGATACTTACAGACATGGTAGGGCTTTCAGCAACACAGATTCCAAATGCCGGAAGCACCTTATAAGGAATCTTAAAGTCTGAAATTCGTTGGTCAATCTGTTTTACAATCGCAATTAAGTCATCTTCTGTCTCATAGGGAGTAAACATTCCAAAAATATCAGCACGAAAATGGGAAAGAACGACATAATCACGCATCTGTTTCTGCTCGCGAAGCGCATCAGCAGTACATTTTAAGAGTGCGTCTCCGACATCGCGACCACAAAATTCATTAATCGATTTAAAATTGGCAAAATCCAACACTATCATTGCAAACTTTGTCTGCGGATGCTCCAACATAAGCTCTGCAGTCTTATAGTGAAAAGCACGCAGATTATATAATTCTGTCATAAACGTGCGGTTGCTTTCCATATTATTTTCTGCCATCTTTCGCAGAGAATAGATATAGAGTTCAAAATCACGATCACTCATGCTTCTTAACAAAGCATCTTTCGAATGTTCTTGTTGATTTTCCTGCCAACTATCTTTATCTATCATGTATGCCCATCTCCCAATAAATAATTCCTACTATTAATATAGCACCTCACTATATCCAAAGTCGAGTTAAATTTGTACGATTTTTTTATGATTTTCAATGTGTAATATTTAAAATTAGATTATCTATCCTAAAACTATTCTTGTGTTTAAAATAGGAAGATAGTATTATATATTTATATGAAGTTACCAAAGTCTAAATCTATGTGGATTATCATCGATGGTTACGATTAGCGCATCATCTATGCCGGTTGGGCAAAAAATTAATATGACAAATAAGTTATGTAAAGGAGAGATGACAAATGAGTAAGAGTAAGAGTAAGAAGAGAATTTTGGCAGGAATCATGAGTTTGCTCTTGGTAATTACAACCGTGTTTATGGGGAATGTGGTGACGAGAGCGGCGGAGGAGAATACGAGTAGTTTTCAAATTCGTATTACGCCTATTGAAGGAGTGACATCCATTTCATATCAGATTGCTGGAAATGGGGCTGTCAGCATTGGACTTAATGATTTTATGGAACAGCCTGTAGATGAAAGCGGTACCGTATGGTACACATGGAATTACACGGGAACGGTTGCCGTTGGAACAACAGTAGCACTTTCGGTCACTACAGCAAATGGATATTCGATAGAGCAAAATAGTGTGCTGGAAAAGTCGATTGTTGCTGATGATAGTAACGAGTTTGAGGTGAGATTAGCAACTTCGCCTACATCAGATCCAGGAAGAAATGTAAATATGACTTTTGTTGGTGCTGCTTCCGTAACAGCTAATGAAAATGGAACAGAAGGTTGTATGGCAAATTATACAGTTGGAACGGAAAATGTAAGTGTAAATATCTCCAAGGGAACACTCACCGGAAATACACTTCAAATCAATAAAAATGATATTCCAAGCTCTTTTACCTTTACAAACTACAACACAGGAACAATGAATGCAAAGGTGTATACAGACGAGGGATTTTCTAATAGTATCGGTTGGAATAGTGAAAATAGTTCGGCCTTTTTTACAGGTGAAGGAAGCGTACCGGACAGCTTCAACTTTACAATTGAAGCAAGCTCCCAAAGCAGCAATAATAACGGAAAAATTCGCTTTCACTGTCAGGATAATCCGGTCACCGGCGGTCATGTGAGCGTAAGTTTTGATGGAAGTGAATATGTCGGAGTTCCGGAGAACGAAGATAACTCTTACGGAACGATTGACCTTCCGCAAGGTGTTAGCAATTTAACCGTAGTTTATTTTAAATTTGAAGAAAATAACGGGTACTCACTTGACACCGGGCGAGGTGTTGCTATCTGGCTAGATGGGGAATCGACTCCTTTGACAGCAAATGCTGAGGGGGCTTATACATACACATTGCCGGATTCCCCTCTTGAGAAGCAGTATGAGTTGGAATTTGGCTGGGGAAGCGGCAACGGTGGTGGCGGACAACAAGATGTCAGCTTCTCCTGCAGCGACATGAACGGAAAAGAGAACGAGCGCGTAGATGCTGTTGAAGTTCAAAAGCAAGGATCAAGCGATTGGGTTGCGTATTCTTCAGGTGCACTGGATTCGCTTGCAGAAGGAGATACCTTCAAAGTTCGAATCAAAATGAAAGAGAACTTTACTATAGACAAAGTCTCTTTAGATTACGAATCATTTAATCATAACTCTCGAGTAGGATACTTTAAGGAGAGTGACCAACCGAATTATGACGCAATAATTGCCGCACTTTTGTCTGAAGCCGGATATTCAATAACATTCCAACCGGAAGCAGATAGCAGGAATTCGGACGGACAAAGCACATTGCAAGCCAATTCCACTTGTCTGCGACTGCAATATCAGACGGCGCTTTCTTATGCGGAAAACGTTGATATCAACATGTTCTTCCAGACAAAAGATGGGGACAATGGTTATGGAGTATGGACAAGAGATGATAACGGAGCGGATGTCTTTGTAGATGGAGTTGGTGATTCCGAAGTCAAATTTTCTTTCAATGGCAATAACTATGGAGAGAATGGAGATCCTTTTGGTCTCGGATATGGAAGGGAGAATACCGGGGAAAATCCGATACAGGTATCCTATGTATCTGCATATGCCGGAAAAGTAGGCCAGACAGTTACGGTTACTCCGGAGACCTACGATTATTTCGCCGCAGGAGGATATGCTACAGAAACTAATCAAAATACAATACGTATTGACGATTATGATGGCCTGATTGATGAAGTATACATTGATGTCAATGGTGACAATACCTTTGAGGCGGGTGAAAAACTGACACCAGAGGTCGGAGAGGATGCGTTTATTGGAAAGTATTCTTATTATGAGAAAACACTGGATGCTTCCTCTTCCTACAACATCCTTGTAAGAAAGCATCTGTCCACAAGAGTATCCTTGAAGTGGAGCTATACAGAATCAGGAACCGATTTTTATGTTGACCATGGTGATATCTTCATTGAGAAGGTTGTCAGAGGTGATGAAACCTTATATCAGGCCCAGGTGAATACAAATGGTGATTTAGTGCTGGATGAACAGGGCGTTCCAATCGCAACCATCGATTTATTGGGAAATGATTATGGGGTCTCTTCCAGTGCAGGTGAGGTATTCCTGGAATGCGGCGATGAGGTTACCATTCGCTTAATTCCTACCTATGGATATCAGATTGAATCGGCTACCCTTAATGGTTGTGTGCAGTTGACTCCGAATGAGGTAGTAAGTTCCTTCACATTTACGGTAGGTGGAAATCTCCACATGGCAGGAACCTTTATTGAGGCTACGGATGTAACCGATACACGTGGCGCGACGACGGTAAGTGATGCCAGCATTACAGATGGGCAAAATGCCACAGATTCCGGTAACTTAAAGCTTACCGTGTCGGATTATGACGGAACATATGAGAACGAAACCGCAGCTCTGGATTTAGCAAGGGGAGACAATGCAGAGGCGGAGGCAGAGACAATTGCAACTTTGGATATGACACTGGACAGTATGGTCAGCAAAGGAAATGGTGAGTATTGGACAGAGAATATCAGTGAATTCGATAATCCGATTAATGTAAACCTTGAATTGAATGATGACAGTTACGTAGAAGGAGATACTTATGTGGTAGTTCGTGAACATGAAGGAGAACTTGAACCACTGGAAACCAGTTATGAAGATGGTGTGTTAAGTGTTCCGACCGAAAAGTTCTCTACATACTCAATTATCAAGATTTCAGCAGCAAAGGAAGACAGACCTGATATTTCCCTTATTGATATTTCTACACTCAAATGGACCGGAACGACTTTCGTGTATGACGGAACTGCCCAAGGCCCTGCATTCAGCAGCACATTGCCAACGGGCGTTGTATTAGAATCAAAAACAGGAGCATCAAATACCTCAGCGGGTAACTACTCAGCTGTTGCAAGCCTGAAACTTGCTGATGGTTATTCCAAAGAATATTACAAGTTGGTAAATACTTCAAATACAGCAGGGATTACTGTGGCAGCAGATGGAGCCACTGCAACGGTATCACAAGCATGGAGTATTACAAAAGCAGCACCAACCATTACATTGTCGAACTTAAGCGAGACAACCAAGGCACCTACCGGTGTGAAAGCAGCAATAAGCCCGGAAGATGCAACAGCAGCTGTAGTAATTGAATATCAGGTAGAATTATCCGCAAATGGTCAGACAACAAAGCAGTGGGTGAAGACACGTCCAACTGTTGCAGGTACATACCCGGTACGTGCATACCTTCCGGAAGGAACAACAAACTTAGAAGCAGTGACGGAAGCGAATGCAGTAACGGGAACATATATTTTAACCCAATATACAGCTCCAACAGCTAATGAGGGAAAAGACGTTAATACGACAGACCCCGCTTCAAATGCATTAAAAGCCAACCTGGCAGAGGATGCAAAACTGGCAGATAAAGTGCTTACACCAAAAGAGCAGGCATCAGGCGGAACAGTCAGCTTAACGGTACAGGATATTACAAAGACTGTTAGTGATGCAGATAAAACTTTAGTAGAATCAAATCTTGGTGGGGCAACCTTAGGAATGTATCTTGACTTTGACTTAACCAAAGTAGTATTAGGACAGGCAACACCGGTTACGGAAACAATTGATGCGGTAAAGATTCGCCTGACTCTTCCGACAAGTTTGATTAATACCGATACAACTAAGGTAAGAACCTATCAGATGATTCGTGTGCATGACTTTGGCGCAGGCCCGGTAGCGGAAACTCTTCCTTGTACTTTTGATGCAGCAACCGGCACAGTAAGCTTTGATACGAAGTATTTTTCTACGTATGCTTTGGTATATTCAGATGCAGCAGTACCGGCTTCACCATCCGATACCCCTTCAGAGGATACGACTGTAAATACAGCAGTAAAGGATGCAGTGCCAAAGACCGGTGATGCAGGCAGTACTGTTTTATGGTATGCGGTAGCAGTAATCAGTGGATTGGGTGCAGTTTATTTTGGAAAGAAAAAAAAGAAATACACAAAATAGAAAGCTGAGATTTATATGTGGAATCGTCTTTCTATTGGCGGTAGGAATGCTTTTAAAAAATTACTATCTGGAATGGAAAGACGATGAAACATTAAAAAAGCAGCAGGAGACTTTAACTAACGAGAAAGAAGTTGCTATACAGCGGGAAGAGACAGAAACGTTAGAAACAGAGGAAGAAACCGAATATATTCCTATTATTCTGCCGGAATATGAGGAGTTGTATGAACAGAATCAGGACCTGATAGGTTGGCTTAAGATAGAAGATACCGTAATTGATTATCCCGTAATGCAGACACCGGAGTATGAGACTTACTATCTATCCTATGATTTTAATGGGAAACCAAATAAGAATGGATGTCTGATTCTGGATGCTGATTCGCAGACGGGGATAGGTACGAAGGAAACGGAGTACCAAAACGGAATGGCACCGTCAACGAATCTGATTATTCATGGGCATACCATGAAGTCCGGGCAGATGTTTGGAAACCTAAAGCTGTATCAGGATGCGGAATATGGAGTGGAGCATCATGTAATCTATTTTGATTCGTTATATGAAAAACGGGAATATGAGCTGATAGCAGTATTTTATTCGCAGGTTTATTATGAAAACCAGGATGTATTTAAATATTATAAATTCTTTCAAGCGGACACGCAGGAGGAATTTGATGACTGGTATAACAATATAAAAGCGTTATCTTTATACGATACAGGGGTAACTGCGGAATTCGGAGATGAATTTCTGACATTATCCTGCTGTGCATATCATGTAGAAGACGGAAGATTTGTGGTTGTTGCGAAACGTATTATTTAAGAATAAGGAGTCTGTGCATTTTCTATCAAGTGCACGGACTCTTTTTTACCTTTTTTTCAAAAAATGTGGTATTATAAAAATTGATTACGTTTTTTGAGGTGATAACTATGAAGGAACAATCTTCGGCACAATATAAAAAAATGACAGAAACGCCGGTTCCAAAACTGATACTCATGCTTGGAATACCAACCACCATCAGTATGTTGGTGACCAGTATCTATAATATGGCAGATACCTATTTTGTAGGACAGATAGGAACCAGTGCATCCGGTGCAATAGGAGTTGTATTCGGATTGATGGCAATTATACAGGCCTTTGGATTTATGTTTGGGCATGGTGCGGGAAGTATTATATCCAGAAGTCTTGGTGCAAAAAATAAGGAGAGGGCATCAACAATTGCGTCTACCGGTTTTGTATGGGCGGCACTGGCCGGTGTAGCCATCAGCGTATTCGGATTGCTTTTTATCAATCCGCTGATGCGCCTTTTGGGAAGCACCGATACGATTTTACCCTATGCGAGAACCTATGCGATTTTCATTCTGCTGGCAGCACCGTTTATGGCAAGCAGTTGCGTTATGAATAATGTACTTCGTTATGAAGGGCGGGCAGCGCTGGCGATGATTGGATTGGTGACGGGCAGCCTTTTAAATATCTTTGGAGACTGGCTTTTGGTGAGCAAGTTTCAGATGGGCGTTGCCGGTGCGGGAATTTCCACAGCGGTTTCCCAGACGATTAGCTTTTGCATTTTACTGTCTATGTTTTTACGTGGAAAAACGGAAAGCAAATTAAGCATCAAGTGGATATCTAAAGATTTGAAGGATGTGCTATTGATTTGTCAGACCGGATTGCCAAGTCTGATGCGGCAAGGACTTTCCAGCGTTTCCACAATGATTTTAAATGGACAGGCAGGGGTATATGGAGATGCAGCAGTAGCGGCAATGTCAATTGTAAATAGAATCTGCTTTTTCATTTTCTCTGTGGGACTTGGAATCGGTCAGGGCTTTCAACCTGTTTCTGCGTTTAATTACGGTGCAAAAAAATATGACCGTGTGCGAAAAGGCTTTTATTTCACATGGGCAGTCGGAGAGCTGCTTCTGGGCGGTTTTGCAATCGTAGGAATGTTTTTCTCACAGAATCTGGTAGCCATTTTCAGGGACGACCCGAAGGTAATTGAAATCGGTAATTTTGCATTATCCATACAGCTTTGGGCATTGTTTTTCCAACCGTTGGCTGTATGTGCGAATATGATGTTCCAAAGTATCGGGAAAAATGCAGTGGCTACCTTTTTATCCATGTTAAGAAGCGGACTGTTCTTTATACCGACGATATTGATTCTGGCTAATACACTTGGCTTGACCGGAGTGGAAATTTCACAGACGGTAGCGGATATTCTGGCATTTGCGGTATCCGTACCATTTGTAATAAACTTTATGAAAGACTTGAAACGACTGGAAAGGGCAGAGACAAAATGAAATATCAGACAGCAATTTTTGACTTGGATGGAACGATTTTAAATACCATTGATGATTTGGCAGACAGCTTAAATTATGCACTTGCAAAGAATGGCTATAAGGAGCGAAGCGTAGCGGAGACGCAAAGCTTTGTGGGAAATGGACTGCTGATGCTGGTGAAACGGGCGATTAACCCGGAAACGAGTGAAGAAGAGGCAAAGAAGGTTTTGGCAGATTTAAAGGCTTACTATAAAATCCATTGTGCAGATAAGACAAAACCTTATGAAGGAATACCGGAATTACTTAAGGATTTAAAGACAGCAGGCTACCGACTTGCGGTGGTATCCAACAAAGCGGATTATGCGGTTCAGATTCTGTGTGAGCAGTATTTCCCGGGCATTTTTGATCTGTCGGTCGGAGAAAAAGAAAATGTGCGAAGGAAACCGGCGCCGGATTCGGTAAATGCAGTATTGGCAGAGTTTGGTCTGACAAAAGAAGAAGCAGTCTATATCGGCGATTCCGACGTAGATATTGAAACGGCAGAAAATGCGGGGACAGACAGCATCTTAGTGGCGTGGGGATTTCGTGGTGCGGAGTTTTTAAGAGAAAAGGGCGCTAAGAATATCGTGTTTGATACAGAGGAATTAAAACATTGTCTGTTAGAGTAAAGTTTACTATTATAATGGAAGAACGATAATTTGGGATTTGATTTGAAAGGATGGTAAGATGGATAAGGTAACGATGGAAATCACGAACGATAAATTGGAAGAGGCAATTGCGGAATATGCGAAAGAACGTACAAAAGAAAAACTGACGGAAATATTGAATTTGCTGCGGCCGACGAAACTGTTGGTGCCGGCGATGTTAAAAGCGCCGAATCAGCCGGTTCCCTGTTTTTTAAAAAACGGTGACGGAGAACAGTTTTTGGCAGTATTTACTTCCAAGGATCAGATTCCGGCAGAACCGAAAAGTCAGGCAATTTTAAGTATGCCGTTTCCGGCTTGTAACAGCCTTGTAGTAAAGGAAGAACTTTCACTTTCGGGAATGGTAATCAATCCGTTTAGCACGAACTTTGTGTTAAAGAAAGAACTGGTGGAAAAACTGCATGAGGCAGATCAGAAGGCAGCGCAGACAAAACAGATAAAAATGACACCGGAGCAGTTCCGAGTATTTGCAAGAAAACAGGTAGAATTTGGCCTGCTTCCAAAACGCTTATTTACAGAAAAAGAGGAGTTTGTGAATCGCCTTCGGGATGAAAGAGAAGCGTTTATCAATCAGATATTTGCGGAAGCCTTTAAGGAGGAAAAACTCTACCCGTATACTGAATCAGATTATTCCGTGATGGCACTTGATATCGCATCAGATTTGAGGCTGGTACGTATCGACTTCCCGGAAAAGGAGCTTGTGGCACCATTGTGCTACCGGGTTTATCTGACAGTTGACCCGATTACACAGAAGGTAGGCTATTATACGATTGAAAAAATGGCGGAAGGAAATGCCAGACTGCTCGGTGGATTTACGGAAGACGGAAAGCATGTATCTTACGGGGAAGCACCGGTGGAAGGGGCAGAAATGGACCGTATTATTACGCTGGCAAGAACACCGGATGATCTGACAAGCTAGGTTAGGAGTGTAACATGAGACAGGAAGAATTTAAAATGGAGCGTACCGGATTGGTGGAAATTGGTCAGGTCATTCCGATTACGGAAGGAAAACTGCCGACTTCTTTTTATTACACATTGGGAAAAGCCTATGCCATGTCGGCAAATTTTCCGGTGGGAAACCGTATAAAATCCAAAGAGGGAAAAGTGGTGGACATTAAAGAGACACCAAAAGGTTTTTTTGTAACAGTTGAGTTTGATGAATAATCAACAGAAGTTGAGAAGAACGATGAAGATATTACTGACAGCGATTAATGCAAAATATATCCATTCCAATCTGGCGGTGTATAGTTTAAAAGCGTATGCCAAAGAATATAAAGAACAGATTGTAATTGGTGAATATACAATCAACACGCAGGTTGACGATATATTAGAACAGATTTATATGCAAAAGCCCGATGTGCTGTGCTTTTCCTGCTATATCTGGAATATTGGTTATGTAGAGCGTTTGGTAAGAGAATTCCATAAGCTTTGCAAAGAAGTGCCAATCTGGGTTGGTGGTCCGGAGGTCTCCTATGAAGTGGAGACTTTTATGGAACAGCATCCGGAAGTGACAGGCATTGTGATGGGGGAGGGAGAAGCGACTTTTTCGCAGCTGTGCCGCCATTACGTGAAACAGGACATAGAGCTTCATGAGATAGCGGGTATCACATACCGAAAGCATGGACAGACCCATATCAATCCGGCAAGGGTGCCGATGGACATGAGCGAGATTCCATTCTGCTATGAAGAGACCGGTGACTTTAAAAACCGGATTATCTATTATGAATCCAGCCGCGGATGCCCGTTTTGCTGTAGCTATTGTCTCTCTTCCATTGACAAAAAATTGCGCTTTCGGGACTTGGAGCTGGTCAAGAAGGAACTGGCATTTTTTATAGAAAAAGAAGTGTCGCAGGTGAAGTTTGTGGACCGGACCTTTAACTGTGATCATCATCATGCCATGGAAATCTGGCAGTTTTTGAAGGAACAGGATAAGGGCATTACAAATTTTCACTTTGAAATATCTGCCGACCTGTTAAACGAAGAAGAACTGGAACTGATTGCTTCTATGCGCCCGGGACTCATTCAGTTAGAAATTGGTGTGCAGTCTACAAACGAAGCAACTATTTCTGAGATTCACAGAACGATGAAACTGGAACGGCTAAAGGAAACCGTAAAACGCATTCAGGAGGCAGGAAATGTTCATGAGCACCTGGATCTGATTGCAGGACTTCCTTATGAAGATTATGCTACCTTTGCAAAATCTTTTAATGAAATCTATGCGCTGAAACCAAACCAGCTTCAGCTTGGGTTTTTAAAGGTATTAAAGGGTTCCTATATGTATGAGCATGCCGCAGATTACGAGATGGTGTACCATTCCGATGCTCCGTATGAGGTGTTAAAGACGAAATGGCTTTCTTATGAGGAAGTCGTGAAGATAAAGCAGGTAGAAGAAATGCTGGAAACCTACTATAACAGCGGACAGTTTGAAGTAACCATGAAGCTTCTGGAACTGCTGTTTGAAAGCCCGTTTTCGATGTTTCAGGAATTGGGAACTTTCTATGAAAAGGCAGGCTATTTTGCTATGAGCCATTCCAGAATTCGCAGGTGTGAAATTTTACTGGAATTTGTAAAAGACCGTTTCCCGGAGCAAAGTGACGTGCACAAAATGTTAGAAGAAAGTCTGACATTTGACTTGTATTATCGGGAGAATTGTAAAAGCAGACCGTCCTGGGCACCACCGCTTTCGGAGTTTAAAGCGGAGACGAAAGCATACTGCAAATGTGGTTCTTTATCCCATGTGGAACCGTTCCATTATATTTTCCCGACGAAAAAAGAACGCAGTATCAAGGCATTGCCGGTACGGGAAGAAACATGGCAGTATGTTCTGTTTGATTATGCAAACCGGGACCCGCTCGACCATCAGGCAGCAGTCCGGGTGGTAGAAAAAATATAAGGAGACCCATATGACAAAACGTACAAAGGAAATACTTGACAGACTGGATAAGGAATACGGCACGGAATATGTCTGCTATCTCAACCATGAGAATGCATGGCAGCTTTTAATCGCGGTGATTTTAAGCGCACAGTGCACAGATGCCAGAGTTAATATTGTGACGAAGGATTTGTTCCAAAAATATGACAGTTTAGAGAAATTTGCAAATGCAGATTTAGAGGAACTGGAACAGGATATTAAGTCTACCGGTTTTTATCATAATAAGGCAAAAAATATCATTGCCTGTGCAAAACGCCTGGTTTATGAATTTCACGGAGAAGTACCATCAACGATTGAGGAACTGACTTCTCTTGCAGGAGTCGGCAGAAAGACGGCAAATGTCATCCGCGGTAACATTTACAATGAGCCTAGTATTGTTGTGGATACGCATGTCAAACGTATTTCGAGAAGGCTTGGTTTTACAAAAGAAACGGATCCGGAAAAAATAGAGTATGAATTGATGAAGGTATTGCCAAAGGATCATTGGATTTTATATAACATTCAGATTATTACATTTGGAAGAAACATCTGTTTTGCAAGAAGCCCAAAATGCGAAGAATGCTTCCTGCAGGATTTATGTAAGGCAAAGGACCGTTCGGATAAGAAGGCAAAAAAATGATAGAAGACTATGTAGCAATTGATTTGGAAATGACGGGCCTGAATGCCAAAACAGACCGCATCTTAGAAGTGGCGGCGGTGCGTATCCGAAAGGGGAAAGAGACCACATTCTTTTCTGCGATTGTAAATCCTAAGGTGCAGTTAAGTGAGGACATTACGGAACTGACGGGAATTACAAGACAGGAAGCAGAGAATGGGGCAGATTTAGATGAGACGTTATCAGCTTTTTTGGAATTCTTAGGGGAGGATATCCTGGTTGGTCAGAACGTCATATTTGACTATTCCTTTTTAAAACAGTGGGCGGTCAATCACAAACGCACAATAGAGAAAAAGGCTGTGGATACTTTAAAGCTGGCCAGAATATTTTTGCCGAAGGAGCAGAAAAAGAATTTGGAAAGCCTCTGTGCTTACTTTGAAGTGGAAAGAGTAAATGCTCATCGTGCACTGGAGGATGTAAGAGAAACGGTACAGATATTTGAAAAAATGAAGGCACTATATGGAGAAAAACAACCGGATGCATTTGAGCCGAAGCCGCTTATATACAAGGCAAAAAAACAAACACCGGCAACATCGCAGCAGTTGCGGTATTTAAACCGTTTTGCTGCATATCATAGAATTGAGGTGCCGGAATTAGCACAGGCACTGACCAGAAGCGAAGCATCCCGTCTGACAGACAGGCTGATTGCAGAGTACGGAAAAATAAAAGAAGCAGAGTGACTACTCTGCCTCCATACATTCTGTTAACTTTTGCACAATAGAATCCCGCATCAGGGTTGGAAGAGCTTCTGCCAGCATCTTTAAAGTGACTAATTTGTCGTGCATCTGATGTGTTTTGTAGTAATTAGCCAGTGTCGTATAGTGAGAAGTAAAATCGGAGCCGGTACTTACAGCAAATTCCAAAACAGGAATGGCTGCATCTATATGACCAAGCTCTATTAACCGGTCAGAATACTGACTGAGAAGCTTTAACAGCTCCACATAATTGTTATCGTATTCCGTTAATGCGGTAAGATTTGCAGGACCATATAAAAGTTTTAAATCGGTATTGGTTTTCCCTGCTAAGTTGAGCATCTTTTTATCGCCAAAGGCACTAAGTTCTGCTTCCAGCTCGGATAAGGTGCCATCCGGAAAGGAACCTATTGAAAAGGAATCAAAAGGTATGGTAATATAGGGAAGTTCGCTGATGTCTTTTCGCCTTACATGATTGGCTTCGGCCTCACGAGCCCAGAAGTTTTCTTCTACTTCATTCTGATGCCTGTCATGGCGTTTGCGGTATAAAGAAATAACGGATAAAAAAATAATAAATAAACCTAAAAAAAGAAATGGCATGAGGTCCTTTCTATTTTCACCGAAAAGAGGTAAAAATGATGTATGATTTTTCAAAAAAAAGAAATAAAAAATTAATGATAATTGTTGTACTGGTTTTGATTGCTGCAATGGTATTAACCACGCTTTTAGCTGCTTTCATGTAAAATATACTAAAAAAAGATGTGGGAGTCAAATATATTCGTGGTTATGCACCTTGCAAAAAACCAAAAAACAAGGGTATACTAAACTCAATGTTTACATAATGAATAATGAGGGAAAAGATTGAGCATGAAAAAGATGAGACCACTTGTAGCGGTTATGGCTTTGTTACTGATGGGTGTTGTTTTGTTCGGAAATAATGACCGGATTAATGCGCAAAGCAAAGAGGAGGGAATCGCAGAAGGAATCTATATTGAAAGCTTATATATCGGCGGCATGTCCGAAGAGGAAGCGAATGTGGCACTCGAGGAATATGTTGCAGAACTTGCAGGGAAGGAATTTACTTTAGAAGCAGGGGATAAGCAGCTGACCTTTACGGCAGGACAGATGGGCTTAGAGGTTTTAAATGATAATATCATTCAGAACGCGTTGGACGTTGGAAAGACAGGAAGCCTTTTAAAACGGTATAAAGATTTGGCAGATTTAGAACATGGAGATTTGGTGTTAGAGCTTCGGCTCGGTGTGAATCGGGATGCCATTACCGCGTTGATCAATGATAATCTGAAAAAAATTAACACGAAAGCGGTAGATAACGGACTCATCCGGGAAAACGGAACATTTACTTATGTGCCGGGTACGACAGGAATCGAAGTGAATGTGACAGCATCCACTGCTTTGATTGAGGAATATATCTGTACAGAATGGAATCGAGAAGATGCCACGGTGCTATTAAGTGCTGAAATTACAGAACCAAAGGGAAGTAGGGAAGAACTTGCGAAGGTAAAAGATTTGCTCGGTTCTTACAACACAAACTTCCGTACCTCCAGTGCAGCACGTATCACAAATATTAATGTGGCAACAGACAGAATCAATGGAACCGTATTATATCCGGGAGAAGAATTCTCTGTAAATGAGACCATTCAGCCGAGAGATGCAGCACATGGATACAAGGAAGCCGGTTCTTACGAGGGCGGGCAGACCGTGCAGTCTTATGGCGGCGGTGTATGTCAGGTGTCTACTACCTTATATAATGCAGTGATTCTGGCAGAACTTGGAGTGACCGAACGTCAGAGCCATTCTATGACGGTGGCATATGTACCATTGTCAATGGATGCGGCAATTGCAGGGGACTATTTAGATTTTAAATTTGTAAATAATACAGAGACTCCGATTTATATTGAAGGATATACAAAAGGAAAAGATTTATATTTCAATATTTACGGAGAAGAGACGAGACCGGCGAACAGAGAGATTTCGTTTGAGACGGTCGTATTAGAAACCATGGACCCGGGTACACAGTTCGTAGCATCCGAGGATCCAATGGGAAGTGTGATTCGGACACAGTCAAAACATATCGGTTATAAGACACAGCTTTGGAAAATCGAAAAAGTGGACGGTGTAGAGAAAAACCGGGAATTGTTTAATAAGAGCAGTTACCGTTCTTCTCCAAAAATCTTAAAGGTTGGTATTGCAACTGATAATGAAGCTCTCCGAAGCAGTGTATATAGTGCAATTGCGACCGGAGATGCGGCAACAATTTATGATGCACTATACTGGACCCATCCGGAAGCTGCGGCTGCGGTTCTTAACTAAAGATGGATAAAACGGGCTGCCTCATATGAGACAGCCTATTGCTATAATTACGAATAGGTAGAAAATATGAAAATTGGAAAAGTACCGGAGAACGTCCTTGCACGTTCCGTTTTAAAACAACTTCATACAAAACGTTCCGAAGTTCTTTTAGGAGCAGGTATCGGAGAAGACTGTGCAGCAATGAAGCTGGCTGAGGATGAAATTTTTGTCCTTTCTACAGACCCGATTACCGGAACTGCAAAAGATATCGGAAAGCTTGCCATTCAGATTACTTTAAATGATCTGGCCAGCTCAGGAGCAGAACCTGTGGGTGTGCTTCTTACGATTCTGCTTCCGGAAAACGCAAAGGAATCCCAACTGAAGCAGATTATGGCACAGATGGAAGAGGGCTGTGCGGCTGCCAGAGTACAGATTATGGGCGGACATACCGAAGTGACGGCTGTGGTAAATCAGCCGGTGGTTACTGTATGCGGTGTTGGTAAGGTAAAAGAAGGAAAACTGGTTATGACCTCCGGTGCCAGACCGGGCATGGATTTGGTTGTCACCAAGTGGATTGGAATTGAAGGAACTTCCATTATTGCAAAAGAGAAGGAAGAAGAATTAAAGACAAGGTTTTCAACGGCTTTCATTGAGAAAGCAAAAGGTCTGGATGTATATTTGTCTGTTTTGTCGGAGGCCGCAGTCGCCGTTTCGTCTGGCGTTAGTGCAATGCATGATGTCACAGAAGGCGGTATTTTTGGGGCTCTGTGGGAAATGGCAGAAGCATCTGGCGTCGGACTTGATGTGGATTTGAAAAAAATTCCAGTTCGGCAGGAAACCATCGAAATTTGTGAATTTTATGGCATTAATCCGTATCGACTGATTTCAAGCGGATGTATGTTAATGGCTACAAAAGATGGCAATAAAATGGTGAGAGAACTGGAAAAGGCCGGTATTCATGCAGTCGTCATCGGTAAGGTGACAGAAGGAAAAGACCGCGTGATTCGAAAGGATGAAGAAGAACACAGCTTTTTGGAACGGCCAAAAACAGATGAACTGTATAACATTTATGTCGGAAATAATTAGGTGCCGGCAGAAAACGTAGGAAAGGATTAAGAAAATGCGTGAAAAGATTTTAACATTTATAGAGAAAAACAGCAGAATTGATTTAAAAGAATTGGCAATCATGCTTGGTGTGGATGAAACTGTTGTGATGAATGAACTGGAACAAATGGAAGCAGAACATATCATTTGCGGTTATCATACGATTATTGACTGGGACAAGGTCGGCATGGAAAAGGTAACTGCTATGATTGAAGTACGTGTCACTCCACAGCGAGGGATGGGATTTGATAAGGTTGCAGAGCGAATCTACAATTATCCGGAAGTAAATTCCGTTTATTTAATTTCCGGCGGCTTTGATTTTATGGTTACCTTGGAAGGAAAGTCCTTAAGAGAAGTGTCTCAGTTTGTATCTGAAAAGTTGTCTACTTTAGATGCCATTTTAAGTACAAAGACCAACTTTATTTTGAAAAAGTACAAAGACCATGGCACCATTATTGCAGAACAGAAAAAAGATGAAAGGATACAGATGACACCATGAGAGACCCGTTATCAAAAACAATTGTTACTATTCAGCCATCCGGTATCCGTAAGTTTTTTGACATCGTAAGTGAAATGAAGGACGCCATTACCTTAGGCGTGGGTGAGCCTGATTTTGATACCCCATGGCATATTAGAGATGAGGGTATTTATTCTCTGGAAAAGGGAAGAACTTTCTACACCTCGAATGCAGGTTTAAAGGAATTAAAAATAGAAATCGGACATTATTTGTCCAGAAGATATCATGTGTCTTATGATTATAACGGCGAAATTTTAGTAACCGTTGGCGGCAGTGAGGCGATTGATATTGCCATGCGCGCGATGCTCGATCCGGGAGATGAAGTATTGATTCCGCAGCCAAGCTATGTTTCCTATGAGCCTTGTTGTATTCTGGCTAACGGAAAACCGGTGATTATTGAATTAAAAGCAGAAAATCAGTTCCGCTTAACCGCAGAAGAATTAGAGGCTGCTATTACACCAAAGACAAAGCTTTTAGTATTGCCATTCCCGAACAATCCGACCGGTGCGATTATGGAAGAGGCAGACCTTAAAGCAATTGCAGAGGTAATCATTAAACATGATTTGTTTGTATTAAGCGATGAAATTTATTCGGAATTAACCTATACCGATAACCATGTGTCTATCGCATCGCTTCCGGGTATGAAGGAAAGAACCATTTTAATTAATGGTTTTTCCAAATCCTATGCCATGACAGGCTGGAGATTGGGCTATGCCTGCGGACCGGAAGTGATTATCAAACAGATGACTAAGATTCACCAGTTTGCAATTATGTGTGCTCCGACTACCAGCCAGTATGCAGCGGTAGAAGCACTAAAGAATGGTGATGAGGATGTTGCTAAAATGCGCGAGGAGTATAATGGCAGACGCCGTTATCTGATGCATCGTTTCAAAGAAATGGGATTGGACTGTTTTGAACCTTTTGGAGCGTTTTATGTGTTCCCATGTATCAAAGAGTTTGGAATGACCTCAGATGAGTTTGCAACACAGCTTTTGCATGCGCAGAAGGTAGCAGTAGTACCCGGCACTGCATTCGGTAACAGCGGAGAAGGGTTTATTCGTATTTCTTATGCTTATTCATTGGAAGTGTTAAAGAAAGCGATGGACCGTATAGAAGCATTTATTACAGAACTTCGTAATGAGACGAAATAAGGATGAGATATGGCAAAGCTAAACATTGTATTATATGAGCCGGAAATCCCGGCAAACACCGGAAATATCGGAAGGACCTGCGTGGCAACAGATACCAGATTACATCTGATTGAGCCGCTGGGCTTCCGCCTGGATGAAAAATCCATTAAGCGTGCAGGGATGGATTACTGGAAGGACCTTAATGTAACAACCTATGTGAACTGGGAAGACTTCTGTGAAAAGAATCCAAATGCAAAAATTTATATGGCAACGACGAAGGCAAAGCATGTGTACACGGAGGCTTCTTATGAACCGGACTGTTACATTATGTTTGGAAAGGAAAGCGCCGGCATTCCGGAAGAAATTTTAAAAGCCAATCCGGACACCTGTGTGCGGATTCCGATGATTGGAGAGACGCGTTCTTTAAACCTGTCCAATTCGGTTGCAATCATTTTGTACGAGGCGCTGCGTCAGAACAAGTTTGACCATATGAAGCTTGAAGGGGAGTTACACCGCCTTTCATGGGAGGACTAATGAATATTATTAAAGCAAGACAATTAGTGCATGAATATATCAGAAGAGATGAAGAGGGAAATGTGGAGTCGATTCAGACCGCATTAGATCATGTGGACCTGGATGTGAAGGAAGGCCAGTTTATTGCTGTGTTAGGACATAACGGCTCCGGAAAGTCTACCTTTGCCAAGCATGTGAATGCCCTGCTTGCTCCGACAGAGGGCACCTTGTGGGTAGATGGAAAAGACGTGTCGAAGGAAGAGAACATTTTAGATGTCCGTCAGACCGCAGGTATGGTATTTCAGAATCCGGATAATCAGATTATTGCCAGTGTGGTAGAGGAAGATGTGGGATTCGGCCCGGAAAATATCGGGGTACCGACAGAGGATATCTGGGTGCGTGTGGCAGACAGTTTGAAATCGGTTGGAATGTTAAAATACAGAAACCACTCTCCAAATAAGCTCTCCGGTGGGCAGAAACAGCGTGTAGCCATTGCGGGAGTCATGGCGATGGAACCGAAATGTATTGTTTTGGATGAGCCTACTGCGATGCTGGACCCAAACGGGCGAAAAGAAGTGTTACGTGCAGTAAAGGAATTGAATCAGAAAAAAGGAATCACTATCATTTTAATTACACACTATATGGAAGAAGTGGTGGATGCGGATTACGTATATGTCATGGACCATGGGGAAGTGGTAATGCGAGGGACACCAAGGGAGATTTTTTCACAGGTGGGAACCTTAAAGGAACACCATCTGGATGTGCCGCAGATGACGCTGTTGGCAGATTTGCTGCGTCAGTCAGGGTTAAATATTCCGCTTGGTGTGTTGACCAGAGAAGAACTGGTGGATGCAGTGATGAAGATTGCAGAATAACAAAGGAATTAAAACATGTCAATTATAGTAGATAAAGTAAACTACGTTTACAGTGAAGGAACTGCATATGAGATAAAGGCGTTACAGGACATCAATTTGGAAATCAAAGATGGAGAATTTATAGGCATTATCGGACATACCGGTTCCGGAAAGTCTACTTTGATTCAGCATCTGAACGGCTTAATCAAGGCTACAAGCGGGGCGATTTATTTCCACGGACAGGATATCTATGACAAGGACTTTGATTTAAGAGAATTGAGAAACCGTGTAGGTCTGGTATTCCAATATCCGGAACATCAGCTTTTTGAGACAACCATTTTTGATGATGTGTGTTTTGGACCGATGAATCAGGGCTTGACCAAAGAAGAAGCGGGCTTGCGTGCTTTTGAGGCATTAAGAAGCGTGGGAATCCCGGAGGAGCTTTTTTATCAGTCCCCATTTGACTTATCAGGCGGCCAAAAACGCCGCGTAGCAATTGCGGGCGTACTTGCCATGAAACCGGAGGTTTTAATTTTAGACGAGCCGACAGCGGGCTTAGATCCGGGCGGACGGGATGAAATTTTGGATTTAATTACAAGAATGCATAGAGAACGGGGCATGACCGTTATTTTAGTTTCCCACAGTATGGAGGATGTCGCAAAATACGTAGATCGCATCATCGTTATGAACCAGGGAAGAGTCATGTTTGATGATGTGCCAAAGGAAGTGTTTAAACACTACAAAGAACTGGAAACAATCGGTCTGGCAGCACCGCAGGTGACTTACCTGATGCACGAATTAAGAGAAAAAGGCCTTCCGGTAAGCACGGATGTTACAACAGTTGCCGAGGCAAGAGCAGAACTTTTACGGGTACTGCTTGGAGAACGCCGGTAAAAGAAAGGGAAGGATATGTTAAGAGATATTACAATCGGACAGTATTATCCTGCGGATTCCATCATTCATCGTCTGGATCCACGGGTAAAACTGTTTGCTACATTAATCTATGTGATTTCCCTTTTCCTAGCAAAGGGAGTTTTCGGATTTGGAATTTCTGTTTTGTTTTTGGCGATGATAATCTGGCTGTCGAAGGTGCCGTTTAAGTTCATGGTGAAGGGCTTAAAGGCGATTATGATTTTAATGATTATTACGGCTGCATTTAATGCGTTATTGACGCCGGGTGAAGTACTGGTATCTTTCTGGATTTTTAAGATAACAAAAGAGGGACTTAAAAATGCGGTTATGATGACGGCAAGGCTCATCTTTTTAATTTTAGGTACTTCTATCATGACGTTAACAACGACACCGAATCAGTTGACAGACGGACTGGAAAAGGCCCTGCGTCCGCTTAATAAAATAAAAATACCGGTACATGCGATTGCAATGATGATGTCAATTGCATTACGCTTTATCCCAATTCTGGTAGAAGAAACGGATAAAATTATGAAGGCGCAGATGGCCAGAGGCGCAGACTTTGAGAGCGGAAATCTATTAAAGCGTGTCAAAAATATGATTCCGCTGCTGGTGCCGCTATTCGTTTCGGCTTTTCGCCGGGCAGACGATCTGGCAATGGCGATGGAGGCCAGATGCTATCATGGCGGAGAAGGGCGTACCAAAATGAAACCGCTGACTTATGCAAGGCGGGATTATCTTGCATATATTTTAGTGATTGCCTACTTGGGTGTTACACTATTGTTACGATGGGTATGATATAGTAATAGAAAGTACGCTCTGCGAACTTTCTATTATCATGAATTAGAGAAAATAGTACTTGATTCAAGTACTATTTTTGCTTTAGGAGAGAAGAAAGTGAAAAGAGTAAAGCTTGTGGTAGCTTATGACGGCACAAATTATTGCGGTTGGCAGATTCAGCCAAACGGTATAACGATTGAATCGGTTTTGAATGAGCACTTGTCTGCTTTGCTGAAGGAAGACATTGTGGTAACCGGTGCGAGCCGCACTGACTCCGGTGTGCATTCCCTTGGAAATGTAGCCATTTTTGATACAAATACCAGAATGCCGGCTGAGAAAATTTCTTTTGCGCTCAACCAGAAACTGCCGGAGGATATTGTGGTGCAGGATTCCTGCGAAGTGTCGCCTGACTGGCATCCGCGTTACCAAAAGGGTAGAAAGACTTATGAATACCGCATTTTAAATAGGACCTTTCGTGACCCAACAAGAAGGTTGGATACCTATTTTTATCATTATCCTTTGGATGTGGAGGCGATGCAGCAGGCAGCGTCCTGTTTAGTAGGAGAGCATGACTTTAAGAGCTTTTGCGCAGTGGGAGCGCAGGTAAAGACGACAATTCGCACACTTTATTGTTGTAAAGTAGAAAAAGAAAATGATATAATAACAATAAGGGTAACCGGAAACGGCTTTTTATATAATATGGTGCGGATTATTGCAGGAACTTTAATTAAGGTTGGAAACGGAACTATCAGATCGGAAGAAATTCCTGCTATTTTGGCAGCATGTGACCGGAATGCGGCAGGACCGACGGCTCCGGCACATGGATTGACGATGGTGGGCATAGAATATGAAGACGAGTAAAATAACAATATTTTCAAACAAAAAAAGGATTGTACTTGATGTCAGTACGATACTTTATGTCCTTATGATGGGGAACAACGCTGAGATACATACTTCCGACGGTAATATATATGAATCTAGAACGACACTTAGTGAACTTTCAAAAATACTTGGAGAGGGATTTATAAAGATTCATCGTGGAGGCCTTGTTTCTGTAATGGCGATACATGATATTACTGACAAGATTAACTTAATCAATGGCGAATCCTTAATCTATACGCAGCGGAAGAAAAAGGAGATTATGGAACAGTTCCATGAAAAGCAAAAAAGTATTATTCTAAGCTTCGCCGGGAAGAACATCCCTATGACAGAAGAGGAATACTTGAATCATTATAGAAGTTTTGATGATATGCCGTTTGCGTTTGCAGATATAGAAATGATATTTGATGAGGAAAGACATGCAGTAGACTGGATTTTTCGATATGGAAATGAAGCGCTGGCAGAGCTTGAAAAGATACCGCTTGAACGGTTGCTTGGTAGTTCCTTTGGTAGTTTGTTTTCTAACATGGATTCAAAATGGCTCAGAAGCTATGAGCGAGCTACGCTTTATGGTGAAAAGCTGGAAATCATCGATTACAGCCCGGAGATAGACACCTATTTGAAGGTGATATGTTTTCCGACATTTAAAGGCCACTGCGGGTGTATTCTATTCGAAATTTCGGAGATCAAATTCACCAAAAACAGCAGCGATACCGAAACGGCGTTAATGTATTATTTGGGAGGATTACCGAGAAAGGATGACGGTGAGAGATAATTTCATAATAGGAATGAATAAAAAGCTTGGCGATATGCCGGCTTTTTGTCGTTTTATCACATTTCCATGTCGTTTCATCACAGGCTCATTGAACAGGGAAAAGCAGAGTGCTAAACTTGTTGCAAAATGCAGCGGAATGCGAGCAAATAGTACTATATAAAGTAATCGAGTGAAATGTTATAATATTATGAGATAGTTCATATTATTACGGGATAACGAATGAAAAATGGAAAAGAATATTAAGCGAGAAAGGAAAGATTTTTTATGAGCATATTGGTAAATATTGCTACGATTATCGTTGGTATTGGATTAATTCTTTATGTGATTGGACTTATTGTTAAAAAGAAAATGTCTGAATCACAATCGGTTTTGTGGATTGGGATAGGAATTGTAGCGGTAATTCTTGGAATTTTCCCGACTTTGATACCATGGATTGCAGACATGCTTGGAATATGGTATGCGCCGTCTGTATTGTTGTTAGTTGCTACAATTGGGTTACTGTTGATCTTGTTTCGAAATACAATTGTTGCGTCAGAGCATGCAGATGAAATACACGAGCTCACAATACAGATTGCATTACTTAAAGATGAAAATGAGGCGTTAAAATCAAAATTAGAAGAAATGGAGCGTGATTGTTATTAAAGTTTTGGTATGTGGTTCCTACAAGGGAGCTTTTCAGGTAAAGCTATGTCAGAGATTAAAAAAGGAAAAACACGAAGTGTTTGTACTTTCCAATGACTCAGTAGAAGTAAAAAAATTATCTTCCGTTTTTCAGGAATATCGTTTCCCCTATGAGAGTGAGAGCGTAATGAATGTTATGACCAGTGTGTCACCGGATGCAGTCATATTTTGTGGTGCATTGGATGCCTCTTTTGATTGGCGGAAGGGTGTTTCAAAATCTGTAGAATATGTGGCTGGAATTATGAATGTTATGACATGTGCAGCAGCAGTAAATACAGAGAAGTTTTTATACCTGTCTTCCTTAGGTGTATTCTCGGGAAATACAGAAAAAAGTTTGACAGAAGCTGTGGCCCCGGTTCCTGCAACACAGCAGGAAAAAGCCATTCTGCAGGGAGAGAAAATCTGTTTATCATCCTCTGCAGATAAAACAAATACAAAAATATCTGTTGTTCGTATGCCGCAGGTATATGGCATTTCTGAAAAAAGAACAGAAAACTGTGTTTGCAATGAAATCGCTGATGCTATTTGTGATGGCAAAAAAATGGAACTGAATCAGAGTGAGGTGTGTCATCTGATGTATTTAGATGATGCAGTGGACGCAGTTTATAAGGTGATTACTGCAAAGCAGGATGAAGCGCAGAAGGTATATCATATTGTACCGCAGACAGCGGTTAGACAGGAAGCGATTTCAGATTACTTTGAAAACCTGAAGAAAGAAGAAAAGACGCTTTCTTTAGAGGGCAAAGAAGAAAAAGTAAGATTTGCTTCTGCCACACAAAAGGAACTGGGATTCTCAGAAAAGTATACATTAGAAGAAGGATTAGCAGCTTTTTTTAAACAATATGCGCAACTGCCAAAAGAAAAAGCAGAGACAAGTAAGAAGAAACAGGTGAAAGAACAGAGAAAATTGTTCCGTCCTATTTTTGAAACGATTCTTGCTTTTATCTTTGTACAGTTATTTATTACATTTACCGGTGATGCGGCTTTTCACAACGTGATAGATGTTTACCTGATTTATGTACTTGTGGTTGCGGTTGTACTTGGAGCAGTACCATCAACACTTGCTGTTATATTAAGTATCATTGGCAAATATTATATGCTGTTTTTGACGAATCATACCGTTTCGGTATTTACTGATTATACAAATTATCTTTGGATTTTACAGATTTTCTCGCTTGCCGTTTTAACAGGCTACTTAAAGGATTGGTATGCAAGGTCAGTCGGCGAAATGAAGCGGGAAAATGACTATCTGAAAAAGGAAATTGATTCCTTAAAATCAATCAATGATAGTAATGTGGAAGTAAAAGACGTGTTTGAAAAACGTCTGGTTAATTATAAGGACAGCTATGCCAAGGTATATGATATTATTTCGCAGCTAGATGATTTAGAGTCTAAATCAATTTTGTTTAAGGCGGCAAGAGTCGTTGCCGATGTTATGGAGAGTAAGGACGTTGCTGTTTATACATATGAAGCAAAGAGCGGATTCTGCCGCTTAATGGCGTCTACTTCAGAACTTGCAAGGGAAAAGGGAAAATCTTTCCGGTTAAGTGATTATGCGGAGGTTATGGAAAAATTAAACAATAAGCAAATCTATATGAACCGTAACTTTGAAGAAAACATGCCTATGTTTGCAGCAGGTACTTACAATGGTGACACACTTGAAGTGGTAATTATGGTTTGGAGCATGGAACTTGTGAATGTAAGTCTTCACCAAAGCAACCTGCTTACAATGTTGACAAAGCTGATGGAACGTTCAACCACGAGAGCATTAAGATATATGGAATCAGTCAAGAATTCTACTTACATAGCAGGTACAAACGTTATGGAATCAAAGGCGTTCTGCAGTATGCTGGATATCTACTGTGCAGGTGAGGCAGAAGGTGTGTTAGAGTATACATTGTTAGAGGTTACAGCGCATGAAGGAGAAAATGAAGCTTTATATGACGGCTTAAGCCATATGACGCGTGGTACAGATTACCTTGGTGTAGATGCTGATGGAAAGGTTTATATTCTTCTTACAAATTCGAATGAAAAGGATTCCGCATGGGTTATCAAACGGTGTGAAGAACGTGGCATAAAGACCAAGATTATTAAGAAAAACAAGGGAAAGACAGCGGAGGAAGTGTTCTCCGACTGCAGATTTTAGAAGGGCAGATACTGGGAAGGAACGTATTGTATGACAAAATATCAGATATTGCTTGCAGCAGTGGTGATTAATACGCTGGTGGCGCTTGGCTATATGATTGTTATGGGAAAGAAGAAACAACTGGAAAAGGGAATCCTTATTGGTGGCATTATGCTCATCGTGCCGGTTGGCGGGCCCCTTTTGGTATTCTTTTCCTATTTGATTTTTTTAGCGCTAAAACATACAAAGGCAGCGTATATAAATCCGGAAGAATTAAGTTTTAGCAAGGAAAAAATCAGAATTATTGAAGGGGATAGCCTGCAAAGAGGTATCAACAAGGTCCCGATTGAAGAAGCCCTTCTTGAGTCAGACAGTGAAAGTACCAGAAGAGTATTGCTGGATGTGCTTAAAGCAGATTTTGAGAGTTCTATTCCGATTTTAATGGAGGCAATCGAAAGCGATGACAGCGAGGTGTCTCATTATGCTTCAGCTGCAATATCGGATGTTTTATCAAAGTTTAAAAAACATCAGAAGGAAATTGATGAACAATACCGTAAACACATGGACGATGAAGAACTGCTGACGGCATATCGGAAATATGTATATAAATATTTGTCATATCATATTTTCCCGGAGACAGAAGAAACACATTATCTGGAATTGTGTAGTGAACTGATGGAAAATACATATGAACATTTCCCTAAAATGGAAGCAGAGGATTACGAGAACTGGATAGAACTGCTATTGGAACAGGATAAAGAAGAACAGGCAAAAGAGTGGCTTACAAGAATGCAGAAGATTTATCCGGAGAACCTGTTTACATATAAGGCAGAACTACAATATAGCTATCGGTTTGATCATAATAATTTTGGAAAATGTCTTCAGAAAATAAAAAATTCTCAAGTTATGTTGGATGAGGATACGTTGGAATTGATAAGGTTTTTCCAAAATGTATAGTGAGATAACAAAGATGGGGAGAATAAAAGTTGTATAGCACAAGAGTACTGGAGTTAATACAGATATTTAGTTTATATACTATTTTAGTATTTGGCCTTGCGGAGATCATAGCAAAACCCTTTACGCGAGGAAAGGGAATTACTTATAGAATCTGCACGGATTTAGTGGTGGGTAACTTTTACATCATTAATATGATGTTCTTACTCGCCTATTTAAAATGTCTATATCAGCCGGTTATGATTGTGCTTTTTTTAATTGGTGCAGCGCTGATTCGCTATTTGACCGACAGAGAACGAGTTACTGCATACTGGAAACGGAAATACAATATATTATGTAAGATATTAAAAGGCGAATATGGAAGAAACCTTGTTAGACAAAAGATTATCAAGAGAAGTGCGAAAGGCGTAAAAAACACATTTTTCAGTCTGTGTAAAGGGAGAATGATTGAAGGTATATTGCTGTTTATTGCAATGGGAATTAATGTGTATTACTTTAGCTATCAGGCACTAAACTTTGTGTCTTATGCAGCACCGGATGTGGAAGTGCACTTGTACTGGATACAGTCACTTGTGGGAGGGAAACTGTTCCCGGCGGGGGTTTATCCATTTGGAATGCACTGTGTGGGAGCTGCTATTTCCCTGATTTTTGGGATTTCAGCGGTTACCGTAGGAAGAATGTTAGGCGTAGTGACATCTTTTTATATTATGTTATTGTGCTACCTGTTTGTAAAAAGTATGTGCCGGCTTAAATATGCACCTATTTTGGGATTTATGATTTTTACAATTGCAAATCTTACGGTTGATACGACTTATATGAGATATTCTGCGATGATTTCGCAGGAATATGCAATGTTGTTTTTAGTACCTGTCATGTTTTTCCTATATCTCTATTTGAATGAAAAAAACATGCAGGAACTTGTACTGTTTGGAATGTCATTTTCGTTAACAATCGCGGTGCATTTCTATATAACGGCAGTGGCATGCTTCTTTTTCCTGGCTGTTGGAATGGTGTATTTATACCGGATGATAAAAAGAAAAATGTTAGTTCCGATTATTCTGTGCGGTATAATAAGCACTTTTGTTGCAATAGCACCGCTGCTTGTCGGGCTTTGTATGGGATATGAATTGGAGCAGTCCTTTATCTATGGTGCCTCGGTTATTATGAATGACTCGGATATGTATGCAGACAGTACCGGGAATACAAAGCAGAATGAAAATGAGGAAGATGAGATAATAGAGGAAGAGACTATAAATTACACTCCTCAACTCATTATTCAAGAATCTGCTAAGCAACTAAAAAATTTTGTCTTTAAAGAGATACGATATCTGTGGATTTGTGTTATTCCGTTAATACTTGTCTTGGTGGAATGGCTCATACGGTTGTGTAAGGGATGTGTGACAAATCATACATTAGAGTATCTGTCACAGATATTATACCTTTTATTTTTGTTAGCAGAGGTTCTGCTAGAGGCGTTCGAACTTCCGGTCATCATAGAACCAAAGCGAATGGGAATATTTATTGCCTATATGTTACCATTGCTGATGTCGATTCCATTAGAAATGTGTTATGGGTTACTGAAAAAATACCGGAGTGGGGAATCGGTATGTAATGTGGTAGCTTTGGGATGCCTGGGGCTGACATGTTTTTATATCGGTATGAATGGAATGGAAAAAGAACTACCGACAGTATACTATTTCCAGACAACGGGTGCAATGAAGGCAACTTGTGATATCATTAAGCACTATGAAAAAGATTCATGGACGATTGTGTCTCCCGTGAATGAGACAACTCTTACATATAATCATGGTTATCATTATGAATTGTGGGACTTTATTACAGAATTGGAGCATTATCAAGAGGGAATGGAATTGTACATTCCTACAGAATATGTATTCTTTTATGTTGAGAAAATGCCTATTCAGCTATATGGATATTCCTTTTCTGTTAATGACAAGATTTTAAGGAAGCGAGATAGTGTTAGCGTAGAAGCTGCGATGGGAGAGATAGGACACGATTATAAGAAAGCAGATGAATACTATAAGTATAAAAGAATGCAGCTGATGTCACGAATGTATTATTGGACAAAGGCATATCAAAAATATTTCCCTGATGAAATGACGGTGTTCTATGAAGATGATGAAATCGTGGTATACCGCCTGAAGCAAAATACATATGCTTTGAATAATTTAGCAATTGATTACAGAAAGGAACTGTTATATGAGTGATACAAATGAAAAAAGTAAGGTACTGATTCTTATTCCGGCATATAATGAGGAAGAGAACATCGGAACATTCTTAGAATCCATGAAGTGCTCAAAGATTGCAGAAGAAGCAGATATTTTGGTAATAGATGATGCATCAAAAGATCGTACGGCAGAAATTGCCAGAGAACATGGCGTAAAGGTAATTAGTCAGGTTTATAATATGGGTTATGGAGCTGCACTTCAGTTGGGATATAAATATGCCACCAACCATGAATATGACTATGTACTTCAGTTGGATGCCGATGGTCAGCATGATGCATGTAACCTGGATATTTTATATGAATGCCTGACAAACAGCCAGAAGGACTGTGACATTATTATTGGCTCCCGTTTCTTAGAAGGAAGTGAATCCTATAAGATGGGGACAATCCGATTATTAAGTATCAAATTCTTCCGTTGCATCATCAAATGGATTGGTCATGCGGATATCACGGATCCAACGTCAGGACTACAGGGATTAAATAGAAAGGCATTTTCTTATTATGCACAATATGGTAAATTCGATTACCGTTATCCGGATATCAATATGATCATGCAAATGTTGCTGCGCGGTTTCCGAATCGGAGAATGCAGGGCATGTATGCATCAGCGTGTAGCAGGAACATCAATGCATTCCGGCATCTGGAAACCATTTGCGTATATGGTGCTGATGTCTTTGAGTACAATAGCGGCTATTATAAGAAATAAAAAATAGCAACAGAATGGGATAGATTTGAATGAACAGTAATATGAAAAAAAAGTCAAAAAGACACTATAGGTTGCAAAAAAAGCATTTTTTTATCATTACAGCAGAAATAATATTTCTTTTTGTTATTTTTCAACTTGTAGGCAATTTTTCATTTTTTGAATATAGGAATCCGTCGGCGTCATTGGAAGAAAAGATGACAGATAAGCATCTAGTAGAGTTGACTGCACAAATGGAAGAAGCACAGGATTATGAGACAGAGGAACGGATGGAATATTTGGTTATCAGTAAAGATTTTTCTGAGGAAAGTATGGAGGTTTCGTCTGTTTTAGAAACATTGGAAGGAATGAAGCTGGCACATTACTGCGTTCTGATGTCTGAGGCGGAAAACATTGAAGTAAGCAATTTACCGGATACATTAAGGGGAGTTATTATTTGCGGTGACACAAAAGGAACTGCTTTATCGGACATACAAAGAGAAGAACTAGTAGAAAAAGGAATACATATTATTTATACACAAATGCCCGGAGCGGAAGGAATCCGAGAAAACCATTTAGAGTCATTGCTCGGGATTTACAAGATGAATGGTACACTGGAACAACAAGGAATGCGCTTTACAGATGAGGTTTTCCTTGGCGGCATTTTGGATTTGGAGGAGATTGAGTATACGTTAGAGGATGTAGAACTGGAAGCTACTTGTAAGATTTACGCATATGGCTTGAAGGGATTAGACGGAGAAACAGTGAAGCGAAATGAACAGCTTCCACCGATTGTGTGGCGTAATATGGTAGGCGAAAGTAAGGTATTTGTAGTAAATGGTAAGTTTTTTGAAGAAAATAAAGGGTATGGTATTCTGACGGCTATTCTAACACAAATTTACGGAGACTACTTGTATCCGATTGCAAATGCTTCCGTCATGATTTATGATTCAATCCCATATGATGGAGTTGCAAATGAGGATTTAATGAAGAAACTATATAGCAGGGACTCTTTGCAATTCCAGACGGATATATTAATGCCAAATTTGGTTAGCATTTGCAAAAGGCTTGATGTTGTTCCGACTTTTTATACTTCTGCAGACAGTACGATGCCGGAAATGGATTATTTTAAACGTTCGGTGTTGGATTTGCGGGGAGAATTGATTTATCAGGAAAATGCTTCAGTAAAAGCAATTGATATTTCAAACCCGGAGGGAAGGATATGGAACAAGTATCCGGATATTCCGGTAATCGTTACCGGTTTTAAAAAGAATGATGATGATATGACAAAATTATATTCTATTGGCTCTACATTCGGAGTAGTGGTTCATAAAGTAGATGTGTCTAAGATTATCAACCCGGAAAGTGAAGACGTGAACTGGGTAAAGGTATCAAAGGATTACTCAGAATACATTGCCTATTATCAGGAAGATTTTGGGGACTTTGAAAGTATGACAGCGCAGGAGGCATCAATCCGATATATGGAGTATAGATTGATGGAACCTCATATTACATATGGAGAGAACTATATTGAGGTAGAGATTGAGCAAATGCCGGAAAAAGCAAGTTTTCTTTTACGGACAGAAAAAGAAATCGAGGAAGTAAGCGGTTGCGAATATACGAAACTTTGCGATGGCGCATATTTAATTGAAACAGAGCAGGATTATATCAGTATTTCTCTGAAAGACGAAAATGCAGTTTTTCAGGGAGATTTTTAGAAAAATAAATCAGACAGGGGAGCGGAAAAATGAAGATATGCATGATTATAGAAGGCGCTTATCCATATGTTACAGGTGGAGTTTCAAGCTGGGTGCAGCAGGAAATTCTTAGCATGCCTGAACATGAGTTTGTCATAGTAACACTTGTAACATCGCGGGAAGAAAAGCGTGAAATTAAGTATAAACTTCCTGATAATGTGCTTGAACTGCATGAGTTCTATCTGCAGGCGGATGATTACGGAAGACAGAGCAGAAAAAAACATTTGTCAAAAAAGGAATACGAAGCATTTAAGAGTCTCTTTTTTGGAAAAGATGTAAATTGGGAACCGGTATTTCAGTATTTCATGAAGGAAACTATTTCATTGGATTCACTGATTATGAGTGAAGATTTCTTAAAAATGGCGAGAGAGTATTATTGTGCGCATTTTGACCGCCTCGTGTTTTCAGATTTTATCTGGACAATGCGTTCCATTTATTTTCCGTTATTTTCCGTCATGACATCAAAACTCCCGGAAGCAGACCTCTACCATTGCTTATCAACCGGATATGCCGGAGTCATTGGAAGTATGGCGAAATATCTGTACCATAAACCATTATTGATATCGGAACATGGAATTTATACCAGAGAGCGTGAAGAGGAAATTATTAAGGCAAGCTGGGTTATGGGTGCTTATAAGGATTTATGGATTAATCAATTTAGAAAGTTCTCTGATTGTGCCTATCAATATGCGGATAAGGTTACCTGCCTTTATGAGGGAAACAGAGAACTTCAGGTTGAATTTGGATGCCCAATTGAAAAGACGGTTGTGATACCAAACGGGGTGGATGCAAAAGCATTTGAGAATATTCCTCAGAAAGATGCAGACGATCCATATATTAATATTGGAGCGATATTGCGAGTGGCTCCAATAAAGGATGTCAAGACAATGCTTAGCGCTTATGCAATGGCAAAACAGAAAAATCCAAAACTTAAATTGTGGATTTTAGGTCCGCTGGATGAGATGCCGGAGTATGTGCAGGAGTGCCAGGACATGGTCACATACATGAAGATTGAAGATGTTGTTTTTACCGGACAGGTAAATGTAAAAGACTATATTGGGAAAATGGACTTCCTTGTACTTAGTAGCCTGAGTGAAGGTCAGCCACTAGTAATTCTTGAAGGTTTTGCGGCGCATAAACCATTTGTTGCAACAAACGTAGGAGACTGCAGAGGCTTAATTTATGGGAATAATGATGGATTAGGAGATGCAGGAATTGTTGTCCCGGTTATGAATACATCAAAGATGTCAGAAGCAATGCTTTTTCTGGCTGAACGTGAGGATAAGCGGATAAAGATGGGGGAAGTTGGATATCAACGCGTATTATCTTATGATAAAAAGACAATCTATGATGAATACAGAAATATATATGCAGAGCTGGGAGGACATAAATAATGGCAGGAATAGGATTTGAATTAAAACGAATATTTAAAAAAGACAGCTTGATTAGTGTTCTTTCCGGTGCTGCCTATAGTACCGTAGTGGTAATTGGTCCAACAATTATTGTTATGTGTACCTTGTTGGTATTGTATGGTGCACTTGGATATATGGATGTCATATATACGGATCGGGAACTTCTTTCTTCGTCTATATTATACGTTTTTATATTTGCATTATTAATAACAGCTCCGATTAATGCAGTAATGTCAAGATATATTGCGGATCGAATATTCGAAGAAGAGTATGAAGATATCCTTCCGTCTTTTTATACCGGATTGGCAATTTCAGAACTTTTGGGAGCAATTGTCGGAATCCCATTTGCAATTCGATTAGTGACGGTAGGTAAGGTTGAAATTGTGTTTGTTGCCATCACATATCTGTTTTTTATGGAGCTGATTACTGTATTTTATGCATTGACTTATCTTACAGCAACGAAAGATTATAAAATTATTGCAGTTGATTTCCTGATGGGTATGCTGGTAGCATTTCTGTTTGCATTTGTGACTAATAAAGGATTTGGCTATCCATTAATTTATGCGATACTTGGTGGAATGTGTCTGGGTTTTTTTGTGATAGCTGTTTTACAAATTGCTTATATTAGACATTATTTTGTTATCAGCAATAAAAATTATGGAGGGTGTTTGTCATATTTCGGAAGCCTGAAGCGTTTACTTTTTGGAACCTTACTTTATACATTAGGTATCTATGTGCATAATTTTGTCTTTTGGGGAGTAAGTGGCCACCTCGTGATTGCCGAAAGCTACTATTCCTATCAGCCTTATGATATGGCAGCCTGCCTTGCAATGTTCACAAATATTTCTGCTATGGTGATTTTTACGGTAATGGCAGAGACAAAATTCCATGATATTTACCAGTCATATAATGAAGCCATCATTGGCGCGTCATTAAAGGATATTGAGATTGCTAAAAAGAATATGTTTCATTTGCTCATTCAGCAAATTGGTTATGTAGTTCGTGTGCAGGCAATTATTTCTGTCATTATTTTCCTGTTGGTTATTATATTCCTACCGGATTATGGATTCAGCGGTCTTGAAATGACGATTTATCCGGCACTTGCAGCAGCGTTTTTTGGTATATTTACGATGTATTGTAACATTATCTTTTTGTATTATTTTAATGACTCAACAGGAACCTTTTTTACGGGACTGATTTTTTTCCTTGGAACACTTGTTGGAAGTTTGGTTGCTACAAGACTTGAACCACAGTTCTATGGAACAGGGGCATTATTTGGGGCATTACTTGGATGGACATTCAGTTATTTTAGAATTCGATATCTTGAGAAACATTTTGATTATCATATTATGTGCAGTATGCATGTAATTAAAGCAAAACATACAAAAAAACCGGATTCCGTTATTTATCGCAGAGATGGTGAAAAGTAGAGTGAGGAAGAAGATTATTTTGTTAGTATGGCTTTTATTACTCATTGGAATACTATTTGGAGGTTTGGTTCTGTATCGTAATTTCCAGGAAGAAAGAACAGTTACCTATTTTTATTCTGAAAATGATGAGAGTTTAGTAAATCCTGCGCGCGGATTATATACGCAGATTTACTATAAAGAACCGGAACGTTTGGAATCAATCAGAGAAGAGGGACAGACCTTGTCCTTGGTGACGATGAGTTTAAAAGACCATATGGAAGAACCAATTCCGGAAGAAAAACTGGAACTCTTAAGAATACTGTTTGAAGAGGCGAGAAAGCAACAGGTAATGTTGCTTTTTCGTGCTGCTTACAGGCAGAATGAAGAATGCGGAGAGCCTGAACTGTCAATGATAAAAACACATATCAAGCAGTTGTCCGAGGTGATTAATGAGTATAAGGATGTTGTTCTGGTGGTACAGACCGGGATGGTAGGTCTGTGGGGAGAATGGCATGGAAGTGTATACTTAGAAGATGAAGATGCGTTACGAAATGAAGCAATGAAGGTTGTGGAATGGTGGCTTCAAAATCTGGACCCATCCATAAATCTAAATTTACGAAGACCACTTTTTATTCAGACTGCAATGGAAGTGGGACTGGACGGGAGTCGTCTTGGGATGCATAATGATGCACTTCTTGCAACAGACAGTGACATGGGAACTTATATTGACCGGGAGGGAGAACTTGCATGGTGCGAGGAAAATCTGAACGGAAAAGTGAATGGCGGTGAAATGCCATATGTCAGTGAATATACGGAACCGGAACATGTAATAGAGGAATTTAATCAGTTATCCCTGATGTATTTAAACGCATATTACAATGTGGAAGTACTAAAAGACTGGGAAAACCGGAAACTCTATAATGAAAATGCACTGGAATATATTAAAAAACACCTTGGCTATCGCTATTATCTGAAAGAGATTGAAACAACAGAAAAAATATATACAACCTCAGAAAAACTTCAGGTAAAGATTCAATTGGGAAACAGTGGATTTTCAACCATACAGAGTCGGTTTCACCTGTATTTGGTTTTGGATGATGGAGAGAATAAACTCTTTATACCGTTGGAAAAAACGAATGAGGAAAAAGAGATTGAAACCTATCAGTGTTCTGTAGAACTACTGGAAAAGAAACCATTTTTGATAGGGCTTTGCTATACAGATGCTGCGAATTTAGAAGGGGGAAGTCTGCAGGAATATGCGCATACGATACAGTTTGCAAATGACGAGATGCGTTATGAAGAGGGTGTAAATTATTTTATCAGCTATCAATATATAGAGGAAGAAAAAGAAGAACTTGTTCCGAGTATGATAAACAATAGATAGTTGGAAAGGGAATGGCAGGGAAATTTATATGAAGGGTAAAAAAGAGAGAAGTCTAAAACTGAATATTATTGCAAGTATGGCGATTCAGGTTGTCTCTCTTTTGGTGAATCTGATTTCGAAGCGTGCCATCCGCATGTATCTGGGTATTGAATATTTGGGAATACAGAGTATTTATTCAAATTTCTGTGATGTCATGAGCTTTGCTTTCTTTGGAATTGGTACAGCCATGCTATTTAGCATGTATGGTGCATTTGCCCGTAATAACGAAGAGGAAATTGCTTCTTATTATCAACACTATGATAAAATCTATCAAAAAATTTCGAGGCTTGTATTTGCAGGAGGAATACTTTGCACTTTTTTAGCACTTTACTCAGTAAACGGAAATGTAAGTGTAATTGAGATTTGTGTTACCTATCTTACATATATGTTATCCATTGTGCTATATAACCGCCATCTGGTTCGTAACTATTTTATCCAGGCAGACCAAAGACGCTATGTGGTTGCTTTTGTAACAGGAGGCGTAGATGCTGCCGCTCTCTTTGCTGAAGTATTTATACTTTGTTATTTTAGAAGTTATGAGGGATTCTTGATTTGTATTGTGATAAAAAATCTGCTCATTAATTACCTGTTTAAAAAGTATCTACAAAAAAATTATGCTTATATTTTTAAACAGGCAAAAGCACTGGCTGAAAAGGAAAAAGATATCATTGCCGCAAATGCGAAGGATATGGTAGTGTATCGATTCGGTAAGGTACTAATCAGCAACACGGACAGTATTTTTATCTCCCGTTTTACCAGTACAGTTTTAGTGGGAATTTATTCAAATTATCAGTTTATTGTTTTGGGAATTCGCAGTGTACTTGGAGCATTATTTGAAGCAATCAAAGGAAAAGTAGGACATCAGGCGCAGACGAAGAGTTTGGATGAACAGTATCAGAATTTTAGAAAATATCTGTGTTTAAATTCATGGCTGATGGGGTGCTCCATTGTATGCTTTTACTTCTTAATAGAAGATTTTATTTATGTATGGATGGGAAAAGTAGATTCTCTAGCGCAGAGTGTAATCATAATTATACTTGTTAATTACTATATTGATGAATCGCAAAATGTTCTTCGAATTTATCGGGAGACAGCAGGGCTTTTTCATAATATACGGACAATGATTCTTGTGAAAGGCATTGCGAACATTATTCTTTCAATGGTTATGGGTAAACTTTGGGGAATTATGGGAGTTCTTGTTGCAACAACGGTTACATCTGCCACAACATTGTTTTGGTATGAACCTAAAATTGTATATGAATATTTTAAGAAGAGTATTTGGAATGAAGTACTTTATCATATTGCGACAGTTACATTACTTACGATTTCCTTTGGACTTACTTATCTGGTCGTGCATCGTATGCAGGGAACAGGGATGATATATTTACTATATAAGGGAGTTATCTGCTTAATTACATCAAATATAGTATATGCAGTGTTATTAGGAATCTGGATAATTATGAAGAGGAAAATGCATGAAAGAAGATTTTTTTAAGCAATATCCGTATTTATGCGATATATTTTTTCTTAATAAGAATACGAGGATAGAGCAGAGTGAAGTTGCTGCAAAAGAACTCATATCGCCATATCGTCTTGATTTTATGGCTAAATTGCTTTGGATAGAAGCTTTCGAGGGAAGATTTGATAAGGCTGATGCAGACAAAATATATGAAGCGCATTTGCAGGCTTTTTCAAATGGGATGATGGTAGAGCCCGGACAGCCTGAGAAAAAAGGGCTGAATAGTTATAGTGCTATGTTTTCTCGGATTTGCACCGAGGTAAAGGAGATACATGGTGAATTGATGGAATTCGGAGATCCGATACCGGTTGATGGCAAGCATATGGCAATGGATGGTGCACATAGGATTAGTGCAGCTATTTTTTATGAGAAAAGGGTGCCGATTTATCAGGTGTTTAAAGAGATACCAAATAAGTATGATTATCGCTTCTTTCAAAGAAAGTATTTAGATGAAGAATATATTCTGGAGATGGTTGAAAAATATGTATCAGTACGGGAATGCAGATTATATTTACTTCAAAAAAATCAGTTA
This sequence comes from uncultured Roseburia sp., assembly GCA_945787015.1. GTDB lineage: Bacteria > Bacillota > Clostridia > Lachnospirales > Lachnospiraceae > Roseburia. The sequence continues at coordinate 75,199 of CALZGM010000012.1, forward strand.
AAGAGAAGCCTAAGGGAAAAAATATATAAAGAATGTGCACCTATATATATGAAGAAAATGCTATCAGGAGAATTGGTGTTGATTATTGATCGTAACTGGGTTGAAAAGTATGGGAACGAAGAGCTGGTTGATAAGTGGGTTGGAAGTAGATATGTGGAAGGAACAGATGCAATAATAAACCTGATAAATAGCCTAAAACAGGAACTGCTTATGTGTGAAAAAGGATATGAGTGTAAGAAGAGGCTTGCTATATTTATGGGAATGTGTTGGAATCGTTTAAAAGTAAGAGTGAAAAGATTGCTGGGAAGACCGGTTTAATATAAGATGGAGGGGGAAAGCAGCTTGGAGATTAGTTTTATCATTCCGGTTTTTAACGGGGAAAATTCCATTGAAAAGAGTATAGGCTCGATTCTAAAATGGAACCGGGAACCGAAAATTGAAATATTGGTAATTGATGATGGTTCTACGGATGGAACATTAAGCTTATGTAAAGAAATTGCAAAAACAGACGCAAGGGTAAAACCCTTTACGATTGAGAATAGCGGCCAAAGTATTGCAAGAAATTATGGAATGAAGCAGTGCATGGGAAAGTATATCTACTTTGTTGATGCGGATGATCAGGTAGATACTGAAGAAATATTTCATATGTGGGAAATAGCCGAAAAAGAAAAAGCTGATGTTGTGATGGGAAGCTATTTCCGTGTGAATGGAGTGCAAAGCGAAAGAATCCATTTGGCAGGAGAAGGGTTTATATCAAGAAGCGGAAACACGACTGAACAAGCTCTTTATCACAAAGTAAAAACAGAGAGCTCATTTGGCTATGTATGGAATAAACTATATAAAAAGGAATTTCTTGATAAAAACAATTTGCAAATGGATGATATCCGTAAGGTATATATGGAAGACCAGTTGTTTAATTTAAAGGTATGGAGCAAGAGCCCTATTTGGTATTGTTATGATAAGCCGGTCTATTTCTATGAGATTGGGAATGTATCCACGACAAGAAAAGCAGAACCGCAGATACATATCAAAAATTTGACAATGATTGATTCGCTGATTGCATATTTGGATGCGAATCGGAACTTGGAAGAGAATCTGGATGTGCTTATACCACTTATTATGCGAACTTTTTGTTGGTCGCTGGTAAAGAATATTGAGTATGAAGGAAAAAATGCGGCGAAAATAAAAGAAAGAGCAAAAGCTTATATTGCTTCTGAGAATATCCAAAGGGTGATACGGATGAAAGGGGCAGTGAAAGTGTTATGGAGGTTGCCTTCTTTTTTGCAGGCTGCTTTTTACTCCGGCTGTATGGTGCTGATTCGGTTGAAGTGGAGTGGATTAGTGACAGCTCTGTTTTATTCTACATATCCGATTATGAAAAAATACATTTTTAGCGTTTTGAAGTGAGAGAAAATGGGAACAACAGATGATATTTTAAATACAAAAGTGAAAGATAATTATTATATGGTGTGCATATGGCCAGCTGCAGAGGTGACACAAACGAAAGCAGCAGAAGCTCTTTTGAAACAAGTCGGAAGAATTGTATATGCTCAGGATGTAGAATTAACCTATCTTGGAATGAAAAATTTTATGACACAGATTTATGGACATCAGGCATGGACCGGAACCATCAGGAATCAGTTCAGAGGTACTATGGGAAAAGCGGATGCGTGTTATAAAGCAGGAAAACCGGTTAAAACTTACCTGTTTGAATCGGCATCTTTTGAGGTGGTAATAGGGGTAAAGGAAAGAATCAGAGAGCTTTACGGAATTGAAAAGAGTTCCGTTCATATTTCTGACAACGCAAAGGAAACGTACGATATGATACAGTTGCTTTATAATAAGAACTCTGTTGACTTCCTTAATTTTGCACATCCTTATCAATATAAAGAGGTATATAGTAGTATAAAGAAGGTAGAAAAACTACTTCAGGAGAGGAATCTGGATAAAAGCAGATTTATTCTAGGAGCTGATGCGGTTATGGAATCATGCGGGCTTAGTAAGGCAAAATATGTGGAATTCATAACTGACTATCAGAAGGAGGAACTTGCAGATATAGATGGCAGCCAGAATGTAAAATATAATATAGATGCAGAAGGCATTAAGATTTCGGAACTTCTGTATGATTCGAATAATTACTTTTATTTTGAAGGAATGAAGCTGGTAACACCACAATGTGCACTAATGATAAATCAAGCTAGTTATAATAAAAAAATGAAGCGCATGCTGGAGAAATTTGTGAAGAAGACCCAGAGTGGAGTGAAACCATATCCGCAATACAGAATTAGACTCCGTAAAATACGAGCTGGATGTATATCAAAATTGAAAGAACTAATTAACAAAATAAGAAAGTAGAGAAATAGCTATGATTAGTATCATTGTTCCGGTATATAATGTTGAAAAGTATGTGAAACGATGTATAGAATCGATTCTTGAACAAACGCATAAAGAGTTTGAACTGATTATAGTAGATGATGGGTCAACAGATCGAAGCGGTGAAATTTGCGATACTCTTAAAAAAAGTGATAGCCGTATTCGTGTGATTCATCAGGAAAACGGAGGGCTTTCTGCTGCAAGAAACAGAGGGCTTACAGAGGCAAGCGGAGAATATATCACCTACATTGACAGTGATGATTATATAGATGTTTCTTATTTGGAAACTTTGTATCAGAATGCAGTCAAATATCAGGCAGATGTTTCCGTATGCGCTTTTCGTCTTGTATGGGAAAATAATAAGACAAAAAGCATGAGTGATGGAAAGTGCGAAGTTAAACAGTATACAGGACGGGAAGCAGTCTGGGAAATTGTGGCAAATAATAAGAGCAGTATGATTACCGCGTGGGGAAAGCTTTACCATCATACGTTGAGGGATTTGCTTATTTATCCGGAAGGAAGGCTGCACGAGGACGAGTTTGTTACATATAAGATGCTTTATCAGGCAAAGAAAGTAGTGGAAAGTGATATGCCTCTTTATAATTACTTCCAACGTGGAAAAAGCATTATGAATGATGGCTACAGTAAACGGCGCTTAGATAAAATTGTAGCATTGAAAGAGGCAATCGGATTTTTCGAGTCAAAAAAGGAAACGGAATTGACGGTATATGCGATGAAGAGATATTTGCTGAATATCCAGATCGCGTGGTATCGAGTGAAAAAATTCATGCCGGAAGAAAAGGCAATTCTGACAGAACTGAACGCTGAATGGAAAACGCTGTATAAACAAAATAAAGCAGACATTGTAGGAAAAAGTTCGCTGGTAGATAAGATATCCATTCTTGTATATGGAATTTCACCAAGTATGTATTGTGTAATAGCAGAAGTGGCAAATAAGCTGTTTCCGTATTATTAAACTTTTTTCACAAACCATGAAAAAATCATTGACACACAAGGATTCGTGTACTATAATATCTAAGTCTGTGATAGTGAAATTATGTCAAACCAAAGCCCCGGTGAGACATTTCAACTATAAACAATAAATGTATGAGGAAGCGGTGTGTCCGGACATTCACATCGTGAAGTCAGCAAAAGGATTAATTTTTAGGAGGAAAATCAATGAAGACTTTTATGGCTAGCCCAGCTACCATTGACAGAAAATGGTATGTAGTTGACGCTGAAGGTAAGACATTAGGACGTTTAGCATCAGAAGTTGCTAAAGTATTAAGAGGAAAAAATAAAGCAATCTTTACACCACACATCGATACAGGTGATTATGTAATCGTTGTGAATGCAGAGAAGATTAAAGTAACAGGTAAGAAATTAAACCAGAAGGTTTATTATAACCACTCCGATTATGTAGGCGGAATGAAAGAGACTACATTAAAAGAAATGTTAGCAAAACATCCTGAAAGAGTTATCGAGCATGCAGTAAAGGGTATGCTTCCAAAGGGACCTTTAGGACGTGAGATGTACACAAAATTATTTGTATACGCTGGACCGGAGCACAAGCATGAAGCTCAGAAGCCAGAAGTTTTAACATTTTAATTAGGAGGTAAAGAACATTGGCTAATACAAAGTATTACGGAACAGGAAGAAGAAAATCATCTGTTGCCAGAGTATATTTAGTACCGGGTACAGGTAAGATTACAATCAATAAAAGAGATATTGATGAATATCTTGGATTAGAGACATTAAAAGTTATCGTTCGTCAGCCATTAGCTGCTACAGAGACAGCAGATAAATTTGACGTTTTAGTTAACGTAAAAGGTGGCGGATACACAGGACAGGCTGGTGCCATCAGACATGGTATCGCTCGTGCATTATTAACAGTAGACGCTGATTACAGACCGGTTCTTAAGAAAGCCGGATACTTAACACGTGATCCACGTATGAAAGAACGTAAGAAATACGGTCTCAAAGCAGCTCGTAGAGCACCACAGTTCAGCAAACGTTAATCAAACTGAACATCAAAAGAAATTGCCAATCCCCAAAACGCATTTGTTTTGGGGATTATTTATTTTAGAGTGATATGAATATTGACACATAATTGCGATATAATTATAATATAATTAGAAAGAGAGTGATGTCTTTGGAACAGTTGAAATTTGAATGGGATGAAAACAAAAATAAGATTAACAAGAATAAACATAAGATTTCGTTCGAGGAAGCACAAACTGTATTTTACGATGAGGAAGCCCTTGTGATTGAAAGCAAATCTTTTGGTCGTTTGTCATTGCTACCGTGTATCTGATACTGTTATTAGAATTATTTCTGCAAGAAAAGCGACAAAAACCGAAACTAGTCAATATTATGAATTTTGAGGAGGTGTTGATATGAGAGAAGAATATGATTTCAGAGATGCAAGGAAGAACCCATACTTACAAAAAGAAAAGAAACAGATTACTATTAATTTGAATACGGATGTAGTGGATTATTTCAAACAGCAGGCAGAACGTTCCGGTATTCCATATCAGACACTTATTAATCTGTATCTGACTGATTGCGTAGAGAATAAAAGAGAATTGCGAATGTCTTGGACATAGAATGTTATGTGTTGAGAGTGGGTGTAGAGAGTTTTTTATACATCCACTCTCTTTTAATAAAAACTTTACCAAATTAAATTAATAAACCCATTTAAAAGGTAGATTGATAGCGTTATTATCTCTTCAACGAAGAAAAATCGTAGAGATTAGTTGGAGGTAAAACCATGACTACCTATTTTGTAAAACTTAGAAATTAAATCATGTGTTGTTGTCGAATGCAGTACTCCTGGGCAGATTATGTGGCCGGATGCTTTGACGCGCACTGTTTGCATCCGTATAGATACGCGTAGTATATAAGTGAATTGCCATTTGCCCGGGAGCTGTCAAAGAAGCCCCCGTTTTTTTTTTTTTATAACTATTCAGCACTTACACTTAAACAGCGGTTTATCAAGAAAAAATATCGTTGACCGCTGAATAAAACGAGGTTATTATATATATAGTAATAGAGAAAGGGAGTCACGATAATATGATAGGCAGAAAAAGAGAAATAAATGAACTGAATAATTTATATAGTAGCAACAAATCGGAACTTGTAGCTATCTATGGAAGAAGACGTATTGGGAAGACATATTTAGTGGATGAAACATTTAAAGGACGTATTACATTTAGACATGCAGGACTTTCTCCGGTAGATGAGAATAAAAAAGGTATGTTAAAGGCACAGCTTGAACATTTTTATTATTCTTTGTTACTTCAGGGCATGAAGAAAAGTAAAAAACCGGAAAGTTGGTTAGAAGCATTTTATATGCTGGAGAAGTTATTGGAAGAAATGGATGATGGAAGCAGACAGTTGATTTTTTTAGATGAACTACCTTGGATGGACACGCCAAGGTCTGGATTTATGACAGCATTCGAAGGCTTTTGGAATACATGGGGATGTCATAGAAATAATTTAATGGTTGTAGTTTGTGGAAGCGCTAATTCATGGATACTGGATAACTTAATTAATAATCATGGTGGATTATATAATAGGGTTACCTACGAAATGAAACTATCACCATTTACGCTGAACGAATGTGAGAAGTTCTATGCGAATAATAACGTCAAGCTTTCAAAATATGATATTGTGCAGAGCTATATGATTCTGGGTGGAATTCCATATTATATGGGATATTTTCAAAGCGGAATGAGCTTAGCTCAAAACATAGATAACCTCTTTTTTTCAAAACAGGGAAAGCTTAAAGATGAGTACAACAGATTGTTTGCGTCCATTTTCAGCAATCCCGAAGTGATGAAAAAAATCGTTGATTTGTTATATACAAGAAATGCAGGGTTTACCCGAAGCGAAATCGTAGAAAATGTTGGTATCAATGATGGAGGAACATTATCAGGGAGCCTGAATGCGCTTATTGCCAGTGATTTTGTTATAAAATATGTTCCTTTTGGTAAGGGTAAAAAAGAACATTATAAAATAGTTGATCCATTTTGTATGTTTTATCTCCATTTTGTAGATAAGAAAAAGAAACTGGAAGATAATTTCTGGCAGCAAAATGTATCATCACAACAGATTGTAAGCTGGAGAGGATATGCATATGAGAATGTTTGTTTTAATCATGTACAACAGATAAAGAAAGCGCTTGGAATTAGTGGTGTTATCACAACACATTCAGCTTGGTCTAAAAGAAGTGACGATATGGAGGGAACACAGATTGACCTGTTAATTTCGCGTAATGATAATATTGTAAATATGTGTGAAATCAAGTATTATGGAGACAAATTTACCGTTAGCAAGGATTATTATCAGGTATTATTACATCGGCAGGATATTTTGTCGAAAGAGATATCGCCAAAGATTTCAATTCATAATACATTAATTACAACTTTTGGATTAGTTTATAACGAATATAGTGGAATATTTTCAAATGTGATAACATTGGAGGATTTGTTTGCAGAGTAGAGCGTAACTTTACCAAATTAAATCAATAAACCTATTGACAAGGTAGGTTGATAGTGCTATTATCTCTTCAACGAAGAAAAATCGTAGAGATTAGTTGGAGGTAAAAACATGACTACCTATTTTGCAAAGCATAGAAACAAAATCATGTGTTGTTGTCGAATGCAGTACTCCTGGGCAGATTTTATGGCCGGATGCTTTGACGCGCACTGTTTGCATCCGTATAGATACTTGTAGTATATAAGTAAATTGCCATTTGCCCGGGAGCTGTCAAAGAAGCCCCGGTTTTTTTATGCTTTTTTACAAGAACCGGAACAAACTACATACACAAAATACATAAAAACGAAAATAGAAAAAAGGAAAAGAGGAAAAAATTATGAGCGATTACAGATTTGAAACACTTCAGTTACACGTAGGACAGGAACAGCCGGACCCGGCAACCGATGCAAGAGCTGTACCGATTTATCAGACCACTTCTTATGTATTCCGTGACTCTGCACATGCAGCAGCACGTTTTGACCTGGCTGATGCAGGAAATATTTACGGCAGATTGACCAATACCACACAGGATGTGTTAGAAAAACGAATTGCAGCATTAGAAGGCGGTGTGGCTGCACTTGCACTTGCATCCGGTGCAGCGGCAATTGCTTACACGGTACAGGCATTAGCGGAGGCCGGCGAGCATATAGTAGCACAGAAAACCATTTATGGTGGAAGCTATAACTTACTGGCACATACACTTCCGCGTCAGGGAATTACCACTACTTTCGTGGATGCACATAATTTAGAGGAAGTGGAAGGAGCTATTCAGGAAAATACAAAAGCCATTTATTTGGAGACTTTGGGAAATCCAAACAGTGATATTCCGGATATTGATGCAATTGCAGAAATTGCACATAAGCATGGACTACCGCTTGTCATTGACAATACGTTTGGAACACCGTATCTGATTCGTCCGATTGAACATGGTGCAGATATCGTGGTTCATTCTGCAACAAAGTTTATCGGAGGTCATGGAACGACTCTTGGCGGCATCATTGTGGATTCCGGAAAGTTTGACTGGAAAGCAAGCGGAAGATATCCGGCAATTTCCGAAGCAAACCCGAGCTATCATGGCGTATCCTTTGTGGATTCAGCAGGACCGTCACGCAGAGAATACAAAGAAAGTCGTAGAATATCTCACCAAGCATCCGCTGGTAGAGCATGTGAACCATCCGTCTCTGCCGGAGCATCCGGACCATGCACTTTATGAAAAATATTTCCCGAATGGCGGTGCAAGTATCTTTACCTTTGAGATTAAGGGTGGACAAAAGGAGGCACATGCGTTTATTGACCATTTAGAGCTTTTCTCACTTCTTGCAAATGTGGCAGATGTCAAGAGTCTGGTCATTCACCCGGCGACTACGACACATTCCCAGTTGTCCGAAGAAGAGCTTGCTGACCAGGGTATTAAGCAAAACACCATTCGCTTATCCATCGGTACAGAACATATTGATGACATTATCGAAGATTTGGAGCGAGGTTTTGCAGCTTTAAAATAAAATAAGAAATGAAGGAGGAAACAGTTACGGACTGGTTATTTATGGAACAATATTTGCCCCTGTATCAGAAAGCGGCAGTCTTAACAATACGCTTAGGAATACTGGGAATTGTTTTCTCCATCCTCATAGGGCTGATTTGTTCCTTTGTATTATACTATCAGATACCAATCATAAAAAGAATCGTAGCAATCTATATTGAAATCAGTAGAAACACACCATTGCTGGTGCAGCTGTTTTTTATCTATTATGGGCTTCCGAAAATAGGAATCCCTACGAATGCAGAAATCTGTGGTATTGCAGGACTTTCTTTTCTGGGCGGAAGCTACATGACAGAAGCCTTTCGAAGCGGCCTTGAAGCAGTAGATAAGGTGCAGTTGGAAAGTGCAGAAAGTCTTGGAATGAATCGTTTTCAGACCATGCGTTATGTGATACTGCCACAGGCGGTTTCCATCAGTATTCCGGCATTCATGGCAAATGTGATATTTCTGCTGAAGGAAACAAGCGTCTTTAGTGCCATCAGCCTGATGGATTTGATGTTTACAGCAAAAGATCTGATTGGCTTATATTATAAGACGACGGAAAGTCTATTCCTTTTGGTGGTATTTTATCTGATTATTTTACTGCCAATTTCAATCATTGGCAGTTTGCTGGAAAGGCGGGTACGATATGCCGGATTTGGGGATTGAAGTATTACTGAAAGGAAACAACCTGATGCGGCTCCTCGCCGGATTAGGAGTGGCACTAAAAATCAGCCTGATTGCAATTGGGCTAAGTATTCCATTAGGAATTCTGATTGGAATGCTTGTAAACGGGAAGAATCCCATTATAAAAGGAATCTACAGGGTGTATTTAGAATTCATTCGGATTATGCCGCAGTTGGTTTTACTGTTTCTTGTTTACTTTGGAACGACAAGAGCTTTTGGCTGGGATTTATCCGGAGAGACGGCATCTGTTTTTGTATTTACACTGTGGGGAACAGCGGAAATGAGTGATTTGGTAAGAGGTGCACTCATCAGTATTCCGAAGCATCAGTATGAAAGCAGTGCAGCATTGGGATTAAACAGGAGTCAGACCTATTTTTACGTGATTATTCCACAGACGGTGAGAAGACTGCTTCCGCTGTCAATCAATCTAATCACACGTATGATAAAAACCACAAGCCTGATTTTGATGATTGGGGTTGTAGAGGTGTTAAAGGTAGCACAGCAGATAATTGAAGCAAACCGGATGTCGAGTCCGAATGCAGCGTTTGGAATTTATTTAACCGTATTTTTCCTGTACTTTATCGCCTGCTGGCCAATCAGCCGACTGGCGGCTTATTTGGAAAAGAAGTGGAGGTGAGCTTTTTGGCAGAAGAATTACTTACAATTGACCATTTGACAAAACAGTATGGAGAAAATGTCATTTTAAATGATGTGAGTCTGACGGTTCACAAGGGCGAAGTTGTCGTTGTGGTTGGCTCCAGTGGCTGTGGAAAGAGTACCCTGCTTCGATGTATCAATGCATTAGAATCCATACAGGGTGGAGAGATTTGTCTTCAGGGCGAAAAAATAGAGCAGGAGGGCAAAAATATCACAGCACTCCGTCAAAAAATCGGTATGGTTTTTCAATGCTATGAGCTGTTTCCACATCTGACCGTACTGAATAATATATTACTGGCACCGGTAAAGGTACAGAAAAGGAGAGAGGAAGAAGTAAAGGCGGAAGCGTTTGAACTTTTAAAGCGTGTGGGCTTGGAGGACAAAGCAGACAGCTATCCGAGACAGCTTTCCGGCGGACAGAAGCAGCGAATCGCGATTGTTCGTGCACTGTGTATGCATCCGGATATTTTGTTATTTGACGAAGTGACCGCTGCACTGGACCCTGAAATGGTCCGTGAGGTATTGGATGTGATTTTAGAACTGGCCGAACAGGGACGCACGATGATTATCGTGACACACGAGATGCAGTTTGCAAAAGCCGTGGCTGACCGGATTATTTTTATCGATGACGGAAAAATCATTGAGAATTCCAAACCGGAACAGTTTTTCTCACATCCGGAAACGGAGCGGGCAAAGCAGTTTTTAAATATGTTTGAATATAAAAGGAAATAAAGAGGGAAAGAGGAGAGATTATGAAGAAGAGATTAGGAAAAAGATTGGCAGCAGCATTGATGATGGGTTTTACTTTTTTAACAGCAGCATGCGGCAGTAAGGGAACGGGTGCATCCGGCAACGGGACGGTTTATCGGAGCTTAGACGAAATCAAAGAGAGCGGCGTCATCAATATTGGTGTATTTTCCGATAAAAATCCGTTTGGATATGTAGATGAAAACGGTGAATATCAGGGCTATGATGTTTACTTTGCAAACCGCATCGGAGAAGATTTGGGCGTTGAAATTAATTACGTGTCTACGGAAGCAGCAAATCGTATCGAGTACTTACAGACCGGAAAGGTAGACATTATTCTTGCCAACTTTACTGTGACAGAGGAACGTGCCGAAGAAGTGGATTTTGCATTACCATACATGAATGTTGCTTTGGGCGTGGTATCAAAGGATGACCATGTGATTGAAAGCCTGGATGACATCGGAGCAGATGAGGAAATTATTGTCATTTCCGGAACAACCGCAGAAACTTATCTTGTAAAAAATTATCCGGATATCAAGCTTCAGAAATATGATTCCTATGCAAATGCGAAGAATGCATTTGAAAACGGAAACGGAGTTGCCTGGGCAAATGATAACACAGAGGTCATTGCATTTGCACTGCAGAATGCCGGCTATACGGTAGGAATTCCGTCTCTTGGAAGTCAGGATACCATTGCACCGGCTGTATCAAAAGGAAATGAGAGTTTATTGAATTGGCTCAATGAGGAAATCAAAGCTTTGGGAGTGGATCAGTTTTTCCATGAGGCTTATGAAGCAACATTGGCAGATACCTATGGACTTGACTATGAAGAAAGTCTGGTTGTAGAAGGCGGAGTTGTAAAATAAAAGGTAAATAATGCACATTGCGGGAAACGAGATAGTTTCCCGTATTTTGCTGTAAATTAGGGAGGTTAAGATGAAAGCACTGATAGCGATGAGCGGTGGCGTTGACAGTAGTGTTGCTGCGAAGCTGATGATAGAGGAAGGATATGAGTGCGTAGGATGTACGATGAAATTATTTCACAATGAGGATGCGGGAATTCCGAAAGAGCACAGCTGCTGCTCTCTGGATGATGTAGAGGATGCCCGCATGGTAGCTTATTCACTGGGCATGCCGCATTATGTGTTTAATTTCAGCGAGGATTTTAAGGAAAAGATTATTGAAAAATTTGTATGCAGTTATGAAGCGGGACTCACACCGAATCCCTGCATTGACTGTAACCGGTACATGAAATTTGACAAGCTTTACGAGCGGGCGAAGTTACTAAACTGTGACTATGTCGTGACCGGTCACTATGCCAGAATTGAGTATGATACTGATACTGAAAAATATTTACTGAAAAAAGCAGTGGATGATACGAAGGATCAGAGCTATGTGCTCTATACCATGACGCAGGAACAGTTAGCACATACGAAGTATCCTCTGGGAGGATTGACCAAAGTAGAAACCCGCGCAATCGCAGAGAAAAATTGATTTGTGAACGCACATAAGGCAGACAGTCAGGATATCTGCTTTGTACCAAAAGGGGATTATGCAGCAGTCATTGAGCAGCATCGGGGGACACCATGTGAGGAAGGAAATTTCGTAGATAAAGACGGTAAGGTATTAGGAAGACATAAGGGAATTATCCGTTATACGATTGGACAGCGTAAAAATCTGGGGATTTCTTTTACAAAGCCGATGTATGTGTGTGAAATCCGCCCGGAAGATAATACCGTAGTGTTAGGAGAAGCAGAGGATTTGTTTTCCACGGAGATGGACGTAAGTGACGTCAACTGGATTTCCGGAACTGCACCGACGGAGCCTTTTCGCTGCAAGGTAAAGATTCGTTATCGAAAGCCCGAGGAATGGGCAATGGTCATACCGCTTTCCAGTCAGAAAATCCATGTCGTATTTGATGAAACGCAGCGTGCGATTACCCCGGGACAGGCAGCAGTACTGTATGATGGAGACGTGGTGCTGGGCGGAGGTGTGATAGAGAGATAGATTAATTTTTTTACTCGGCCAGGACCGAGTCAGTTACAACCGAATAAAAGTTGACGCTTAGGGAAGAATAAAGTATAATATAACCAGTTGATAAGTAACTTGTGGGAGGAAAGAAATGGTATTTTATGGACGAGAGCGTCAAAAGAAAATTTTATTGGATATGATAAAAAAAGATGGGCAGGCGATTTCTCTCATATATGGCAGACGTCGTATTGGCAAAAGTGAGTTGATAAAGCAGTCCTTAAAAGAATCCGATGTGCCAAGTATTTATTATGAATGCAAGCAGACAACGGAACGCAATAATGTAGATAGCCTTGCTGAAATCGTTGGAGATACATTTGAATTTCCAAAGCCTTCCTTTTCCGATATGGAAGAATTGCTAAATTTTGTTTTTAAAAAAGCAGAGGCCATGTCACTAGTTCTTGTATTTGATGAGTACCCATATTTACGAGAAAATGTGAAAGGACTTGATAGCATAATTCAGTCGCTCATAGATAAATATAAAGACACTTCCCATATAAAGTTTATTTTGTGCGGTTCGTATGTTGATACCATGAAGGAACTCCTGGCAAAACAAAACCCGTTGTATGGAAGAATTGATTTGACCATTGATCTAAAACCGATGGATTACTTTGAGTCAGCATTGTTTTACCAGAATTTTTCTGATGAAGATAAAGTAAGGCTTTACAGCGTATTTGGAGGAATCCCGTATTATAACCGGCTGATTGATGCTGGAAAAAGTGTGAGGGAAAACATCATTGATTTGATTGCTTCTCCCGGAGCCAGACTGGAAAATGAAGTTTCTATGTATTTAAGCTCAGAGATATCTAAAATAACAAATGCGAATGAAATTTTTGAGGCATTGGCAAAGGGATTTTCAAAGTATAAAGATATTCTCGACCAGTCAAACGTCTCAAGTGGACCAACGCTTGTTGATGTGCTTGATAAATTAATAAAGATGGATGTTGTAAAAAAGGAAGCACCAATTAATGATGAGAATAATAAAAAGAAAGCCGGTTACTTTATATCCGATAATCTGTCTTTGTTTTACTATAAATACATTTTTAGAAATATATCTAGAATGAATATCATGAATCCGGAAATTTTTTATGATAAGTATATTGATGAAGATTTTGAAACAAAGCATGTACCTAAGGTTTTTGAAGAGATATGTAAACAGTATCTTATCAGACAAAACAGAGAAGGATTGCTAGAGGAACCTTTTGAAAAGATTGGCAAGTATTATTATGATGTCCCCGTCCATAAGAAAAATGGGGAATTTGATATTGTTACATTAGATGACAACGGATATATTTTTTATGATGCAAAGTTTCGTAAAGAGCCGATAACGGAATCTATGGTGAGAGAGGAAATACTGCAGGTAATAGAAACAGGACTTTTCTGTTATAAGTATGGCTTTATCGCTAGAGCAGGCTTTGACTGCGATGTAGCGGACGACAGAGTATTAATTTCTTTAAGTGAAATGTATCAATAGATATTTAGTTCACTAAATTATTTTAGGCATAATGTAGATTTGTAAGAAAA
>CALZGM010000013.1 GCA_945787015.1 uncultured Roseburia sp.
ATATCTGCTTGTTTTAAAAATCCGAAAATACTCATTGTAACATCGCCTCCACTTCAGCCATTTGTTAGCCCTCCTATTTTTTAATTTCAGTAATCATTCCTGATTTCTAACTTCATTATACACATTAGGAGTTTGCTCTTCTGTGACTAAGTCTCATTAATTTATAATTTTTTTCAAACCTTCAAAATCTTTTATAAGAATCGCACCTCTGTTAAGCTCTATTAACTCATCTGATGCAAATTGTTTCAACATTCTAGCCACTACCTCTCTTGCGGAATTGACTTCTTTTGCAATGGTTTCCTGTGTCATTTGAATCTTATTTTCGCCGGTTTTTTCATAAACAGACAGTAAAAATCTTGCCATTCTCACATCAAATCTTGCAAACAATATTTCCTGCATCACCCAAACCACGTCAGAGAATCTCTTCGTCGCAAGTTCATAGGCAAAACATCTCACATAGATATTACTATCCATCAGTTTTTGAACCATTCCGGAATGAATCGCCAAAATCTCTGTCTCTTCTTCTGCATATAGCTGTACATCCAGTGATATTCCTGTAATCACGCAGGACGCTGACATAATGCAGCATTCTCCACTTCCGATATGAAACAAAGTAATCTCTCGTCCTTCTTCATTTGTGACATAAACTCTGATAGAACCCTTTTGTACATAAATCATTCCAAGACACGCATCTGTCATTCCGTAAATATAGGAATCTTTTTTGTAAGTGCGTAAAACAGTACCACTTAACAGATGTGTTCTCTCTTCATCCACAAGATTATTCCAAAAAGGTATTTGCTTTACTACTTCATTAATATCCATCATTCATCCCGCCCAGCATTAACATAGATTAATGACAGTTATTTCCACAACCATGACTGCCACAGGTATGTCCACCTTCTCCATGCTCATGGTCATGATGGTCACAGCGTACTTCAGGATTATATCCAAGTGTTCCATTAATCAAAGCAAGAACTGCTTTATCTGCATTACCGGACACTCCACCATAAAGCTTGATACCAGCTTCCGCAAGAGCCATCTGTGCTCCGCCTCCGATCCCACCACAGATCAGAACTTCAATGCCTGCCTCAGAAAGCAAACCAGCTAATGCTCCATGACCGCTTCCATTGGAATCCACTATTTTTGCCTTTATAATCTCACCATTTTCCACTTCATATACCTTAAACTGCCTAGTATGTCCAAAGTGCTGAAAAATCTCTCCGTTTTCGTAAGTTACTGCTATCTTCATATCTTTCTGTCCTTTCGCTATTATATTTTTTTCTGAATTTTCTGCATATCGCCGGCATGGTCTTTCACAACAAGCTTTATGTTTTCCGCTACAGATTCTATAATTTCCGCCGGATATCACTAATTGTTTTCCATTCACAATACAGTCCGAAATTTTATATCTTGCTCTCTCATATATTTCTGTGACTGTCGTGCGTGAAATATCCATAACTGCAGCGCATTGTTCATGATTTTGTTTTTCAAAGTCTACAAGCCTTATCACTTCATATTCATCCACAGAAAGAACCACACTTTCCGGATTCGTAACTCCTTCCGGTTCAAAACATGAATATTCCGGTTCACTACAGACTCTTCTGCATCTTTTAGGTCTTGGCATTTTATCACCTCTCGTTTCCGACATATGTTGATTATAGCATAATATTTTATGTTTTTCAAATTTAAGAGTATCATAGTTTGTGACCCTAATTCTATATTCCGTACACTGCCATGCCCGCTATTGCGGATAATACGATTAAAAGAATAGGCGACAGCTTCTTCTTTGCAAAATGCCTATACCCAAACATCGAAGCAACCAGAATTGCCGTAAGGATGATTGCCTGCAAATTAATCTGGATTGCTGAAATCGCTCCAAAGCAGTTTCCAAAGACCATATAAATACCAGTTGCAAGAACAATGCCGATAACACAGGGCTTCAGACCACGCAAAACCGCTTGAACATACTTGTTTTTCAAAGCGGTTTTAAGTAAGGCCGTCACCAAAAGGATAATCAGGAACGAAGGAAGTACAACCGCCAATGTTGCAATTACGGCGCCAAGAAAACCCGCTTGGCTGCTTCCAATATAAGTAGCAAGGTTAACCATGATTGGTCCGGGTGTGCTTTCGCTGACAGCGATCATATAGGTCAGCATTTCATCGCTCAGCCATCCGTAAGACATTACTACATCACGAATCAAAGGAATTGCGCCGTAGGCTCCGCCAAAGGCAAAGCATCCGACTTTTAAGAAACCGAGAAACAGATCAAGATAAATCATTTCTTTGCACCGCCTTTCTGATCGGGTACGCCGTTCAGAACAAAAATCGTCAGACTCACAACCGCCGCAATCAGCATCAGACTGATCGAGGAGAAATTCCATGCGAAGCTATTGATACAGAGCATCACAATAGCGGAGCAAATCATAATCGCTCTGGGCAGTTTCTTCTTGTGCATTTTCTTAATCATCGTAAACGCTGCATCCAAAATTAAAATTCCGACTGCAATTTTGATACCCTTGAAGGCGTTGGCAATGATGGTCAATGCCAAAAAGTTATCCAGAAGCATGGAAATCAGATAGATAACCCCAAAGGACGGAACAATTATGCCCAGTGTTGCTGCCAATGCACCAACAAAACCGGCTTTCTTATATCCGGTAAATGTTGCACAGTTAATGGCAATAGGACCGGGAGTTGACTCCGCAATGACGGTCACATTCATCATTTCATCGTGGGTAATCCATTGTTTTCTTTCCACGCAGTTGTTTTCAATCATAGAAATCATGGCATAGCCACCGCCAAAGGTGAACAAACCAATCTTTGCAAAAGTAAGAAACAAATCAAGTAAGATATTCATTCTTGTTCGCCCTCCTTCCAGTACTCACATTGGCAGATCGTCATATCTCGGTCAACGGTAAGGGAGGCAGTTCGCATTAATTCAAACTGCTCGGTAAGGTAATCTACGGCATCCTGCAAGGGCAGATAATGTGTGTGATAGCCGTATTTCTCTCCATATACCAAACCTGCATCTTTCATCACTTTCATGTGTTGTGAAATCGCAGATTCTGAGATACCAAACTTTTTAGAAAGAGAGCGCACACAATGCTTTCTTTCCAAAAGAGCTTGATATATTTTCAAACGCATCGGCTCGCCCAATGCTTTTAACATACGATCAAGTTCCATGCTGTCGCTCCTTTTGTTTTAGTAGTTACTTAATTATAGTACCATTGTTTGTTTAAGTCAACGCTAAATCAAAAACGCCCGTTGGATTTCTCCCACGGGCGATGTATTTATTAGCTATCCAAAAGCTTGTAATCTGTGACAGTTTTCAGATAGGTTTCGGGATCGCCGTTCAGTATCAGATCAGCGTATGCCACAGGGTCATTGTAGATCAGATAGTCCAGCTCTGACCGCTGATACATATTGTCAGCAATCTCGTTCTCCACAGCGATTGTATCAATCGAAATCATACTGCCGTCATCGAATTTCAGCTCCACGCAAGCAGTATCCATATTGAACGCACAGGACAGAATTTTCATTGCTCTTGCCTCCTTAATCTTTCAGTGTTTTTCTTTGCCAGTTCGCTGGCAACCTTGCGGCGTTCCTCATCATAGGGTGCGGTCAGTTTGAAACCGAAACGCCCCTTGCTGACTTCAAAGGTCAGACAGCCGTTTCCATCATCGTCAATCAACCGGCACTCAGAGGGATATTTCCCGGCGTATTCGGTGAGCCTATTTTTAAGTGCGGTATTGTAGGTACAGACCTCGATCATGCTGTCTGCTTCGTTAAAATAGATGTTGGTTGCTTTCTGTTTCTTGGAAAGACTTGTTTTCATAAAACCTCCTGTTTTTCACAAATTTTTCTCAGCTCATCACCTGTAAAAGTGGGGTGATTTTTGGATGGGGAGCGTCCAAATGATGTGCGGTATGATTTGAACGCTCCCATTTGGGAATTTAAGATTTTTCCAGCTCTACACGGGAATTAGCGTGTATCGTCTCTTGTAGGCGTTTTCCCTCTGTGTCTTTGACGGCAGCAAGCGCACAATGGACGAATCCATTTTCAAAATGCTGTCCGCATGGGCTGACCAGTCTGAAAAGCTCAGAAAGGGCGAAATCAGCAAAGATCAGTATGACCGTTGGCGTTATACATTCCCGGCAGAGGACATCACACAGATTTGGGCGAAAGTTCCGTCCCAGGCACTCAGCAATATGCTGATTGAGGCATTAAAAGAGGAGAAATAATAATCCCTCTACTTATCGCCACCTTTAAGCAGTTTTTGCACCCTAATTTTCGTTTCCCTTACAGAAAACCACAAAAAAGAACGACAAAAAGCCCGTACTGACATCCGATCAGTACGGGCTTAAATGTTAATATGGGTATTTTGTGAGATAGTTGAAATTATTCTTTACTCACAAGCCACTCGCAACACAGAATAATTGCATTGAAGCGGAATCTTATCAAAACCTTATCAGAAGAAGTGGGCGAAGTCCGAAAACCGTTGGTATTACTGGCTTTTTCGGATTTTTCGATTTATTCAAACTCCTCTTTGCAAAGTTGTTGTTATGTATATTGAAATGCTTCTTTTACTATATCAGTTCACTTTTGCACTGTTTTTCTTCTTTTTTATCCTTTTATTCAATTTTTTATTGTCATTTTATTGTCATCTTAATTCTGAATTTCTATCTATATTCTTAGTCTAAACATCTCCTATATCTTTCTATAATTTCCCCTTCCCCTAAATTCTATAATTCCTTTATTTCTCAAAATTTGAAGTTGCTGACGTATCTTATCCTTAATATGATTATTGTTAGGATATTTCTTTGCCAAAACATCTTCAAATTCATACATCTGCTCAAGAGTAAAATCACGTCCTTCAATCTTATTTACACAATTCAGAACATCCAATACCCATCCTCTCGCATCTAATTTATATTGCTTTATAAACTCGGTTCTTCTTACCTTTGAGATTATTTCTTTCCGAGGTATCTCCATTTCATTTTTTACAATAAATATTCTTCCCTCTTCAGGAATCTGTTTTAATATAATATTACATCCTACCCATCCAGCCCTCCTTGCTGTATCTGATAATGGTTTTCGTTTTTCTATAATTTCCGGAGAGAAAAAGTACTTCGGCACCATCAAAAAATCTCTTACCTGCAAGTTATGCTTATTGTAGTTCATAAAAAAGAAATTCGGATTGTTGATTGACACAATTCTTTGTATCATCGTATCATATGCACCGTCGTTAATCTTATTCTCTATCGTTCCATTCTTACTTTTTAATTCATATTCCTCTGCACAGTCCGGACAATAAAAATCTGCAACAGGTCTATTATTTTCAAAATGTGCAATATGCGCCTTACCACAATACGGACAAAACAAGTTATCGTTTACCCACTGCTCTGTTATTACGCGTATTTTTTGAGAATTACTGTTGTATTGTTCTGCAATTTTATCGTCCATTCTTAAATTCATTTTTACCACTCCACTACTGTTTGCATTAAAATATTATTCTCAAACCTTTTCTTTATTTTCTGAATGTTCTCTTTTAATATCTCTATCAGAATGCAATTCCTTTTCAGATTAAGTGCCGCCTCTCCAACAGCTCCACTTCCAGCAAATGAATCTAAAACAACCTCGCCTTCATATGTCAGGAATTCAAGAATTTGCTCACATAACGACACCGGCAACTCGCTCTGATGTATTCTATCTTTTCTGGAGACAGGTTGAACATCAAACATCGTAGGTAGCATACCTTTACAACCACTCATATATGTCAATTCGCCTTTTTGAGCTGTTCTTTTTGTGTCAATACGCATATTTCTTGCTTTTCCTTTTGAAAAAATCATAATATCCTGAGTATTCTTTGCTTTTCTGCCAGTATTGCTTACAAAAGTTCCTTTCTTCCATGCAACCTTAGAATAATAAACAAAGCCAGCTTCTTTTGCGTATTGTTTAATCTGATACAGATATTCATAATTATTTTCATTTTCTGCTGGTATAACTTCGACCAGAAAACAACCATCTTTTAATACTCTTGCTTTTTCCTTGAAGTCTTCTAAAGTGTATCTAAAGCAATCATAAACTGCAAATGCTCTCGTTCCACCTTTATTCGATTTAGTATCCAGCCATGGATGATCTGTAAGAATACAGTCAATACTGTTATCCTCTATAATAGATAAATCTCTTCCGTCACCTTCGATAACAATACACTTTTCATTTTCAGATTCAACTGTACAATATATGCCTTTTGCTATGCGTTTGAATTTAACGCCCAAATTTTCATATATCCTTGCCCGGATTGTTTCAGCTGGCTTATCCGAATATTTTTCGTATGCTTCTTTTAATGTAAATCGCTTTGCTCCTTTAAAACATGTAAAAATCTTATCTGCTAAAGACATCTTATCCTCCTGTTATTTTACCATAAATGATTCAAATACAACACACTATTTTGCTTTATTTGATTCAATACCGTAAACCCTTTCCTCAAAGTATTTACTGGATACTTTTCCACTTACTGTTATATACCCTTTAGAGTTTAATTCTTGATTCAAACATTTTATTATTTTGTATGCTTTTGATTCACCTACTCCCATTACATCCATTACATCCTTACATGTATAAAATTGTTTCATGGTATCTCACCTCCTTGACTGGATCATACCACACAAATTTGTACTTGTGGTTTCACTTATAGTGAAAGAATCGAACTAACTATATCGTTATTAAGATAGTATGTGCAGTACATACTACCTCACGTCTCTCCCAACATCCTTAACCTTCTCTCCAATCCACTCCATAAACTTCTCCAGCAGATTAATCCCGCCAATCACAAACTGTTTCATAAACTCATATGCCTTTTCCAGCTTGTCCTTTAGGCTACGATTTTCCTCCCGTAATATCTGATTCTGATACCTCAGTTCTATTACCTGTTCTTTCAGATAATCATCTCCATCGACCGCACCAAGCAGTTCCTTCTTAAGTCTTTCCGCCTCCTCCAGTTCAAACTGCGCTCGTTCAGTCTGTAATTTTGCAGTATCCGATATCATCATCCACTTGTCTGCCTCTTTTTGCGCAGCCTCAATTTCCTTCTGTTTATCCGTGAGCTTATCTACATTCTCATAATATTCCAGTCGTAATTCAGAATTCTTTAAACATAAATGCATTGTTTCCGACTGTAATTTCTGATTTTCGGCTATGGTATCATCCAGCTTCTTTTGAGCCTCAGACTGTTCTTTTCTAAAACCTTCTCGCTTACTTTCAATTTCTTTTTCCAAAGATTCAATCCGTTCCTCTTTTAATTCCAGTACAACCTGTGCCCCCTCTATCTCTTCTTCAAGTGCAGCCACTTCTTTTGCCCGCTCCTGCTTTTTATAATCCAGTACGGATAAATGCTTATTGTGCGTATCTTTCTTCTTCCAGTCAATTCCGTACCGGCTCATAATAAGGGCAATATCATCTTTCTCTGCCTCCGCCCACTGCTTCCATTCGGTATTGCCTTTTCCTTCACTTACAAATCCTCTTGTCGCTAGTGCAGCCTTAAGACTTGTCTTTGTCTCCAATCCTCTCTTACAGCCTGATACCCACGGGATAAAATTCAGATGCAAATGTGGTGTTTCCTCATCCAAATGAATATAGGCACCAATCACATAAAGCTGTGGATTTCGAAGTTGGAACTTTTTCACATAATCCTTCAGCACCCATGTTGCAACCTCTGCAGAATAACTACCTACTCCGGTATCATCCTTGTTGCCTATCTGAACGATAACCTCATAAAATAATTTTTCCTGCTTGCTTCTTGAAATCTTATCATAATAACTTTTAATCTGCCTATCCTTGCGTTTCTGCTTTGCATTATATTCCTTAAGTGCCTCGTCAAACAATTTGTGATATGCCTGCTTAATATCCTCATGGATAAGAGTGATATTATTCTTGGTACGGCTGGCATCTACATTGTCAGCTATAAATCTTCTTGTGTTGTGCCCGATGGAACCTTCCCCATTCATGAAACTTATTGTTCTTTCCATTGTCAAAATCCTCCTCTTTTGGTATGTATATAGACACCTCCTTCTTATCCGTAATGAGTGCCGGATACGGCACGAAACAGCAGATTTCCTTGGTAAGGTTTTGTTACTTTTGTCAAAAGTAACGCAAAAGCACTTTTGACAGCTTCGCCATCAAAAATGCAGACCCGCAAGCGGGTTTTGCGCTCCTAGCCGGAGTGGCTATACGGCTCTCCCCGCCGGATAAAGCTCCCTTTCGGGAGCTTATGAGTCGCGGATACGCTACATATTATTTCCCAGCCACAACTCCGATACAGAACTCCACTTATCCCCTAATGAAAACAGTTCACAACATCATGCAGAACTACTTCTTCAGCTATCATTCTTGCCTGAGTTCGTAGCTGATACATTTCCACAAAAGAATTCGACTGCTTGGGTTTATGTTTACGCAACCACTCATTTTCAATATCCTCCAGCAATTCATAAGCTACTTCATTTACCTCGGTCGCCTTATCATGTAATTTGCCAAATCGTACCATACTTCTGTATCGCTGCGGATATTCCTTCTGTATGTAATCCATCCACATACGACCATATTTTCCAACATCTGTACGTTTTTCCTCTCCACCTAATGTAATCAACGGATAAAAAATGCCCTCTTTTTCTATGTATTTCACACCTAATTTTTCAAATAATGTTTCTTCGCTCATATCAGTCACTTCCTTTATACAAAACATCTGTTATTCCTCATTTGGTACTGTAAGTTGCTTCATATCTGCCAATGTTCTCGGTTGTTCCTTGAAGCCTTCCAATATTTCCAGCATGGAGCGGATGGGAGTAAGTAACTCCCCATCCATATCCGATGCCTTTTCTATCCTCTCAAGCTCACGCTCAATCCTTTTCAGGTTCTGCCGGAATTGTACCAACATCAACGGATTGCCTGTGGCAACCACCTTTTGATGAAGAACACTCTGGATTATATAATCCTGCTTGGTACGAAATCCGCTGAGCTTCACTCTGTTATTCAACTCCTCGTTTTCCTCTGGTGACATACGGAATGCTATTGTCACATTACGCCATCTGTTTTTATCGTCTCTATTCTTTTCTGACATTGACCAACGCCTCCCTTTCCGTTTCCAGTTGTGCTGCCATATCCGTCTGCACCGTTGGAAATAAATGTGCATAATGATACGTGATATCAACCGCCTCATGCCCGACTCTTTCCCCTATTGCCAATGCTGAAAATCCCAAGTTAATCAACAGAGAAATATGAGAATGTCGTAATCCATGAATGCGTATTCTCTTCACTCCTGCAAGCTTTGCACCTCTATCCATCTCATGATGCAGATAACTTTTTGAAATGGTGAAAATTCTGTCATCATCCCTTATTCCATAAAGACTGCTTATGAAATTCTCCATCTCAACAGCAAGAAAATCCGGCATAACAATTGTTCTGTTACTCTTTGGTGTTTTCGGGTCTGTAATCACATCTTTGCCTTCCAGTCTCTGATATGACTTGTTTATCCGAAGCGTTTTCTTTTCAAAATTGAAATCACCCGGTGTCAAGGCAAGCAGCTCACCTTCACGAATACCAGTCCAATAAAGTATTTCAAATGCATAATAGGAAATAGGCTTATCTGCCACGCACTCCAAAAATTCCTGAAATTCCTCCTGTGTCCAGAACTCCATTTCCTTATTTTCTTCTTTGCCCATAGTTCCGGCTTTTCGTGCCACATTATCCTTTAGACCATACATATTTACAGCATGATTTAATATGGCACTGAGCTGATTATGAATAGTTTTCAGATAGGTAGGAGAAAATAACTCCCCATTATCCTTTTTCAGCTTCATAATCTCATTTTGCCACTGGATGACATCCGAGGTCCGAATATCATCCAGTTTTCGCTTCCCGAAATAAGGCAGAATCTTTGTCTCAATAATGTGCTTCTTTGTCAGAAAAGTATTGCGTTTTATTCTTGGTTCTAAATCCGTCAGATAAATATCCACAAAACTTTTGAAACTCATACTGATACTCTGATCCTCTTTCAGCTTGAAATTCCGCTCCCATTCAAGGGCTTCGCTCTTCTTGGCAAAGCCCCTCTTGGTTTTCTGTTTCCTTGCTCCGGTCAAATCTTTATAATAGGTTCTCACCTCCCACATTCCAGTCTTATTATTCTTGATAACCGCCATCTATCCCACCTCCTTATCCGTAGATAGCCCGTAGATTCGTTTCATAAAATACTGTGTACTGACACGCCCTTTTATTGTCACGAATCCATCAGCCTCAAGTTCCGCATTCAGCCGTCGTATCAGTTTATAGGAATACGATAGCGAAACTCCCAGCATTTCCATTACATCCTGTGCTGTTAAAAATCTCTTGTTCTCCATAAGCTAATGCCTCCTCTCTTTCGTTTCTATTATTCAGTTCATTTCTGAACGGTTATGATGTGTATTATATTAACAGTTCATTTTTGTACTGTCAATACTTTTTATCAAAAAACATTTCATTTTTGCACTGTTGATGATATAATGTACACAAATGCATGTTTTGTACCTCGTGTCTTTGTGCATGCTACAACACTCATTCCACGAATAAGGAGCAGTTAAAATGGGCGAGAAATTCACCAGCCGGGTAGGCTATTTGATTCGAAATTTCAGAATTGCATCTAACATGACGCAAAAGGAATTAGCAGTTAAATGTGGATTAAACGAATCCACCATCCGAAACTATGAACTTGGAAACAGATACCCAGATGAAGCGACTTTATTAAATATTGCAAACAATCTGGGAGTTAGCTTTTATGCGTTGTCTGACCCTGATATAGCAAATATATTTAGTGCACTTCATGTGCTATTTGACATCGAATGGGCCTACGGACTACGACCTACTATGAAAGATGGAGAAGTATGCTTCAAATTTGAAGAGCGGCTTCCAAGTGCCGGTCCCCGTCCACAGGAAGACCTTGATAACTTCCGAAAGATGGTTGAGTATTGGACACGTTTACGAGACAAGCTGGAGGATGGAGAAATATCAGAAACGGAATATTATCTCAAAGAGGTAAAATACCCAATGAACCCAACAGACCCAAATAAAGAGTATACTATTTCGTTGAATCTTGATGATGACGACCAGCTACTGGTTCAGAATATGAATGAGGATAACGATGCAGAAGAAACTACTGAATTGTTAAAAGACCTGTTTCCGGATTTCTCTTATGTGAAGAGGAAAAGGAAACCAAAGAAGGATTAAAATTTGAAAGGAGACTAACAATGCCCGTAGTAAATGTAAATCTTTTGGTTGACGAAAAAACTTATGCCGGTGTGAAAGCAGGCATTTTGGAACTTTGTGGTATGGCTAAAAATGTTGACAATAAAAGGGTTGCAAAACATATTCCCGCAGTGGCAGATGCCGCTAAAGAAGGTGCTGTTAAAGCTATCGACTTTATTAGAGAACACAAAAAAGGGGCTATCGTTATTGGCGGTGTTCTTATAGTGGGTGGCGCAATTACAGGTACAGTTGGATACATTGCCACCCGTGACCAGCGCAAGCGCGAAAAACAATTTGCCAAAAATCTACAAATTTATTTAGATGCCGCACAAGAAGGAAATTTAACTATCGAAATTCTCGATGCGTTAATCGACTCTCTTAATGCACTGTCCAAAGATAACCCTTCAAAAACTGTTGATTTGAAGATTACTGCATCTCAATTTAGCGACTTAATTCGTAGTATTTTCGATTATACTATACGATTGGCTGAAGCAAACAACATCGACCCTGCTCTCATAAGCAAACCGAAAATGTTAAAAAAGAAAACATACCTTGATTTGCAATACTATTTAGATATGCAAAAAAGTATTTTTGAGCAAGTGGCTTAATCCAATAAACATAAAACGAGTTATCAGACTTTATCAAAAATCTGATAGTTCTTTATTTATGAATAATCCAAAATTATTGTCATTTGATTGTCAATGGGCAAAAAACGAGCCAAGAAACGCCGTAAATTCGGCATTTCTTGGCTCATGTACATTATTCAAACTCGGCAAATTGTTTATTGGGCTTAAATTATTTTGTTTAAGTTTTGTTTGGAATCTGCCGCTATTTTACTTCGTTTACACATTTTATTTTGGCTTACTGATTTTCTGTTGCCAAAGTGTTGCCACTGCATCACTTTCATCAACATTTGCGTCCGTTCCTATTTTGCATACATCGCATCATTTTTCGAAAGAAGATATACACAATATTGATTCATGCTAACGCCCTCTCTCTGCGAATGTTCAGCCAATGCTCTGTGTAAGCTGCGTGGGATTCTCAGTTTAAATTGCCCAGAATAATCTTCCAGACTATCTGGTTCATGAATTTCAATTCCTTCCTCAATCGCTGCTTCGAGCCATTCTCTTTTGGCATCTAATGCATTTTCTACTGCTCTTTCAATTGTTTCACCACAGGTAATGCAACCGGGGAGATCCGGATAAGAAACCACAAAACCACCTTCATCCTTATCTTCCACAACCTCCATGCGGTATGGCATTGATATATAATCATTCATTGTCTTCATCTTTCTCCGCCTCACTTTCTACAATCTGCCTTACCATCTCTACATATATCTTTTTTATTGGTTCATGTTTGGGAATCGTAATAGGCTGACAGCCCTGTTTTCTAAATGTATAATGACTGCTGCCGCTTCTTGGAGTATTCATCACATATCCGTAACTCTCTAATACCTTTTTCAATTCATCGAACCGAAGATCTTTCGATAAATTGCAAATGCGCACTATTAGTTTATCCCATTTCGACATTTCCATGTCTCCTATCTATATTATATGTGGTGTCACATATGGTGTCAATATGTTTTAATTTCTTTTTCGTCTCACCAATAGCCTTTATAAAATATATTATCAATTCCTTCGCGGTATTTTTTCGCAAAATCAGAGTCCGCCTTTTGCATATTACTCAATAAGCCTACTATCGGATAATATCCACAGTTTAAGGATCTATATTTCTTCTTGTACTCGCACCATTCATCAGAAAACACAGTATCAAATAATTCCTGAATAGCATAATTATTTCTCCATTCATACACTGCATCACATAAAAAGAAATACTGTGTACTCAATACCGGTTTCCAATATCTTTCATCATATACATTAATGTGAATTTCCTTTACATCTCCTACATTTGCGGCCTCTCCAAACTTAATACTATTGGGGCCCAAACCACAAATATGTGCATTAGCTGGCATTCCACAGTCAGATTTCAACAGCATCCAATCTATCTCTTTCAAGTATACTTCCTCAGGAATCATGTATTTACGTATATATCGATACCTTCCATCATGATAATCTTCTTCCGATATATAACTCATTCCGTTCGTGTAATTGAGCTCTGACAAATCTTTATGCTTAAGCCTTGTAATCTGGCTCCTCGATGGCTCACCTATCCAATTTAAAGTTTGATCCAGTCCCATAAAAAACGCCTCTTTCTTTATATATACCAATGGTATATATAATATTACACTATTCCAATGGTATATTCAACAAAAATGTGATACAATTCGTTTATCAAATGTCTTAATCGGAGGCTATGCAAATGAAATCAAACACTCTTGATCGTAATCGACTTATTGCTTGCAGAGAAAAACTTGGAATCACCAAACAGGAAGCTGCTAAACGTATGCAATTATCACAGCCTGCTTATTTGAGATATGAATCCGGTGAACGTTCCCCATCCATTCATGTCATTCAGATTATGGCAGACGTCCTTGCCACATCAACTGCTTATCTAACCGGAAAAACGAGCAATCCAAATCCAGATAGCTATCTAATAAAATCCGAGACTGAGCCCGAGTTATTTTTCTTAATTCAACAATATAGGAATTCTGATACAGAAATGAAAAACAGACTATTAGCATATTTTCAGAAAATCTTAGGTGAAAAATAGTAATTGACAACTCTGAGTTTCAAAAACCAGAATAATAAGAATATATAGATAACAGGCAGGTAATCCGAATGATTACCTGCCATATAAAATAATCAATATTAAATTGAAATTATTCAAACTCTGGAATTTCATAGTTCCACTCAGTCTAAAACTCAGTAAAAACACACTCTTCTCAATTCATTTTTCCATGAGATATGGCATTTTTCCATCTGTTCCAGAAGTAAAGTGTATCATATGTGTATCACGGAACAATTTTCGTGATACACGATGAAACTCTCTAAAAATAATATATCATAAAATTAACTTGTAAGCCACCAGTAATTTTATTTCTCTACGGCTGACCACCTTGACAATTTGGACATTTTCTCTGCCAGATATCAGAGCCATTTGCAAAATACTGATGACCGCAATCTAAGCATTCCATCTGATAAAACCACTGGTTATTATCTGTCCCTGGCTTTGATGTCTTACCAAGATTTTTTTGATTCTTCTTATTAACATACCCAGCCTCTGTAGATTTAAGTTCCATCTGAACGCTCCTCTCTGTTGGATGATTTTCTATAGTTTCTGCTAAAATGAACTCACTACTATTCTCTGTACTTTCATTTCTGTTTCTTTTATATAATATAGAAGCTAAAATTACTACTCCAACACCTAATAGAATCCACCAAAATTTACTCAAAACTCCAATAATCAGCATCATTGCTATTGGTGCTGCAATCTGATTCATCTTATACTGATGTTTGTTAGCTCGATAGTTTGCATATCTTCTATATGAAGTATCTGGTCTATAGCTCATAAGCCCCTCCTATTCTAAGAAAGAATCCTTGTACTTACGAAGCACCTGTTCAACCTCTTTCCAAAGTAATGTACTTTTACCGGAACCTGACTTTCCGACAATTGCGACAAATTCTCCCTGTTCAATCTGAATGTCCACCTGATTGACCGCTTTGACCTGATTCTCACCTGCGCCATAAAACTTACAAAGCTGCTTGGTTTCTAATATCACACTCATGTGATGCCTCCTTTTTCATTCTGTAAAGCGTACCTTTTCAGCACGCTTTCTTTGCCTGTTTATAGTCATTTTTCATCCTACATCCAAATTATATCAGGATAATCTTTCATTTCACTTTCAAAAAACGAGCAGAAGTCTTACAGAATTGTAAGATTTCTGCCCACTTAAAATTTAACCAACATATGGTAATTGAATCACAAACGTGCTTCCTTTTTTCTTTTTGCCGGAGGTTACCATGATTGTACCTCCGTGTTTTTCGATAATTTCTCTCGATAGAAAAAGTCCGATTCCTGTACCACTCTTTTCCATGACCTTCCTAGAACTTCCTCTGTAAAATCGTTGAAAAATTTTGTGATACTCATTCTGCGGAATACCAATTCCCTGATCCTCAATTTCCATTCTTACAAGATCGTTTCTTTTTTGTAACCGGATAAATATTTTTGAACCACACGGACTGTACTTGACCGCATTATCCAGAACGTTGATCACAGCTTCACCAAGCCACCTTTTATCCTGCATAATCGTGCATGTTTCCAGCTCTTTTTCATAGTCAAAAACGAATTCAATTTCTTTCTCATCCGCTTTAGGATAAGTGCGGTTCACAGCAGATATGACAGTATCCATAAGCGGAAGTTTTTTCTTATTAATCTGAATCAGTCCAGTTTCTATCTTAGATATTTCAAGAAGCGACTGCAATAATGTCTCCAGTCCATCCAGAGCACTCCGACAACGGATACGAAACTCCTCCTGTTCTGTGTCACTTAAGTCATTCTGCATCAGCACACTAAAACATGTATCCAAAGCTGCAACCGGTGTCTTTAACTGGTGAGAAATATCAGAAACCATTTCTTTCGTGTTCTCCTTTTCTGCCCTTGCTTCTTCCTTTATCAACTGAATATGATGTCCGATTGCTTCAAGCTGGTCATTCAATTTTTCCAGTTCTGCATGATTTTCCGTTTTCAGTAAATCATCAAATTTATTTTCACGGAATCTGATCAGAATTTCTTCTAACTGGTCTAAAATTTTCTGATGACACGCATCTTCTTTTTTCTTCCAATAAAGTAAAAAAGTCAAAAGAAGCACGCATATCACAGTGCTTACAGCACCGTTCACCATAACCTGATGCCGGAATTGCGAATAAAATGCATTCCCTTTATTCCCCCAGTATCCATATTGCTCCAATAATCGCCTTCCCTGTTCGTTAGTTTCAATATCCTTATCCTTAAGCAATTCCGAAACAGCATCCAGCCCGGAAAATTCTTCCTTTGCAGCAATCTCTGTCATAAGATTCATTTTATATTTATTATCTTCATAAAACACATACGTGGTAAAGCAATTTAATATTGCAAACAATAATATGACAGGTAATACCAAGGAGAGCACTACTGTAATCTTCTTGCGATATCTCTTTGTCACTGCCTTACCTCCTGATTCCATATATACCCAAGACCTCTGATATTCTTTATATAGACCGGTGCAGCCGGATTGTCTTCGATTTTCTCACGGAGTCTTCTGATATTGACAGCGATTGTATTTTCATCCACAAAATCCCCTTCCAGATCAAACACATTTTCCAATATTTGTGTTTTTGAAAGAATCTGTTTCGGATTCTGAAGAAAAAAAGTCAGCATTTTCAACTCCGTTTTTGTCAGACTGATTTCACGACTCTTTATCAGGACTTTCATTTCTCCTGCGCTAAATACGATATCTCCCGAAATCATCTTCCCGGCTTCCGTTCTCTCCTGTCTGCGGCGGAAATGTGCTTCTATTTTCAAAAGAAGTACCGAAAGACTAAACGGCTTTGTAATATAATCATCTGCCCCTGCTTCATATCCCATAACCTGATCCATCTCCTGATCTAGTGCTGTAAGGCAGATAATGTATGTATTATAATTGCATCTCATCCACCTTACAAATTCCAGTCCATTCCCATCCGGAAGATTCACATCACAGATCGTAACATCCACATTATTATCACTTGCAATTCTTTTCGCTTTTTTCACTGATTCTGCTGAAAAGACCTCATATCTGGATTTTTTCAGTGAAAATGTAATTCCACGATTTAAATTTTCATCATCTTCAACCACAAGTATACCTGGCATAGCATATGCACCTCTCTTTATTAACTATTTTTCCTCTTCGGTACATATTTGTTCTGCCTCAATATCCTCGGTAGTGACTTTCTCTGTAATATCCCTATAGGCTTCTTTTATTCCATTTTTGACCGCCCACTTAATTATAAAATATAATGCAAGTAAGATGATTAGTGCTGTGCCAAAACTAATTCCTAATTCTTCAAACATTTCATTACCTCTGTCAATTCAAATTTGTTGCTTACATTATTCTTCATCAACAAAAAGAATGGAAGATTTTTTCCAGAGTTCCTACTTAAACCTTGTAAAGCATATTTCCACAAAATTCATTTTACCTTTTCTTATATCACATTACCTACAGAGCATTCACCTAATCCTCAAAGGTCTGCCAAATCTATTTTCTCTCTTTTCCTATATAAAACTATTCTCTTTGATTTACAATCCCAAAAAGCAACGTCTAAACTTTGCTTTTTTATCATAGATTTGATTTCTACAACTCCTCTATCTACTATCTCTGTCTATACGTTTCTTCTTGATGTTTTGTTTTGCATTTGTCTGTTCCAAATGCTTTGCAACTTCTATTGCTTCCTTGACCTTATTTTCTCCCAAAACAACTACAACCCGATCCATATCGTATGCCACATTTAACAAAGATACATTCTCTTTCTTTATAATAGACACTTCCTCTCGCAATCGATCCACACGATTTTCAAGATCACTGTTTCTATCTGATAGCCACTACGTAAAAGAAACGCAAGACCCTTATCCGTTCTGGATATGAGCCTTGCGAGAATTGTAATCCGTAGATTTTACAGGTAAAATCTCTCCAGTTTTGTTTTAAAAAATTGAATTAATGGACCGTTGAAGCAGGCATTTATAATTGTACCAATCCCTACTACCGACCAGATACCCGCCCCAGATGCAGTGGCAAATATGATTCCGATAATCACAACAACAACATCCGAAAGAATCCTTGCTTTATGGAATGGGATTTTTTGATGTGTCAGTTTCTCGATTATAATTGCGACGCTGTCATATGGAGCGATTCCCATATCTGCGACCATATATAGTGCCACTCCCATAGATGCCATCAGCTGAGCAAGCAGCAGTGCAATGATACGCAGTGGCAGATTCATCTGAATCTGCACTACATCATTCGCTACATAACAAATAAAATCTGCAATGTATCCGACAAATACCATATTGATAATGGTACCCGCACCAATGCAGGATCTTGCCTGAAAGAATACAACTACAAGAATGATCGCATTGACAAGCAGCTGCCACGTTCCAAAGCTCCATCCGATAAACCCGCTGATTCCAAGATTCATCGCACTGAACGGATCCACGCCAAATTGTGAAAGTCGTAAGAAAGATACACATAATCCTATGAACAATATTCCCAGTACCATTCCGATGATTCTTTTTGTCTTCGTCATTTTCTATCTTACCTCCTGAACTTTTTTGCCTTTCAGCATATATATTCTAGATTCAAAATCGGTACAAGGAGTCACATTCCCTGGCACTTCACCAGCTGTCACATCGGATGTGATCAATCCATAATTCATCAATTCGTCTCCGTAATTTTCTGTATGGTTCCATACATTTTCATAAATCATATCCGGGTTCAATCCCTGTAATCTGACACGGCTATACGGCTGATTCACTCCATTTAAAACACGATAGTAGCCTACGATTGCAAGCGTGCGGTCTTCATTTGTCACCATCCATACCGTCTCATTTCCTTCGAATGGACTTTTCAGACGATAAAATGTTCCAAACTGTAACACTTCCCGGTATTCTTTCATAAATGTGATCTGTTCTTTTACTTCTTTGATCTCTTCTTCTGTCAATTTGTTGAGATCCAGTTCGTATCCAAAAGTTCCAAAGTATGCTACATTCGCTCTTGTATGCAATGGGGTATTGCGAAATACCTGGTGATTCGGGACAACAGACACATGGCTTCCCATACTGCTGAGCGGATAACACATAGAAGTTCCATACTGAATCTTCAGACGCTCAATTGCATCCGAATCATCACTTGTCCATCCCTGTGGTGCATAATACAGCATTCCAGGGTCAAATCTTCCGCCACCGCTGGCGCAGGATTCGAATAGTACTTCTGGAAACTCATTTGTCAAACGTTCATACAGATCATATACACCTAAAATATAACGATGGAACACTTCTCCCTGTCTGTCTGAAGGAAGTTTGCTGCTGTAGCATTCTGTAATGCTTCGGTTCATATCCCATTTAATATATGAGATTTTCGACTCCGATAATAACTTTGCCATCATTCCGTAAATATGATCTATTACTTCTTTTCTTGAAAAATCGAGTACATACTGGTATCTGCCGTGTGATGTATTTCTTCCCGGTGTCTGTAAGATCCAGTCTGGATGTGCTCGATAAAGATCAGAGTCTTTATTTACCATCTCCGGCTCAAACCAAAGACCGAATTTTAATCCCAGTGCTTCAATTCTTTCTGACAGGCCCTTGATGCCATTTGGCAGAAGCTCTTCATTTGCCACCCAATCACCAAGACCGGCTTTGTCATTTCTTCTTGCGCCAAACCATCCGTCATCTAAGACAAACAGTTCTACTCCACATTCTTTTGCTTTCCTTGCAATCTCTACAAGGCGATCTTCTGTAAAGTCAAAATAAGTTGCTTCCCAGTTGTTATTTAAAATCGGTCTTGCCTTATCACGCCAGTATCCTCTTGCGAGTCTCTTAGCATACAGCTTCTGGAATGTCTGACTCATGCCATTTAATCCATTTTCACTGTAAACCAGAACTGCTTCCGGTGTCTGAAAGCTTTCTCCCGGTTCTAATTTCCAATCGAATCCTTCCGGATTGATCCCGGCTGTAATTCGTGTCACATCATGTGTATCTACTTCTGCCTGCATACGGAAATTTCCACTGTATACAAGGCTTATTCCAATTGCTTCTCCTGCATTTTCATCTGTGTTGTGACGTTTTAAAGCTAGGAACGGATTATGTTCGTGAGAAGAATTTCCGCGCATGCTGTCGATAGCTGTTATGCCTTGTTCCAATGTTCGATTCTTTATATAGCGCTCTCTGGACCACGCACCGGACAACTGCATCCATTCATAATCCTTATCCGGAAGATCCAGGCTTAAGCTCATCATATTTAATACATGCAGATTTTTCTCACCGGCATTTTCAATATAAGCACTTCTTGCAATTGCACTATATTCATCAAAAATCGTATATAAAAGCGCCAGTTTTGCACCAGTCAAGGCGTCTTTCAGGAAGATGCGCAATGTCTGCGCTTCCTCCTCGGACTCTGTGTAAGTTGCCGGCAATCCGGAGAGTTTCGGTTTTCCGTCAATAATCTCATAGCTGTCATATTGGAACTCACTGATCCTGCTGCCATTTTCCTGCAACAATTCAATTGCCGGATGTCTGTAGTCTGTCGTACCGTAAACAGGATATTCCTGTCGGATATGTTCCAATGAAAAAGTACGATCCCATTCATATATATATGATGTCATTGGGCGTCCACATTTTTCAACCAGATAAGAAAAATCTGCTTTATCATGAAGTCGTTTTCCAAAATATAATTGTCCCAGATGTCCATTTTCTAATACACATAAGATATAACTGATTTTTTCATTGTATAAATGGAAAGTTTTTGTTTCCTCGTGAAAAATAATCTGTCTCATATACTACCTCTTTTACAATTGAATTGTTGTCTCTTAAGCTGTCTGCTTTTTCGCATGCATTTCATTTACTTTTCTTGTGATTTCTTCCATCTTCTCACCTTTTAAAGTGTAGTATTTTTTGTAAATACCAAAGCTTGCAAATGCAAGAATGATTGGAATTACAATCATTAATACGCGAATACCCATTACTGTTGATACACTCTGAGTTACCGCTTTTGCGTTGTATCCTACAATCTGAAGACCAATTCCTGTTAATCCACCTGCTACTGCCGTAGCTGCCTTCATAAGAAATGTCTGTGCAGAGCATGTTACGCTTTCATTTCGTACACCAAATTTTACTTCTCCATAGTCGATAACGTCTGCCATACAGCATGTTGTTACTCCAAGTGAAAGACCTGATCCGAAGAAAAGCAGTGCACAACATACAACAACTAATACATTACTCTGTGGTGCTACATATCCTGCTGCACCGAGCAGTACAAATCCAGCAATTGGAAGTCCACATGCAAATGCGTATACCTTTTCACGGCTAATTTTTGCTGCGATTTTTGGGAAGCATAAAAGTCCTGCCATCTCAGCAATAATTGCAAATCCAAAGATAGAATACAGATATTCATCGTGGCATACACATTTGAAATAATACACAGCAAAGCTTTTTGCAATCTGTGTACAAAGGTTAAATGTCAAAAGTAATCCGATAAATGCAAGCAACTGATCATTTTTTACAATTACATGAAATGCCTGTTTCAGACTTGTCTTTTCTGCTGATATACCTACTGTTGATTCCTCTTTTACATTAAATACAGTAATTCCGATTGTAACGATGAAAATAACTGCGATAATAATTGCAAAAAGTGTATATCCTTTTTCTGCGTAGAGATTGCTCTCGCCTGCTGCTTTATTCAGGTAATTGATAATATAAAGCCCAAATGTTGCTACTGAAAATCCTGCAAGACTTGCGAAAAATCTTGGAATTACGGAAACTTTCTCACGTTCACGCGGGTCATTTGTCAGGTTAGGAAGCCATGACCAGTAAGGTACATCCATTATCGTATAAGTCATTCCATATAAAATGTACATAACAGATACATATACGTATAATGCTGTTCCTGACAGATTAAAGCTGTGGAATAATAAAACAAATACAACTGAGTTTACTAATGTTCCGATTACAATCCAGATTCTGAATTTACCAAAACGTGTATGTGTATTGTCAACGATCATTCCCATCATCGGGTCATTGATCGCATCCCATATTCTTGCTACCAAAAACAGTACGCCGACAAATGCCGGTGCCAGATACAAAGTATCTGTAAAATAAAGCATTAAAAATGCTCCTACTAAATTGCAAATCGCATCTTTGCCGATTGCTCCAATTCCAAAACATAATTTTTCTCTTGTAGACGCATATTTATATTGCGGATTTTTCTGAGTATCTTTTTGATTTTCCATGATTCTCCTCCTATAATACTCCTTTGTTTATTTGATATCTGAGTGAAGAAACCTGTGCACTTGTTCCTTATATTTGTTGATACTAGTATAGCGTACAAAAAAAGACATCCGTTATACCTTTTTGTTAAGTATTATATCTCAAATGTTAGGTATCAGATGTCTTTTTCAACATTTCGTCTATTCTTTTTCGACTTCTCCTACATAAATTTTTTTATGTTTCTTGTATTCTTTCAGTTCGTTTTGTACACTGATCAATCGTTCTCGGGCAACCTTTCTGTTATCATTACGGTATTGGGTCGGCGTCATTCCAATTTTCTGTTTAAATACTTTGCCGAAAGCAAGTGAATTGCGATAACCACAAGAAACTGCGATTTCCTCCACAGAGAGATCTGTAAGTGTGAGCTGCTCCTTTCCTCTGGAAATTCGAAATTCCGTCAAAAAATCCTTCGGCGAGATTCCAAGACTGTTCTTAAATATTGTATATAAATAACTTCGGTTAATTGCCAGATAATCAGCTATATCTTCCACTGTGATTTTCTTTGAATAGCAATTCTTTATATAGGCAATTGCTTCCTGTACATGTATACTTTCTTTTGTATCATCCACATATTGCTGAATTTCAATCCCGCGAGCCAGCACGGAGAAAAACTGATACAATTTTCCCTGGAGATAGTAAAGATTTTCCACAGTTGAATGCGTATGCTGAAGCATTTCAAATACAATTTCTTTCAGCTCTTTTCCATATTCACATTCGCACGTAAGCTGACGACTGTTCAGTCCAAGATCTCTGACAAATCTCTGTGCTTCCGTACCACCAAATCCTACCCAAAGGTAAGACCATGGATCCTTTTTATCTGCCTGATAAAAGGTCAGACTCTCCGGTTCGATCAGAAAGGCCTGCCCTTCTTTCAGCTGATACTTCGTTTCGCCGACCTGATAGATTCCTTTGCCCTTCATTACATAATGCAAAATATAATTGGGTCTTGCGGCCGGTCCGTAGCTATGTAATGGTTCACATTCTGCAAATCCACAGAAACATAAATAAAAATCTTTAAACTTTGGTTTTAACAGTTGTAATACGTAAGAATCTTCCATAATATGCATCCTCCTGTTCTCACTATAATTATAGCATTACTGGTTCATGTTTACAATTGAGCCCTTGTTTAATTATCAACTTCCCTTCTGCATTTGTTCCATCCGTCTCTTTTCTTCCAGAGCTTTCTCGTTTTGAATATTTATCTCTTCATATACTCTGTACTGGCAGATGCAAAATCGGACATCCTTTTCCGAAATTTATCAAATTTTCTTGTTTTTTAATTCTCCATCAGTGTGGTTACTGTGTCATGGAGTTTAACTCATCGAAAATAAAGAACCTTTCTTTGGTATCTTTTTTCTAAATGCAGGCAACAAAAAAACAGTCTGCCTTGACGAAAATCACTTCAATCAAAACAAACTGTTCTTCATATTTACTCTAATTTTATTTTATGAGAATAACTGATTTCACGAAATTTGCAGGTGAATCTGGAATATAAACAAGAGAAAAAAATATTTTTTAAACTCCATTTGGTCTTTTCGACACCCCGCAAAGCCTTTATTTATGGGCTTTTCCGCAATTTTTCAAGCTACTCAAACTCGGCAAGTTGTTGTTTTATGTTAAACTATTTTGTTTAGGTTTTGCTACGAAAATGCCGATTTTTTAATTCAATTACATATTTTATTTTGGCTTACTGATTTTCTGTTGCCAAAGTGTTGCCATGACCTATTATACCAATTATATCAAATAAAGCAATAATCTCTATCTATCAAAAAAACAGTCAGGCAAACTAGAGTCTATATTATAGCAAACATTGTTTATTGCAGTTTTCTTAATGGTGTGCACAGTACCTCATAGGCATATTTATATACTTCATTTGCTAGCTCATCTGGAGAAATATCACCATGAGCAAGGCAGCAACGAAGCAAGAACAGTAATTATTATGCCTGCAAAAATCCTACAGCGCCGAGTACTAACACTATTGCACCAAGTATTATACGGTACCAACCAAACAACTGGAAATCATGTTTCTTGACATATTCCATAAGAAAACGTACTGCAAGCAATGATACAGCAAACGAAACAAATGTACCAGTTATAAGAACTCCAATCTCAAGTGCAGTGAATGAAAAGCCAAATTTAACTACCTTAAGAAGACTGGCTCCAAACATTACAGGAATAGCAAGGAAAAATGTATATTCTGCTGCTACTGTTCTTGACACTCCGATAAGTAGTGCGCCTACAATTGTTGCTCCTGAACGTGATGTTCCTGGAAAGATTGCTGCCATAACCTGGAAAACACCTATGAGAAGCGCTGTCTTATACGTAATCTCAGACAGTGAATTTATCTTGAACGTTCTGCCCTTATGCCATCTTTCAATTATTATAAATGCTATACCAAATACAATTAATGCCAATGCCACGCATGTAGGATTGTAGAACAATGCATTAAATAAATCATCGAAAAGCAGTCCTATAACTGCTGCTGGAATTGTAGAAACAAGAATTTTGAACCACAATGCCCATATATCTTTCTTAAAATATGAAGCAATACCTGTCTGACCTTTTCTCTCCTTCTTTGTAAGTGCAAATGGCCATATCTTATTCCAAAACAAAATAACAACTGCAAGAATTGCACCAAGCTGAATAACTACATCGAACATATCAAAGAAGTTCTCGCTGACTCCTTTAAATGGGATAAGCTGCTCTACCAATATCAAATGACCTGTACTGCTGACTGGTAGCCATTCAGTTATACCTTCCACAATACCATATACTATCGCTTTTAAAATCTCTATCATAATCTCCTCCATCTATTTAAAAATATAAATGTATAATTGCGAAACTCTCTAAGTTACGCCCAATTCATATATAAGGTTCTTGAGTTTTGCAATCAACTAAACATTACTACCACTAATTAAACTACTTCAAATCTTCATTCTTAAAATATAAAAATGTCATCATAAAACCAATTCCTGATACCAACAGAATAATCGTCATTGATAACCAAACCGGATATCCGGTACTCTCTATCCTTCCATCTAGTAACAGAACACTGGCCGTCCAAGGGTATAAAGCTCCCCATTTCTGGTTACTGAGTGCCGCACTTCCTAATACAATCACTGCTGAGACAATCATCGGGGCAACAAATCCCTTTGTTTTCTGCGCAATATATGCAAATGGTGATGTCATGATAAACATAAGGACAGTGAGAAGGAAATAATACGGTATCCATTTTATTGCAGTGATCAGGCTGTATTCTGCCATACCAAATGACACATGGCAAATACCCGAAAATAACATATTGCAAGTCCATGATACAATTGTCATAAATAAATCCCATAAAAACAAAGTACAGAATTTTCCTGCTAATATCTTGGTTCTTGATATTGGGATTGGAAGGATCGTTTTCCATGTATTTTCCGTATATTCCCTGCTGAACAGATAGGACGCAATTGCCACAGATACCATCATATTGGCTAACAACAGCATATAGAGAATACTATTCTCATAAACTGCGCTTAAGCTGATCACCTGTTCCGGATGTTGTGAATGCATCTGTAAAGTTTCAACAAACATCATAAAAGGCACCGCTACAGCCCCAAGAATACTGATTGGTATCATTTTAGAATGTCTTAATTTCAATAATTCACAATATGTTAAGTTAAGCAATGCCGCCACCTCCAATTAATTCCGAAAAATAATCTTCAAGATTCTCTTCACAACTGTTAATTCCTGTTACCAGTAGTTGATTTTCCACCAGTAATTGGTTAAAGGCTCCCACATTAAAAGCAGGTTCATAAACTTTAAGCATATGCTCTCGTATATCATAATCATAAATACCACAATGGTTTTCCAGTAATTTCGAAGCCTTTAAACTATCTGACACAGTGAATGCTACATATTTTCGCTTTCTCTTATGCAGTTCATCCATATTAACTTCCTCTACAAGCTTACCCTGATTGATTACACCAATCATATCTGCAATCTGCTCAATTTCATTTAAAACATGACTTGAAATTAAAATGGTAGTCCCTTTCGTGCGACTAAGTTCACACAAAAACTGGCGGATTTCCGATATTCCTATTGGATCAAGACCATTGATTGGTTCATCCAGTATTAATAGTTCTGGTTCATGCATAATAGCGGCAGCAATTCCAAGTCTCTGTTTCATTCCCAGCGAATAATCAGAAAAAGGTTTCTTTTTTTCCTGATCAAGTCCTACAACAGCAAGCGCATTTTTCACTTCATTCTTTGAAAGCTGTTTACGATATCTTGCCAAAATCTCCAGATTTTCCTGTCCTGTCAGATTCATATAAAACCCTGGTGTTTCTATCATAGAACCAATCCTCTGATAAGTGTCACACATTTGTTCCTGATATCCTTTACCAAACATCAAAATATTTCCTTTTGTTGGACGAACAAGCTGTAACATCATTTTCATAATTGTTGTTTTTCCTGCACCATTTCTTCCCAGTAATCCATAAATCTTCCCCTTAGGTACATGTAGATTAACTTGATTCACTACTGTCACGTCTTGATATCGCTTTGTCAGATTTTGTGTTTCCATTACATATTCCATAATTTTTTCCTTTCCTGGTCATTTTTTATAAAATCGTATTTCACAGCGACCACTGCTTTAGTATCACTGAAATCTTGCCAAAGCACAAGAAACGTATCGTCACATCACCCAAAAAGGCGTTGACACCATCCGTGTCAACGCCCATTTTCCTTAAAAATCAGCATTCCTTTCACAATTAATAATAAAAATACAACTGTTATCGCATAAGGTTCTCTCGCCATTGCCAAAAACAAAACTGCCAAGATACTAAGCAATAGCGAAATAATTGTTACCATCTTTTGCCCTTTTTCCATATTTAATTGTGTTAATAAAATTTTACCAATTCCAACAGCAATAAGTGCAATAAACATAATCCAGTAAATCAGACAAATAAATGATGATTTTTGTGTATATGCGAACAGATTTACAGAGTAAATATATCCATTAACCGGATTGGGATAAAGAGGTAAAACAATCAGCATAATGGAAAGTACATCTACAATTCCATACAACAGGTTACACATATTTTGAATTTTAGATTTATTTTCTTTTTCTGCAATAGAGATTAGTTTCTCTCCGGTTAATAACTCATCAATCGATACTGAAAAAAATCTCGATATTTCTTTTAGTGAATCAATACTGGGATATCCTCTTCCGGATTCCCATTTTGAAATTGCAGTTCTCGATACAAATAAAGCCTCGGCCAGTTCTTCCTGAGTAAGCCCTCGGCTTTTTCTTAATTCCTGAAGTTTTTCATAAAATTCCATACCATCACCTCACAGTTACTTTTCTTTATTGTTTTTCTATTTCCTTCCTCTTTTGTTTTACCCTTAAGCTGATCTCAAAATAACAAAAGTATCTCTACGTCACATGTGCGACACGAACCGTATCATCGACATAAATACTGACTTTTTCTATCTACTCTCCTGATCCTGTCAACTTCCTCCGGTGTAACCATGTTCCATTATCACTCTCACCTTTTTATCCACCCATTGTCAATGTCCAAAGAACCCGACAACAATTTGTCGAACTCTTATAGTTCATTTCCCTAAGTATATCATAGTTCCAGTTATTCCGCATTTATCAATTTATAATTCGAGTCTGCCCCAAGTGTATACCCTATTCCGTTTTCTCCAATGATATGCTTCTCCATAATCTGCTCCTATCTGCCACCTCTGTCATTCCTATAATAGTGACTCTGTCTGTTGTTTTCTCGTTCCTTTACTTCCTGTTGCTTCTGCTGTAACCTTGACCTAAAGCTATCCGACTCTGCCTTATTTCCTGTCTGCTGTTCCCACTTTGCAACTGCTGACTGATAATCGCTGTATTCCGCTTTAGAGGCATGGTATACAACCAAGAACTCCTTTACATTCTTATAACCATAACCCTGCACGATACTTGATAAATACTGCTTCATGCTGGCTATCTGCGCTCTTAACTGCTCCGCCTGTTCCTGCAACTCCTTACGCTGTTTCCCTTTGAAGATACCCTTCGTTCCGGCAATCTCCTTCTCCACACTTACAAGCTGTTGTTCCCTTTGGTAAATGGCTTCATTCTGCTTCTCCAGCTTATTATAAATATCCGCAAGCCTTGGATACTTGGAAACAAGCTCGGACTTCTTCGGTATTTCCGGTATCGGTTCACTTTTCGCCATCACAGGTTCATTGACTGCCCGAACTTTCGTCTGCTCCGGCTCTGACTTTGCAAACGCTTCCGTCACCTTATCAGCCTTTTCGGAAGCTCTCTTAAACACCTTACTAATCAGAAGCTCCAAAGCATATATCGCCGTCATAATCAGGCTTTTGAACAGTGCCGGATTTCTCCCCGACTTCTGAATAGAAGCCTTTGCTTTCTGTCCGATTTCACTCTGCTTCACCTCCAAAATCTGTTTCTCCGGCACACCACTGACGAATGCCCTGTCCACCGTCTGATTCCACATGGTACGAACCCGATTATCCGCTTCTATCTGCTCTGCTTTTGGATTGTTTTTGCCAACCTTTTTCATGGGCAGATACACACCATTCTTATCAAATACTTTCAGCTTCTCCTTATCATCCCTCACATAAATATTGATAAGGTCTGTATAGGAACGTTTTACCTCATCAAGGAAACTGTCGCTCTTAAATCGGCTGTCCTTTATGGTAAAAAGATTACGCTCATATACTTCGCCCTTGGGAATAATTTTACAGCCACTCCGAAGCTGTCCAGCATCATCCATTATCTCTTTTTTGGTTCGTACATGCTTTCCGGTTTCATCATAAAACATGTTCCTTGTGGCAATCTTCAACACAGGAGCATCAAGCAGCTTCCGCTCCGAAAAGATAAGATGAATATGATAATTTGTCTTGCGTTTGTTATGGTGCAAAGCAGCGATGCACTCCACGTCATATTTTTGCTTGAAGTATTCCGTAAAAAGTTTCAGCAATTTGTCCGGTTCATAATCCACGAATCTTTCCGGCAGTGCAATAATCAGTTCCCTTGCTTCAATACACTTGCCTTCTGTTCCGCTTCTCTTAAATTCCTCCTGGTTACACTTGGCAAGTTCCGTCCAAAATTTACGGTCAGTTGTTTCATAAACTGCGTACAAATTTTCCTGCCTTGCGTGACTAGAGATATAGTTAATTCTTCCTTTTAAATTTGTCAGTTTTGACATCTGTATAAATGAATTTCTTA
Organism: uncultured Roseburia sp.; assembly: GCA_945787015.1. Classification (GTDB taxonomy): domain Bacteria; phylum Bacillota; class Clostridia; order Lachnospirales; family Lachnospiraceae; genus Roseburia. Next base: position 29,453 of record CALZGM010000013.1, read on the forward strand.
CAATAGGCATTGCCCCCTTTCTTTGAAAACTGGTGGCGATTATGCCACTGTGAGTGGACACATAGGTGTCCGTTTACGAACTCATTGCCGTATCCGGCATGGACACAAATGCGACAGCATTTGAACGCAGATAAGCATTGTAAATGCTTATACAGCGATGCTCTTTCGCTGTACTGCGAAGCAGCTGCGTTCATGAGCAAGCAGCGTAGCGGATTGCGAATGTCAGCCCCCTGCAAGGGCGAAATACACAGAGTACAAATCGAAGATTTGTGCGATGGGTGTATTTCGCTCTCAAACGCCGAGGGCTTGTGAGAGAAGTCCGGCTCCTTCCATTTGTTCCCTTACACTGCTTTCTCCTTAACGATATTTACAGGAGCGTGCCACGCTCCCGTCATACACACCGAAGGGAAAAATCTACCATCGAAAGTCCCGATGCATTCCTACCTTTTCCAGATACTCCTGCCTTGCCTTTTCCCGTTCTTCCTCGGTTGGTGCTGTCTTATATTTTGTATATAAATCCCGCCTTACCATAGCTTCCAGTTTGTCCTCCAATCCCTTCTTAATCTCTGGCAAAACATCATCTGTTTCCACCAAGTGATACTTCAAAAGTGCGAAGAACAGTTCCTCGGAAATCTGTATGTTTTTCAATCTATCAATCCATCCTTTCCATCATCTTCCGTGACGGTTGCGTACGATTGCGACGATTATTTCTATACCAGCACCGCTATATAAAATACCGTCGCAACCGTCGCTAATCGTCACGCTCTCTGTTCTAATGTCAGTTTAATCATTCGTGAACTGTGTCCTCGTTTACTCTCGTACCGAATACCATAATCCATAAATAAACGCTCCATGCCGATGTTTAATTTTCTTGTAAGGATGTTTGGCTGCATATCCATCTCCGGCAAAAGCTGTAACAATTCCGAAGCGGTTCCGATCCACTGAGGCTGTTCCTCTGATACCACCTTTGCAATCGCTTCCAGCACCGGATCAGCAGGCTCTTTCCAAAGCTCCGTTTCTGCTTTTGTCAGCTTCCACACACACTGTTCTCTGTCAAAATCGAGAAGCAGTCGCTGGTCTTGCTGGTCACGTCCTGCCACCTCTAAAACCGCTTTATTATCCGTCCTCTTTTCCTTCTGCATGACAAATGCTCCGTCCGCAGCTCCCAGCAATCCATTTGTGCCGGAAATCATATCAAAGCTGTCAGAGGACTCCATCTTTCTTGTGTGGTGCACCACCAGCAGACAGATACCATGCTCATCACTAAAGGCTTTCAGCTTGGTTACAATCTCATAGTCACTGGCATAGCTGAATTTATCTCCACCAAGTTCCCTTACCTTCTGCAAGGTATCAATGATAATCAGCCTTGCGTCTGTATGCTCTTTTACGAACTGGTTAAGCTGTTCTTCCAATCCTTCATTTAGAGTTTTGGACTGTGTGGCAAAGTAGAAATTTTCACTGCTTTCTATACCAAACATCCTTGATAAACGCTTCTGCAATCTTGCATAATCATCCTCTAATGCCAGATACAAAACAGTGCCCTTCCGCACCGGATAATCCCACAAATCAAGCCCCATGCTTACATGGTAGCCGAGCTGTGCCATAAAGAAGGATTTCCCTACCTTTGGTGCGCCCACAAATAGATAAGTACCTGCATAGATCAGTCCGTCCACAATCGGTATCTTGGGTGGATAAGCAGTATCGTAAAGTTCTGTCATGGATACTGTCTCTAATCCATCAATCCTATCTCTTTTCTCTGCCGTAACTTCCGCACCGGAACCACGATTATTTGTGGCTTGCAGATTGCCCTTATCGGGCAAATCTGCTATACTTTCCTTGTTAGTTTTACATAGTGACTGCTTCCCATCTGCGCCAACAGATGGAACCGGAGCAGTCGCTTTTTCTTTTACACTCATTCACTCTCTCCTCTCAATCCATTCATGGTTTCCGCTATCAGTTGGATTGTGTAAAGCAATTCGTCATTTGCTTCACTGCAACTCTCCAGACGCTTCAGTTCCTCATAAATATCTGCCATCTGATTTCTTAATGCCTTATACACTCTCGGATTACCCTGTACCACCACATCACGGCACTGCAACCGTCTGATAATATAGTCCTGCTTGGTAAGACCGGATAATGCCACACAATTGTCAATCAGCTTTGCTTCTTCCTCTGATACCCGAAATCCCACAAGTTTGTTTCTCCAGCGTCCTTTGCTGTCTAAATTTTTCTCCATCAATCCATCTCTCCTTTTCCCATTCGCTCAATGTCCAATTTATCTGCCATTTCCGTCTGCTTCGTTGGAAATAAATGTGCATACCGGTAAGTAATATCAATACTTTCATGTCCTACCCTTTCCGCAATCGCCAGAGCAGAAAATCCCATCTCAATCAAAAGTGAAATCGCACTGTGACGAAGATCATGGATGCGGATACGCTTGACTCCTGCTGCCTTTGCCCCTCTGTCCATCTCATGGTGCAGATACGACTTGGTAATCTGGAACAGCCTTTCATCCTCCCCAATCTCATACAGCATACCAATATACTCTTGCATTTCCTCACACAAAAACTTCGGCATTTTAATTGTCCGGTTACTTTTCTTGGTTTTCGGTGTGGTAATCACATCCCTGCCATTCAACCGCTGATAGGACTTATTGATGGTCAGCTCCTGACGCTCGAAATTAAAGTCCTTTGGTGTAAGGGCAAGCAGCTCCCCACACCGGATTCCCGTCCAATAGAGCATTTCAAACGCATAATAGGAAACAGGCTTATCCATCATCACATCCGCAAATTTCAGATATTCCTCTTTCGTCCAGAACAGCATTTCCTTGTGTTCCTCGCTTCCCATCGATCCGGCTCTCTGCGCCGGATTGGAAGGCAAATGATAATATCTTACTGCATGATTGAAAATGGCACTGAGCTGGCTGTGGATGGTTTTAAGGTAAGTTGGGGAATACACTTCCCCATTCTCTCCCTTATAGGCAAGAAGCTCATTCTGCCAGGCAATCACATCCTTTGGCTCAATCTCCGCAATCTTACGCTCCCCGAAATAAGGAAGTATCTTGGTACGGATAATATGGCTTTTGGACTCCCATGTGTTCTCCTTTACCCGTTTTTTCTTGTCGGCTTCATAAATCTCAAAGAAGCTGGCAAAAGTCATATCCAGCTTGGACTCACTTTTTAACATCACCTCCCTCTCCCATGCTTGTGCTTCTCGTTTGGTTGCAAAACCACGTTTCTGTGTCTGTTTCCGCTCTCCCTTATAATTGGTATAGCGGTAAATGACACGCCATTTGTCACCATCTTTATATACAGCCATAACATCATCTCCTCTCTATTCGCTGTAACATAACTTCTTGCGAAAGAAGTTGGTATTCACTCTTCCGGTAACTGTCAAATACCCAAGCTTCTGCATTTCCGCATTCAGCTCTCTGACAACCTTGTATGCATAGGACTTGGAAACATTAAGCTCCTGTGCCACTTCATCCACCGTCATAAAGTTCTTATTCTCCATGTGGATTCCCCCTTTCTTCAAAATTTTGTTTGCCGCTCTCCCTTACACTTTCCTGACAGGTTGCCTTGCGTGGTACTTTGTCGTGTTTCCATCCCTTCGTACGCTCACTTTCGGTCATCGCATATTTTTCCGGATGGTATCTGCTCGGACGGTCATTTAGTTTTAACTTAACTTACTTTGTTTAAGTTTCTGTTTTGTATAATACTAAACATTTTCCGTTAAGTCAAGTGGTTTTCAGAATAATCTTAAACATTTTTATTTAAGTTCTTCTTGCTATACTCATTAACACATGTTATACTCTACTTAAACATTTCTGTTTTACTTAACAGATAAATGGCAACAACATGACAGGAGGCATTACTATGGCAATCGGGCAACGAATTCGATTTTTCCGTAACAGAAAAGGCATGACACAAAAGCAGCTTGGAGAAGTCCTCGGCTTTCTTGGCAAGACTTCTGATGTCCGTATGGCACAATATGAATCAGAATCAAGAGTACCCAAGCATGATCTCGTAAAAGAAATGGCTGGTATCTTTGATGTCAGCACCCATGCACTTACCGTACCGGATATAGATACCTACATCGGTCTTATGCATACCTTTTTCGCATTGGAAGATATGTATGGACTGAAAATTGACGAAATGGATGGTGAAGTAGTCTTACGTTTGGATAAGTCCGACTATTCTACCTATTCCTCAATGGATAAAATGCTCCGTGCATGGCTCGCCGAAGCTAAAAAGCTGGAGAATGGCGAAAGCACCAAAGAGGAATATGATAACTGGCGTTATAAATATCCGGAACTGGATACACACCAAGTCTGGGCTAAGGTTCCTTCACAGGAAATCAGCGATATGCTTCTCGCCGGATTAAAAGAAATGGAAAAAGAAGAAAAGAAAGAAACCAAACGCAAAATGAAAAAATAAGCATGAAAAAACCTTACCAATTTTCAGTTGTCATATCTGAAAATCAGTAAGGTTTTCTTATGCTCATAAAGTAATCTTATTCATTGAATAAGGAAATTCTGTTGCCAAATTGTTGCCAGTGCTTAAACAAATTTGTTTGGAAGTCGCATAAATACTGGGTTCTTTTGGCGTTCCACCTTACTCAAACTCAATTGTTCCGGGTGGCTTACTGGTCAAGTCGTAGAATACTCTGTTGACCCCGCGCACCTCATTTATAATTCGGCTCATCACAGTTTGAAGTACCTCGAACGGAATCTCTGCAGCCTCTGCTGTCATGAAGTCAATGGTATTGACTGCTCTTAAGGCAACCGCGTAGTCGTAGGTTCTTTCGTCGCCCATGACGCCTACGGAACGCATATTGGTAAGTGCTGCGAAATACTGGCCGATGTTGCGGTCAAGGCCGGCTTTTGCGATTTCCTCACGGTAAATCGCATCGGCATCCTGCACGATGCGCACTTTTTCAGCGGTTACTTCTCCGATGATACGGATGCCAAGCCCCGGTCCCGGGAATGGCTGACGGAATACAAGATGTTCCGGTATTCCAAGCTCTAAGCCGGCTTTACGAACCTCGTCCTTGAAGAGGTCACGGAGTGGTTCAATGATTTCCTTGAAATCAACGCAATCCGGAAGGCCTCCAACGTTGTGGTGGGATTTGATGACTGCGGATTCACCGCCGAGACCACTCTCTACCACGTCAGGATAGATGGTTCCCTGTACGAGGAAATCAACAGCGCCGATTTTCTTTGCTTCTTCTTCAAATACACGGATAAATTCTTCACCGATGATTTTACGTTTGCGTTCAGGCTCTTCTACACCTGCGAGCTTACTGTAAAAACGCTCCTGTGCATTTACACGGATAAAGTTCAATTTATATGGGCCATCCGGTCCGAATACTGCCTCAACCTCATCGCCCTCATTTTTTCTAAGAAGGCCATGGTCTACAAAGACGCAAGTGAGCTGCTCACCAATTGCTTTTGCAAGCATAACTGCGGCAACAGAGGAATCCACGCCGCCGGACAATGCGCAAAGCACTTTGCCGTCTCCGACTTTTTCACGAATGGTTTTGATGGAGTTCTCAACAAAGGAATCCATTCTCCAGGTTCCTGCACAGCCACAGACTCCACGAACGAAGTTGCGAAGCATCTTGGTTCCTTCCTGTGTGTGAAGTACTTCCGGATGGAACTGGATTGCATACAGATTTTTTTCACGATTTTCTGCTGCAGCAACCGGGCAGTCTGCGGTATGTGCCACGATGGAAAATCCCGGTGCAATTTTAGAAATATAATCAAAATGACTCATCCAGCAAATTGTTTTTTCGCTGACATCTGTAAAAAGCGGGGATGCCGTATTTACGAAGACTTCTGTCTTACCATACTCGCGTACCGGTGCTTTTTCTACTTTGCCGCCAAGTACATGCATCATCAGCTGTGCGCCATAGCAAAGGCCCAGTACCGGAATGCCCAGTTCGAATAATTCTTTGGTGTAAGTCGGTGCGCCTTCCTCATAGCAGCTGTTTGGTCCGCCTGTTAAAATGATACCCATTGGCTTCATTGCTTTAATCTGCTCGATATCGGTACGATATGAATAGATTTCACAATAAACGTTGCATTCTCTGACACGTCTTGCAACCAGCTGGTTGTACTGACCGCCAAAGTCAATGACAATCACTTTTTCTTTGGAAATGTCGTTTCCCATTTATCGTTTCCTCCTGATGAATACTCCTGTTACTAAAAGATTGTTCTTATTATAAAATAATTAGTCCCAATTTACAACTTTTTTCACTCGTTTTATTACCATGGCACCCAAAATACCGATTGCCACACCGGAAGCCAGTCCGGCGATGATTAATACCGGCAGATAGTAAACTAAACTTGCTGTCTTTACCACCCAGATTGCCATGAGAATCTGGCCTACGTTGTGGAACACACCGCCCACCACGCTGACACCTGTCGTTGAAAGTTTTCCGCTGCGCTTAGCGATACACATAGCAAGAAAGCTTAAGATACCGCCTGCTAGGCTGTAAAGCATACTAGCCAGGTTGGCAAAGGTAAAACCAACCAGCACAATACGCACCATCGATAACAGAAATGCGTTTCTCTCGCCAATCGTATAAAGCGCTACGATAATGACGAGATTGGCAAGCCCAAGCTTTGCGCCGGGAACGCCAATATTGATTGGAATTAACGTTTCAATATAAGAAAATATAAATGCAAGGGCAACTAACAACCCCAGATATGCAATTTTTTTCGTCTTCATATGTCTTCTCCACCCGCATGCCAAAAGCACGCTATGTTTTAGTTTGTCACGGCATCCAAATCGGATTCCTCGCCGTTTTCAATTTCCACTACTACTTTATTCGGCAGGCAGACAATGCTCTGTCCCTGCTTGCTGATTGCTCTGTGATTGACACAGATGCCGTCCGGGCAGGAAGCCTCGGTCACGTCTGCTTTTCCGTCCTGAATCACCAAAAGATTGTAGGAGCCATCCGGCAGTTCAATTCGTTCCTCAGTGTCTACCACAAGTGGAAAACGTCCATATTCTACATCATCTATTTTTACGACTGCCACACCGTTTTTCGTATTGGCACCCTGAAAAAAGCTCATGCAAAAGTACGCCGCCAATGCCACCACAAGAAGAACACCGATTAAAATCAAGTCATTTTTTTTCTTATTTTCTTCCATCTTTTCCTCAACTAATCTGCTATATAGTTCGCAAAACCATCTGTATGATAAATGGTTCCGTCATTCATCACCCATAATGCTTCTACGCCGTCTATCCCATTTACAAAAGCCAGTCCCTCTTCATAAGGCATGTTAAAAACAGCGGTCGACAACGCATCTGCCATACCGGAATCTTTTGCCAAAATGGATACCGAAGCAAAATAGTCAGCCGGCATCAAAGTATCTCCATCAATAATGTGACAGTACCGCTCACCATCAACCACATAATATCTCTGATAATTTCCGCTGGTAACCACACAGGCATCGGAAATATCTACTTTTTCCACATAAGCCTCATCGCTTTTCATATCCGGGTTCTGAATGCCAATGCGCCAGTCGCTGCCATCCAGTTTTTTCCCAACAGCACAAACATTTCCACCTACGCTTAGCAATACCTGTTTCATACCGATTTCTTTGGCATATTCTGCAAGTTTCTGCACTGCGTAGCCTTTTCCGATACTTCCCACATCAATGGACATATGCGCATCCGGCAAATAGACCGTGGAGGCTTCCTCATCAATGATAATTTGATTGATATCCATATAAGCTGACGCAGCCTGCAAATCCTCCATCGGTGGAAGTTTTGCGTTTTCCGGGTCATCGATACCTGCATCGCGGTAATCGTGCCAGATGCTTAACACGCTTCCCATGGCAATGTTAATCTGGCCATTTGTTTTTTCATACATTTCCTTACTAAAAAGCAGCAAGTCAATAATATCCCGGTTTACCTCCACTGGTGCAATTCCGGCGTTGTCATTAATCGTTTTGATATTATTGATGCCTTCGTAATCATTGTAAATGTCATATAAATCGTTGTAGTAGGCAAGCTTGTCTTTTAAAAGGCTTACCTGTTCGGTGAATGCTTCCTCATCGGTACTATAACCGATGACGTCTGTTTTCGTATCGAATACATCCAGGAAGCTTGCTGTATAACGCGACAACTCCGGCTCTTTCTTACTATTGTAAATAACTGCTACCACAAGGAGTAGTAAAAAAATCACACCCACTACTCCGATTTGTTTTTTTCTATTCATCATGTTCCTCATTTTTTCTTATATAAAAGTATATTCTTTGCACGTTTTTTAAGTATAGCATAGATTTTCCTTGTTGTTAACTACTTTCCTGTTTTTGACAACGTATCTTTGCTATACATTTTGTCCATTTTTTGGTAAAATAAAAATAACAATTAGCCGAATTTTTGGCTGAAGAGAAAGGAGAAGATTAAAATGTCACAAACAGTAAAATTGACACCGGATACACTAAAGGCTTTACATGAAGTAAATCCAATGCTCGTATCCTACAATGTTGAGTTTGCAGAGGTTACTGGGGGTACCTTCTGGAAAGCTTACACACCGGGGCAGATTGCCGGCACTGAGCCTTTTATTGTACAGCCAACTGCAGATGGTATTGCAGCAATGTACAAAGATTTGATGCAGGTATATCCTCCTATTGATCTGTATAACGAAAAGCTCCGCAAATTAGCAAAGGATTTAGGTCCTGCATGGGTTCGTGTTTCCGGAACCTGGGCTACCAAAACCTACTATGATTTTGATGGCACTACAAACGGCGTTGTACCGGAAGGTTATCTTAATGTATTAACAAAGGAACAGTGGATTGGCGTTCTTGATTTTGTAAAAGCGATTGGTGCCAAGTTAATGGTATCCGTTTCGAACTGTCCGGGTCTTCACACCGCAGAGGAACCATGGAATCCTTCCGAAGCAGAAAAACTTTTCGGTCTGAGCAAAGAATACGGTGTTCCGATTAATGGCGCAGAATTTACAAATGAGCCTAATATGATGGAAGAAACCGGTTTTCCGAAGGGCTACACTGCAGAACACTACCGCAGAGACCACGATTTATTCTTTTCCTGGTTAGAGGAAAACTATCCGGAATGTATCAAAATTGGGCCCAGCACAACAGGCGGCGATAATATCTCTTTTGGGAAAGGCGGCGGTGTTGAGCAGCTTGTTGGAGAAACCGTGGGATGTGACGACCTTGTTGGCGGCACAAAGACAAAATTAGATGTGTTCAGTTATCATTATTACAATGGTGTTTCTGACCGTCTCGCATCTGTGATGCCAAACGCCCACTGGCAGCCGGAAGAAGCAACTTCCGAAGCATACTTAGATACCGCATTAAACTTCTGCCGTACTTACCGCCCGTTCCGTGACAAATATGTTCCGGGAGGCGAAATGTGGGTAACCGAGTCCGGCGATGCAGGCGGCGGTGGTGACACCTGGGCTTCCACCTATCTGGATGTTATCCGTACGTTAAACGAACTTGGTGGTTTTGCATCTTTAACAAACGGTGTCATTTTCCACAACACCCTTGCTTCTTCAGATTATGGCTATCTTGCACGTCAGGTATTTGACCCAAGACCGAATTATTTTGCAGTCCTGTTGTGGAACCGCTTAATGGGTACTACTGCTTACGATTCAGGTGAACCAATCCGTGAGGGAGCACATGTTTATGTTCATTCCCGCAAAGATGGCAAAGAAGGTAAGGTTTACTTAGTCATCAACAATTCAAGAACGGAAACTACAACCGTTGAACTGCCGAAGGACGCAGAGCGCTATACCTTAGCAGGTTTAGACGGCAACGTTCGCGCTACAGTTATGACCTTAAACGGCAATCCGTTAACCTTAGGTGAAGGCTATGCTCTTCCGGAATTAAAACCGGTTGCACAGGCTGCCGGAACTGTAGAGTTAGCGCCTTGCACTTGTACGTTCTTTGTATTATAAAATTTAATTTGTAACTATTCAGAACCCCTTAGAATAAGATAAGCAGATTCGTCATGCTTGCATGTAAGAAGCTGCTTATCTTATTCGTAAGGTGGCTCGAATAGAGTCACCTCCCCATATATGAGCAAAATTAGCTGCGTAGCAGCGGGAAAGTGCGTGGAACGCACGGTTTTGCGAATGTATGGGGAGGGGTTCTGAATAGTTACTTTAATTTTAAGAAATTGGCCGCCGGCAAAGTGTTTTGCATTCCGCTTAAACTTGTCGGCGGCTTTTCCAATTCATGATAATAGTAAGTTCGCATAGCGTACTTTCTATTATTGAAACCTCTTCACCTGTGCCCTTCCATATGTAAGTATTTTTCTCTTGTTGCAAGTCCACCACGCAAATGCCGTTCTGCCTTATTTACATCCAGCACTTTCCTTACTTCTGCCGCAAGCGAAGCATTTACCTGCACTAATCGTTCTGTGCAATCCTTATGTACGGTCGACTTACTGATTCCAAAATGTTTTGCGGCCTGTCTTACTGTTGTGTTGTTGTCAATAATATAACGCGCAATCTCCATTGCACGCTCTTCAATATATCCTTTCAAAAAAATCCCCTGCAATACTTGTTTTTACATTGTATGCAGGGGATTTTGTATTTATTTCTATTTTCCATTATCCGTCACATGTTTTTTCGCCTTAGCAGCTAATAAAATCTCGGCAAGATTGTCACCATTAAGCACACCCGGATAATCTTCCTGGAATTCAACTAATACATCCTTATTTTCCTGTTCAAGTTCTCTGCACTGCTTGTAAAAAGCATGCAAATTTTCTTTCTTATAAACAGCCTCGATAAAAACTCTGGCATCTTCTGGTATTCGGCTATAAGAATCGTATAAATCGATTATAGCCTTTTGAATTTTTTCAAATGTCAATGGCTCATTCCGTTCTTCCTGCTCAATCAACACACCTACAATATCAGATAAATCATTTTTATATTGGCGTCCTGCCATGAGTTTCATTGCTACAAGATATTCAGCTGATACTGTTCTAATCTGTAAAACATTTGCAAAAGTCTTATAATACTTTGAATACTCTACCAATCTTGGCGTATAGGAATTGGTATTAATAAAGTCTGTATTTAACCATCCAACCGGAAGACCAAGTCTATCTCCTACTGTGTTGATTGCATCCTTCATAGACCCGGAAGACTGAATAATTGCATCTATGTCATAGGTCATTTCCCGAAAACCATAATTAATAAGAATTGCTGCCCCACCAATCAGAATAATCTCCGCCGGCATTCTGGTACCATTCTTTTTACGAAACTCTTTTGCCAGTTCTTTTAGATAACCATCCAGATTTTCCTTTGTAAATGGTTTATCAACAGACATTTCGCACCTCGCTTTCTACGATATTAAATTGTATAAATTCAGGTATTGCATTCGCAAGTGCTTTTTCTTTTATACTTTCATCTCCGGTTGCAGCATATGACACAACTACACTCGCAGGAAAATATGGTTTTTCAAGCTTCCGAGAACGAATATCATTATAATTTGTGCAGATGGGCAAACCGTTTATTCTGGATAAATAGTCAATCATTGCCAGCAGATACAATGCTTCTCTATACCATCTACGCTCATAAAGCCTTCGTATTTCATCCGTTTCAAGTGTTTCAATAATAAAATCAATATCGCCCATATCCTTCACCTGATGACAAGTATTACTCTTAAATGTCTCAAAAGAGAATCTGTAATCCGTCCTGTCTGCGTTATTGTTCTCCAATATTGAATCAACAGTTACTCCAAGAACCTTAGCAATCCTATATAAAGTTCCAGCTGCACACTTATCGAGGTCTGCTTTGCCGCTACAAATATCTGTGATAGTTGTCATTGCGACTCCGCTTTCTTTACTTAAGCGATATCTCGACATATTTTCTTTTTCAAGTAAATCATTTACAATCATCAGCTTTCCCTCCTTTTTCATAGTATATCGGTCAACCGAACTAATGTCAATAATATATTATGTTCAATTTGAGAAAATCTATACCTCCGGTTTTACTATGTACTCGCTCTCCTCTGCACATTTTGATGCAGCTTCTTCTATAGCGCGTTCCACTTTACCTGCATTAGCTTCAATCAAAAGCTTACACAAAATTACTAAGCAAAAACCGGTGAAACTGCAACTTTGTTCCTTTTTGTAATATAATCAGAATTCTACCAAGCCAACTGACATTCATGTTTCTTAAAGAAATCCACTCTCGGTTCCAGATACTCCAATTTATGTTTCTCTACATCTCCAACATAAAATGCAATAGGCTCAAAAATATGATTCCAATCCCACAATTCTTCTCCCACATTTAGATATTCTCTAAACATTTCACATCCTTCCGGTGCAATTGGATGAACTAAAATCGCCATAATCTTACAAGCATAAAAGCAATCCAAAATAAGCTGCTTTCTATATTCCATATCACCTGTTGCATCGGCAATTTTTACATTATTTACCCAGTGCTTGTTTACCCGCCGTATAAAATCATCCAAAACATATGAAATTCGATGGAACTCATGGTTATACATATGACGCTCATAGTCAAGCACCGCTTTTTCAGCCAAAGTCTTTATTTCCTCACTCACTTCTCCCTCAGGAATTCTACCATCACAATTGTTCTGAATTGCATAAAAACAGGTGCGAATCAGACGATTAAACACATTGGTAATTAAATTGCCATCTTTCAAAACCATATCAACCCCAACACGTTCTTCCTCTTTCATAAACACCTGTGGTTTAAAACCTACACTTTTTGAGGACAGCCCTAAACTCATAAAATGCATTCGCAGCTGATCCTTAGTGTAATAATCAAGCAACTCATCCGCCGTAGGTGGCTTTATTTCTGAACTACTACTGGCTTTTGTATCCATATACAATAAATGTCGGTTAGCAATAATATGAGATAAATGTACCTTCTCCATATTCGGCACTTCCCCTTTAGGAACCTGTAATCCTGTAAATAATCCGGTCTGAGCAATCGCATAGAAATAAATATTATCTTCCCCAATAAACTGATAAACTGTAGATTCATCATCATACCACCACTTGGACAAATCATCTTCCTTTTCCTTCTCCCTTAAATATGCTAAAGTAAAGGAAATTGGTGCCCATAACGACTCCGGCCACACCCAGAATGTCAAGTCTTTTAAATCTTCACATTCCGGAAAAGGTACTCCCCATTCTACATTGCCGGACAGTCGAAACGGAACCAATGTCTTTCCAGAAGTATAATGAATATTTTCCGCATCCAAAACACTTTTCGCCTTGTCTCTGTCATCCAGGTTTTCAAATTCGAAGACAACAGAAGGTTTCTTCTCCTCATCAATCAGTTTATGAGGTGGTAATTTTTCGATTAATTTTTCCAAATCAACTATATATTTTCTAGGCACATAAATATAAGGCTTCTTCAAAAATTCTTCTACGGTTTCTAACTGATACTTACGGGTGTTTGTATTTTTGCGCAAAAAATCATTATATTCCTTTACCATATCGATACAATGTTCTAAGTCAAAATACCAATTCTTAACATCTTTAAGAACAGGCTTTTTATTCGACAGACAACTGATAGGACCTATAAGTTCAGAAGGCAAAAACTGGTGTCCCAGTGAACATTCATCTGCGTATGCTTTGTCTGAGGTACATCCCGGTATCGGGCATTTTCCTATTACCTGTCTTCCGTTTAAAAACATCTTCTTTTCCTCATCATAAAACTGTGGCACAGACAATTTCTGAATATACCCGTTCTCATATAAAGTTCGAAATACTCTAGCTGATACACGTTTATGAATTGTTCCTGCCTCTTCTAAAGCCGACGCGCCAAAAAAGTCCAAACTAATACCATAGTTTTCCAAGGTCTTCTTCTGTCTCTCGTGATTACCACGTACATAGTCCTTAAGCGTTCCTTCATATCCCACTTCCTGCAGTTTGCGATAACTTTCCATAATAGGCGAGCCGTAACAGTCAGTTCCGGAAAGAAAAATAACATTCTCTTTTCCAATTCTGTCTCTTAAAAATCTTGCAAAAATATCAGCATGTATAAACATACCGCCTACGTGTCCAAAATGCAGGTTCTTATTTCCATAAGGCATACCTGCCGTAATAATTGCCCTTTTAGGAAATGTCGGGCGTTCATTTGATGTTAATCGTTTACATATCATATACATTTGTTCCTTTCTGTTATTTACTATGATTTTTCCCTGCTTCCCCTTCTGCTGGGGAAGCTCTGACTGTTCCGGCATGGTACACCTCCTTTCCGATTTTTCAAATCGATGAAGTTTGCTCACAAAAAAACGGTCAAAAACTCGCATTGAGCTTTCGACCGTTTGGTTCAGATTAACTAGGATAAACGCTTGTTATGAACACAACACAAAAAGCCCATTGTCAGTTTTAACAATAAGCTGCTGTTGCTGGTTCATTTTGTTCATGCTAATTGATAATTTAATCATGGGCTTATCCTTCCTTTGTTTTGTGTAATTCTATCAGTAGTGATATGCATTGTCAATATGAAATATCTGTTTGTCTTACTGTTGAGTTGTTGTCAATAATATAACGCGCAATCTCCATTGCACGCTCTTCAATATATCCTTTCCAAAAAATCCCCTGCAATACTTGTTTTTACATTGTATGCAGGGGATTGTTAATTATTCTATATTTTATGTAGGTACATTTTCCATCCATTAAACAAATTTTATTCCTCTATTAAATGCGTATTCGCAATCTTCTTGACCTCTTTCGTATCTGCATTCAACAATTTCTGCCGGTGCAATATTCTCAATATATTTCAAAGTCCGAAAAGCCATACCATGTCCTACAATAATCACTTTTTCATAATCAGCATATTTATCAGCCACTCGCTTTATACGCTCTCGCAATGATGAAAGTGACTCCCATCTCATATCTTGCCCTTCCGGATAAACACCTTTATAATCTTGAAACTCCTTTCCAATCATTGCCACTTCTTCCGAAGATGTTATAGAATTCGTTTTATCTACAATCCATTCATGCAGTTCTGGTTCCACCACAATTTCCTTATTAATTTTTCTTGATATGATTGCAGCTGTCTGCAATGCCCTGGTATATGGAGAGCAAATAATCAAATCTGCATCTAATAGTCTGCTGTCTTCTGCCATTTCCTCCATCTGTTTCAAACCAAGTTCTGACAATGGCGCAAAGCTTCTACCAAAACCATAAAATCCTATTTTTGAGACTGCTTCATAATCCGGTTCTCCATGTCGAATCAAATAAAATAGTGCCATTTTATCTTCCCTTTTATACCTTTCAATCTATCCTTATCACATGCGAACTCGTCTGTGCTTTTATAGACACACCATTCCATCTATAATCGTACAATTCAACATCTTCCGGTGTAACAGATAAGTAGTCTCCATTCATACCTTGAATTCGGATTTCTTCATCATGAATCTCCACATCCACGTACAATGCCTGTTTATATAAAAGCATTCCGTGCAAATAACCATATTTCTTTTTCAGTTCTTCTGAACTCACAATTTGAGCACCACACCATACATAAGCAGCTGAATTAACAGTATAGTACGGAATGTCATTAACAACTGTAAACGCATCTCCATGATCATGTCCATTCATGCATAACAATATATCCTTCCCCTGAAACAGCCTTCTTATCTCTTCTCTATTATAAATACCTCTATCCCTATGTTCATTCACAAGACTGTGGTGTGAAAAAATAATATACTTTTTTCTGTCACTCAATTCCCTTTTCAGCCATTCTATTTCGTCTTCCGGAATGATTGGATAGATGGAATTAGCCTCCCTATAAGTTCTTCTATAGTAAGCGCTTTCCTGACCATCCTTACTGAAATAACAAGAGTTCAAAACAATAAACTTAATCATGTTTTTCCTCGTCTCACATGCTATTTACAAAATTGCATTCCCTATAATATCTAGGGACGCTTCTTTTGTCCCGTTATTAACACTTTATGTTACAAATCTCATCGCATATCTGCTCAATACTTTTCCCATCCGTAGCCACCACGAAATCAGCTGCTGCCTCATAGCATGCCCGCCGCTTTTCCATGAGTTCAGAAATATACTCCACATTCATATGACCGTTTAAGACCGGTCTATCATTGTTGTGCTTCACCCGTTCTAAAATAGTTTCCGGCTTTGCGGTCAACAGCACAATACGCCCGGCTGCCTTCATCATCTCAATATTTTCTTTCCGTAACACGGCTCCACCGCCACAGGATACGACAGCGTCTTCCTGCTCGCATAACCGTTTCAGCAAGTCCGTCTCAATATCGCGGAAATGCGGTTCGCCGTATTTCTCAAAAATTTCTGTGATTGGCATGCCCTGTTCTTTGACAATCTGCTCATCCATCTCTATTTGCGGTAAACCAAGCTGTGAAGAAAGCTTTCTGGCAATCGTGCTTTTTCCGCATCCCATAAATCCGATTAAAAATATATGCTTCATACAAATAAATGCTCCATTCTCAAACAATTCGCCGCAAGAGCCGCGTCATCCCTAGCTAAAAAACCGCTCCTTCACTTCTTCTACCGGCATATCCTCGCCTGTAAACAGTTTAAATGCAGACACGCCCTGCCATAAGAGCATTCCCTTGCCATCAATGCAGGTGCATCCTGCCTCTTTTGCTTCCCGCAAAAGTCTTGTTTCCAATGGATTATAAACCACATCACAAACCACCAAATCCTTATGAAATGCAGAAGTATCCTTTACGACACTTTCCCCATCCATCGGCTTCATACCCACAATGGTTCCATTGATAAAAATATCACTGTCTTTGATTTCTTCCGTCATTTTTGCAGTGTCTGCGGTGTCAAATACATTCACCACGCAGTCCGGTACGTTCTTACGGATTTTTTCCGCCATTTCAAGCGTACGTTCAAAATCTGCACTCTTTCTCTTAAAAATAGAAAGCTCTCTTGCGCCGTCAATGGCACACTGTACCTGAATCGCTGTAGCCGCACCTCCGCCGCCTGCGATGGTGATTTTTTTGCCCTTCACATCCACACCACGGTCTCTTAAATTATTGACAAAGCCTTCTCCATCTGTAATGTATCCGGTCAGAAATCCATTATCGTTCACAATTGTATTCACCGCGCCGATAATCTGCGCTGCCGTGGAAAGGGCATCCACATATTTTGCAGCCTCCATCTTGCAAGGCATGGTTACATTATAGCCACGTATCTTAAGCGTCCTCATGGCTGCAATGGCTGCTTCTGTTTCTTCCAACTTTACATCAAATGCCACATACGCATAGTCTAACCCCAGCCTTTTAAAACTGTAATTATGCATCGCCGGCGAGCCGGAATGTCCTACCGGCGAACCAATCAACGCCACTAAGCCTGTATGTCCTGATATTCTTCCTTCCATAATCCTAATTCTCTCCATTCTACTGTATGTAAAACACTTATCGATATATCACCTGTAACTGCCCGTCGGCGACGATTACCTGCATAATTTTCTTATCTAAAAACGGCTGCATCGCCCTCTTTGCTTCTCCGATACTTCCTTTATAGTTGCCATCTGTCAGTAAAATCACAATCTTAGAACGTGCCTGAAACAGTTTCAGATACTGTACCAATTGAAAAAAATCCTTCTCTGCGGTGTGCCGCTCATAATCTACGTAGTAGGAAGGCATTCCTGCCATCGCCATCGGAACTGCTTTTCCGGAAATTTCTTCGCTCGACTTCCAGTAGACCACATTCAATCGAACATTCCGAAATACTTCGCTGTGTAGCTTTAATGTACGAAGCAGCTGTGGAAGAATCTCCTGCAGCTGCTCCCGTTCTAAGTTCTCATCTATTACCACGGCCATTTCTAAAATCCCGCCGTTATAATTTCCTTTTACATGAAGAATGCGTTCTATGCTGTTTTTAAACTGCATCAAAAAAACCGGTGACAAATTCATTCTGCCATGTCCACCTTTCTTATGCCTTAATCCGCGGCATCAAATCTTCGGTATCGCCGCATAAAAGACCGCCTAATGCAGCAAGGATTTTCTTCATCAGCCCCTCTGCCTGCGCATAATCTTCCGGCAAAAAAGTCACTAAAAATACACTCTTTGCATCCTGTTCTTTTGCAAACTGTAAGGTGATTTCATCCTTTGGATGAATCTGTGCTGCTTCGACGTCAAAAGAACTTTTTTCACCCATCGGAATCTCCAGAACTCCGGCCTCTTCCCAGATTTCTGCGTCTTTCACATCTGAAAAAATATTGTAAATTTCACGCACCGTTATTTCCTGCGGGCAAAAATATAACCAGTCCCCAATTTGTGTTTTTCCTGCCATAAGCTTTCTCCTGTTTTCTGCCGATACCGGCTCTCTATTCACACACTGCTCATACACTTTCTATATACACTACCAGCACAATACCTCGTGTCCGTCCTCCGTTACCAGCACCATGATTTCCCACTGTGCAGACGGCTTGCCGTCATCTGTATATACTTCCCAGTCATTCTCATCATCCACATAGATCCCTACACCACCCATGTTTACCATAGGTTCGATGGTAAAAATCATACCGGGTACTAAAAGCATCTGCGTGCCACGCTTACTGTTATAGCCTACCCACGGGTCTTCGTGGAAAGCTAATCCTACACCATGTCCACCGATTTCGCGCACCACGGTATATCCATTTGCGTATGCATGGTCATGTACAGCCTGCCCCATGTCACCCAAAAAGCCCCACGGCTTCACCTGTTCAAGTCCTTTTTGCACACACTCTTTTGTTACTTCCACCAGTTTCTTTTTCTCAAGACTTACCTCGCCGATACAAAACATTCTGGAGGAATCGGAAAAATAGCCGTTTAAAATGGTAGAGCAATCGACATTAATAATATCTCCGGACTGTAACACAACATCCTTAGACGGGAAACCGTGGCATACCTGATCATTTACCGAGGTACATACACTATATGGATACCCCTTATAGTTTAACGGTGCCGGAATGCCACCCATTTTTGTTGTCATATCATATACGATTTGATCGATTTCAGCCGTATTCATTCCCTCATGAATATGCTCTTCGATATAATCTAACACTGCAATATTAATTTTACAACTTTCCTTAATTCCTGCTATCTGCGCCGGCGTCTTTATAATGTCATGTCTTGGAACAACATGTCCCTGCTCTGCAAAACGTGCGATTTTCTGATCAAATGCTTCATGGCAGCCTTTATACTTTCTGCCGCTGCCGCACCAGCAAGGATCGTTACGTCCTATCTTTCCTGTCATAATCTGTCTCTTTTCTACTCTAATAATTTACGGTCACCTTGCCCACCGTAACGCGGTCCCAAACTGCCTCGTTAAGTTCCACTTCATGCCCGCTCACAAAAGCCTCATAATTTTCGCCGGTGTAATTGTACGCTTCGTATGGCACCTCTTCCATCTGTACCAAAATACTTTGATATTTATTTGCCAAAGCAATCTTTCGCATAGAAGCCTCAAGCTCCTCCGGCGTCACTCCGAGTCTCTCATACTGTGCTTCCTTCAAATCACCGCAAAAATCCAACACCTCATTTGCCAGATAGGCTTCTTCCTCTTCTGTAAGTGTCAGCTCGTTTTCCTCGGCAAGCCGGTAAAAAAGTTCATCGTGTACTGCCATATTAATGACCGCTTCTTCCGCCAGCACCCGTATGAAGTGTCCGTTGGTATGTGTATTCCAATACCGTCTCGGATTCTTTGGATTATACAAAATCGCTTCGTCCTGCACTTCCTTTTCCTGATAGGCAATGTAAAATGCCATATCCCGTAACGTAAGCGCTTCTCCATCTACCGTAACAATGACCGCCTCCAGGTTTTTAGAAACCTCAATCGGTTGTCTGGACTCACGATCCTTGTAGCAGTATATGCCCATCGCAATTACAAAAATGAGTAAAACTATCTTTACTCCTATTTCCTTTTTCATGAATATCCCAGCCTATTTACAAAGCTTTGCAACCACCTGATTGATCACTGCGCCTTCTGCTTTTCCTTTTAATTCCGGCATCACATTTTTCATAATCATGCCCTTGTTTTTCCCTGCCACCAATTCGGCAAAACGTTCTGTAATAAACGCTTCTACTTCCTCTTCTGACATCATCTTTGGAGCATATTCCTGGAAAATGTCATAACGCGCCTGATATTCTTCCAACAAATCAGTTCTGCTTGCCGGGCAGCTGTCAAACTGTTCCTTCACAGATTTTATCTCTTTTAAAATGACACGGTCAACGATTTCTTCCGAAATATCATCTCTGCATCCTTCGTCGATTGCCACCTTTTTTGCTGCGGAAACCAGTGCGGAAATGGCATCCTTACGCACCTTATCTCTCGCCTTCATTGCTGCAACCATGTCTTTCTGTAACTGTTCAAACTTCATCTTTCTATCCTCCTGAAATAAATTCTATAATACTCTCCGTACCGATACAATTGTTCGATAAGTAGCTGTCCCATAGCAAATACCTAATCTTGAATTCGCCGCATGAACAATCTTTCCATCTCCCATATAAATTGCCACATGACCAGCATAGCAGATAATATCACCTGCTTTTGCATTTGCATAGCTTACCGCCTGTCCGCAGCTGCGCTGTTCATAAGAGGTTCGTGGAAGTGATATACCATATTTTCCAAAACATGCCATTACAAAATATGAGCAATCGCAGCCGTTTGTCAAACTGCTTCCACCGTATACATAAGGGTTCCCTACAAACTGACATGCATAGTTTACCACATCCTGGCCACTGACATTCGTACTGTAGGATGGATTGGAGCCTCCTGTCAACCCGCCAGAGTTGCCTGCATTATTCCCCCCGGATGATGCTGCCGCTTTCTCTGTTGCAATTCGTATTTCCTCATCTGAAATAATCTTATTCTGCTTCTTTATCGTCGTTGCATAGCTCTTAGCAAGTTTTGTTGCATTGGCAAGCTTCGTCTCAAAGCCTTCCATCTTTGCTGTACTCTCTGCAATCAGTGTCTCTAACTCGCCCTGCTGCTCCTTCATATTCATCTGCAGCTCTTCCATTTCAATCATTTCCAAATCCAACTGTAGTGATAAATCCTCCACTTCCTGCACCGTATTCTGGTATTCGGTCAGCTGGTTCCTATCATAGTCGTAAACACTGTTAATATATTCTACCCTGTTTAGCACGTCCGACATACCGCCCGCATCTGCCACCGTCGTCCAGACGGATGCATCACCATTTTCATACATATACTGGATTCGAAGCTTCATTGCCTCGTATTGTTCTGCTTCTCTTTGCTTTGCAGCCTCTAAATCTGCTTCTGCCTGGTCGATTTCTGCCTGCTTATTGGTAATGTCCTCCTCCAATAGTGTCAAATCCGTGAGTAATGCCATCAGTGCTTCATCATAAGCATCCATTTTTGCCTGTAAAGCTTCCTGCTCTTTCTCAAGTTCTTCAATTTCCTTATTTACCTTATCCAGTTTGTCCTGTGCTTCCTGCTTTTTTTTCTTAGCATCATCGATGGTATTGGATGCGTAGGCGGTCAGTGTTCCTCCTGTAAGCATCGCAAAAATCATAACCACGGACAAAATTCTTTTATAAAAATAGGGTTTCCTTCTCATTTTCTCTCTCCGGTATAATTATCATGTATAAAAAATAGGTGCAGCAATTGCTACACCTATTCTACCACATTTTGTATTCTTATTTCTACTCAATACGGCATTTTGGGAAAAATAATTTTTACTCCTCTTCCCAACCGATATAGGAAATCATCAAGCTATTCATTTTCCCTTCAGAATAACTAATATTAATGGAATTAAAATAGTCATCATAGTGGTCCGGATGGTGCATATACCATTCAAAGGACTGATAATCATAATCTGTATCTTCGCTTGCATACTCATAATCCGCAGAGCCAAATGCCTCAACCAGCTCGTTAGGTGTGGTATTCTTTGTTACTCCGTTATAGAGTTCGAAATCAGCCACAGCATCCTGCCAGTCATCAAAATAGAGTGTAACAGAAAAGACAATCCCATCCTTACACGCAATTGGTGCATCTGTCACATTCATGATATACAGATAACCGATATGGTAACCATCTTTATTTAATAATTCTCTGTATTCATACTCGTTTTTATTAATGACATATTCCTCATCCGAAACCTTAAATCCCGCTTCTGCAAGGTCTGTGTATGAAATTGGCAGGGTAATAAGTACACCGTCAATCGTGATTTCCGGCGTTGTGTAACCATCGCCTTCTACAAATTCTCGGGCTGGCTTTTCTTCTTCCATCATCCCATCCGCCTCATTTTCGTACTGAATCTCGGCATTCTCAAGATAACTTTCAAAGTTTGTATTCGTTCCGTCATGCAAATAATCCGGATATCGCATCAGACTTGAAAAAATAATCGCGCCAAAAATAATTACGATTAAAAAGTTGAAAAGCCAGATGCCAAAACCTATCCACAAGGAAACGGCTGAAGTTTTCTTCGCAGAAAGAAAATCATCCCAACGTTCCTCGTGATATGCCGCATTGGCTTTTGCTGTATAAACACAACCAATAATACCGCAGACAAATGTAACAAGGTTAAGCCCAATGATTTCCAATATCGATGCGGTAAGTTTTAACCCGAACCGATTCTTTACCGGATTCCCGTTCTTATCTAAAGGCGGATTCCCATTCAGATTATAGTCGGAATCAGAATACGGCTGCCACTGATAGGGATCCTCATTATAATTATATGATTGTTCATTTTGATAGAATCTTTCATTTTCATCCCTGGTTTCGTTTTCCATTTCTTACTCCTTTGTTTTTAAATTAACCCTATTCTAGCAAAGTCCGAAAAGTCATGCAAGCAATTTTACATTTCCTTTACAATTAGCAGCTTTTCACCTGCTTTAATGGTTGCTTCCTTTTTTTGATTCTGCTGCATAAGCGCTTCTGTTGTTGTATGATATCGTTTCGCTATGTTCCAAAGTGTATCCCCGCTTTTTGCAATGTATCCTACCAGACCCGGTATTTTCTGCACTTCTTCTATATCAAGCGGTTCCTCTTTTACCGATACAATGCGTTCAACTTCTTTCATAGAAAACGCCAGTATTCCAATGCTGATTGCCGCCTTTATTTCTGCATGCGTCTGGTCTAACATGCTTGCAGATAACTGTACAATATGACACTCATGTTCCACCCTCACTTCATCTTCTGTTGCCGGAATCTCAATTAACTGCTCAAACGGATAAATTTTCTCGACTGCTCCAACAGGCATGTGATCATCTGTTGTTATATAAAGAAGATTTACCGTTAACGTTCCTTCTACAAACACACCCCCCGGTTGTTTCTCCATCCGGTCCACATGTGCTGTTCCCTCACAGGAACAAATCTGCAGAATTTTTTCCTGGTTCTCCATGAGTTCCATCGACTCTACTACCTTACTGACGGCCTCGTTTTTAATCAACAAGTGTTCCAGATGCACAGTTCCCCGTTCCGGTATCAAATTCTGCTTCAGAGAATACAAATCCTCTAATAATTCCAGTTTCGTTTCCTGCCACAAACGCACAGATACATACAGCAAAAGTTCCAACACAAGCATTCGTTCTTCCCCGTCATAGTCAGGTTTCACCTCAAGTTCTTTACCGATTTCTTCTATTTGAATCTTATAATAGAGATCCTCGCCTGTCGGACGTTCTATTTCAAAATCTGTTCCGCATTCCAGAGGCAGTGTTGTTTCATACCACTGTATGCGATCCGGTTCCTCTTCTTCCTGATACAAAATAGAAAGCAGAATTTCACCGGTTAAATGAATGCCATCAGAATCCAGTCTGCTTCCCACATTTCGAAGTTCTACACTCTTCCACAGGATTTCTCTGATATTTGGCTTACTGGATGGCAGCGCAATCTCATTTTTCTGCCGGCAGATATCACGCTTCGCGAAAAGCTGTTGGGATATTTCTATCGGCTTTTTAAGCTGCAGGCAGTCCTCTCCAGGTTCTGCTGCATCCGCCACTTCCTCCACAGACGGCACCTGTGCTTCTGTACGCAGGACAATGACCGCCCGCACATTCAATTTTCTGGAATGAATCACTCCAATGGTAAGGTCTTCCATTTCGCACATCAGGCGTACCGTGTCATATTCGCTGATTCCCTCCATATTGATTTTTTCCTGAAACGGAAGTTCCCCCTTAAGGCAGCTGATTTTTCCATTCTCCTGATCACTCCGATAAAGCACTGAGAAAAGAAGCTTTCCCTTTACCCAGACTGCGCCCGCAGCCGGCTTTACCTCTTCCGCCTTTATGTTTCCCTGTCCGCGAATTATTTTTACAATGTCGGGTCTGTAATCCGGTACATTATAGTCATCATCTAGTGTAATCTGGCTCTCTGCCCATCCTCTTTGCAGAACGTTATGTAATTTTATAGTTGACAATTCCATAAAAAAATCCCCCAATCCGAAGCTTTTTACATCTTATTCGGACTGGGAGAAATTTATACTAGCAAAGTTTCATACGAATGTCTTTTGTGATAATGTCATTATAACTAAAGGAAAGAAGCTGAGGTGGATTTACCTCCCGTTCATCTTTGACCAAAACAGTAAATACACTCGGATATGCATTTTGAATGATACCTTCCTGAATGTCTACCTTGTTGCGCCCGCGGTCAAGCTGAATTAATACTTTGCTGCCACACTGTCTGTGCACGGATGCCCGGACCTTGTTAATATCTGTCTGTTGCATAAACCTACCTCCTTTATCCGGCGTTCCCCAACGCCTGCCCTATTGTGCTTTAGTATAGCACCGCGTAAAATCCATGTCAATCAAAATCATGTAGTTTACAAAAATTTTACCACTATTTCTTGTGTTCTAATCGAAAACTACATTTTTATCGATCTTTTCCGTCTCTACAACAATATAGGGATAGCTTGGGCTCTTTGCAACATTCTCTCCCTTTCTGGGACCAATCAGCTCACTTGAGAAAAATACTGCATTGCTGCTTAGATACAATTCCTTTACCTGAATGCTGTAACCACCGGTCTCCTGTTCCCCATAGCCCCTTACAATATATAGATGTTCCGGTGTTTCATAAGTCAATTTAAAGTCTGCTGCCTTTTTTTCCTCAATCTGTGTCTTTAACTCTTCCGGTAACTCCTCCTCTGCTATAATTTGAAAATCCAAATCCCTTACCTTGGTCCGGCTGGTCTTTTCAATCCCGCATCCTGCTGCACATAATGTTAATGCTCCTGCCAGTAAAAATAACACCGCCTGTTTCTTTCTTTTTTCCAACTCGCACACCTCATTTTCAAGTCTAATTTGTTTCCATACCTTATCATAACTTATGCACCTATCCAAATCCTTATGAATTATGGCTTGTTTTTCCCGCTTTTCGGTTTTATAATGTCTGTAGAAATTCAGAAAGGTTCATAGTTTATGATTCGATTTATTTTTGTTGTAATCGTTGTCGTTCTCTACTTAGTTTTAAGTCTTCCATACGCCGGTTTAGAATGGATTTTGAGGAAATTCAATAAAGAGGCCTCTGACTTACGTCAGCTTCGTGTGGTTCAGACCGTATTTAAGTTTGTTTTGTGGCTTAGTGGTGTGAAGCTTACGGTGATCGGTGAAGAAAATGTTCCAACAGACGTGCCGGTTTTATATGTAGGAAATCACAAAAGTATGTTTGATGTTGTTATCACTTATGCACGTTGTCCAAGATTAACAGGCTACATTTCCAAAAACAATCTGGAACACATTCCGCTCTTAAATCTTTGGATGCGCCGCCTTCACTGTCTTTTCCTAAACCGTGAAGACATTAAGGAAGGATTAAAAACCATCTTAGCCGGTATTGAAAACGTTAAGAATGGCATTTCAATGTGTATCTTCCCGGAAGGCACCAGAAATAAAGGGGAAGACCTGTTACTTCCATTTAAGGAAGGCAGTCTAAAGATTGCGGAAAAAACAGGTTGTCCGATTGTTCCAATGGCACTTACCAATACGGCAGATATTTTTGAGAATCATTTTCCACGTATAAGACCAACGGAAGTTACCTTAGAATACGGAAAACCGATTTATCCGAATGAACTGGACAAAGAAGAGAAAAAGCATCTTGGTGCCCATTGTCAGAATGTGGTTGCAGAAATGCTGGAAAAATTGAACTAACAAAAAATGCGGTTGTGGCGAATATTTCTTCGTCAGAACCGCATCTTTTTTATAATGCTTTTACAATCTCCGGGAAATTCATAAAATGAGAAGCCTTCACTAAGATAGTATCTCCTTCTTTCACTTCTCCCTTTAATACCGTTATCAATTCTTCTTTTGTCTCGAAATGCCAAGTTTTTGTCACAGGGCTTACTGCTTTTACAGCTTTTACAATTTCCTCAGACAAGGCTCCTGCACAATAAAGAGCATCAATGCCTTTTCCCTCAAAATGCTCTCCTACGCTGTAGTGCAGAGCTTTCTCATCTGCTCCAAGCTCGCCCATGTCACCTAACACAGCGATTTTTCTGCCTTCTGCCTTCGATAACACATCAATGGAGGCCTTCATGGAAACCGGATTTGCATTATAGCAGTCATCGATAATCGTCATCCCGTTTCTGTGAATCAGGTTACTTCTTCCTCCGATGGTTGTAACACCTTCAATACCGCATTTCATTTCTGCCACGGTAAGTCCCAATTCCTTTGCAACCGCTACTGCTGCCAGTGCATTATACACATTGTGTTCGCCTGCAATCGGGATTTCCACTTCAAATGCTTTTTCCGGTTGTTCGTTCTGGCTGGCAATGTGAATCACTGCCTTTGTCTGCGTCAGTCCAACCGCTTCCACGTCTGTTGCGTATACAGCTTTTCCTTCGCCTATACCGTAGAATACCGTTTCTTTGCCATTTACCGTTTTTTTCGTGCATAGCTTATCGTCATCTCCGTTTAAAACGACCACACCATTTGGCTTCATATGTTCAAAGCATTCGGTTTTTGCTTTCAAAATGCCGTCTCGGTCGATCAGATTTTCAAGGTGGCATAAGCCGATATTCGTAATCACACAGATATCCGGATTCGCCATCTCTGCCAGACGGTGCATCTCACCGAAATCGGAAATACCCATTTCAAGAACAGCCAATTCATGTTCTTCCCTGATTTTAAAAATGGTTAATGGCAAGCCAATTTCGTTATTGAAATTGCCCTCCGTTTTTAGCACATTGTACTTCTGTGACAGCACAGATGCAATCATTTCTTTTGTGCTGGTCTTGCCAACGCTTCCTGTAATTCCAACCACCTTAATGTTAAGAGAACGACGATAAAAAGCTGCCAGCTTTTTCATCGCTGCTTCGCAGGAATCTACCAGAATGTATGGTCCGGCCGGGCTTTCAAGTTCATGCTCGGAAAGTACTGCAAGGGCTCCGCTTTCGAAGGCAGCCGGAATGAAGCTGTGTCCGTCTACCCTGGCTCCCTTGATTGCAATAAACAGGTAATCTTTTTCCACCAGTCGGTTATCAATCACCGCACCGGCAATCTCTTTTTCCTTATCTGCTTCGGTTCCGTAATAAGTACCGCCACAGGCAGTGGCGATATTATTAAGTGTCATATTTTTCATGTAATCCTCCATGTTGCTTGCAGAGTTTCTCCCCTTGACGAGGAGAGGATTTTCTCTCCGCTTACTGATATCTGCGTAATGAAATCTCAATTAATTTTTCACAGAGCTGATTAAAATTCATTCCGATTACATTTGCTTCCTGCGGAAGGAGACTGGTCGGCGTCATGCCCGGCAAGGTGTTTGCTTCCAGACAGAACATCTCGTTGTTCTCATTTAACAGGAAGTCCATACGGGAATAGGTGTCTAAGCCCAATACGATTGCTACGCGTTCTGCGTAATGCTGCATCTGTTTTGCAATTTCTTCCGGCAAATCTGCAGGACAGGTTTCTACTGCGCTTCCTGCTTTGTATTTATTCTTATAATCATAGAAACCCTGTACCGGTGCAATTTCAATGACTGGTAATGCCTTGTAGTCAATAACGCCAACGGAAAATTCCCTGCCTTCGACATATTCTTCAATGACCAGATTATTTTCCCAACGGAAGGCTTCGTCTAAAGCTGCCTTAAATTCTTCCTCTGTACGTGCAATGGATACCCCAATGCTGGAACCGCCGCAGCATGGCTTTACTACGCATGGAAGCTTCAATCCAAGCTCTGCTGCACTGTCTTTTCTATCCTCTTTTTTCAATGCGATACCCTGTGGTGTCGGAATGCCATCTGCAATAAAAAACTGCTTTGCCATTCCTTTATCCATGGCAATGGCACTGCTTAAATAACCGCTTCCTGTATAACGGATACCAAATAAATCGAAAGCTGCCTGTATTTTACCGTTCTCGCCGTTTTCACCATGAAGTGCCATAAATACCACATCTGCCATCCGGCAAAGATCAATGACGTTCGGTCCGAAGAAGCAGTCCGATTGGTCTTTTCTTCCCGCTTTTACCTTTGCAAGGTCCGGTGCAATTTCCGGAATGCCGGCCACCTTTACGCTTACTTCTTCTGCCCTGTCAAAAATGCCTGTCAAATCCTCCGGTTTATCGCTATATCCCATGAAAACATCCAGTAAAATAACCTGATGTCCGTTCTCTCTCAATGCTTTTGTAACCATGTCTCCGGTTTTAAAGGAAACATCTCTCTCGGTGCTGAGTCCACCTGCTAATACCACAATTTTCATCTTTTTCCTCTTTTCTGTGCGTAATTCACCAGTTACATTCTGCTTTATAGTAAACCATTTTTTTGCTTCTGACAAGGCAAAAAAGTGCTATTTTCATAGCACTTCCTGCTTCCCCTGCATCCATTTTCCTTTCTGTTACTTACCGTTAGATTTCTCTACCGATTCCAATAACCGCATCAGCCATAAAAACATCTGTCTGGCCAACAATTCCTCATCCTCTATCAGATTCCCATAACGGTATACTTTCTCACGTAATGCTTCCGGTGACATCCTGTCATAATTCGTTACCACCTGATACAAGAGCCGCAATCTTTCCGGGCGAATGGAAACGCTGTCGCACAGGCAGCGATACAAACGCTTATCCCGATAGATCTGTCCTAATATCTCACCAATTAGCTGTGCATCCTTTTGTATGTCTTTCTCCCTGCAATGGGGCAGAGGAAGCACCTTTATTGTAGCAGTCCTTCCTCTGTTTCGTGACACGCGAATTGCAAAATGAACACGCGATTCGCAAAAAAGCGGGCGCCAAAGATGCGCCCGCTTCACCTATTGTTATATTTCTAGAATTCCGGTTCAATCAAACCGTAAGTATTGCCCTTTCTCTTATAAACAACATTTACTTCGTCTGTCTCTGCATTTACAAATACGAAGAAATCATGTCCCAATAATTCCATCTGTACACACGCATCTTCTGCATACATTGGTTTCATATCAAATTTCTTCACACGGGTAATCTGAATCTCTTCATCTTCTACCGACTGCTCTTCTAAGAACTCCTGCTTGAATGCAGATGCTGCATTCTGGTGTTTTGAAATTAATTTGGTGCGGTATTTTTTCAACTGACGTTCAATGACTTCTTCCACCAAATCAATGGAAACATACATATCGTTGCTGACCTGCTCAGAACGAATAATATTTCCTTTGGTTGGAATAGTAACCTCCACCTTCTGGCGTTCTTTTTCAACACTGAGTGTTACATATACGTCTGTGTCCGGAGTAAAATACTTTTCGAGCTTATTCAGCTTGTCTTCCACTGCGCTCTTAATACCTTCTGTTAAATCGATATTTCTTCCTGTAATTTTGATTCTCATGATGTCATACCCCTTTGTCGCTTATTTGATACTACTTCTAAAGATAATAGAAAGTATGCCTGTATCATGATTTTATTATAACATATTCCCGTATATTCGCAATCCAATTTTCAGACATTTCATCATTTTTAGCAAAATTTAATAACAACTTTCAAAAAAAAAAAAAAAATGCTCCGCACACGCTATGTATGCGAAGCATTTTTTTCATTCTGTTTAGTCTTCCTGTGTTAAGCTTCCTTTTTTTGCACGTGTCTTGCTGTAGATGAACAGTAATAAGGTACCAAAAATTGCCATTGTAATAGCGTTAGGAATGCAAGCTGCAACACCCTGTGTAAATACTAATTCCTTCGGTTCTGCGTAGATCACGATATCAAGAACCGGAGCAACAATAATCCATGCTACAACATTGCCGATAATCTGGAATACGTTGTAGATAACTGCATCTTTTACAGTGAAGATACCTTCTTCTACATTCAACTTTACATGGCATAAGCCTGTGATAAAGCATGCAACGCCGGAAGCGATAACCCAGCTCATCCATGGAGAACCATACTGAACTGCATCGGAAAGTAAGTGTCCGATGAATGCGATTAAACCGCCGGCGATTGGTCCGAATAATGCAGCGAAAAATCCGCCTACTGCATAGGCTGTCTGAAGGCTTACTTCAGGTACACCGGTAGGAACCTTTACAAACATAAATAATAATGTGAATAAAGCGGCTCCAAGACCTGTTGCAACAATTGTTTTTGTGCTGATTGCAAACATTTTTTTCATAACTAACTATCTCCTTTGTGTGATATTTACTTTCTATTATATTACCACAAATTTCTATTTTGTAAACTCTACAGTCCATTCAGGACCAAAATTGATACCATATTTTTTGATAAAACTACCCTGACTGACTGCTAATGCTACCTTCATCAGCTCATTATTGTAAATAATCGGCTCGCCTTTCTTTGCCATACCAAAGCTCTGATGGAACAATACCTTTTCGTTAAATACGACTTCGCCTTCATGACGAACTACCACATTTAGCATATCACCATATGCAAAACCTGCTTCTTTGAAGGTCTTAAGCGGAATATTGGTCCATAAATTTCCGAAGTTCGGGTCCTCGATTTCAAAGATTCCTTCTGCCCTGCCTTCTGTTACGGTTGGTTCTAAAATAGGCAGCTCAACGATTTCCTCTACGGGGTATTCCGGTCCGACTCCTTCAAAGTCAATAATGCCGCTGGCAAGTCTTGCTGCTGTGTAACCAAATAAGTCTCTTCCGTGGAAAATAGCAACCTCTTCGGTTCCTTTTCCGCGCAGACGGTTTACGGATTCATCAATTTCACGAACGGCTTCAATGCCCACCCATTTTTTGTAGTGAGTAAGAGAACCATTGTCCGGTGTTACGATATAATAGCCATCCTTGGTTTTTGCTACACAAGCACGACGGGATGTCCCTACACCCGGGTCTACAACGGAAACGTAAATCGTTCCTTCCGGCCAGAAGCGGACGCTCTGATACAGACGATAGCTGGCACTCCAGGTATCGAACTGCGGAATTTCATGGGTTCCGTCAAAAATCTCTAATTCTCTGTCTACGGTCTTTACCACGCCATACATAGAGCTGACTGCACCTTCTGCGTAAGTAAAGTCTGTCTGAAATACTAAAATTGGTTTCATTTTATTCTCCCTTCTGCCACTTTTCCGGCAAACAAAATCTATACAAATGGGTTCCAGAAACGGGAACCATTGACAGCCATTCCAAGTACTAAGGCTGCTGCAAGAATTACCACAGAAAATGCAATGGCAATATAATCATTTCTTTTTAACGTTTTTGCTACATACCAGGTACGCTTTTTGTGTTTTCCGAATCCGCGTAAATCCATGGCATTGGTAATCATTTCAATCCGGTCTAAGGTTCCGAAAATTAACGGTACACAAATATTTATCACGTTTTTGATACGGGTACCCAGCTTTTCTTTTTTTGATAAATCCAAACCACGGCTCTGCTGTGCAAGCGCGATATCATTATAGTCACGGGCCGTATCCGGAAAATAACGCAGGGTTAAGGAAACTGCATAGGTTCCTTTGTAACTGATTCCCACTCTGTTTAAGGATGCCGCAAATTCGCTCGGATTGGTAGTCAGTAAAAAAATCATGCCAAGCGGTACCACGGATGCATACTTACTCGTCTTTGTGATCTGATATACCAGCTGTTCTGCTGTAACAATAAAGCGGCTGTTAATCCGAAACAGTTCATGTGTCGTGCCGTAAATCTCCGTTCCGTAAGTGGGATTAAACAGGAAGGTCAGCACAAAATTCATTCCCAGAAAGATTAAAACATAAATCAGCATCATTTTTATCTGAGAAAGCTTAATTTCTGCCAATCTGAAAAAACCAAGTGAAATCACCATAACGCAGACTACAAAACGGATATCGTAGGAATACATCACCGCCGATGTCATACAGATAAAACAAATCAGCTTGCTTAAGCCCGAAAGGTTGTAAATCACGTTATCTTTTTCTACATAATCGAATATCTTGTCTTTCATGCGTGATGATGCCCCCTTTCGTAATCAATGAAATTCTGCACAAATCCGGTTGGATTTTCGATACCGGCTTTGATTGCCAGTTCATAAAGTGATGTAATTTTAAGGCTTGCCTTCGTTGCAATTCCTTCATTGGTAAGAATGTCGACTGCGGTTGCATCACCGATTTTTTCTCCGCCATGAATGACAATCGCATGCGGGGTGTATTCCAACATCAGATGCATGTCGTGGGTAATCATGACAATTGTAACCCCTTGGTCATTTAAGCTCTTTAAGAACTCCATAATTTCCGTATAGTGATGATAATCCTGTCCGGCGGTCGGCTCATCTAAGATTAAAATCTGTGGATTCATTACCAGCATGGAAGCAATGGTCACACGCTTTTTCTGTCCGAAACTAAGTGCCGAAACCGGCCATTTTTTGAATTTATTCAAACCACAAATCTTTAACGCTTTATCTACCCGTTCTTCTACTTCATTTTCCGGCACCCCGTTTAGACGAAGCCCAAGTGCCACCTCATCGTAAATCATCGGTTTACAAATCATCTGATTCGGGTTCTGCATGACATAGCTGATGAAAGCTGCTCGTTCTTTGATGGTCTGACCTTTTAAGCTTTGTCCTTTAAATTTGATATCGCCTTCTTCCTCCGGTGCAAAACCACAGATCACCTTTGCTAAGGTACTCTTTCCTGCACCGTTGGTTCCGACAATACTTACCATTTCTCCTTCGTGAATCGTAAAGCTTACATCTTTTAAAATTCTGCGGTTCTTATTATATCGGAAGCTTAAGTGCTCTGCCTCTAGAATAACAGGACGCTCCTCTTTTTCTTTTTTCTTCGTCTGCTCTGTGTCCCACTTTATCAGAGCATCTTTTATCTTTGTCACATCCAGGGTATCCATGCGTCCGGCTTTCATCTCCGGTGTCACTTCAATCCCTGCGTATTTCATTGCAGTCACATAAAGTGGTTCACGGATTCCAAGCCCCGGCAGAATATTTGCTGCCATCAGTTCATCCGGTGACATATCTGCAACAATTCGTCCCTGACTTACTACAACAATGCGGTCCACGTCGCGGTATAGTACGTCCTCTAAACGATGCTCGATAATAACAACCGTTCGGTTGGTCTCCCGCCATACCTTATCAATCAAATCAATGGCTGTCTTTCCGGTTGCAGGATCTAAGTTAGCAAGCGGTTCGTCAAACAGGAGAATTCCTGCATCATTTACCATGACACCTGCAAAAGAAACGCGCTGTTTTTGCCCACCGGAAAGTTCAAACGGAGAGGATTTTAAAAGCTGTCCCATATCCACAATATCGGCAACCTTCTGCACGGTTTCACGCATTTGCTCCACTTCAGTGCAGTCATTTTCCAGGGCAAAGGCAATATCTTCCCCTACGGTTAAGCCGATAAACTGTCCATCTGTATCCTGAAGAACGGTTCCCACTTTTTTGGACAGTTCAAAAATGTTGCTTGTTTTGGTTTCTACTCCATCAATCTTTAAGCTGCCTGTAATCTCTCCTTTGTATGCAAAAGGAATCAGACCATTCAGACAGTTTCCGATGGTGCTTTTCCCACTGCCGCTGGGTCCGACAATTAACACTTTTTCTCCCTCGTAAATGGTGAGGTTGATGTCATAAAGGGTCGGCGCCGCCTGGCTGAAATACTGAAAGCCAAAATTTTCAAATTGGATTACTGGTTTCTTTTCCATGAAAGGCTCCTTCTATTCGTAAATGATTCTTGGAGCCTTGCGGATGCTAAGCTTCCAATTCGTTCCTGTTCCGATATTATAAGCTCTGGCAAAGCTACCCTGATTAATGGCAACTGCCATGCAGTCTAAACTGTTTACATAAAGAAGCGGTTCTCCTACATACACGTCCGCAAAACTTTTTGCATAGGTGAGAATATTTTTGTATACAATACGTGTCTCGTTCTGGATTTCAATTTCCACACGGTCGCCATGTTTTAAGCCCAGCTGCAGGAAATTTTCTCTGCTGATATTGGTCCATAGACTTCCAAAGCGGACGTCTAAAACATCAATCGTACCCTTCACTTTTTCGCCATCATAAACTGCTGGTACCGTTGGAAGTTCAATCACGCTTTCCACATCTACCTTCGGACCTACTCCCGCAAAATCAATGACACCGGCTGCAAGTCTTGCGCCTGTGTATACATAAACGTCTCTTCCGTGGAAGGTGTAGCTCTCGCCTGAATTTGGAAGGCGGTTTACATGTTCGTCTATGATTCTGGCTGCTTTGATTCCAATCATTTTTTTGATATGCGTTAACGTTCCGTTATCCGGTGTAATGACATACTGTCCGGTTGTTGTCTCAATTGCAATACTTCTTCTGGTAGAGCCTACTCCCGGATCAACGACACTTACAAAAACCGTTCCCTTCGGCCAGTAAGCCACGGTTTGTATCAGTCGGTAAGATGCCTCCCAGATGTTATACTGTGGGATCTCATGTGTCAAATCTGCCACGCGAAGCTCTTCATCTACGCTGTATGCCACACCATACATTGCGCTGACAGCGCCATCGCAGTTACCAAAGTCTGTCTGTAATACTAATGCTTTTTTCATGAAAGTATCCTGCCTTTCCATCGCTGTTTTATATTACTTTCTTACTAGGTTTAAGTATAACTTGTGGCATATGGCGTGTCAAATAAAAGTCTTTACCATTTCTAATTATATACCCAGATTGATAGTGGTTCCTGTCTGATTTGATACAGTACAACTTCCATCCACACCCACTGACGCATCTATTACACCCATCTCCATTTCCACTTCCATATCAATTTGGGTTTCCATCATTTTCAGTTCATTCATGTTCATCGCAACGCTGCTAATATCCAAGGTAACTCCCGTGTCAGATACGCCCGAGCCCTGACTTCTATTCGTCTGATCCTGCAAATACTTGATGTCCGCTTCAGCAATTTTGCTTCGCTCCTGGTTTCGGTGCATACGGCGTTTCTGCACCAACTCTCTACGGCATTCTTTTTCCTTCATAGACTGCTGCAGCTCTTCCGTGGCAGCCTTTTGGCGCATTTCATTTTCCTTCTGAGCCACACGCCGTTTCACTTCGCTTTTCTTCTGTTGCTTACTGCTTGCAAGCTCCCGCTCGCAGCTTTTCCTTAATGCCTCTTCCTGCCTTAAATTACCTACTTTTAACTGGGCGCATTTCACCATTCTTTTTGCATGAGCTAGGGCAATTTCCACCTCAGAATCATTATACTGGCCGCTGCCCTTACAACGTTGCAGCATGGCGACCTTGCTTTTTGCCTTTGCTAAAACGGTTGCTGCATTTCTTGATTTCGAAGCCCGCATCAGCTGCGAGGATATTTCTCTTGAATTATAATTTAGCGCCTTTTTTGTGGTAGAGCTGCTTCTCTTAAGGCTCTGCACACGGGCTGTGCTATCCTTCCAGTTCTTCATGGTAACAGTAGCATTTTCCAATCCGATGGGCGTATTTCCACTCATGCTCTGTATCGTCAAATTCATACCGTGTTCCTCCCTGAAACTACTTTACAGAATCCTTTCTGTTTTCCGGTCTTATACTTCTTCGTCCACTTTAATTCCCTTTAAATCAGCCTCCAGAAGATTCATGCTGTACTTGATTTCATCCAGCGCATCCTGTGCTTTTTCTGTCTCACTATTTGTTTTTGTAAGCTTCATCAGCTCATCCAGCGGAAGCTCCGGTGCTTCCTTTTCCTGTCTTCTCGCTTCTGCCTCGGCTACTGCTTCTTTGGTTCCCTGAATGATGGCTTCCTGCAATGCCTTGATTTCACGGATTTTTTCCAGCTTTTCTTCCTTCTCCTCTTCCTTCTTAGCTTTCTCTTCTGCTTTTTCTTCCATTTCTTCCAGTTTTTCATTGATATGCTCTTTTGCTTCCTGCATTGCCATACCGATGATTTCCTCATTGGCCGCGGTTTCAATGGCATCCGCGGTTTTCTGCGCATCTACCATCGGATCTGATTTTAAACGTTCTAACGCAATTGCTTTAATGTCTGCAATATCGTCTTTCATCAACTTGTCGGCATCATTGATTTCTTTTTTAAACGCATCTGCCTGATCTTTTAATTCAAAATATCTCTGTTTATACTCTTCCGGCCAATCCTTATATTTACTGTCCTCCGTAATTCCATATTCCTCTTTCAAAGCATCTATTTGTTCATTGATACTTTTCAAGTTAGACTGAGCTTCTTCCTTGCGTGCAAGCATGTCGTTGTAATGATTATTTCGATCTTCCACACTTTTATCAATGGCTTTGTCTGCATCCCACGCATCACTCACAACCTTCATCGCTTTTTTCTGTGCTTCCTTGCGCTTTTCGGCAATTGGGTCATTGACCAGATTGGTATTGCCCGCAAAAAAAGTTTTCCGGTTCTCCTGCTGCCCCTTATCGGTAAATAGGGTGCCGTTTTCTATGTAGTTTGCCATGTTTGCGTTAATTGTTAATGACATAAGTGTTACCTCCCCATTTATCTATGCGAATTTTTATATATGCTACATCGGTAAAAAAGGGCGCAAAAATAACACCCTTTCGGTGCTATTCACCTTTTAAATGTTTTTCCGTCTGTTTATCAAATTCAGACACATACTCTTGGTCCTGTCGAGTTTTAAAGATTTCGCATTCTTTAGAAGCTTTTTCAAGAGTCTCTTCATGAGACATCTTTCCCCTTCCGATAAAACTTTTCTTTGTTTATTTTGTAAAAATTGATTAGTTTGGTCTACCCAATCCTGCATCCACATATTCATAGATGAGTTCTACAGTAGTCTTTCCAGTAGCAACAAAATGAAATTTATTTTGGACAAAAGTATAAAAGCCCTTGTTGTTTCACTATTTTGTCATCCAGATAACAATAATAACCCCGAAGGAAGGGATTCCTTATATCAAATGTTGCATATGTGCTTTACACGATGGACTATCCAGCATGTTCCTCAGTTTCTCTATGGTGGAAGATATCTTGCACATTTTTATCACACTCATCTCAAAATTTGAGATATTTGTTGAATATATTCTTAAGAATACTGTTGCCTGAAAGGAGCACCTATAATTAATATAGTCTTTGCAATAAATACCCCTGAAACCAACTATGTCAAGGTCAATCTCGGCGAGCAAATCCATGTCTCTATTGATTGTCAGAAATGCAATTCTTCCGCTCATCTGAAAGAACCTTCAGATATTGTGTATCTTACAATACTTGTAAGGTAAGAGCCATGGCTTTATTCTGCCAGCGGTCAGAGATGGTGATATGCAAGCATATGTAGATGCGTTTAGGAAGTTTAATAGACTTTCCTGCCCTATACTGGAATATCATATCTTATTCCAGCATATGTTTCAGTAATAAATATCCTAAACTCAGCAAAATAATCAAATGCTAATTTTATCAATTTCTCGCTTATAATAAGTTTTTTTTCGTCACATACCAGTTCATACATTTTACTAAACTCATTGTATATATCTGGTATATATTTTCCTATTTTCACATTTTCATAAACAACATTTGTGTTCGCTTCATTTACACACCCTAACTCCGACACAACATGTATCAAACTCATCCTTGCATATTTATGAAATATCTGGCAGAAATTATTTAACTCAATTTGCCTACAATTATATTTCCTTCTTTGGTTCATTATCTCACATTCAATTTCAATCAGATATTCCTCATTATGTTCAATAATAGAACAATCCCCAAATATTACTGATGATCTTCTGCATGCATAATATTCTTCAAATATTTGTTCCCACATGGATATCACTTGTTCTCGCAATGTTTCAGTATAAATATTGATTGATATATTACTTTCCAGTTCAACATGTGACAATTCGTGGGTCAACAAATTAAACGCCCGCTTTCTCTCAATCATGCATTTTTCATAATCCGCTTCTTCTAATGTCGAAAAAAACAAATCAAACATCGTATCTTCTACCATAAATGTTGCTTTATCAACATCTAAAAATACATAGTATCCATGTTCCTCAGGCACATATATCATTTTACCAAATGCTCTTGCAATTTTTGTATTTGTGACATTAGGATTTGATATTCCTTTTTCCTTTTGAAAATTAACAACATCCTGTAAAAAGTCTTCGGGTACTATTATTGCGTTCAATTTTTCTAGATTCAAATAACTAAGTTCTGACATCACAAATAACTTTATTATCTGTTCATAATACTCTTTGAGCTCACTATTTACCGGTATCTTTCCAAAAAGTTTCTTTGATTTAAATTCTACATTGAACATATCTTTCCTCTAATCACCAAAAATCAACTTACATTTAGCTCGTTTATTCACATTTTCTAAATGTAATAATATTTTGATGGTGATGATTAATCTTGTATGCATATGGATAACCAAAAGGATACAATGGTTTAACTGGTTGCATCAAAATTGTAGTCCCTGCGAATTCAAAACCAATCTCACTCATTATCCTAACAATATCACCCTGGACACATACTTCTTTCTTATTTACAGTAAAATCACTAATAATTATGCTTGTATATTTTTTGTTATTTAAGCACCTATATGCCTTTTTCATTATGGATTTTAACGCATTTAAGAAATCTTCATATTGTTCAAAATTTCCCAAATCATTATCTAATTCACTATAATATTCAATTCCATCTCTTGCTGACATTCTATAATCTTTTCCAGTGTTATTTCTTGTCCCTTTTGATGTATTACGCAAGATGTTGTGATATGGTGGAGACGTTACAATGTAATCTACATTCTCAATGCTATCAAGTACACCCAATGAGTCACCTACAATATATTCCCCAGTTTCTTCGAGATTAAGATTTTTCATTCTTTCTTTGTAAAGGAGTTTATATTCAGAGTTTAAATCAATTCCAATTGCCTTTCGTTCTAAAATGCTAGCAGCAATTAATGTTGTTCCGCTTCCAACAAAGGGATCTAAAACAGTCATTCCTTTTTTAGTAAATAGCGATATCAATTTCTTGACATCTCCTACCATAAAGGGGGCTGGATGCTTATATGCTCCTTTATCGATATTTGATGTTTCTGTTTCCCAAAAACTTTTTGTTAAAAGTAACCATTCTTTACCTGTTAAATCATTTAATGTATTTCTCTCATCATATCGTCCCGGTTGATTTTCCATTTCTTTAGGTTTTCGTGGTCTCTTCTTTTTTTTCTCCATCATTCCGCTCCTATATCCTTACTTATTTTCAATAAGGAACTAAATTCTACCCTTCTGCTTGTTGCCATTCTTATTATGGAAGTGTATGTTACAAATTTCCAATTATATTCCTTGAAAAGCTTCAAAAAAACCGGATCAACAACAGAACACAATTCTATTTCTCTTTTGTCTGGAATAATCATAAACTTAGGAATTTCTTTATTTGTATTTGATGCTCTCTGCAATGCCATCGAAAAGTTTGTAGAATTTTCCACCTCAAATATACACTTAACTTTATCTCCTTCGACCCAAATTGTGTCAATCATATTTATTCGTTCAATACGCTCCTTCTCAATGTCCTCCTTATAAACACTTGTCATATCCGTGATATTAATAACATCTCTCAGGCACTGATTATTAGAACATTTTTCCGACTGTTCTCTTTTGCCAACAAATACACTATATCCATTCTTTTTCCCAATTTTAACTAAATCATATATGATTTCTGTATGTTTTGTAACATCGCGAACAACATCTTCTTTTAGTTTCCATTTCCCCGAAATAGGTACTGCATATTTTTCAAGTGTTTTTCTTATTCCTTTAGGATCAGGCGTCAAACCATTTGGATATAGTCTAAAGATTTCTGCCACAACATCGTCATATTTAACAGACACTTTTCTTCGCATTAAAGATACTACAGCTTCTTCTACCCGGTCACTTAATGATATGTTAGGATAATTTATATACTTACTAGGTTCATTAAACCACCAATACTCTCCAGCTCCTTGATTTGAATTTTCAGTCACTTTAAAAATTTTATTCTCACCCACATGCTCATTTAAAATCGTATGTAATTCCTTGGTAGGTTCTTCTGGGCGCAAATGTCCAGCTTGTAGCATTTCCGGTAGCAATCCATTTACGATAAAAGTAAATGGTGTTTTTTCATTTCTAGTTGCAATAATTTCTATAGTTTTTTGTAAAATAAAATGATTCAATTCAGATTGATCATTGGTAAAATCCACATCTCTTCTCTTTACACATCTAATATAAAAATCTGAGCCTGTTGTGCCGTATGGATTCGAAACATTTGATTCACCTGAGCGTTTATTGTATTGATGCGTAACTTTATCAAATTTAAATCCTGCATTTCTTATTGCATTAACAAAATCATTCCATTCTTGCATTTCCTGATTATGAAAAGTTACAACCATATATCCATCATCTTTTAAAACTTTATGCATATTCTTAAATGCATTAACTAACTTTCTATTATATTCTTCTCTTCCTACATATCCTCTTTTTACAGTTATTTCAGCTTCAGTATTTGCACGATATCTGTTGTCATATTTTTGTAACCATACAAGCCATATTTGGCTCAAATCTAAGTATTGAACCAATCCACCATATGGTGGGTCTGTGATAATGAAATCAATACTCTTTTCCTCAATATAGTCACCCAAATCTGCAACATCCATTACACCATAATTCAAATTAACATTTTTCTTTATACTATGTTGATTATCAACAATATTAACTTTAAAATCCTTTGGCAGTCGTTCCTTTGCATTATTCATAGCTTTAATCACACCTTGTCTATCAAAACAGGAACGCAAAAACACAATCAATGGATTCTGCTCCATAGAATTATTTCTAATCATGTAATCCGCTCTTCCCCAACTACCAGAATATTTTCTATTTCCTTTCTCTGTTCTCGGATATACCATTTTACACACCAAATGGAGTGTATGAATAAATGCCAACAGCAAATGATTAACCACTGTCGTTTCTTCTTTAATAATAAGATCGAACATCTTAGATAATATGTACAAATTTCTCTTTGTCCATAAATAGCTAAAATCATCTCCACCTAAATCATCAATAAATTTCTGATTAATAGATGGATTCAATGGTAATTTGTCTGTTGGATACCAATATTTCATATCAATATTTTCCATTTCAGCCAACAAATCGTCATCAACTTTACTAGGTTCCAGATCAGCAACTTCTTTTCCGTTTACATCCTTAACCCGTATCTTTGTTATTTGATCTTTAAACCATATATAATTATAAATAATCAATTCCTTATCATCTATTTTGCGCTTATAATTCTTTGAATACACATCATCATTCTCAATCTCATTTGCAATTCTATTTACCGCTTGTACAAATTTTTGCTCATCAAAATTTTGCAAAGTAACATCCACAAAAAAAGTTGATAGAGGATTTAAATCTAATGTAATTGCCTTTTTCCCAAGTATTAAACTCTCAAAAGCAACTAAACCACTTCCCATAAAAGGATCCAACACAGTCCCACCATCTGGGCAATAGCACTCTATAAAATCACTCCATATGTTATGTGGTTTTTTCCCCCAGTATTTCATTGGTTTATACATTGCCGGTCTTACATCTTCAACTAATGCATAGTTAATATGTTTCCTTGCTTCTTCCATAATAATCATCCTCTTCTCCATATAAAATTAAATCATAAATGTATCATATGTATTATTATAGAACATATGTTCTGCAATTTCAACAATTATTTATTTTCCCATTTTATTTTCTTCGGTTTTCTTGCTCTTTTCAATCGAAAGATTAACTATATTATATTATCACATTTTTAGTAGTTTTTCTATCATAAAAATTGTGGATGTTCATATATTTCTACAAGTGTGAGATACTTTGAAGTTGCCAACACTCACTACCACGTAAAACCTCCTCTAACCACAACTCCATTTCTTCCAACTATTTCTCTATTATAGTAATATGATTTACATCATCTTTTTCAGAAACCATGTAAGCGTAACAATCCATACTGATGAGTTGATTACGTTTCTTCCGTTCCATGATTTGCAAAAAATGTGTAGCCTGTATCTATCATACT
The DNA here is from genome assembly GCA_945787015.1 of uncultured Roseburia sp. GTDB lineage: Bacteria > Bacillota > Clostridia > Lachnospirales > Lachnospiraceae > Roseburia. The sequence continues at coordinate 71,698 of CALZGM010000013.1, forward strand.
GACTACACATTTTATATCCTATTTCCCCCAAAATTCCCGTATTCTTTTTTCTGCCTCTGCCGCTTCTTTCTTTGTAAGTTGCGGGGTGTCTTTCAGGCGATACTCCATGCCTAAATTGTCGTATTTCACTTTTCCAAGTGCATGATAAGGAAGTACTTCTAACTTCTCTACATTAGACAATGTTTTTAAAAAACGACCGACTGCTGCAAGGCTTTCTTCCTGAAATGTAATCCCCGGCACTACCACATGACGAATCCAAACCGGCTTTCCGATTGTATCCAGATACTTTGCAAATTCCAATATGTTACGATTAGAATGTCCGGTCAAATCCATGTGGGCTGCTTCGTCCATGTGTTTGATGTCTAACATCACCAAATCTGTTACCGCCATCAATTCTTCGATTTTCTCCGTCCCAGTGTACATAATTCCGGAAGTATCCAGACAGGTATGCACGCCTGCCGCCTTCGCCTTTGTAAATAGTTCAATTAAAAAGTCCATTTGCAGCATCGGTTCGCCGCCTGTGGCGGTCAGACCTCCTGTGGTATAAAACGCCTTGTTACGCAGCATTTTCTGCAGGATTTCATCTGCACTCATCTGCTGCCCTACTGCCATCTCCCAGGTGTCCGGGTTATGGCAGTAGGCGCACCGCATCGGACAACCCTGGAAAAATACCACAAAGCGCACACCCGGGCCGTCTACGGTTCCGAAGGTTTCGATTGAATGAATGTATCCCATAGGGTTCCTTTCTTTATAGTTGTTCATAGTGAAAGCCCAGCTGCTTCGCTTCTGACGAAGCTCCCACAGCTTCCCGTATTCGTAACTTCGCAGCATACTGCTACGTTACTCATACTGGGCACTCGTCAAACAAGTACAGGAAAATGAACAAGTGCATTTCCTGTATTTGTTTTCCCCGTTGCTTTCACTACATTCTTTCATGGAAGGTACGTGCAATGACTTCATCCTGCTGTTCTTTTGTAAGCTTAATGAAGTTTACTGCGTATCCTGATACACGAATGGTTAACTGTGGATATAATTCCGGATGTTTCTGTGCATCCAATAACGTATCTCTGTTTAATACGTTTACGTTCAAGTGATGTCCGCCCTGTTTTACATAGCCGTCAAGCATTGCAACAAGGTTTGTTTTCTGTCCTTCTTCATCCTTTCCCAATGCATCCGGAACGATGGTAAAGGTATTGGAAATACCATCCTGTGAATCTCTGAATGGTAATTTTGCAACAGATGCTAAAGAGGCAACTGCACCATGGGTATCACGGCCATGCATTGGGTTAGCACCCGGTGCAAATGCGACACCTTTCTTTCTGCCATCCGGAGTTGCACCGGTATTCTTACCATAGGATACGTTAGAAGTAATGGTAAGGATAGAAGTTGTCTGGATACCACCACGATAGGTGTGATTTCCTTTGATATAGCCGATAAATGTATGAAGCACTTCTTTTGCGATTTCGTCTACGCGATCATCGTCATTACCGTATTTCGGGAAATCTCCTTCGATTTCAAAGTCAATTGCTACACCATTCTCATCACGGATTGGTTTTACTTTTGCATATTTAATCGCTGACAAAGAGTCCGCTACTACTGAGAAGCCTGCAATACCGGTTGCAAACCAACGGGTAACCTTCTTATCATGAAGTGCCATCTCTAATTTCTCATAGCAGTATTTATCATGCATGTAATGGATGATGTTTAATGCATTGACATAAACACTTGCAAGCCACTTCATCATATCCTTGTATGCGTCCCATACTTCGTCATAATCAAGGTATTCTGAGGTAATTGGACGATATTTTGGTCCAACCTGTTTGCCGGAAATCTCATCTACACCTCCATTGATAGCGTAAAGCAAGCATTTTGCGAGGTTTGCTCTTGCTCCGAAGAACTGCATTTCCTTACCAATCTTCATGGAAGAAACACAGCATGCAATACCATAATCATCTCCGTGAAGAACTCTCATAAGGTCATCATTCTCATACTGAATTGCTGAATGCTTAATAGAGGTTTCTGCGCAGAACTTTTTAAAGTTCTCCGGCAGCTGCGTAGACCAAAGTACGGTCATGTTTGGTTCCGGAGCGGCACCAATATTGTTTAAAGTATTTAAGTAACGGTAAGACATCTTTGTTACCATGTGTCTGCCATCTACACCGATGCCTGCGATGGACTCTGTTACCCAAGTCGGGTCACCGGCAAAAATATTGTTGTATTCCGGTGTTCTTGCGAACTTAATCAGACGAAGCTTCATCACAAACTGATCTACGATTTCCTGAATTTCTGATTCTGTGAAGGTACCTTCTGCAAGGTCGCGTTCTGCATAGATATCAAGGAAGGTGGAAGTACGTCCAAGAGACATTGCAGCACCATTCTGTTCTTTTACAGCTGCAAGGTATGCAAAGTAAACGGCCTGTGTTGCCTCTAAAACGTTGGTAGCCGGTTTGCTGATATCGCATCCGTAAATCTCAGCTAATTTTTTCAGCATCTCTAATGCACGAATCTGCTCTGATAACTCTTCTCTTTCACGGATTACGTCAGAATACATAATCGTACGTGTAGTATTTAACTGCTCTTTCTTGTCTTCAATCAAACGGTCTACACCGTAAAGTGCAGGTCTTCTGTAGTCACCGATGATACGGCCGCGTCCGTATGCATCCGGAAGCCCTGTAATAATGTGAGAACTGCGGCATGCACGCATCTCCGGTGTATAAGCGTCAAAGACACCTGCGTTGTGTGTTTTTCTATGAGTGGTAAAATATTCTACCACTTCCGGATCTACATGGTATCCGTTATCCTCACAGGCCTTTACCGCCATACGAATACCGCCATATGGCTGCAGGGCACGTTTGAAAGGCTTGTCTGTCTGGAAACCGACAATTTTTTCTTTTTCTTTATTCAAATAACCCGGTCCATGGGAAGTAATCGTGGAGATAATCTTGGTATCCATATCCAAAACACCGCCCGCTTCTCGCTCCTGTTTTGATAACTCTAATACCTGCTCCCACAAATCTGTGGTATCCTGTGTTGGTCCCTCTAAGAAGGAACTGTCTCCGTCATATGGATGGTAATTCTTCTGGATAAAGTCTCTTACATTGATTTCTGTTTCCCATGCTCCACCCCGGAAGCTGCGCCATTCATTTCTCATGTTTTCTTTTCCTTTCTTCTCTAAAACTAAATATAGCGTTATTGTGTCTATATTGCATCTACATCTTGTGGTTAGCATCGGCTAACAATGATAGGATACCTTACAGACTTCTTCTTGTCAAGCTCTGGTCGTGTACTAAATCTAATGCATCAAAATGAATGTACCATCTCACATTTTTTCGCATAAAAAAAGCCAACTCATCCAGGCTTTCTCGCCCAGACGGTCGGCTTATTCGTTGTTATACTCCACGTGGTTTTCTCCACAATTTCCGTCAGTCATATAACACGCTCATATTAACTTATAAAAGAATTTTTTTCAAGTAGATTTTTTATTTTTCTAAAATTTGTTCCAATTCCCATAAATTTTCGATTTCAAAATCTACATGCTCGTTTTTTGTATTCTTCATTTTTTTCGGATTATACCAACAGGTTAAAATTCCGGCATTGTTGCCGCCCTTCATGTCACTTGTCAGGGAATCCCCCACAATCAGAAGCTCGTCTTTTTGATAGTCACCGATTTCTTTTAATACAATATCAAAAAATTCTTTGTTTGGTTTTTCCACTCCCAATACATCTGAAATAAAAATACCATCTAAAAGTGTATCCAGCTTTGAATTTTTCAGTTTCCGATCCTGCGCCACTTTTGTTCCGTTGGTAACTGCCACCTGTTTTACCCTTACTTTCAGTTTTTTCACCAGTTCATAACCATTGTCACAGAACACAACGGTGTCTCCCAACCGCACCTGATATTCCTCGTTAAAGCTTTCTGCTTTTTCCACCGGAAGTCCCTCTGACTCAAAGAATTCCACAAATCTGCCGATTAAAACCTCCGGCTTCGTCAACTCGCCACGTTCTAAAGCCTCCCAGTATTTCCGGTTAATTTTTGTATAACGTTCTAACATCTCATCCGTGCAGACACCCATCTCCTGTGAGGCGAAGCACTGATTGATAGCAGCCTTTTCAGCTGCTTCAAAATTTAATAAGGTACCATCGATGTCCCATAAAACTGCCTTAATCATTTTCTACCACCTTAAACCGGATTGTCGCATCTGTCAGCTGTTGTGCCAGCTGTGCAAGCGTTGCTGTTGTCGCACTGGTATCATCCATCGCTTTGGCACATCCTTCAATACTTCCCTGAATATCGGAAGTTTTCTCTACAGCAGCATCCGATGTATTTCTGACATCTGCAAACAGCCTTGTTACCTGATGAATCTCCGGTACGGTCTTATCTACCTTTGACAGGATTTCTGCCGCAAGATGGTCTACTTCATCAGAGTCTGTGTAATAATCCTCACTAAGCTGTAGATATCCGTCCATTTGTGGTTGTATCTTCGCATCAATAAATTCTAACAGCTCCTGACTATTGTCTTTCAAGCCCTCAAAAGCCTTCTGAACCTTTTCAATGGTTTCCTGAATAGCCGCCACACTTTTTGTTGACTCTTCCGCCAGTTTTCCTACTTCATCCGCAACAACTGCAAAACCTCTTCCCTGTTCACCTGCTCTTGCAGCTTCTATCGATGCATTCAAAGCCAAAAGATTCGTCTGATCTGAAATGCCCGCAATCACTTCTGCCATTTCACGAATTTCATTTACAACCTTGGCTTCTTCGATACTTCTTTCCATTTTCTCACGCTGTACGTCACAAATCTCTCTGCTTTCATCAATGGCTGATTTCGCCGATTTTTGCGCAGTTAAAGCCTTCTGTTTGCAACGCTGCGCATTCTGGCTCTGTATCTTTGCGTTCTCTGCAAGTTCCTGTATGCTTGTGTCTACCCGTTTCATCGTATCGGAAATGTTATTAATATTGTACTGATTTTCCTCATTTCCTAACAGCACTTCTTCTGCCGCCTCATTGATGGTCTGCATGCGTCCTGTAATTTCATCCGTAGTCGCACAGAGTTCTTCACCGGCTGCACTCACATCCATGGCACAGTTTACAATCTCCACCATTAATTCATCTATTTTTTCAGAAGCCTTATTAAGGTTTTGACAGACGTCCCCAACCTCATCCTTTCCATTTTCATGAATGCGATAAGTAAGGTCTCCCTTTGCCAGTGCCACCGCATATTTTAATATTCCGTTAAGAGATTTCCGGATATTTTCCGCCAGGAAAAATGCAGCAACAATAGAAATAATCTGAATTCCGATTGCAAGTGCAAACATGTTGTTTTTCACCCGATCCAACTGCTGCAGCAGTTCTGTCTGCCCCTGTACCATGTTGCCTTCGATAATCTTTCCGAACTGTGTATAAGCAAAAATTGTTAATATCGTGCTCACGATAAATACCGGAATGAATACCTCCAGCATCAGGCGGACCCTTATACTATGTACCCCAAATTTTTTTTCTTTTTTCTCCATAGTCCCTTGCTCCAAATCGTATAATAGAAAGCTCGCTCTGCGAACTTTCTATTATCATAAATTATATTTAGTATATTAGTACTAAGATTTTACCATAATTTTTGAAATGGGGCAATCTCTAAATATTCCCCCAACTGCATTTTCATACTCATTTAACCGGTTTGCTTTCTTTATCTGCTTTAAATATTTATCCGCACCCTCAAAGCTCTCCCCCATATAGCTCCACAATTCTTTCATTTTAAACAGAGTATTTCTGTCACCGGACATGATGTTGCGATAACCTTCAAATATTTCGTCATGAAAAGAGCTCAGCCGTTTTTTCATATCTTCCTCAGAGACTTTTTCTCCGCGAATCTGTAAAATCAGATCGGGTCTTCTTAAAACACCCCGTCCTATCATCACTCGGTCAATCTGTGGAAATGTGTCTTTTATCTGCTCTGCATCCGCTACCGAATTCAATTCCCCATTGTAACAAATTGGCACGTTAATCCGTTCTATTGCCTCTCCAAATGCCTCCATGCGAATCGGTCCTTTGTAAAAATCACTGCGCAGGCGAGGATGAATGATTAGTTCTTCCATCGGATATTTCTCATATATCGACAAAATTTTTTCCCACTCCTTTTCGGCTTCCAGTCCGATTCGAGTCTTAATGGAAATTTTCATAGGACATTTTTCATAGACTTCTGAAAGAAATACGTCCAATTCATCAGGGCATGCAAGAAATCCTGCACCTCTTTTCTTGGAAACCACGGTACCTGAAGGGCATCCAAGATTCAGGTTCACCGTGTCATAGCCATAGGCTGCAATCTCCCTTGCCACCTCTATAAAATCCTCTGCCCGATTGGACATGATTTGCGGTACCAAGACCATATCCGGATTGTTTTCCGGCAGGATTCCCTCTATCTCCTTTTTTGCCAGCTTTTTATTTACGATAAAGGGGGTAAAATAACGGTCAACTCCGCCAAAATAGCGGTTGTACGCCTTTCTGTACACATAAGTGGTGATGCCCTCTAAAGGGGCCAGATATACTTGCATCTTCTCGTTTCTCCTATTGTAAGTTCTCATAAACTGCCAAAGTTTCCTCGTCCGTTCTGCCACCGAAATAATAGGTATCTTCCTCTGTTTCTATCTTTAAAAATACCTCGTTTTGTGGGTTTAAAAAGACCTCTACATTGCCTTCATTATAGACATAAAAAGTGCCCTTTAACAGATTATCCATTGCCGTTCCAACAGACTTTGACATCTCAGGAAGCTCTGTAACCAGTGTAATCTCCTTCATGTCTTCTACTTGAAGTTCATATTCCACTTTTAAGTGCTCCGCTTTCAGTTCATCGCCAGAAATCGACAGCGAAATTGGTGTAAATTCCTCAAAAATCAACCACGCACACATAAGAGGGATACTTAATAATGCCACTGCCCCTATCGCAGTCAGTCCTTTTCCTACAGGTGTAGCTAGATTCATCGTTGTCCCTACGCCTACGCGCTTGTTTACCATGGAATGCCGGTCAGACGGATTGTAGTAAAAGGTTCCCCATATCCAGTGTCTGTCATCATCCATATCCGGGTCCAAATCACGCTCTTTTTCATAAAGCCATTCTATCTCCCGGAATTTTTTGACAACCCAAAGCATCGGAATTAATAAGGCTATGGCATAAATTACTGAGCCTACTAAAATGGTCATTTCAAAGTGATACCTCAATAGCAAAGATACTGCACTCACAAGAATATAGCCGGTCGTAATCCAAGCAGCAGCCAGCCAGAGTTCTTTCCAGATTTGTTTCTTTGCTCTGGTATAGTTAACGTTCACGTCACTCTTTGTACTGATGACTTCTGTTTTCTGCCGATCCATCCAGCGTGCAACCACAAAAATCAGCACATTAATCAATGCAAACAGCAAGATAATACTACCAAACCCTTTCGCATAGCCTGCATCTTTTACGATACTGCTATCAAAAAAAGCCAAAAGGTAAACTGTAGCTGCTACCAGAAAAGAAACCGCCATCGGGGCTATAAACGGAGCTGTTTTTACACATCTTATCTCTCCTGCCGCCTTCATCTCCACATACTCTTCCATGCTTTCTTCCCGGTACCAGCCATTTTCCCGCTTGATATTTTTTATGGCAGCATTGCCTTTTATATATGGAATCTGCACCAGTGCAATCACTAACAGAACCCATACCATCCATATGGTCATCTGTATAGACACATACGGTGTCAAAAAGGCAGCAAACGGCAGAATTGCTACAATGATTGCATTACGTTTTATTTCTTTCTGAAACTGCCCTACAACCTGCTTTACTGCATCCTCCCCCATATATTTCATCGGAAGCTTCGAGCCAAACACCATTCCATTTTGCGGCTTTGCGCAATTATACAAAACATAACAAACTACTAACATCATCGGATACATGCAAAGTAGTAAAATAAAATTCAAAATCATACGTTTCCCTCCTCAAATACTGTCTCGCAGATCTGTAAAAATGTCTCCTTCGACATTCCTCCGATTTTTGCTTCTGCAATGATACATTTCAACTCTTCCATGGCTGCCTTAGAAAGCTGCTCCTTTTGGATAAAATTCTTTTGTACGCAGACGCCGTTCCTGCGGTCAGAATACACATAGCCTTCCTGCTTTAGCAATTGGTATGCCTTATTGACCGTCATGGAATTGATACCGATTTCTGTTGCTAACCCTCGGACCGTGGGCAGCTGCTCGCCCGGTTCTAATTTTCCCTCTGATATTCCAGCCACAATCTGATTTCGAATCTGCTGATAAATTGGAATATCTGACATGTCGTTAATTTTTATAATCATGGTTTACTACCTCTCTTTGTATTATTTATTATAATACAAATAATACATTTGTCAAGATATATAGTAAGGTACAAAAAAACTTCCTTCTTGTCCGTTTATACAAAAAAATCCTCAAATCGCATCTATTTGTGTGATTTGAGGATTTTATTCTACTTGTTGATTGCCGCCAGTGCCTGTGCCAAATCTGCAATCAAATCTTCTTTATCTTCCAGACCGCAGGACATACGAACCAGTCCACTTGGTACACCTGCTGCAATCAACTGTTCTTCTGTCATCTGACGATGGGTTGAAGTTGCCGGATTTAAACAGCAGGTTCTTGCATCTGCCACGTGTGTCTCAATGGCTGCCAGTTTCAAATGCTTCATAAAGGTTTCCGCCGCTGCTCTTCCGCCCTTTAATTCGAAGGAAACCACACCGCAGCCGCCGTTTGGCATGTATTTCTGTGCGATATCATAATACTTATTACCCTTTAAGCCCGGATAATTGACATATTCTACCTGTGGCTGTGCCTGTAAAAATTCTGCTACCGCAAGTCCGTTTTCCACATGACGCGGCATTCTAACGTGAAGAGATTCCAGTCCAAGGTTTAAGATGAACGCACTCTGTGGAGACTGGGTACATCCAAAGTCACGCATCAGCTGCGCTGTACATTTCGTAATAAATGCCCCTTCTTTTCCAAAACGCTCTGCATAGGTGATGCCATGGTAAGATTCATCAGGCTGACAGAGTCCCGGGAATTTGTCTGCATGTGCCATCCAGTCAAAGTGACCACCGTCTACAATGGCACCGCCGATTGCTGCTCCATGTCCATCCATGTATTTTGTGGTGGAATGGGTTACGATATCTGCGCCCCACTCAATCGGGCGGCAGTTTACCGGTGTCGGGAAAGTATTGTCTACAATAAGTGGCACACCATGTGCATGTGCTGCTTTTGCAAATTTTTCAATATCCAATACGGTCAGCGCCGGATTGGCAATGGTCTCGCCAAATACCGCTCTGGTGTTTTCTTTAAATGCAGCATTTAATTCTTCCTCGCTGCAGTCCGGAGACACAAATGTCACCTCAATCCCCATCTTTGCCATGGTCACGGAAATCAGATTGAAGGTACCGCCATAAATAGATGATGAAGCTACAATATGACCTCCGCATTCACAAATATTAAACAGTGCAAAAAAGTTTGCTGCCTGTCCGGAAGAAGTAAGCATAGCTGCTGTACCGCCTTCTAACTCTGCAATTTTTGCTGCCACATGATCATTGGTCGGATTCTGTAACCTGGAATAGAAATAGCCGTCTGCCTCTAAGTCAAATAATTTTCCCATATCCTCACTGGTTGCATACTTAAACGTCGTTGACTGGATAATCGGAATCTGACGCGGTTCTCCATTCCCCGGTGTATAACCACCCTGCACACATTTAGTATTCATCTTGTAATCACTCATTGAAATCAAATCTCCCTTACTCACTTGTGTTAACGCATCTTTTTACCTGACGCATATATTAAAATTCATTATAATGATTTTCCTTTTATCCCGCAAGCTTTTCCTCATTATGAATCATAATGAAGTGTCTAAAGAAAATGTATCACGAAATCTGCCTGTCGTTCCGATATATAGCACAGTAAAGCAAAGGCAGGTATTTTTATGCAGACAGTATTTTTAGGAAATATGAAAAATTTGTTTCAATTAGGGAAAACCGAGGACTCCTTCTCGATGCATCTTATGGAAAACTTACGTTTTTCCAGTCTCGGATTGTGCAAATCGCAAATGAAAGCCCCTACTCCCATGGATGCTTTTGAAATCACAAAATATAGCTCTGAGCTTTTAAGTCCTGCCTGTGGTATGACCGACGAAGAAAAGACCACTTATCTAAATCGAATTATGGCAAAATTGGAAAGTGGGAAAAAACTCACAGCAGAAGAAATGCGGTTTCTTCAGGCTGAATATCCAGCGCTTTATCAGCAGGCAGCCAGGGTGCAGGCAATGCGTGATGGATTAGAGCAGCGCTTAAAAAGCTGTCGTTCCAAGGAGGAAGCCCAGACGATTTTTGCAAATGCCATAGATGGAGTTTCCGACAAGGATCCTATGAAGGAATATATTGTTGCGGCTTATCAGGATGTTATGGAAGAGTTTCAGAAATCGGATGAATATAAGGAATTGCCGGATACGGTAGAAGAATAAGTATCGTGTAACGTAGATTCGTCAATGCCACCAAGAACATGTGACTGCTTTTGGCTTTTATGCAAAGACTAACGGAAAGCATTAGGGAATTTGTGTATTAGGCTCCTCCTGTATAAAAATATTTGTATAAGTCACCATAAGCTGTGCTACAGCCTCTATACCCATCTCAGGTTCAACAGTAAGCCAATGAACAAGCAATCCAATACATCCGGAACTGGCAAAAACATAGTCATAGAATCTAGTGGTACCATTGGAGTTTAGAGATAGAATAACGAGATTGTTCCTAATATGCTCAACGAATTTTATTATGAACTCATTATCAGGGAGTGCTTTCATTAATATTTGAATGGCTTTCTTTTTTTCTTGTACACATTCAAGATATTCTTTCATAGAAGCTTCATAGTCCACGAATGATGCTTGCGAAGAATGATTTATATTCTTTTCAAGTTTTCTGACATACAGATCTAATTCTTCAATTATATCATCCTGAATTTTATAGAGTTGATCCATTGGATCTTGATAATATCGATAATATGTTGAACGATTAATATCTGCGTAATCGCAGATTTCTTTTATAGTAATGTGAGAAATATCTTTTTGAGATAAAAAATATATTAAGCTTTCGCATAGCATTTTTTTTGTCATTTTTACACGTCTTGATTCCTGTTTCATAACCCACCTCAATCATTCTTAAAACTAATTTAGCATTATAAAAATAAATTCGCAACGCATAATTTTTATTTGCCAAAAATGCATCATTATTATAAATTTTGTTGCATTTGCAACATATATGTAATGATTGATGATTGAGATTTTTACTACTACTGAATAATATTAAAAATAGGACGATAGTTCTATCTAATTTGAGAAAAGGAGCAGCGCAGAACATGAAAGAAAAGAAACAAAAGAAAAATATCCATTCTATCAGAACACTACTTGTAGGAATCATAATTGGCGTAACTCTTATTACAGCGGTTGGGTTTCAGACATTTTCTGTTCGCAATACATTGAAGAGTAATGCAAGGCAAAAAGAACAGTATGGACAGCGACTGCTTGAGGATATACAGGCACAGCAACAATATGAAGTGGAGTTGGCTTGGAGCGTAATAAATCAGATTTATGAAAAACAGTTGAATGGTGAATATTCAGAGGCTGAAGCAAAGGAACTGGCGGCAGATATGGTTCGTAATTTGCGGTTTAATAGCGGCAATGGATATTTTTGGATTGATACAACTGATGGGATAAATGTTGTTCAATTAGGCGATGAAACTGTAGAGGGAACTAATCGATATAATGATTCCGATATGGATGGGAATTATTATATTCAAGATATCATTGCCGCAGCAGAACAAGGCGGAGGTTATGCATTCTTTTCTTTTCCAAAACCAGGGGAAACGATTGCAACACCGAATATGAGTTATTCGCTTTTATTTGAGCCATACGGATGGGTGATTGGTACAGCAGTGTGGATTGACAACATTGATGAATTAAAAGCAGGGTATGAAAACGAAACACATCAGGCAATGAAATTGTCCATTTATCAGCTTGTGGCTTTTCTTACTGTTTTAGTATTATTACTTGTAGTTTTTGCAATCTTTATGGGAAATAAAATAGCGAATCCAATTATTCACCTTACAGACGAAATTGAGCGTATGGCGACCGGAGATTTTTCTGAAGGCGATTTAAAAAATCATCCGGTTATAAAAGACAAATCAGAAATTGGACAAATGGCAATTGCAGAAACAGCATTGCAGGCAAACATCCGTAGACTGATGGAAAACATTAATGAAACTATTAATTTTGTGTCTAGTGAATCACAGGAATTAATGGTTATATCAAATCAGGCAGCAGATGCTAGTGAGATGGTTGCAGCGAATTGTACAGAAGTTGCTGGAAATTGTAATAATCAGATGTCAGTTGTAAATGAAGCAAATGATGAAGTTAGTTGTTTGGTAAACAAAGTAGCTTCATTTCTTGAAGCCTTGGATTCCTTTCAAACTGAAATTAATCTTACCAATGATGCTGCCTCTACAGGACGCATAGAGATCTTGGATGTTGTAAACCAAATGAAAAACATTGAAGCTGCGGTTGCTGAAACCTCAAATGTAATCATGAACTTGGAAGAAAAGCTAGGAAAAATCGGAAGTATTGTTAATACGATATCAGAGATTGCCAGTCAGACAAATCTTTTATCATTGAATGCTTCCATCGAAGCAGCGAGAGCCGGTGAGGCCGGAAGAGGGTTTGCTGTTGTAGCTTCTGAAATTAGTAATTTGGCTGATGAATCTAATCGGGCGACCGCGCAGATTGCACAGGTAATAACTTCAATACAGACAAGTTCTAAAGCGGCAGTCTCTGCGATGGAAAAGGGATTAGAAAGTGTAGGACAAGGAACCGAAGTTGTAAATCATTCTGGGGAAACATTCAAGATTATTGTAAATCGTGTATCTGATATTTCGCAACAGGCACAAATAATGCAAAATATTGTACAGGAATTATCATCTGGAACCCAAGCCGTGAAAAAATATTTTGGCGAGATTGATCATATGTCATGTGGCATTGCAGATTCAACAAGCAATGTATCTGCTGCTTCGGAAGAACAGGCTGCAAGTGCACAGGAGATATATGCGGCGAGTGAACGATTAACCGGAAAAATCGAAGAATTAAAAGAAATTGTACATAAATTTACAATATAATGCAACAACCGATTTTCTTGTAATATAACCAAAGAAGCAGTAAGCGGAACAGCCCCGCTGATAATAGTTCATCTTCTTATGTGAGCAAACTCTTAAAGAATGTGAACCCATGGGGTTATCCGGAAATGGAAAGACAATTATTGGAATATTCAGATTATATGATTTGTCATCAATAGATATTTTGTTCAGCAAATTATTTTAGGCATAATGTAAATTTGTAAGAAAAAAGAGGAACCTTTATTTTTAGATGCGGTCATGCATGTATAAGAAACTCTAACATTCCTATGTATAAGTTATCGATAGTTTACGCGCCGCATCGTAGCGGAGTCCATTCCGCACAATGCTAATTATGACATCCCTGTCATAATTACGCTGATAGTGTAATAGGAATGAAGAGTTTCTAATACATTCCAAAACGCATTTAAAAATAAGGGTTCCTCTTTTTTCTTAAATTTACGTTATGAAAATAATTTACTGAAACAAAATATAGCTTTTAAGGCTTCGAAAGCTCCGAAAAAGCTAGTATTTT